>CALEYQ010000043.1 GCA_937924855.1 uncultured Bacteroidota bacterium | reverse complement strand
AGCGGATGAGGATCGCCGGGAAAATAAATTTCTTCCAGTCTTTTGGCAATGCCTATTACCGGAATTTTTCCTGAAAGTCCGAGTTTTTCAAGGCTTTTCCGTGCTGCGCTCAGCTGCCCTTTCCCTCCGTCGATAATAATCAAATCGGGCAAGGGTTGATTTTCTTCCCCTTGCCTCTTGTACCTGCGGTAGACCACCTCTTCCATAGAGGCGAAATCGTCGGGCCCCTCAACTGTTTTGATGTTAAAGTGGCGGTATTCTTTTTTTGCCGGTTTTGCGTTCTTAAATACGACGCAGGCGGCAACGGCCTCAGAGCCCTGGAAGTTGGAATTGTCGAAGCATTCCATGTGGCGGGGAAGGTCTTTCAGCCGCAAATCCTTTTTCAGGGTTTCAAGAATTCTTTTGGTATGCCGCTCGGGATCAACAAGCGATTCCCTTTTTTTGCTCTCAAGTTTAAAATAAACGGCGTTGCGGTCCGACAGGTCGAGCAATTGCTTTTTGTCGCCACGCGCGGGAACAGTAAATCGAATTCCGGGGAATTCTATTTCAGGGGAAAAGGGCACAATTATTTCCCAGGGTGTTTTGGGTGGAGGAAATTTCCGAAGAAGTTCGGTGAGTCCGAGCAAGAGAAAATCATACGCATTTTCCTCAAGTTTTTGCTTCAGTTCCATGTTGTGGCTTCCCACAATGGCTCCTTCCGAAACCCTGAAAAAGTTAAGATATCCTGTGCCCTGGTCTTCGTGGACAGAAAAAACATCCAGGTCGCCCAGCTGGGGCGAAACCACGGTTGATTTGGCCTGAAACTTCTCCAGCAGCAAAAGTTTTTCTTTGGTTTTTTGCGCTTTTTCAAAAGCCAGGTCGCTGACATATTTTTGAATTTCCTCTTTAAGGCTTCGGGCTACCTCTCCGGATTTCCCCCGTAAAATGGCTCTGATTTTTTTTATGCTATCATCATAATCGACCTGACTTTGCAGTCCTTCACAGGGGCCAAGGCAATTTCCAATCTGATACTCCAGACAAATCCGGAATTTCTTTTTTGCGATGTTTTCCTCAGAGAGATCAAAGGTGCAGTTTCGCAAAGGGAAAATCCCTCTAATCAATTCCAGCAGATTGTTCATCACCTTCACGGAAGCATAGGGTCCGAAATATTCACTTCCGTCGCGCACCAGTGTTCGTGTAGGAAATACTCGTGGGAACCTTTCCTTTTTAATACAAATCCAGGGATAGGTCTTGTCGTCTTTTAACAAAATATTATATCTGGGTTGCAATTCCTTTATCATGGAATTTTCCAGCAACAGGGCATCGTATTCGGTATCCACAACAATGGTTTCAATCCGGGCAATGTTCTTTACGAGTATTTTCTCTTTCGCAGATTGTGGTTTCCCTGAAAAATAGGAGCCCACCCTCTTTTTCAGGTCTCGGGCTTTCCCCACATAAATAACTTTCCCCTCCCGGTTCAAAAACCGGTAAACCCCGGGTTGAGAGGGTAAAGACTTCAGATCGGTGTTTAGGTTTTTGTTTAGGTCCATTTTTTATCCTAAAAAAGGAGGGGTTTAACCTTCCAGAAGGTACATTTGTCTAAATGTTAAGAAGCCTCTCCTTCATCCCTTTGGAAAACTCTTCAATTTTCATAATATTGTTTAAGCAATTTCCCATGCAAAGAAACATTTTCCTTTTCATTTTTTCTCTTTGTTTTTCATCCGGACTTTTATTTTCTCAAAAATCCGGCATTCAGGATGATGGGCGAATGGTTCGCGAGAAAAACAGTTTGATTCTTATCGACACCATGTCTTCCGCCGGAGACCCTTTAATTATTTTGAGCAATTATCGTTCGGAGGAGGTCTTGGTTGTTGTGGAAGACATTTTGGGCAATGAAATTTACAGTAAAGTGGTTTTCAGAAATCAACATGCTGTTTTAAAAGCTTTTGACCCCTATAACAGAATTCCTTCAGGTGTTTATACGGTTGTTGCAGCCAACAGAAATGAGTTGTACCAACAAAAAGTGGTTATTGATTAGGTTTGATTTGGTTAGGTTTAAGAAAGAAAAACTCCCGGCGGCTCCGGGAGTTTTTTTATAAAGCAGGCCCCATTTGAAACTTTCTTCTCCCCACGATGGAAAGCTTCCGGGAGCCTGCAAACCAATACGAACTAAAAGCTCGGACAAACAACTGTCCGGAATTTCTTTTTACACTTTTTACACGCAAGGCTGGTCTGAAAAGAAAGCTCGTGCGACCCTGCGGTTTGATTACTTAGCTTACTGATGGTTACATCATAACTATATCCTACTCTGAAGGATTTTTGCTGAAGCCCTAAGAGAATAATAAATGAATCCTGATTCCGGTACCAAAACCCTCCAGTTATCGGTCCTTTATTTACATATAAGCCCAGGTTGAGCTGGCGAAAATCCTGCTGGGCCTGAAACAACACGTTGGGGCTGATGCTTACATCGTCGTGATTGCTCACGGGAATAACCGCTCCGGCATGTCCGGTATATTTTCGTGGCAGAGGACTGGGGCCCGACAATAAATACTCGTCGGGCTCGGCAAGGTGGTGAGAGGCAAAGCCCAGGAAGAACCTGGAAGAGTGGAGCATAATTCCCGCCGACATATCAAAATATCTTGCGATGCCTTCGGTTGGAACCTCCTCGGTAGGCCTTGTAAAACCCCTCCGGGGGTCTATCATGTCGCCAAAGCTAAGTTTGTCCCAATCAACTTTCTTTTGGGCAAAGGTTCCCTGAAATCCGGCCGAGATCGATAAAAAGCGATTCAGGGGCTGGTGCCAGGCATACAGCAAGCTGGCATTCGTGGTTTTAAGGGTTCCCTCTCCGGCATTGTCGTTGGTAATCAATACCCCTACTCCACCTATTCCGCAAAAATATTTGTCAAAAGAGGCACTTGTGGTTACAAACTGTCCTGTTAGTGCAGGCCATTGGTTCCTATAATTTAAAACAAACCTCGGGCACTTATTGGCACCTGCAAAAGCCGGGTTCAGATAAAGTGGATTTGCATAAAACTGGGTAAACTCCGGATCCTGGGCAAACAGAAGCCCTGGGGAAACAATTCCTGCAAAAAGGGCAAGAATAAAATTTCTGAATGTGGATTTCATGACTCCTCCTTCGTTTCATATAAGACGAAGGGATGGAAAAAGGTTGCCAAAAAAAACCCCCTCTTTTGGAGGGGGTCGTTTGTTTTTTTACCGGGGTACAACCCTTTGCATGGAGTTTCCTCCCTCCTGTTTTCGAGGGGATTGTCCCAATGAGTCGGACTGGGCTGATTTATTCTTTTGTGTGTTAATTTCGGGCTCTTGCTCTTTATGGCCGGAACTATCCTGCTTCAGTTTTTCTTTGAGGCTCATTATTTTTCCGGAAGAATCTTCTTCCCGTGTGGCATAGATGTATCCCAGTTTGGGGTCAATCATGTCAGGAAAGAAAAGCGTCCTTTGCCCCATGATAAAATTGGGATTTGAAAAAATCTGCAACTCTTCGGCGCTTAGCTTTATTTCGCTGAGGGTTTTTTTGCGTTCCACCAGATCAGGGTGATCCGCTATAATAGTACCCCTGAGCAGGGGGTTTATGGGCTCAACCGGCGTATTGCTACTACCGGAGTTAATCGCAGACTGGTTTACTTTTTGGGCTGTGCCGGAGTTGGCCCCGATAGCATTATTATTCCCTGACAGGGGGTTATAACTGTCGCCGGCAATCCCGGGAGAATTTTCCCCGCCTTCCCTCACTACATAGGAAAGCGAAGCTCCTGCATCGTTTTCAGGAGAAGAATTCAAAAACTGATTTCTTTCATCAGAGGGAATGGGAGCATATATTCCTTTTTCTTTTACAGGAGCCGGTTTCGTTTTATCTCCTGTTTCGGAGGAAGGGGTGTAAGCTACGAAGGCCCAGATAAGGCCACTCAAAACAAGGCCACCGGCAATGAGGTTTAGGGAGAACCTGATTTGCTTGGCAGACAAAGATATTTTTGGGCCCGAGGGGATACGGTTAAGATCAGCCTCAAGTCGTTCCCAGCCCCTGGGGTCGGGAGGGAAATTCAGTCCGGACAGAGATTCGCGAACTTTATTTTCGAGCTTGTTATTTGTCATTTTTAATTTTTAACAGGTTGAGCAGATTTTTTTTGAGGTTAAATTTTGCCTTGGCGAGGTTTGATTTTGATGTTCCTTCACTTATGTCAAGTTTATCAGCAATGTCTTTGTGTGTATGTTCCTCCAGCACATAAAGGTTAAATATTGTTCTGTAGGCCGGCGATAATTGCTGAACGGCGGCCAGAATATCCTCTTTGGAAATCAGATCGGCAAGCTCGTCCTCACTAACCTCATCCTCTGCACTAACACTGGCCCGGCTTGCAATAACCGTATCTACAATCAGGTATTCCTGTTTTTTCTTCCTGAGGTGATCGATGCAACAGTTTACCATAATCCTTCTTATCCAACCTTCAAACGAACCCTTATGGCCAAACCCCTTCATTCCCGTAAACACCTTCATAAATCCTTCATGCAACATGTCCTCAGCCTCTGCTCTGTCGCGGGCATATCTCATACATACCGCCATCATCCTGCCATAAAACCTGTCGTACAGGGCCTTTTGGCTGAGGCGGTCGTTTTTAAGACACCCTTTAATAATTTCGGCTTCGTCCATTCTTTGGCATTTATCCTCCTCATTCTACGAAAAAAGACGAGGAATTGTTCACCGGGTTGCCCCGGATTTCTACCGAAAATAGAAAAAAAGTGGCTTTTTTACAACATAAAGGCCATAACTTTGCCAAAATCAAGGTTAAACGGTGTTTTTAGTTGGATATGCGCTTGGGCTGGCTATCGGGGTTTGCCTGGGAATGTTGGGTGCTGGTGGTGCAATTTTGACCATTCCTGTTCTGGTATTTTTCTTTAACATTCCTCCGGTTGAAGCCACCACCTATTCCCTTTTTATTGTGGGCATAACGGCCTTTATAGGATCCATTGGTTATGCCCGACTGAATCTGTTCAGTACAAAATCGGTGTTGTTTTTTGGCGTTCCCTCTCTGGTTTCCGTTTTCTTTTCTTCCCGATACCTCCTGCCCGCCATTCCTGAAGAAGTTGCCCGATTCGGGCCTGCGGTCCTCTCCCGGGATGTACTGGTTATGTTGCTCTTTTCGTTTTTGATGGTTTTTTCGGCCATTGCCATGATTCGTAATTCCAGGGTTATCAGGAAAGACGACTTTAAAGAAACCCGGCGCTACCGATACGGGCTGGTTCTGCTTGTGGGGCTGGTCGTGGGTATTATTACCGGAATATTGGGAGCCGGAGGAGGCTTTTTAATAATCCCCGCTTTGGTTATTTTGGCTAACCTGCCTATGAAAATGGCGGTGGGAACCTCCCTGGTTCTGATTACCATAAACTCCCTCTTTGGCTTTTTTGCAAAGATTACCATTGTTCCAAGCCCCGACTGGGTTTTTCTTTTTTCTTTTTCCGGCCTCACGGTGGCAGGTATTCTGAGCGGTGTTTTTTTCGCCCGATTCATTTCCGGGGAAAAGCTAAAGTTTGCTTTCGGTGTTTTTGTCCTGATTCTGGGCGTAGTACTTTTAGGTCAGGAAATATATTTTATGTAAATTAATCGTTATGATCGTTCAACAGCTCTACACCAATTGTCTTGCAGAAGCCGCTTACTATATTGAGTCGGATGGCGAGGCTGTTATAATTGACCCCATTCGCGAAACAAAGCCCTATTTAGACCTTCTCAAAGAACGGGGCGCGAATCTTAAGTATGTTTTTGAAACGCATTTTCATGCCGATTTTGTTTCAGGCCATATCGACCTTTCAAGAAAGACGGGAGCTCCTATCGTTTTCGGACCCGGCGCAAATCCGGATTATGAAGTATATCATGCAAAAGACGGAGAAGTTTTTAATGTTGGAAAAGCAAAACTTAAGGCCATTCATACGCCCGGACACACCCCGGAATCTACTTGCTACCTTTTGTTTGACGAGAATGGAAAAGAACATGCTGTTTTTACCGGCGATACTTTATTTGTAGGAGATGTTGGACGACCCGATTTGCTGGACGGCAAAATGTCGAAGGAAGAATTGGCCGGAATGCTTTACGACTCGCTGAACAAAAAAATAAAGGTGCTTCCCGATGATGTTATTGTTTACCCTGCTCATGGCCCGGGCTCTGCCTGTGGAAAAAGCATTGGCACGGAAAAACAAAGCACCATAGGCGAGCAAAAAGTTTCCAACTACGCTCTCGCTGATATCGATAAAGCTTCTTTCATTAAGTCGGTTACCGATGGACTGGTAGCTCCTCCCGCCTACTTTTTTGAAGATGCCAGGATTAATAAAACTGGCTATTCAGACCTTGATTCCATAATCTCCCAAAATCTTAAACCTCTTTCGCTCGACGCATTTAAAGCCCTTGTTTCTGAAGGAGCTGAAATTCTTGATACGCGGATTCCGGATGAATTTGAAAAAGAATTCATCCCGGGCTCTATCAATATTGGTTTAAACGGACAGTTTGCCGTTTGGGCAGGAACCCTTCTTAAAATTGACAAAAAAATTGTTTTGGTAACAGCTCCCGGAAAAGAAGAGGAGTCTGTGGTGCGACTGGCAAGGGTGGGTTTCGAAAATGTGGCCGGCTATCTGGATGGCGGTGTGGCTGCCTGGAAAAAATCGGGCGGTTCAACGGATCAAATCAAAAGCATTACGCCTGAAGCCCTGAAAAACGAATACGCAAACCTTCGCTCACAAATTCTGGATGTAAGAAAAAGCGGGGAATATCAGGGTAATCATGTGGCCGGCGCCACGTTGTTTTCGCTCGACCATCTTTTGAAAAACATAAACGATCTCGACAAATCGAACCCCTATGTTATTCATTGTGCCGGCGGATATCGCTCCATGATTGCTGCCTCTATTCTGAGGGCACACGGATTTAAAAATCTGACGAATGTGTACGGAGGTTTTTCAAAAATTCAGGAAACTGGAATTCCTCTGGAATCCGGAAAATAGCTTTATAACTTCTGAAAGGAATAGCCTTTCTCTCCGGCAAAGGCAATGATTGCCTTTAAAAGGGGAAGCGTTCTTTCTTTTGCCTTGCTGCTGTCGTGAAGCGTTATTATGCTGCCGGCCCTGATGTTTCCCAGTGTTTTCCGAATGCAGGTTGCGGGGCTAAGGCTGCGATCAAAATCCCAGCTCAGCACATCCCACATTACAATGGAAAAGTTCTTTTTAAGCGCCCTTGCCTGGCCGGGTGAAATTCTGCCATAAGGGGGCCGGAACAGATTTCCGGGAATAATTTCTGCGGCCTTCTGAACATCCTTTAAATAAGTCTCCTTATCGGTTTTCCACCCGTTCAAATGATCGTAGGTGTGGTTTCCCACCCCATGCCCTGATTCCAGAATCCGCTGAAAGAGCTGCGGGTGTTTTTCACAATTTCTTCCTATACAAAAAAAGGTTGCGCTTACTTTTTCAGCATCCAGGATGTCCAGAATGGCAGGTGTTGTTTCGGGGTTAGGGCCATCGTCGAACGTAAGAAACAATTCCCTCCGGTTTGGATCCATGCGCCATACAACATCCGGAAAGAATGCCTTAATAATGGGTCCGGGTCGAACCGGTCTTATCATTGTCCGGGAGGGCCTTCGCGGGGACCTTCCTGAATCAGGTACATTTCATAAGGCTTGAATCGCTGTTCAAGCTCCTTCTTTGTTGCATCGTCCTGATTGTCTCCTGCTAACACAATAAGTTCGTTCATCATTCCGGCTTTGCGGTAAAGCTCCTTGCTCACTTTGGATTTCTCTGACCCTTTAAATGAGTTCAGGTATGCCAGGTCGCCTTCCAGTATCTGGAAAAACCGTTTGGCAATCCGGGCAGCATCTTCATTTCCTCCTGCCTCATAAAGCGCCTGAACCAGGTAGAGCTTGTACTCGTAAGGTTCATTGAAAAGGGGCACATTTCTTTCGGGTAGCACCTGCAGACATTTTTTCAGAACCGCCAAAGCCTTGTCCTTTTTGCCCTCTTTGGTGAGCGCATTCGCAAGCGTTACCATCTGAACCCGCATCGTTTCTGCCATCCGGATGTTATTCTCGTCCATGTAAATTTCATTCTCATCAAGCCCGCCCCATTTATAATCCTCCATGATGTTTTTAAACATCTTCTCGGTGTTTACATTTATCTGTCCCCTTCCGGCAACATTACGAAGAGGAACAAGGCGATAGGCAAGGCCCTCCAGCCGGAAGAACGGCATGAGGCTCAGGTAAGCATCGCTGCCGGTGGTTATCGAAAAATAAACCGGACGCTCCCAGTTGTTGGCTGAAAGGATATCCAAAATCAAAAGATCGTTTTTGTAAACATACGTTTTGTTGATTTCCCAATCGAGAGCAGGCAACAGATTTGCAGTGTCGGCCTCGGTAATGGTTCCGGTGCGAAGTGCGGTTTCCTTGTCTACAGGAATGCGGAACTTTTTAGTGGGAATGTAGTTCCTCAGCTCGTCGCCCAACATGATCATATATTTCTCATCGTCTTTCCCGACGAAGTCCATTACTTCTTTCAGATTCTGATAGCCTGCTAATTCTTTGCGCTCTCTGACCGGCACAATGTCGCGTTTGCCCTGAATATATTTGTCGATTGACAAGGTTCCGGGTATGGGTTTTGAGTCGTATGCCTGCCTGCGCATCTGATTAATATACCAGTCGGTTTGGGCAAGGCTCAGGTTTACAACTCTGACATCGGTGCGATATCCCTCTACTTCCTGCACATACCACAGCGGGAAAGTGTCGTTATCTCCATTGGTAAAAAGAATAGCATTTTTCTCGCAGGAGGCCAGGTAGTCTTTGGCAAAATCACGAGCCGTATATCTTTTTGATCTGTTGTGATCGTCCCATCCCTGCTGTGCCATTAATCCGGGTACGGCAACGGTAGAAATTGCTATTATGCCCAGCGAAATCAGGTTTGATTTTTTCTTTATCAGATCGGCAAGTGCAAAAATGCCAAGCCCGATCCAGATAGCGAAAGCATAAAAAGATGCGGCATAAGCATAATCTCTTTCCCTGGGCTGGTACGGATACTGGTTCAGATAAAAAACAATGGCTAGTCCCGTCATTAGGAAAAGAAGGGTAACAACGGTTGCGTCCTGCCATTTTTTTTTTTTTTTTTATACCATGCCGAACAATCCCAAAATCAAAGGAAGGCAGTAGAACTTGTTGTTGGCTTTGTTGTTTACCACCGATTCGGGCAGTCGATCCTGTGGCCCAAGTCGGGCTGCGTCAAGAGCAGGAATTCCGGAAATCCAGTTCCCTTCTATTCTCCATTCGGGATTTATTCCATGCCCCTGAATGTCGTTTTGTCTTCCGGCAAAATTCCAGAGAAAATAGCGCATGTACATATGGCCCACCTGATATTTAAAGAAGTAGGCAAGCTGATCGGCAAATGTTGGTTTTTCTATCATGTCCGTCTGCCCGGTAAAGGGGTTTTGATACGGCATTTTTTTCCCTTTCAGGTTCGACCAGATACGATAGGCGTTTTCGTGATTGCTTTGCTGGCTCCACATCCGGGGGAAAAACGAACAAAAGTCGGGATGGTAGTTTGGAATGTCTTTTTTCCGGTCGTCCTTAACTACATATTTTCCCAGCTTTTCGTCCTTCATATAAACAGGGTCTCCGTCTTTGTAAACATCCGGCGATCCGTCCCCATCTTCATCCCGGTTCATAAGCGGAGTGTTGAAGTTTTGTCCGTAAAGAATGGGCCAGTCTCCATACTGCTCCCGTTTCAGGTATGAAAGAAGGCTGATTGGGTTTTCCGGATTGTTCTGGTCCATGGGTGTGTCAGACTGCGAGCGGATAACCAGCACAAAGAAGGAAGAGTAACCCACGAGAAGCACGAAAAACGAAATCAGAACGGTGTTTAAAATGGCATGGCGGTTTCTCAGATAATGAATTAAGCCGAGGGCAATGCCCCCAAGAATCAGGCGAAGCACCATATCTTTTCCGGTAGGGCTGCAGATTAAACTCAGAACTACCATCAAGGCAGAAAGGCAGAAAAACACTTTGTATTCCTTTTGGCTTTGGCGGATAGAATAGAAAATTCCTGTAATAATTATTCCCAGCAATAAGACGAAGTAGAACAACATCCCGCTGTTGAAGGGAAGCCCGAATCCGTTTACAAATTTCAGGTCGAAATGTGCAGCCAGGTTAACAATCCCGGGAATGATTACATTTTGAACGGCTCCCAGCAACAATATAGATACGCCGAAAGCAATGGCAAAGCCCTTGGGTGTGAATTTGGATTTTTTGAAATAATACAAAAGCACAATGGCAGGAATGGCAAGCAGGTTCAATAAGTGAACTCCGATGGAAAGACCCATCATATAGGAAATGAGAATGAGCCACTTAACCGAATTGCTGGTATTGTTTTTCATGTCGTCATCATCGGCCTTGTCCCATTTGAAAATGGCCCAGAAAACCAGGGCGGTGAACAGGCTGGACATGGCATATACTTCACCTTCCACTGCGCTGAACCAGAAAGAATCGGAGAAAGTATAAGCAAGGGCTCCAACAATTCCGGATCCGAAAATCAGGATTTGGGAGGACGTGTCGGGCTCTTCGGCATTGCCGGAAAGTTTACGACCCAGTGCTGTGATGGTCCAAAAGAGGAAAAGAATGGTAAAGGAGCTTGACAGCCCGGACATTACGTTTACCCACATGGCGGCGTTCATTACATCGCCACCGGCAAAAAGGGTAAAAAATCGGCCCAGAAGAATAAAGAACGGGGCCCCGGGGGGGTGGCCCACCTCAAGTTTATAGCAAGACAGAATATACTCTCCACAATCCCAAAAGCTGGCGGTTGGCTCAATAGTGGCCAGATAAACAAGGGTGGCAATCGCCCAAACTACCCATCCGATAAGATTGTTCTTTTTGCTGTACGAATTCATCATTTTCTGGAATATTAATACTGGATTGCGAATTTAGGAATATTCCCGGCGTGGGGGCAATTGAAATGGGACAAAAGGCTAAGGGGGTCGGTAAATGGATATATTTTAATTTTTTTTTATCTTTGCAGCCCTTATAGAATCCGGTCTCCGGATTCCTTTTTTGTCCGATGGTGTAACTGGCAACACGTCTGATTTTGGTTCAGAAGAGTCTAGGTTCGAGCCCTAGTCGGACAACAAACCCCCAAATTTTTGGGGGTTGCTTTTTTAACCCGGCTCCTTCTTTTCCCAGATCTTATCGGTCAATTTTTTTAGTTTTGGTTTCGTATGAAGATTTTGTCGCTGTTTTCACTTTTTTGTTTGCTTGCCTCCTGCAGCCCAACTGTTGAGGACAATCCCGGTAACCGGGAAACACCGGGGGAGGATCCAATCTTTAGAGTGGAAACTCCCGGTCTTTACGACTCCTTGTTTTTGTCGGGCTTGAAAGCTTCTGGCGGAGCGCAACGCTATCGCCTTAAAGACAGTTTTCTTATTCTTAATGAAACCGACACCGTCTTATTTTCCTCAGTAATACCGCTGGGAAAAGTGAAGTTTTATGCCCAAAAAAGGGGGAAGGAGGAAATAACGGTTCGTGTTGAACGCGTCAACTATTCAACGATAATGTATGTTTATTCCCGCTATTCAGGCGATAGCCTTTTGGCCGGAGAAAAGGGCTTTGCTTCGGTTCATCCGGCTTTTTATCTCGGCGGGGAATCCGACGAAGATCCCGAAACCGGGGAAATGTTCCCCGTAGATGTTTTCTATGAAGAAGAAGGAGAAAAAGCCTGCGCTGCTACTCTCCGGATTGGGGGCCCGGGATTAAAACTGAGCCTTATTTGCAAAGATGGTAAAACTGAGGAACTACCCTTTTTGCAGGAAAAGAAGTAGCCCGCCCCAATACCCCAATTTTTGTGATTTTCCATTCATAGTTTTTGGTATTTTTGGCCGGTTTATATGCTGATACTTACCCTGATTCTTTTTCCATTTCTGACCGGCATCCTTTTGCTGGGCTCGCGCCAAAGTAATGCAAGGCCACTTGCCCTTCTTTCCTCGCTGGTTTCTTTGGGCCTTGCCATTGCCTGCTGGGTGGCCTTCAAAAATCATCAAAACGACCTGCTCACGTTTAAAACGCCCTGGATTCCGGGAATAGGTTCTTCTTTTTTTGTGAGTCTCGACGGAATAAGTCTGCTTCTCGTTACCCTGACCAATTTCCTCCTTCCCTTCATCATATTTTCCTCGCTGGCAAAAGACCATAAAAACCCCCGGGTGTTTTACGGTCTTATTTCCTTTATGCAATTTGCCCTGCTTGGTGTTTTTTCTGCCATGGATGGCCTTTTGTTCTATGTTTTCTGGGAGTTGGCGCTGATTCCCATTTGGTTTATTTGTCTTCTCTGGGGCGAAAAAGACAGTCCGCGAATTACCCTTAAGTTTTTCATTTATACCCTTGCAGGTAGCCTTTTCATGCTCATCGGCCTGCTTTTTGTATATCAGTTCACCCAAAACAACGGGGCCAAATCATTCCACCTGTCCGATTTGTATCAGGCCGGGGCGACGCTCACTGCCGGACAGCAAACTTTTGTTTTTTGGTGCCTTTTTCTCGCCTTTGCGGTAAAAATGCCCGTTTTCCCATTCCACACCTGGCAGCCCGACACCTATACTTCTGCTCCCACTGCTGGAACGATGCTGCTTTCGGGAATAATGTTAAAAATGGGAACTTACGGCGTTTTGCGCTGGCTGCTTCCCATGGTTCCCACCGGAACCTCCGAATGGGCTTCCGTTGCCATTGGCCTTTCCGTCGCCGGAATAATATATGCCTCTTGTCTTGCCCTGGTTCAAAAAGATTTTAAGCGCCTCATTGCCTATTCTTCCATCGCCCACGTAGGTCTTATTTCGGCAGGGATGTTTTCGATGACCGCAGAAGGCCTTTCCGGCTCGGTCATTCAAATGCTAAGTCACGGAGTAAATGTGGTGGCCTTATTTTTCATTTGTGATTTGCTGATGGAAAAAACGGGAACAAGAATAATTTCCGAACTGGGCGGCTTAAGAACCAAAGCGCCGGTTTTTGCGGTGTTTTTCCTGATCGTGTTGCTGGGCAGTGTTGCCCTTCCGCTTACGAATGGATTTGTGGGCGAATTCCTCTTGCTTACGGGGTTGTTCCAATACAGCTTCTGGGCAGCGGCGCTGGCAGGGCTTACAGTGGTTTTGGGAGCCGTTTATATGCTCCGCAGCTACCAGGGAATCATGTTGGGTGCGGGAGGAAACAAATCCGAAACCTTTACCGAGGCCGGAAAAAAAGAATGGTGGGTGTTGCTTCCGCTTGCCATGGTAGTTTTATTTTTCGGTATTTATCCTGCGCCTTTGCTTGAGGTTATTCAGGCTCCGGTTCAGGAACTGTTTGAATTAATTAACGCTGGCATTAAATAACATTCGCTGATGTTCGTCCTGATATTTCTTTCTTCCGCCGGTTTTCTTGCCTTGTTGGCGGATATTTTCCGTTTCAGGCGCCTGGTGCTTCCGCTGATTTTAACCGGCCTCCTCGCCGGCGCTGTAGCTTCTGTTATCTTTTGGGACAACCTTGAGCTTCCTGCTATTTTTAATAATATGGTTCGGTTCGATCATTTTGCCAATGCGTTTTCCTTGCTCATCCTTGTAGGTTCGGCTTTGTGGTTTTTGTTTTTAAAGGGGTTTGAAGCCGGCGAAGATTTAAAAACCGACATTCTGGTTCTTTCCCTGTTTTCCATTATTGGAGCGGTTTTGCTTGTTTCCTTTAACAATCTCACTATGTTTTTTCTCGGGGTGGAGATTTTATCCATTCCTGTGTATGTAATGGCCGGAAGCAAAAAAGACGACCTGGCTTCCAACGAATCGGCTTTCAAGTATTTTTTAACCGGCGCCTTTGTCAGTGCCTTTTTGTTGTTCGGACTTGCCCTAATTTATGGTGCCACCGGAAGCCTTGACCTGAGAAGTATCAGCGATGCGGTTTTTGCCGGCTCAGACCAGCTGCCTTCGTTTTTCTATGCAGGAGTTATCATGGTCGTATGTGCGCTATCCTTTAAAGCTTCCCTGGTGCCGTTCCACTTTTGGACGCCCGATGTTTATCAGGGAGCACCAACCGTGGTTACCGCCTTTATGTCAACCCTTGTAAAAGTAGCTGCCTTTGCTGCTTTTTTCCGTCTGATTTCCTATTCACTTATGTATGCCGGTCACATCTGGGTTCCGATTCTGTCGTTGTTTGCCGGCATCACTTTAATCTGGGCCAACATCAGTGCCCTGGTTCAAACTTCCGTAAAGCGACTGCTGGCCTATTCCAGTATTTCCCATGCAGGCTTTATGGTAATGGCTATTATTTTCATGAACACCAATTCCCAGGGCTCCCTCCTTGTTTATGGCGTGGCATATTTTGCCGCCTCGCTGCTTGCCTTTTCCGGATTTCTTCTTGTGGCCGGAAAAAGCGGTGACGAGGGTTTTGACCGCTTTAACGGACTCGCAAAAAAGTCTCCGCTGCTGGCTCTTTCTATGTCAATTGCTTTGCTTTCTCTGGCAGGCATTCCTCCCCTCGCCGGGTTTTTTGGAAAATATTTTATGCTTTCGGGATTGTTATCGGGAGGCACCAAGTGGCATATCCTCCTTGCCATTTTAGGAATTGTAGGATCCATGATCAGCATCTACTATTATTTGAAAATTATTATCCGGATTTATTTTCGGGACGAGAACAAAGAAGTTTCCATTTCCGGTAATGGATTTATCTGGACTGTTGTCGCCCTTTGTTCGCTGATTATTGTAGTCCTCGGCCTGGTGCCCGGCAGTCTTTATTCAATTCCCTTTATACAATAGCACATGAAAATTAAAGCCCCGGGCCTGGTAGTGCAGATTTTCCTTGGAATGGCCTTGGGCATTTTGGTGGGGGGGCTCTGGAAAGAGTTTGCCCTTGACATGCGGTTTCTGAGTGACATTTTCCTGAGGCTTATCAAAATGATCATTGCCCCTCTGGTGTTTGCCGTTTTGGTGGTAGGGGTTGCCAATGTAGGAGATTTTAAATCTGTTGGTCGTATTGGTCTAAAAACCATAATTTATTTTACCCTTACAACAATGGTGGCTCTCTTTATAGGGCTGTTAATTGTAAATATTTTCGAACCGGGTAGGGCGATTAACCTTCCCCTTCCCGATGCTTCTGAATCGACCGGGCTTGAGGTTAAAGGATTCGACAGCAAAAACTTTATCAATCATATTATTCCCGATAGTGTTATCAGAGCCATGGCAGAAAATGAAATTCTGCCCATTGTGGTTTTCTCCATCTTTTTTGGGGTTGCTGCCGGAATGCTGAAAGAAAAAGGGAAGCCAATTGTTGATTTTGCTGAATCCCTGAGTCATGTAATGTTCAAGGTTACCAACTTTGTAATGGTATTTGCTCCGCTGGGTGTCTTTGGTGCTTTGTCTGCGGTGGTTGCAAAACAAGGGATTGAGGTTTTATGGAGTTACCTGAATTTGATTTTATGTTTTTACGGAGGCTTGATCTTTTTTGTTTTCGGTTTGTTGTTCGCGGTTTGTCTGGTCTTTAGGATTAACTTCCTTAGGCTGATGAAAGAAATGCGTGAAGCGCTTCTTTTGGCGTTCAGCACCGCAAGCTCTGAGGCCGCCATGCCCAAAACTTTCGAGGCTCTCGACCGCTTTGGGTGTCCCGAAAAGATTACCGGTTTTGTTTTGCCGCTTGGATATTCTTTTAATATGGATGGCAGCACCATGTACATGACCTTTGCCACGCTGTTCATAGCCCAGATGTACGGGATTGAGATGTCGGCGGGGGATCAGATTGCTATGATGTTGATTTTTATGCTAACCAGCAAGGGCATGGCGGGCGTTCCGAGGGCTTCGCTTGTAGTTATTGCAGGAATGTTGGCCACCTTTAAAATCCCGACAGAAGGCTTATTGCTGGTGCTTGGGGTGGATCAGATTCTGGACATGGGCCGCTCAGCCACTAATGCGGTCGGAAACGCAGTTGCAACGGCTGTCGTAAGTAAGTGGGAAGGCGTTTTAAAAACCCCGGAATAAATTGTATTTTGCTGATGCAGGATATCTGGGATTTTCTCAAGGAGCTCACAGACCCCGAATCTATTATTAAATACGGAGGGCTCGCGCTCCTGCTTTTCGTGGTCTTTGCCGAAACGGGCCTGCTGATCGGATTTTTTCTTCCCGGCGACTCCCTCATTTTTATCAGCGGATTGATTTGTTCTTCCGACCCCGACCTTCTGGGTGTTAGTATTTTTACCCTCGAAGCAGGCCTCATGGCATCGGCCATTCTCGGAAATGTGGCCGGCTACTGGTTTGGATTTAAAGTAGGTCCTCCCTTGTTCCGAAAGGAAGATGGGATAATTTTTAAAAAAACTTACCTGGAACTTACCCGCAGTTTTTATGAAAGGCATGGAGGAAAAGCCCTTATTCTCGGCCGCTTTCTCCCCATAATAAGAACCTTTGCTCCCATTCTGGCAGGGGTAATCCGGGTTCCCTTTGGGGCCTTTATGTTGTACAATGTGGCGGGTGCGGTTTTGTGGATTGGAACCTTGGGAACCCTGGGGTATTACCTGGGTGATTTCCCCCTTGTCAAGGAGAATCTGGGCTATATAGTAATCTTTTTGATCGTTGTTACCCTGATTCCCGTTGTGGCTACCATAAGAAAAGAAAAAAGGCGGAAAAAATAGGGCTTTCAGAGCCCCAGTTATTCATCCTGCTTTTCCACTTATGACCCCAACCTGCCCACTTATGGAAAAGCCCTTGATTTCAGCCCAATAAACCCTCATTTTTGTAGTTGGGAAATTACGGGACGGCCTGATTTTCAAATCTTAAATAGAATTAGTAAGTTTGGCCTCTTAAAATTAAACCCGGAAATTAATAACAAAAAATAACCAATCTATCAGCAAGGAAAAGTCAACCAAATTCACTTCCATTTTTACATTTATCGTTATCCCGATTATTCTGGTGATTTCGATGTTGTTTTACATGTTTGTATTGGGAGCCCCCGAGAACTTTGAAGGTGGAGACCCTGAGCGGGGCCATCCGGTAAGAGAAGGTATTGAAGGATGGTATGGAACCGTATATAAGGGAGGCCCTGTGGTTGCCATCCTGGTTTCCATAGTTCTTGTTGTAATTGCATTCTCCATTGAACGCGGAATAACCATTGGAAAAGCCCGTGGACGCGGACGCATTGAAACCTTCCTGAAAACTATTCGTGGTTTAATTTCAAACGGACAGTTAGATGCTGCCATTGAAGAGTGTGATCGCCAAAAAGGAAGCGTGGCCAGCGTGCTTAGAAACGGACTTGTTAAATATAAGGCGGTTGAGGCTGATCATGAGCTTGATAAAGAAGCAAAGCTTGCCGCCATCCAAAAGGAAATCGAAGAAGCTACCGCTCTGGAGCTTCCTATGCTTTCCAAAAATATGGTTGTAATTTCTACCTGCGCTTCCATTTCAACCCTTATTGGTCTGATCGGAACGGTAATCGGTATGATCCGTGCCTTTAAGGCTCTTGCCCAAGCCGGAGCGCCTGACACCATCGCACTTTCTACCGGTATTTCCGAGGCCCTGATTAATACCTTTATTGGAATTACAGGCTCTTGTATTGCGATTATCATGTATAACTACTTCTCCAATAAAATTGATGCCCTTACGCACGGTATTGATGAGGCCGGATTTACCCTGTCTCAAACCTTTGCCTCAACAAAGCATTAATTTTTTTGTGGAATCCGGATGCCTGGTGCATCTAACTATTAAAAGAAAGGAATATGCCTAAAATTAAAATGCCGAAATCAAGTCCCTCGCTGGACATGACGCCGATGGTGGATCTGGCATTCCTTTTGGTTACGTTTTTCATGCTTACCGCCCAGTTCAGGGGTGAAGAGCCCGTAATCGTTGATATTCCGGCCTCACAAAAGGAAATACCCATTCCCGACAGGGATATAATGACCATTACCATTGACAGCGCCGATCGTGTTTTTTTTAATATCGACAATAAAGCCGTTCGTGCCAACCTGTTAAAGAAGATGGGTGAAAAATACAACGTGAGTTTTACCGAAGAGCAGACAAAAACCTTCTCGCTGATGAACTCCTTTGGGGTTCCCATGAATAACCTGGCAGAGTTTATCAGTGCCAATGAAGGTGGTCGGGAAAAAATGAACAAACAAACCAAAGGAATACCGGTTGATTCAGCCAATGCGGCAACCAACCAGCTAAGGGATTGGATAATTTTTGGTCGTTTGGCCAGCGCAGAGTTTCACCGCGATAAGGGCGAGGCCAATGTGAGCAAGCTTCGCTTTGCCATCAAAGGAGACGCCCGGGCCAACTATGAAATAATTAACGCCATCCTGAAAACATTTCAGCGGACAGATATTAATGTTAACCAGTTTAACCTCCTGACCGATCTGGAGGGAAAAGTAACAGCAGAATAATATGGCAGATGTAAACACAGGCGGTGACGGCGGCGGTGGTAAACACAGCAAAAAACGCGCTAAAAAAACGAGCACCCACATCGACATGACGCCGATGGTGGATCTGGCTTTCCTCCTGCTTACCTTCTTCGTTTTGACTTCCACATTCTCTAAGCCTACCACCATGGAAATCACCATGCCCGTAGATGAAGGAGAAAAGAAGAAAGTGTTTCATGCGCTTACTATTTTGCTCATGGAAGACGACGAAATCTATTATTATTATGGTGAATTAAAAGAAGACGGCTCTACCCAGGTTAATAAAACCAACTTCGATCCCGATAAGGGAATCCGGAAAATTTTAATTGAAAAAAACCGGAATGCCATCGACGAAATCAGGAAGCTCAAAAAAGATCTGATTGCCAAGTATGCTAAGTCCGTGTCGCAGGATTCCCTGAACCGACTGGTAAATAAAGAAGTGCTTTCGGTTCACCGCCGTCCTGACGATCAGGATCCCACCCTCACCGTTATTATCAAGGCCGACCCAAAATGCAAGTATGGGAATGTAGTTGAAATGATTGATGAAATGAGCGTGGCCGAAATTGGAAAATATGCCCTCGTTGATATATCCCCAGCAGAAAAGGAGATTGTTGAAACCATTAAATCAGGAGGAAATAACCCATGATTGTATTCATCCTAATTGCCGCCTTTATCGGGCTGATTGTGCTGCTGTCCTATGACAGGACATGGAGCAACGTGGTTCTTTCGGCCAGGAACAACCTGGTTTTTGAAAACAAGAATCAGGATTACGGAGCATATCAACTTCGGCGAAACTATAACCGCACCATGATGGTGGCCGGCTTAAGCACCATTCTTGCCGGCACACTTATTTTGGGTATGCCAAAAATTATTTCAATGTTCGGCTCGGGTGGTGAAGAGGTTAGTGTGAACCTGAAAGACGTTCCTTTGGTATTGGATGCGCCTCCTCCCATGGATGATGCTGCACCCCCGCCCCCTCCACCCCCACCACCTCCTCCTCCTACCATTAAAACGGTGCAGTTTATTCCGCCCGAGGCTTCCGACGAAAAGCAGGAAACTCCTCCACCTACACAGGAAGAAGTAAAAAATGAAAACGTTTCTACCAAAGATCAGGAAGGAATTGAAGGTCCTCCCCCTCCTCCACCGCCTGTGGAAGTAGGAGATGATAAAATTTATGATCAGGCGGCCATTGAAGAGCAGCCCGGATTTCCCGGTGGTCCCAATGAGATGTTTAAGTTTCTCCAAAAGAATATTAATTACCCACAGCTTTGTAAAGAGAACCAGATTTCCGGAAAGGTTTTCGTGGAGTTCGTAATAGACAAAGACGGGTCGGTAACAGATGTTATTGTAAAAAAGGGAGTAACTGCCTGTGGGGCCATGGACAAAGAAGCCGTTCGGGTTATCAGCCAGATGCCTAAATGGGCTCCCGGAAAACAAAACGGAAAGGCCGTAAAGGTTCGTTATATTCTGCCCGTTAACTTCAAGTTGCAATAAGCCCCAAACCGCTTCGGCTCATTGAATTCGAAACCCTTTTTGTATTTCCGGGCAGGGATGATAGTAATTTATTTGCTGTTTGGAGCTGCCCTCCTGTTCACTGATTTTTTAGCGGACAAAATCACCTCTTCCCGTGAGCTGATAGGAATTGTATTTGTAGGCTATTCCCTTTTCCGCGCCTTTGGTATATACCGAGATTTAAAAAACACAGGATCATGAAAACAAACAGATTTCCAGCCCTTGCCATTTTCACCGCTTTCTTTTTTTTCGCCTGTGGAGGCGGCGGCAAGCCCGGTAAGGGGCCGGTAGACACGCCCACTTCAGGAAAAGCCACTGTGGGAAGCGACGATTCCTACCGGATGATTATGAAAACCCAGGAAAATATTTTCGAGGAGTTTTACCTAGAGGCCGATGTTTCTTTCCGCTACGGTTCAGAAACAGAAATGTTGCGCCTTCTCCTCGCCGACAGTATACGGTTTGCGGTTTTGTCGCGCAAACTTTCACCCGAAGAAGAACAGGTAGTAAAAACCACAAAGCGCCTGGATCCCACCTATATCAAAATAGCCTACGACGCCGTTGCGCTGATTGTACATCCGGATAATCCTGTTTCAGAATTATCGCAAAAGGAGTTGAAGCAATTGTTTTCAGGAGAAAAAACATTTTGGGCTTCAAAAGGTAAATCAGATTCCATAAAAATTGTGTTCGACTCAAACGGCTCTTCCAATGCCCGGTATATCCGCGACAGCCTGGTAGGGCCCGGCCTTCCTTTTCCGGCCAACTGCTTTGCTGCAAAAGGGCATGAAGATGTTATTTCTTTCGTTTCCAAAAATCCCTCTGCCATGGGCGTAATCGGAGTAAACTGGATCAGCGACAAGGACGATTCATTGAGCCATTCGTTTATGAAGCAGATAAAAGTGCTTGCCGTAGAATCGAAAATAATCCCCGAAAGCTTTTATAAGCCCTTTCAGGCCCATATTGCCAAGGGAAACTACCCCCTGACCCGCCCTGTGTATATTGTTAAATGTGAGATAGGTACAGGCCTTGGCACGGGGTTTGCAGGGTTCATAGCAGGAGAAAAAGGACAAAAAATAATCTTAAAATCCGGGCTGGTACCGGCAACGATGCCGATTCGGATTGTGAACATAAACAAAGAATGAGCGACCGATTTAAAACATATTTTTTTGCCAATATGTATCTTCGTGCCCAGAATATTAAATCCCCGCGTCTTATGAAAGCCGTTTTATTAATTTTCATTACCGCCCTTAGCTTTTCCGTGCAGGCTCAGACCTTAAAAGATGCCATTAAAACAATGGAAAACGAACAGTATGAAAAGGCCTCCGGAATGTTTCTCCGGCTCATACAGAAAGAGCCCACCAATGGAGAAATGTACTTTTACATGGGCGAAAACTATTTCCGTCAGAATGAAATTGATTCCGCCTCTATCTTTTTCAACAAAGGCATTGAACTTAATCCCAACTTCCCCTTGAATTATGTTGGAGCAGGAAAAATAAGCTGGGTTAAAAACGATAAAGAAGGCGCCAAAAAGCCTTTTCTTACAGCCACAACCATTGTTGAAGATAAAACCAACAAGACGGCACAGCCCTTCCGGGCTTTGGTTTATTTAAAAATTGCCGAGACTTTTCTTATTGGCGAGCTCACAGAGCCTCAAAAATCCATTGACTATGTAAATAAGGCTTTGGCCGTTGAGCCTAAAAATCCGGAGGCCTATATTTTAATGGGCGATGCCATTTTTGAACAGAATAACGTAAATGGAACCCAGGCCATTGAACAATATAAAAAGGCGGCTGAGCTTGATAAAACATCGCCCAAGCCTTTGGTTCGTCGTGGAATTCTTTACATGCGGGCAAGAAATCCCCAGGAGGCTAACAAATATTTTTCAGAAGCCATTACCCTCGAACCTAATTTTGCCCCTGCCTACAGGGAGCGGGCGGAGTCGTACTATAAAATGGGAAACCTCGACAAGGGCATTGAAGATTACAAAAAATATTTGTCTTTGAATAAGGGAAGCGTCAGCGGACATATTCGTTACGGCATTTTCCTTTATGTGGCCAAAAAATATACTGAAGCCCTTGCGGAGTTTAAGCAAATTCAGAAAGACGTTCCGTCTAATATGGTGGTACAGCGCCTGATTGCCTTTTGCCATTATGAGCTTGGAAATATTCCTCAGGGGCTTTCCGCCATGGAAACCTACTTTGCCAAGCAGGCTCCTGAAAAAGTTATTGCCCGGGACTATGAATATTATGGTCGCCTGTATCAGAAAGACGGGAAGGACTCTGTTGCGTTGTTGTGGTTAGAAAAGGCTGCCCTGCTCGATTCTACTAATGGCGAGTTGGTTATGGAAATTGCCAACATCTATAGCAAAAACAAAAAATATGCTGCTGCTGCTCCCTGGTATGAAAGAAAGGTAAACATCAAACAGGGCTTTACGGTTAACGATTATTATTATCTGGGTCGCAACTATTACAACATGAAAGAATATGCAAAAGCAGACCAGGCCTTTGTTGAATACACCAAGGTTCAGGCCGATATTCCCTTTGGATATGTCTGGAGAGGTCGTTGTAATTCCGGACTTGACCCTGAAGCGAAAGAGGGCCTTGCTAAGCCTCATTATGAAAAAGTAATTTCATTGGTTAAGCCCGGTGAAGAAGAGAAATACAAAAAAGACCTGGAAGAGGCTTATTCTTATCTGGGATATTATTATCTGGTTCAAAAAGACTTCCCCGTTTCAAAGTGTTGTTTTGAAAAAGTGAAGAACTTAAATGGCGGTGGTGCTGAATTCAAAAAGGCAGAAACTGCATTAGCCAGTCCGGAGCTTTCGGGCGTAAAGTCGGCTCCCAATTGCCCTAAATAACTGATCTTTTATTTCCGTAAAAGGCAACGAACTCCCCGTTGCCTTTTATTTTTTCCGGATCCCCATCTACCGGGATTTCAAATTCAAGCGCACATCCTTCAGGCAGGTTGTCGATGCGGAAAGAGCCCAGTGTATTGGCAAATTCCGTAATTCCGGGATTATGGCCTATAAAAATGATATCCCTAAGGCCTGCCTCCCGGGAAAGGCAGAAAAAATAGTCGTCCGGCCCTCCTCCATACAATTCCCGGCAAAACAACAGGTTTTCCGGGCTTTTAAGGTGGGTTTCCGGCCCGTTTGAGAAAAACAGGTGTCTCAGGGTGTCGGTTGTTCTGGACGCAGGAGAACAAACTATTTTGGGGTTGTTGGAGGCCCAGGCAGGCAGCCGGTGTTTCAAATGGGCAAGGTCGACTATTCCTTCTGCTGAGAGTCGCCTTTTAAAGTCTTCCATTCCCGGGCCGGCTTTTCCATGCCGGACAAGCAGCAGTTTTTTCTTCAGAACATTTTCTTGTCCCATAAGCCCATTTCCGGTTTGCGCTTTCGTTTTTTCTTTTTCTTTTCGGGTTTTCCGTCCATTGGATCTTTGAGGCGGTTTGTTTCCTTTTTGCTCCGGAAGGAAAACCACTTCCTTTTTTTCTTGTTTTTTACTTTTTTTCCCTTTGCTTTTTCTCCGTAAGATTTTTCCTTCTTTTTTACGCGTCTCGAAAAGCCCTCTTCGCGCTTTCTCTTCTTTTTGGATTTGCTGTGCTCATAAAGCCTGAATCCGTCGGTTTGCTCGGTGGGTTTGCCGGTGGAAACTTTGCGGGCAAAGGGGCTTTTTACAATTTTAATTTTGCGGGTTCCCTTGTTGTCCCCGAAGGTAGGACAAGAGTTTTTTGCACAGCCCCAAAGGCTAAATACCAGAAGGGGCCAAAAAAAAGCCCGAAAAATAAAGCGGAACATGCGCGGTTGAAATATTCCGGTCAGGAATGAAAACTCAGACCTGATTGATTCTTTTGGAAAGCTCGTCCTTGTAGGACCCTCCAATGGGAATTTCTTTGTTATCAAACTCAAGAATAACATTGGAGTGGTCGATGGCAACAATCTTGTCGATACGCACAATAAAAGACCTGTGAACCCGAACAAAATCTGAGCCGGGCAACTTCTTCTCAATGTCTTTCATTGTTGAATGAATGGTATACCGGGCATGTGCCGTGTGAATAACCACATAATCCTTCAAAGCTTCCACAAAGAAAATGTCGGTTGTTTTTACCTTAACAAGCTTGTTGCTTGCCTTAACAAAAAGAATGTCCTTGGAGTCTTTGTTTTCAACAAGGGAATAAAGGAAGTCGCGTTCTTTTTTTACCTCCGATTCGCGCTGGTGTTTATACAGCGCCATTTCAATGGAGGTGTGAAGATCTATTTCCTTGAAGGGTTTAATGATATATCCATAAGGCTCGGTAACTTTTGCTTTTGCCAGAGTGCTTTCATCGGCATAGGCGGTAAGAAAAATAACCGGCACACTCAGTCGCTGGCGAATGGTGTCGGCCGCCTCGATGCCACTCATATCGCCTTTCAGCATAATGTCCATCAGTACAAGGTCGGGCTTCGTTTCTTCGGCTGTTTTAATGGCATCTTCGCCATTATTACAAACCCCCACCACATTATATCCCAGTTTTTTCAGGCTTTGCTGAATATCTTTTGCTACAATGCTTTCGTCTTCGGTAATTAGGATGTTCACTTTTGACATTTTCTTTTATTTGGCGTTTTTAGGCGTCCGGAGAAAACTAAATTTAAAGTTGGTTCCCCGCTTTTTTTCAAGGGTAATTTCTCCGCCTAACTGTTCCACGAGGGTTACAACCAATTGCAACCCAAGCGACTCGGTATTCCGAAAATCCATGTCAGGAGGCATTCCTACCCCGTTATCGGCTACAATAATAGTTATTTTGCCTCCTTTTTCCTTGACTTTCAGGGTAATAATTCCATTTTTTTTGACCGGAAATGCATATTTCAGAGCGTTTGACACCAACTCGTTGATTATCAAGCCGCAAGGAATTGACTGGTCAAGGTTCAACTGAATGGGGTCAACCTGTCGGTCTATTTTCACACTTCTTCCGCTCAGGTCATAGGAGTGCATGAGATTGTTTGAAAGGTTAAGCACATATTCCGAAAAATTGACATTTGAAAAGTCTTTGGTCTGGTACAGGCTTTCGTGAATGAAGGCCATTGACTTTATCCGGTCCTGACTTTCCCTAAGCATGTTCAGGGTGTTTTTGTCTTTTACGTACGTGCTTTGCAGGTTGAGAATGCTGGAAATTACCTGGAGGTTATTTTTTACTCTGTGGTGCACTTCTTTAAGCAGAATTTCTTTTTCCTTCAGGGACTGTTTGAGGTTTTCTTCCGCAGCCTTTTTTTCGGTGATGTCGTGAGAGATAACCGAAATTTCCACCACATTTTTGTTAATGTCGAATATTGGATTCATGTAAACCTCGCGCCAGAAATCCATGCCATCGTTCATGCGGAAGGGTATTTCAAAGTGTTGGCTTTTTCCTTTAAGGGCCTCATTGAGTCGTTCGATCCAAATGTTGTTGTGGCTTTCGTCCAACAGCATAATTTCAGAGGTCATTGGCAGGCCCACGAAGGGGTCTATGCCGTAGTGGGCTTGGATCCATTCTGCCTGACGCCGGTTAAAGCTCGTGAGCCGGAATTCTGTGTCAATGGTTAATATCTGGTGGCTGCTGCTTTCAATAATCGACTGAAGCTGTGCCGCCTGTTTAATTATTTTTGCTTCGGCTTCTTTTCGTTGGGTAATGTCCTCATAAACGGCTACCGTATACTGGGGTTTGTTTTCCGTGTCGCGCACAAGCGACACCAACAGGTTTGTATAAATTATTTTGCCCGATTTGTGGAGGTATCTTTTTTCAACCTGGTAATTTTCTTTTTTCCCCAGCATTAGCTTTTCCCTCTCTTTTATTCCTGCTTTTTTGTCTTCGGGGTGGGTTATTTCCAGGAAGTTCCTTCCCAGCAGTTCGTTTTCAGAATACCCCATCATTTCACAAAGCTTCTGGTTAACCTGCAGGAAAACACCTTCAAAACTAACAAGGGCTATTCCCGTGAAGGCCTGATTATAAATGGCCCGGTATCTTTCTTCGCTCTGGCGGAGCTTTTCCTCATTTCTTTTTAACTCGGAAATGTCGCGCGAAACTCCCATGGCTCCTATCACCTCTCCCCGGTCATTTTTTAAGACCGAAGCCGACAGGTACGAGCGGAAGGTTTCGCCATTCTTTTTCAAATTTGTTACTTCGCCGGAAAAGGCTCCGGTTTTTAACAAATGTTCGGTGCTTATTTTTTCCCTTTCTTTTGGATTTGCGTATAGAATTGCCACCGGCTTTCCCAAAACCTCTTCCTGGGAATAGCCAAATGTCTTCTGGGCAGCCAGATTGAATTCGGTAAGTGTCCCGTCTTTGTCAGAGGCGCAGATCATGTCAAGTGAGCTGTCGATAAGCAGGCGCGTATATTTTTGGGCCTCTCGGAGTCTCCTTTCTGTTTTTTTCCTTTCCTGTATTTCGTCCTGAAGGCGCACGTTTGTTTCTTCGGCAATCTGGGCGCGCAATTGTTCCTTTTCCAGCTGACGCTGATAGGTAAGGTCGCGGAAAAAAACCAGGATTGATGGAGAGCCGTAAAAATCAAAAGGGATGGGTTTCGTTTCAACATGAATAACTGTCCCGTCGAGCCGTACTACCCTGCTTTCTATATAGGGCGTTTCTCCACCAGACTCCATTATTCCTCGGCGGTCTTTAATTTTATCTATATCCTCAGGAACCGAAAACGAAAGCACGTTTTTGCCCACAATTTCCGTTTGCTGGCGGGCCCCCATAATGGCCATCGCTTTTTGATTTACAAAAAGGATTGTTCCTTGTTTATTATGAACAAACAGCCCTTCAGGAGCCGACTCGATCAGGTTTTTATACGCTTTCCGGGTTTCTTCCTGGATGATTTCAAAGCCTTTTCTTTCGGTTATATCGGTAACAAAGCCTTCCAGGTACATAAGGTCGCCCTCTTCATTGTAAACGCCCTCTCCGCGTTCCCAAACCCACTTAACCCTGCCTCCCCGGTCAACAATCCGATACTCTATCTCAAAGGGGGTTTTGTCCCGGATTGCCTGTTTAATCTGCAAGCCTCCCACATGCCTGTCTTCGGGCATAACAAGGCTGGAAAAAGTAACCTTTTGGTTTTGGAGTAATTCTTCCGGCCGGTAGCCGGTTAGCTCCTCGCATCCTTTGCTGACAAAAAGCATGGTCCAGTTTGAGTCCATCAGGCAGCGATAAGCCATGCCGGGCAGGTTGCCCATAAGCGTGGAAAGCGTTTTTTCGCTTTTTTGAAGGGCTTCCTGGGCTTTAATAATGGCTGTATTCTCAATAACCGTTCCTTCAATAATTCCGCCGGGGAAGCCTTCTTCTTTTCGGAGGTATGCACTTACCAACACAAAAATTTCCGTTCCGTCCTTCTTCTTAAGTCTTAACTGAAGGTTTTTTACTTTCCCTTTTTCGCGGAGCTCCTCCACATATTTCTTTCTTTCTTCGGGAGAGTAATAAAATATTTCCGCTGTAAGGTTTTTCAGCTCCTCAAGCGAATAACCAAACATGTTCCTGTAGGATTGGTTACAATCAAGTATTTTTCCGGAAGGGGTGGAGCGGAAAACGCCTGAAACGTTGTTTTCAAACAACTCACGATACCTCTTTTCAGATTGAATGATCCTCTCTTCGGCTTCTTTGTGGTCGGTTACGTCTTCGGCTATGCCTACCCAACCGGAAATGGCCGAGCCTCTGTTTCCTCCCTCAAAAATGGCTTGACCGGAGATCCGAACCCAGCGTTGATTGTTTATTCCTGACTGTTCAATTCTGAATTCCTCTCTGCAATCTTCGCCGGTTTTCAGACTTTGCGCCAGGTGGCTTAAAACCCTTTCCCGATGAGCGGGCGCAATTTTTGACTGCCAGTTTATCTGGTCTTCACTATTTCCATCCACTTCAAAAATTTCCCGAAATTTTTTGTTGGAATAAAATATTTTCCCGTCCGGACTGCACAACATAATTCCCACGGGCGCATTGGATCCCAGTATTTTAAACTTCTCTTCGCTTTCGCTTAGCCTGAACTCCTTCTCTTTATAAGCGGTAATGTCCCGGGAAATCCCCTCCATGGCCACCACCGTTCCGTGTTCATCATAAACCGGTTTGTTGCGCGTTTCGGTCCAGATTATTTCACCATTTTTTTTAACCCATCGCAAAATCAGGGGCGATTGAATGGGGTTCCTAAATCCTTCCTTCCTTTCTATTTTGCTTCTTGACTTTTCCAGTTTTGCCACGTCTGCAGGGTGGATTATTTTATAACCCAATAACGGATCCCGGTAAAACTCTTCGGGTGCATATCCTGATAAGTCGAATATTGAGGGGCTGATGTAGTCGTAACGCGGCTCCGGCAAAAAAACAAATTTGTAAATCACGTCCCGGGCGTTTGTTGCAAGCATACGAAACTTCGTTTCGCTTTCGGAAATGGTTTTTTCGGTTTCCATACGCCCGGAAATATCCCTGGTTACTCCCAAAATAGCCTTTGGATTTCCTTCGTTGTCATATTCGGGATAGACCCGCTCTTCCAGCCACACATAGTTTTCTGTTTGATGGTGTAAATACCGGTAGGTTCGGGTGTAGGGCTTTTTTGTGTTTCGGCTTTGCGCGGAAGCTTCCAGCACGCGGGGCAGGTCTTCGGGGTGCACCCTTTCCAATATCCGTTGAAATCGTGCCAGATACTGTTTCGGAGTAAGTCCGATAAGCTTATAAATATTCTCGCTTACAAACTCTACTTTCCCGCTCCCGTTTTCAAGGGCAATAATGTATATAACCTCTTCTATGTTCCGGGTTATTTTCAGGAACTTCTCGCGTGCTTCTGCAGCCAGTTCCCTGTCCTGGTGTTTTTCAGTTATGTCCGAAAACACCACCTGAACACAGTCTCTGTTTTCAAAAACCACTTTGGAGGAAATGGCCTGAACCCGTCTCTTTTCTCCGGAAACATCCCGGATGTCCCACTCTTCCGAAAGTCCTTCTTCTCCGGCCAAAACAGCTTTCTTATAGCTTTCAAAAAAGGCTTCTTTAAGGGATGCGGGTATATAGTCGAATACCGAATGGTTGTTTTTCTTTTTTTCCAGATATTCCGGCTCCGCGCGGAGAAGAGTGTGGGCCTTTTTATTGGCATAAACTACTTTTTCTCCTTCCAGCACAACTATGGCCACAGGCAAATTTCCCCAAAGCCTGCGATGAATGTCGCCGGACTCTTCATTTCCGGACCGATTACTGTGGCCGGTATTTTCCTTTTCAAGGGCTTCCATTTTCAGGGGCTTTCCGGTCGAATGAGCACATTGTCCCACTTTATCTCCTTTCCGTCACGATAGGTAATTACCAATAAATACATCAATGCGCCTGTTTCTTCGTCATAGCCATATATTTTCCAATCGCCCTCTTTTTTCCCTACAATATATTTTCCCTCTCTGAGGGGCTTGCCGTCGGGCGTTAGTTCCTTATATTTCCCATCAGGATTTCCATCCATAAAGCTTCCCTGCCATTTTATTCTGCCGGTGCTCAAATAATAGGCTTTCCACTCACCAAATTGCTGGCCGGATTTATATTCTCCTTCTTCCTTATGATCCAAAAGCACATAAATCCATTTGCCCTCCCGAAGCCCGTCCACATAATCCCCCTTTGTAATTACGGTATTGGAGTCCGAATATTCTATCATGGCTCCTTCCCGGGTTCCGTCCAGATAATTCTCTTCGCGTAATAAGTTCCCGCTGGGATAATACCATTTCCATGTTCCCTGGGCCCTTCCCCTTTTATCATATTTTCCCTTCTGTTCTACCTTGCCGTTATTGTGAAAGAATTGCCACTCTCCTATTCTCATGCCGTCTTTATACTCTCCTTTGGATCGCACAGATCCGTCGGCAAAGTATTCAACCCAGGGTCCTTGCTGCCTACCTGCCTCATCCATGACCCCCTCGCCTTCCAGGATGCCGTTCTCAAATACTTTGGTTTTTACAATTTCGCCTTTCTGGTTATACAGGTTGTGAATTCCCTCCGGCTTTCCGTCTTTGAACGTGCCTTCGTATTTTTTGGTTCCATCAGAATAGTATTCTGTTTTAATATCAAGCTTTGCCAATTCCGGCGCATCGGTGATCAAAGAGTCCATAAAGTATTTCTGCACCACCAAAAGCTGACCCTTTTCGTCGTATTCCTTATAATAACCGTTCTTTTTTCCGTCTGCATAAGTACATTCCCATTTTACCGCTAACGACGGATAAAACTCTTTCCATCGTCCGGATCTTTTGCCTTCCGAATTTTTCCTGTTTACTATTTCCTGATTTTTCATAAACCCGAATTTGTATTCAATAATTCGGGTAATGTTCCCTTCCTCGTCGTATTCAAATGCCATTCCTTCTTCCCTGCCCTTATCAAACGGAATGGTTTCTTTCAAAGCGCCTGATTTGTAATAAAATTTCGTTAGTCCGTGCTTCAGGTCCTTTTCATACATTTCCTCGCTGAGCAAAATTCCCTCGGGAGAATAGTTCTTTTTTAGCCCCTCCTTTCGTCCGTTTACATAAGAAATCGAGGTTATTAAAACTCCCTTTTCATTATAGAATTTCCAAATGCTGTCGAGCTGAAAATTCTTCCGGTTTCCTTCGGTTTTTATTTGTCCTGTAGGGTAATATGTTTTCCAGTAGCCGTCCGGCTTTCCGTCACGCATGTTGCCCTCGGAGGACTTTTTTCCGTTGTCGTAATAAAATATATTGTATCCGTTAGGCTTAATATCTTCCTGAGCAGGAAGCACAAAAGCAAAACCCAGAAATATGAATAAAAATAGCAGTCTCGGCCTCATGAATATCAAAACTTTAAATTTAATCAAAATGCCTCAAAGCCCCAATTCTTTTGAAATTTGGAGCATCCGGTTTATGGGCTTCAGAGCCCGGTTAAGTATCTCCTCTTCTAACGTAATTTCCGGGGTTTCATTTTTAAGAGCCAAATAAACTTTTTCCAGGGTGTTTAGTTTCATGTGCGGACAATCGTTGCAGGCACAGGTGTTGTTTGGGGGTGCGGGCAAAAAAACCTTTTCGGGTGATTTTTTTATCATTTGATGCAAAATTCCTGTTTCAGTAGCTACCACAAAAGTTTTTGTAGCTGATTTTGCCGTATGGGCCAGTAATTCACTGGTGGATCCAATAAAGGCAGCCCTTTCCAAAATGTCTTCTGTACATTCCGGATGGGCTATTAATTCTGCATCGGGATTTCCTAAAAGTATTTTTTCAATTTCCATCAGAGAAAATATCTCATGTACCATACAGGCACCGTCCCAAAGAATCAGTTTTCTCCCAGTCTTTTTTTCGAGGTATTTTCCAAGGTTCTTATCAGGAGCAAAGATAATTTCCTGATTCCGGGGTAAGGAGTTAATAATTCCCTCAGCATTCGCTGAAGTGCAAATAATATCTGTCATTGCCTTTACGGCTGCAGAACAATTCACATAAGAAACCACCACTGCCTTTGGATTGGCTGCAATAAATGCCTTAAACTTTTCTGGCGGACAACTATCTGCCAGGGAACATCCCGCATTCAAATCAGGTAATAGTACTTTCTTGTTTGGGGATAATATTCTTGCTGTTTCGGCCATAAAGTGAACACCGGCAAAAAGTATTATTTCTGCTTTGGTTGCAGCTGCCTGACGGGATAAGCCAAGACTGTCGCCAACGTAATCTGCAATGTCTTGAATGTCAGAGTCCTGGTAATAATGAGCCAGAATCACAGCATTTTTTTCTTTCTTAAGGCGCTCAATCTCCCGGAATAAATCAAAATCAATTCCTGTTTCTTCCTCAACAAAACCTTTTAACAACATATATTATAATAATAATCGATTAAATAAATTTTTTAGGTCTATTACTATACTGTTAATACCGTGGAGATTTTTTAGCCAATAGTGTTGAAATCACCACTTATAAAAAGTAATTCACAAAAAAAGAAAAGTTAATTGTATTTTATGTGTTGAATTTCAAAAATCTACGTGTTTTTCAACCGCTTGTTAATTACCTGTGAAGTTAATAAAAAGAACCGGAAAATTGTGTTATTATTGGTTGACCACTGTGATGATAAAAATTGATCTAAAGCCTATAAGTTTTTTGAAAAGGAATGCAAAAAATTATAAGAAATAGTAATTGTTTGCGCGGGGAGATTTTAAAGCTAGTAGTAGTTAACAATAGCTAACAAGAAGTGAACAGGCATTGTTAAAACTTAAGCGATTTTCAGGAGTTTTCATCAATTGTGTATAATAGTCAAAGAATCAGGAAATTAGGTAATTTAGTGCCTTTAATTATTGAAAAGGGGAACAATGGTAATAGCAATTGGTTCGGACCATGCCGGATTTCATCTGAAAGAAAAAGTAAAAGCTTTTTTGTCCGGAAAAGGTTATACAGTTTCCGACAAGGGCTGTTTTTCTGAAGAGAGGGTCGATTACCCCGACTTTGCGAGGGAGGTATGCGCTGAAATTACGAATAACCGGGCCCGCTTTGGCATTTTGATTTGCGGCTCAGGAAACGGAATTTCCATAGCTGCAAACAGGAACAAAGGCATCCGCTGTGCTCTTTGCTGGAATGCCGATGTGGCTGCGCTGGCTCGTCAGCATAATGATGCCAACATAATCAGTCTGCCTGCAAGATTTATCGAATCGGGAGAAGCAGAACACATTTTAACGGCCTTTTTTGAAGCTGATTTTGAAGGAGGCCGGCACAAGGAAAGAGTGGATAAAATAGACCGGCAAGCATGAGTTTGTTTTTAAGACGCTTATTTTTCGTTTTTGCTTTTTTACCGGCTTTTCTGAATGGCCAGGAGAATCAGGAGGTAATGGGTAGTTTCGGGAAATTTATCGATGCCGGCGACCTGAAAAAGCACCTTTCTGTTTTGGCTTCCGACAAGTATGAGGGAAGGGAAACCGGAAAAAGAGGACAAAAACGATCCGCCCGCTATCTGGCAAAGGAGTTTAAGAAAATTGGCGCAAGCCCCCCCGGCGACACAAGCTACTTTCAAACCTTTGAGCTGTCTTTTAAAGGCCACGACACCAAAGACACAGGGAAAAAATCCATCACAAAAGTAAAAACCGAGAACGTAATAGCCATCATTGAGGGGTCGGATCTAAAAGAAGAAGTAATTGTTATCAGCGCACACTATGATCATTTGGGGGTAAAAGGAAAAAAAGTATATAACGGAGCCGATGATGACGGATCAGGAACGGTGGCCCTCCTCGAAATAGCACAAGCCTTTGCCGAAGCAAAGCGAGCCGGCTACGGCCCAAGAAGAACCATTGTATTCATTGCATTTACCGGAGAAGAAAAAGGTCTTTTGGGCTCGAAATTTTACGTGAGCAATCCCACCTACCCGCTTGAAAAAACTGTTTGCAACCTGAACATCGATATGGTGGGCAGGATTGACAAAGCCCACGAAAAAGACACCAACTATGTGTACATTATTGGATCCGACATGTTAAGCACCCAGCTTCATGCACTTAATGAAAAGGCGAACGAACTTTATGGAAAGCTTGGGCTTGATTATAAATACAACGACCCAAAAGACAAAAACCGCTTTTATTACCGCTCCGACCATTATAACTTTGCCAAAAACAATATTCCGGTTATTTTTTATTTTAATGGCGTTCACGAAGACTACCATCGCGATACAGACGAAATACATAAAATAAACTTCTGGATGCTGGAAAAAAGAGCCCGGCTTGTTTTTTACACCGCCTGGCTTGTGGCCAACCAGGAAAAGCGGATTACCGTAGATAAAAAACCCCCATCAAGATAATGAGCAAACCTGCAGAGTTTCTGGAAAGCGCCGAAAAGCTGGTCTTCGATGAGGAACACCGGAGGAAACTGAGGTTTAACATTGCCCAGTACGACAAAAAAGTTGTTGAGGGAAAGAAGCAATACCTGAATCTGGAGCTTGCCAGGGAAAGAGCCTCGGTAATAAAAACCCGGGTAATTGACCATCTTGATAAATATTTAATCGAGTTTGAAGCCAATGTAATTAAGCGTGGAGGGAAAGTAATCTGGGCCCGGACAGCGGAAGAGTGCATGGCAGAAGTGGTTAAAATTCTGAAAAAAGCACAGGTAAAATCGGTGGTTAAGTCAAAATCAATGACCACGGAAGAGGTGCACTTTAATGAAGCGGCCGAAAAGGCCGGCATTGAATCTCTTGAAACAGACCTTGGGGAATACATTCAGCAATTGCGTAACGAGCCCCCCTATCATATTGTAACTCCGGCCATGCACCTTAGCAAAGAAGATGTTGCCAAAACCTTTCATGAAAAGCAGGGCACGCCGGAAGATTGGACCCCACAGGACATTGTGGCCCACGTAAGAAAGCTTTTGCGGGAGAAATATGTTCGTGCAGGAGCCGGTGTTACTGGAGCAAACTTCCTGATCGCGGATTGCGGAGGAGTTGCCGTAACGGAAAATGAAGGTAATGCGGCCTTGTCAATGTCCTGGCCGAAAACCCTAATTGCGATCGCGGGCATTGAAAAACTTATTCCTTCCCTTCATGATCTTGATCTTTTCTGGACCCTTTTAGCAACGCACGGAACAGGCCAAAAATTAACTGTTTATAATAATATTTGCTTTGGCCCTGCCCTGCCCGGAGAATCGGACGGCCCCACTGAGTTTTATGTTGTGCTTCTCGACAATGGGAGAACCGGGTTGCTTAATAAACCGGAACAAAGAAGAGGCCTTCACTGCATCAGGTGCGGGGCTTGCTTAAATGGGTGTCCCATTTATCAAGGAGTGGGCGGACACGCCTACAACACAACCTATAGCGGACCCATTGGAAGCGTAATAACCCCCCACTTGCGGGGAATGTCCGATTTTAAGCATCTTTCCTATGCCTCTTCGCTTTGCGGAAAATGTACGGAAGTGTGTCCGGTAAAAATAGATCTTCACAACCTGTTGCTGTTGAATCGTCGTGACGCCGTGGAAGAAGAACAAACAGGCCGAACCGAAAGGTGGATATGGAAATTTTGGAAAATGGCCATGTTGAAAAGAAGCAAAATGGATAAAGGAGGCGCCTCGGTAAAAAACTTTATGCTCAGACAGTTTTTCAGGAAGGCGTGGGGCGAACGGCGGGACATTCCGGTTGTAGCACCAAAATCATTTAATCAATTATGGCAGGAGAAGAAATTAAAAGGCAAATAAGCCTGCTTTTTATTTTGTTTGCGCTTGTCGGTTGTGGGAACCCAACCCAAAGTCCTGAGCCGGGCGAAAGCATAAAGGCCCCTATAGACTTAAATCAGGAAGCAGAACCTTTTGCCGTGATTGAACTTTTTTCTTCCGAGGGTTGCAATGATTGTCCACCTGCCGAAGAATTTTTGAACGAGCTTACCCGGCAGGCCATGGCCGAAAAGTCTTATGTGTATCCTTTGGCGTTTCATGTCGACTATTGGAACAAGCTGGGGTGGAAAGATGTTTTTAGCGACTCTTCTTTTTCTAACCGCCAAAGGAAATACAGAAAGGCCTTTGGAAACGAAGTGGTTTATACCCCCCAAATGATAATTAACGGAAGCGTAGAGTTTACCGGTTCCGACCGAAAGCGGGCTAAAAAAGTAATCGACAGTGTTTTGGCCATAAAGCCTGAAGTGTTTTTTTCCATACACCCCGACTCTGCGGGAAAGACTGTGAGCTTTCAGATTATAAAAGGGCCCGAGAACCTTATAGGGGGCTCGTATTTGATTTCGTTTGCCACCGTCCAAAGAAACCTTAAAACCAAAGTAGAGCGTGGCGAAAACGCCGGCAAAACGCTGGAGCACCAGAATGTGGTAATTAGTTTTAAAACATATTACCTGAGCAACATGAGTGGCAATCTTTCAACCGGATTTGATGGGCCTTTACCCGGGAAGGACCATTCTCTTGTTGCGCTTATTCAAAAACGCGAGACAATGGAAATTCTGGGCGCAAATCTCTGGAATTACTAGTCCGGGATACCGGCACCCTTCCCGAATCCTTCTTTTGTCGTAAATTTGCCGCCCTTTTCATATATTACAGCTATGCGCGACTCAGGTTATGATATTATTGTAGTTGGCGCCGGTCATGCCGGTTGCGAAGCTGCGGCTGCTGCCGCAAACATGGGCGCAAAGGTGTTGCTGATTACGATGGATATGACCAAAATTGCTCAGATGAGCTGTAATCCGGCCATGGGGGGAATCGGGAAGGGTCAAATTATCAGAGAAATAGATGCGCTTGGCGGGTACTCCGGTATTGTAAGCGACAAAACATCTATCCAGTTCAGAATGCTGAATCGTTCGAAGGGTCCGGCCATGTGGAGCCCCCGAAGTCAAAATGATCGCACTTTATTTTCTCTTGAATGGAGAAGCGTTCTTGAAAGTCTTCCTAATGTATTTTTCAGACAGGATCATGTGCGCGCGCTTACTTTTTCGGGAGACAAGGTAAGCGGCGTTATTACGGGTACGGGATCGGAGATTTCCGCCGGGGCCGTAATACTAACCAATGGAACTTTTTTGAACGGGGTTATTCATATAGGAGAGAAAAATTTTGAAGGCGGAAGAATTGGAGAAAGCTCCTCGAAAGGAATCTCTGCCCAGCTTGCCGAAAGGGGATTTGAGACAGGCCGGATGAAAACCGGCACCCCTCCCCGAATAGACGGAAGAAGCATCAACTACGCCGTGCTGGAGGAACAGCAGGGAGACTCAGAGCCGGGCAAGTTTAGCTATATGGACAACACCTCTCCCCTATACACAAATGGGCCCGAAGGCCGGAAAAAACAAAGAAACTGTCATATAGCTTATACCTCCCCGGAGGTACATGAAATTCTTAAAACAGGCTTTGAGCAATCGCCCATGTTTCAAGGCAGAATAAAGGGACTGGGACCAAGATATTGCCCAAGCATTGAGGACAAGATTAATCGATTTTCCGATCGCGACAGGCACCAGCTGTTCGTTGAGCCTGAGGGCTGGGACACTGTGGAAGTTTATCTGAATGGCTTCAGCACCTCGCTTCCAGAAAGTATTCAAATTCAGGCACTTAGAAAGGTTAAAGGGTTTGAGAAATGTGTCTTTTTCCGGCCTGGTTATGCCATAGAATACGACTTCTTCTCCCCTATGCAGCTTTTCCCCAGCCTGGAGACCAAAATGGTGGAAGGTCTTTACTTTGCAGGCCAGATTAATGGAACCACTGGCTATGAGGAGGCTGCCTGCCAGGGCTTGGTGGCGGGGATCAATGCTGCGCTAAAGCTTCAGCGGAAGCCCATGTTCCACATGAAACGGTCCGACTCATATATTGGGGTTTTAATTGATGATTTGATTACTAAGGGCACAGACGAGCCTTACAGGATGTTTACTTCGAGAGCCGAATACAGGATCTCTTTGCGGCAGGACAATGCTGATCAGAGGCTATCCCCAGTAGGGATTGAATTAGGAACCCTAAAAGGGGCCAGGAAGGACTCATTTCTTCAACGCCAAAAGGATTTTACAGAGGCCTCAAAAGCGTTTAAATCAATAAGCATTTCTCCTGAAGAAATTAACCATAAGATTGCCGAGCTTGGAGGAAGCAGCATTTCGCAAAAGGTAAAAGGCTCATACCTGTTGTCACGACCCGGTATTTCCTGGACCGACCTGTTGCTTTCTAATGTTGTCAAGGAAGCCCTGATCGGGCTTCATCCTGATGCTATTTCTGCTGCTGAGACAGCTATAAAATACGAAGGCTATATAGACCGGGAGAAGGAATTGGCCGGAAAGATGGACAGGCTGGAGGGAATCGTATTGCACCCCGACTTTGAATACCAGCGGCTATCGTCCTTATCCGCCGAGGCCAGAGAGAAACTTTCCAAGGCCAGGCCAAGCACCTTGGGCCAGGCTTCCAGGATCAGCGGAGTTAGTCCGGCAGACATTTCCGTTTTAATGGTATATCTAGGCCGATAATGGCCCTATTCCTTGCTTTGTTCCGCGTGGAACAGGGTCCTTTTTTTATTTTGTTCAGATTAGATTAAATTTACTTTATGGAAGCACTAACAGAATGCCCTTTGTGCTCAACGGAGCGAATCTCCCTTGCCATCCGGTGCAAAGACCACACCGTTTCACGTGAAACATTCAACATTTTTGAATGCGAAAGCTGTGGCTTTTGGTTCACAAACCCCAGGCCCTTTGAGTCTGATCTCGGGAAATATTATGAGTCGGAGGACTACATTAGTCACAGCAACTCCAGGCAAGGGCTCTTTAATAAGCTTTACCAGAAGGCCAGGAATATTGCCCTTAAGCGCAAAAGAGATCTCGTTGAGGAGTTGGCAGAGGAGATAACCGCAGACCCGAAGCTTTTAGACTATGGCTGTGGCACAGGAGAGTTTCTGGCCTACTGTGAAAAGGCGGGCTGGGACTGTTGGGGCCTTGAGCCATCTCCCAAAGCAAGAGAATATGGCCGGGAGAAATACGGGCTTAAAATATTCGACACCTGGGAATCCGTAAATGCCCAAGGCACTTACTCGGTTATTACACTTTGGCATGTCCTCGAACACATAAGCAACCTAAAGGAGCGCTCCAGGGATCTGATAAAAGCCCTCTGTGAAGGCGGCTGTCTGGTTGTGGCCGTGCCGAACAGGCTTTCCCATGATGCCCTTATTTACAAAGAGCATTGGGCAGCCTATGATGTGCCCAGACACCTGTATCATTTCAGGGAAGACGACGTTGTTTATCTCTTCGAGAAGCTGGGTCTGCGACACGCCCAAACCCTTCCCATGCGAATGGATTCATACTATGTATCTATGCTTAGCGAAAAGTATCTGAGAGGCGGAATAAATCCCTTACGTTCCATGTGGAACGGTTGGATTTCAAACCGGAATGCCGAGCGGAAGAAGCTGGGATATTCAAGCCAGATTTATGTGTTTCGGAAGCCCTGACAACCGACACAAGTCTTTTTGATCATCCAATATGGAGAGCCAATCCGGCAAATTATACAAAGCCCCTTTTCAGGGGCTTTTTTATTGGGCCAGGTGAGACCAGCGGGGCGGGAAGATTGACTCAAGGCAATTGCGGATAATGGAGCCTGATAATGGTATTAGGCGCGGTGGGAATTTGAGGATTCACGCAAAGGAACAAACTATCCCTTCTCTACCCCAACCTTGACCTTCTGGCCGGGGTGTAGCATGTACTTTTCTCCGAAAGCATTTATGCGCTTAAGCTCGGCAACGCTGATACCGTATTTTTGCGAAAGAATCCACAGGGTGTCTCCTTTTTGAATGGTATGATAAATAAACTTGCCGCCCGAGGAAGAGGCGCCGGAATTGGTTTCGTTTTGTTTGGTTGGGCCTGAGGCAAGAGAGTTTTTTTCCGGGCCGGGCTTTTGGGTGTTGGTTTGATTTGAAGCGGATGAGCTTTGTTCAGGTTGTTTGACGGAAACATATACCGTTAGCTTTTGGCCGGGATAAATTTTGTATGACTTTAAGTTGTTCCAGGCCATAATATCAGCCGTTGTGCACTTGTACTTGTTGGCTACGGTATTTATCTTTTCTCCGCTTTTTACATAATGAACCCTAGCCACTTCTTTGGTAATCAAGGAGTTAAGCTCCTGGTCTACCTTTACTGCAGTATAAATTGCCTTTTCGTTGGTTACGAAGCTGCCCACTAGCCCGGAAGGAAGGGTTAAGGCATGTGGATGTTCCTGATCATACGGTATTATGCCTCGTTTGTAACAGGGGTTTAAGAATTCCAGATCTTCCTGAGGAACGCCCAAAACGGCAGCCACCTGAGCCAGGCTTATTTCCTGTTTGATATGCACGGTGTCGGTAATCTGGAAAGAATTTTTTACCACGGCAACCTGCAGGTTATGTTCTGCCGCAAAATTCATTACATAGGCCACCGCGATAAACGAAGGAACATAGCCTTGTGTTTCTTTGGGAAGATATGGCCTGATTTCCCAATATGTTTTTTTGCCTCCCGATCTCCGGATGGCTTTGTTGATGTTTCCAGGACCACAATTGTAGGCGGCTATAGCCATTTGCCAATCCCCAAAAGTCTCGTATAAAAACTGCAGGTATTGACAGGCGGCTTCTGTAGCTTTTAGCGGATCAGACCTTTCGTCCAGATAGGAGGTAACTTTCAGGCCGTACATTTTCCCTGTAGGATACATGAACTGCCATAAGCCGGTGGCTCCAACCCGGGAGCGCGCCCTGGGGTTCAAAGCAGATTCAATAACCGCCAGATATTTTAACTCCAGGGGAAGATTGTGCTTGTCAAGAGCCTGCTCAAAAACCGGAAAGTAAATTTCAGAAAGGCCCAAAACCTTCGACATAAGGGCACGTTTGCGAACCGAGTACATGTCGATGTAAGCCTGTACCTGTTCATTGTAATGAAGGTCGAAAGGACTGGCGGCATCCATTTTTGAAAGTCGTTGCGCTATAACCTGGGAAGTGAAACGGGGAATGGAATCGGGCGCGTATTTGAACTTTGATGTGGAGGCGACAGGCTTGGTTTTCTTCTCAAAAATATTGAGCCGGATCAGCGAGTCGAGCATGGCTGCGACGGGATCGTCCTGGAAATCGTACTCTTTTTGCCCGTACAACTTCCCGGAGCCGAAACCAAGTATTCCGGTCAGAAGCAAAACAACACAAAGGCGGGCACAGGGAAACATAAGCGTTTTAACGGGAGACGAAAATAAAGGTTTGACTTAAAATCCGCACAATCTCAAAATTAAAAATTAGCTTTTGGCCCAGGCCGGGGCAGGAGCCCGAATTATCCAATCAATTTTGTTGAAAACCAGAGGCTTCCAAAGAACAGGCAAATGAAAGAAGCGGGGCCTCGTCACCCATTTTAGCCATAAACTGCATTCCAAAGGGAGAATCAGAACTGTTTTTATACAATGGAAGGGATATGGCCGGCCCTCCGTACAGGTTGGCTAAAACGGTGTAGATGTCTTCAAGATACATCTTTACGGGGTCTTTAATCGCTCCGGCTTCAAAGGCGGTTCCGGGAGAAGTAGGGGAGAAGAGAAGGTCGTTTTCTTTGAATGCCTTTTCCGCCCATTGACTGATTTTTCGCCTCACTTTTTGTGCCCGGGAATAGTAGGCATCATAATATCCGGAGCTCAGCACAAAGGTTCCTAACATTATCCGCCGCTTTACCTCAGGACCAAACCCGGCCGAGCGGGTTTTTTTATAAGTGTCTTCCAGGCCTTTTGCGTCCGGACTCCTGAATCCATACCTGATGCCGTCGTATCGGGCCAGATTCGAAGATGCCTCGGCAGTAGTAAGTACATAATAGGTGGGAACCAGGTATTCGAGATATGGAAAATCAAGGTAGTTTATTTGATGGCCCTCACGCTTCAATGCATTAATCAGGTCCAGGGTTTTTTCTTTTATTTCCTTGTCGAGGGAAGGATGGTCGAGGCAGGCTTTTATTACACCGATGCGAACCGGAGACTTTTTTTGCGCTGATTGTTGAATCGACTCAGCATAGGATGGAACATTTTCTGTGGAAGCCGTGCTATCATAATCATCGGCGCCTGCCATTACCTCAAGAAGAAGTGCAGCATCACTTACATTATGGGTCAGTGGACCGATCTGGTCAAACGAAGAACCATAGGCAATAAGGCCATAACGGGAAATTCTTCCATACCCGGGCTTAAGTCCAACTACTCCGCAAAAGGACGCGGGCTGACGAATAGATCCGCCGGTATCGCTTCCGAGGGCTCCGAGACATGATCCGGTGGCCACGGCAGCTGCGCTGCCTCCGGAAGAGCCTCCGGGAACTTTTTGGGTGCCGGGAGGATGTAAAACCGGACCAAAAGCAGAATTTTCATTGGAACTTCCCATGGCAAATTCGTCGCAATTGGTACGGCCGATTATTATCGCATCTTCGTTGAGCAGGCGCTCAACGGCGGTTGCGGAATAGGGCGACACAAAACCCTCGAGAATTCGCGAAGAGGCAGAGCATTTGTGTCCGCGGAAAACAATATTGTCTTTCAGGGCAATGACAAAGCCAAACAGCCTGCCCGGGGGTTTTCCCTGGGCAAGTTTTTCATCCAGAACCCGGGCCCTTTCCGTGGCCGACTCCTGAAACAACTCGAGAAAAATATTTTGAGCGGCATGATCATGCCCTCTTTGCAGGTAATGTGCTACGAGCTTACGGCAGGTAGTTTTTCCTGAAAGCAGAGCCTCTCTGGTTTCAAAATATGAAGGGAACATTTTTGCCGCGAAACTTACTTGTCTCCCGAAGGCTTTTCTTCCTTTTTCTCGGCACGGGAAGCGTCTTTAAATTCCTTCATTCCCTGACCCAGGCCGCGCATAAGCTCCGGAATTTTTTTGCCTCCGAACATTAACAGAATAACAACAACAATCAGGATAATTTCGGTGGTTCCTAAAGACCAGAGAAAAACAGGATTAAACATGGCATTTATTTTATGGTACGAAGATACGAATTTTATTATCAGCCTTTTGAAATCCAGTGCTGTGGATTCAGCAGGAGTTTTCCTTTATATAGTTCAAAATGAACCCCGGTTTTATTATCATCGTCGGTAAAAGCCTTTCCAATGCTCTGCTTGGTTTTTACTTTGTCGCCCTTTTTTACCGAGACCGACTCAAGGCCCTGATATACTGAAAAATACTCGCCGTGCTTAATGATTATTACCATTCCTGGAATTCCACCCAGGGCTCCTGCCACTACAACTTCTCCATCATAAATGGCTCTGATTTCGGCGCCTTTGTTGGTGGTAATGTCTATGCCATTATTATTCAACTCAACGCCGGGCACTTCCGGATGCTGGTAGGTTCCGAAATACTGGGTTATTACTCCTTCCCGGGTAGGCCAGGGCAATTTCCCCCGGTTTCCTTCAAACCCTGAGTTAACCAATTCCTCCTCCGGGGTAAGGGTAATTTTAGGAGCCACGGGCTTTTTGTTGTCGCCCGCCTTTGGTTTTTTGGGTTGCAGTTTTTTTAGTTCCTCCTCAATGATTTTATCGATTTCTTTTTTGATTTTCAGGGCTTGCAGGTTTTTTTGCTTTACCTCGTCCTGAAGTTCTTTTTCCTTGTTTTTGAGGGATGAAATCAGGCCCACTTTTTCTTCCTTTTCGCCGGCAAGGGCATTTTTTTCAGATTCATTTTCTCCCAGCAATTTAGCATGCTCTTTTCTTTTGGCCTCCAGGTCCTGAACCTTTGAGGATAAAATTTGCCGGAATTGATCCAGTTCTTTTGCCCGCAATTTTCGGTGGTGGGAATACTCTTCGAAATATTTTAGCCGTTTGTAGGCCTGGTTAAAATCATCGGAGGCAAAAATAAACATCAGGCGGTCGTAAGAATTTCTGTTTTTGTAGGCAAGGACCACCATCTGTGCATATTCTTCTTTTAAGTCCTGTATCTGATCCTCGGTTTGCCGGATGGATGTTTTTGTCTCGGAAATCTGGTTGTTGAGAACCGAAATTTCAGAAGCCAGTGTTTTAATTAGTTCTTCCCGGTCCTTAATCTTGTTGTTCAGAATGGCGAGCTGTAACAAGGATTTTTTCCGGTCGCCCTTAATGGTTTCCAGCAGCTTTTTGTTGTATGCTATTTCCTGCTGCAATTTCTTTTTCTTTTCCTCAAGCGCCTTCTTTTTTTCCTGGTTTTGGTTTCCCGGAAAGGAATGCAGCACGGCCTGTCCTGCTATGAGCACCAGGAGCAACAGAAAAACAAATACAAACCGGCTTGTTTTACTTGCCATTGGGAACCTTTTTTCGGATTATTTCATACCCGGAAGGAATATTAAAAGGGAAGCTTTGTTCTTTTCCGGAATTGACCCGTTTATACGAAAACCGCATTTCGATGTTTGCATTTGCTTTGGCAAAAAACACGGACTGAAAAGGAAAAAGAAGAGAATCTACCTTTTCAAACTTGTCGTAATGTGCATCAAAGGTGCGGCTGGTTTCCTGGTCGGTAAAGTAAATGCGTGAAATTTTAAAAGAACCGTCCCGGATCCAGATACTTTGCACGGGGTCGCGCGGCTCCTTATGGCCGTCCATAACTTTTCGGACTTTCCTTTTGCGGATGGTTCCAAGCATATAAAGGCAATGGCCGCGATCTACTCCCGGCTTTAGTTTGCTTTCTTCCTCATAAAATTCCACGCTGTTTCCAATGAGGATGGATTGCAAAAGCTCAAAATCTATTTCGGTGTTTAAAAGAGAGGAAATAGTATCGTAGGAACCGATAAAGGCACGGTTGTTTATCCGGTCCATCATTTTTATGGAGTCGCGGGTAAGTAGCAACCGGGCTGCCTCTACGGCTCCAATTAAGGGGTCGATGATTGACATCCAGATAACGCTGTCTTTTTGCATCCGGAAGGCCACGGAAAACTCATTTTTTTTGCCATCTACGGTAAGGTTGGCATCGAATTTTCCGGAAAGCGTTGTAAAGGAAAACTCATGCTTTTTCATCAGAGAGGAAAGGGCTTTTGATGACTTAAGCGGAAGCCGGCATTTGTCGAGCGAATCGGCCTGGGGCGCTTTCTCAGTAGTTGTCTTTTTTTTCAGTCTTCGCGAGCGGCAGGAATCCAGAAAAAAGGGAAGCGAAACAAGCAAAAGCAAAAACAATGGGTTTCGCACACTCATTCGAAATACTTTTTTTCGGAGATTTTTTTCTTTAGCGCATCGGAAGACCCGCCTGCGTCGCGGGCTTTTTCCCAGTATTTAAGCGCCTCTGATTTTTCTCCCAGTTGGAACAAAACATCACCCATGTGTTCCAGCAGCGTTGGATTTTTTTCACCGCCTGCTTCGATGGCTTTTTCAATCCATTTTTTAGCTTCGGAATACTTTCCCATTTTAAAAAGCACCCAGCCGTGGGTATCCTGGAAGCTGGGGGAATCAGGCGAAATTCTATTGGCTTTTTCGCTCATTTTAAGGGCTTTTTCAAGGCTTACCCCACGCAAAGAAAGAAAGTAAGCATAGTTGTTCAATACCGTAGCATTTTCCGGATCCAGGGCAAGGGCCTTGTCGAAACTTTCGTCAGACTTTACATGATTGCCCAGCTTATTATAAGCGTCGCCGAGATAGGTGTAGAACTGGGAAAGCAGCCCAGGATTGTTAAACACAAGAACTCTTCCCTCGTTCAACACGTCAATGGCGTCGGCATAACTTTTTCGTTGCGAGAGGGTGGCCCCGTAAAAAAGATAAGGCACGGGCTCGTTGGGAAAAAGGTCGCGGGCTTCTTTGGCTGTTTTTTCAAGTGAGGCATAATCATCAAGCTGGGAATCGAGCAGCATTACCTGATGCCAGATGGGATACCGGCTTTTATCAAGAGCAAGCGCCTGACGAAACGATTCGCGGGCATCTGCATATTTTTTTTCCTTGTAGAGAAAATCGCCTTTTATGGTGTGTGTCCTTGCGTCGTCGGGATGAACCTCAAACATAATCTGAATCAGCGTGTCGGCATCTTTTTTTAACTCTTTATTTAGATCCATTTCCTCGAAATAGGCAAGCACAATTTTGGTTTTTGTGTCTACGGAAACGGAAGGGCTCCGAAAGGCTTTTTTCAGCTCTTCAAAAGCTTTTTCCTTATTGTCCTGGCCACGGTAATGGTCGTGGAGGTATAAATAGGCCTGTCCGTATTCAGGATCGGTTTCCACTGCCTTCAGATAAGCTTCCAGCGCCTTTTCTTTTTGTTTTGCTGAGGAGTAAACGGTTCCAAGGATAACATAGTAACGTGCCTCCTTCGGAAAGGCATTTATGAGTTGTTGAACTTCTGCGGCAGCCTTGTTGTAATTGGCATTGCGCATCCAGATTTTTTGCTTGGCCAGGGAGATGTCTTCCGTGATTCCGATTTTCGACTCTATTTTGTTATAAGCGTCTACCGCATCGCCCGGTTTTCCGGCAGCCATATATAAGTACGCAAGATCGTAGTAAAGGGTTAGTTTTTCGGGATGACTATTGATAAGCTTGTTATAAACCCCTGCAGCCTCGGAATATTTTCTGATGTTTTTATAGCACTCGGCCAGCAGCAATTGATACCACATGTTTTCAGGCTCCAGGGCTGAGGCTTTTTTGGCATAGGGGATGGCGTCTACATCTTTTCCTACCTGGTGCAAAATGCGGGCAATTTCATAATAGGGGGCAGAAATATCTCCATTGGCCGTAATGCATTTTTGAAAGCGCTCAATGGCTTCGGGATAATTCCCGTTCATTTTTTCTTTGAGCCCTTCAACAAAAAGGTAATCGAACTTTCTTTTGTCGTAAGCGGTTGGAGGATTTTTAACCGGAGTTTTTTGGGCTGTTTTTTTCTTCCCTAGCGAGCAGGATCCGCCAAAGAGTATGGCCGCAAAGAGTAGCGTATAGGTTAAAAACTTCAATTTTTATGTGTGCAATAATCGCCCAGGCTTGCGTTGGAACAAGCTCCGGAATATTCAACAAAATTTCCCAACATCGAGTTCGAAAGGGTAGCATCCACCAGAACGCACTGTTCGCCAACGATGGAATTTGAAATGGTGCTGTTCGAAATTTTGGTATTGGCTCCCACCGAAACATTAGGACCAATTTTAGAGCCGGAGATTATGGCTCCGGGTCCGACATAACAAGGTTGAATCAACTCTGAGTCTTTCATAACAGCGCTTTCGGCAACCAGCTTTTCGGCGGTTTTTACAAAGTCAAGAATCCTTGCATTGGTATGCAGGGTGGCGTCTTTGTTTCCGCAGTCGAGCCATTCGCTTACCTTTCCCGGCACAAATTTCATTCCCTTTTTTTTCATGTTTTCCAGGGCGTTTGTTAACTGGAACTCCCCCTTGTCTTTAATATTGTTGTCGATAAGGTATTGTAACTCTTTTTTAAGGTTTTCCCCGTCGGCGAAATAATAAATTCCAATAATGGCCAGGTCGGAAACAAAAGTTTTTGGTTTTTCAACAAAGTCTGAAATAAAGCCATCATTTGAAATTTTTACCACACCGAACTGTTCCGGATTTTCTATTTTTTGAACCCAGATGGTGCCCTGTGAAGATGAATCCATTTTAAAATCGGCCTTGAAAAGGGTATCGGCGAAAGCAACCACGGTTTTTCCCTTCAGGCAGGGAGAAGCACAAAGTATGGCGTGAGCGGTTCCCAGGGGCTCGTCCTGATAATAAATACTGCCTTTCGCCCCCAGGCTTCGGGCAACGTCTATCAAATGATTTTCTGCTTCAGCGCCGAAGCGGCCAACGACAAATGCGATCTCATCAATTTTTTCATCGGTTACTCTGGCAATGTCTTCTACCAAACGCTGAACCATGGGCTTTCCGGCAACTTTCAGGAGCGGCTTAGGGGTGGTTAGGGTATGAGGCCTCATTCTTTTGCCCATTCCGGCCATCGGCACAACAATATTCATAAAGCAGTTTTTCGTTTTCTCAGTTTATTTTTTCCCGGTGCTTCCAAAGCCTCCTTCGCTTCGGCTTGTGTTTTCAAGAACCTCTGCATTTTCCCAAACTACTGTTTCGTGGCGGGCCAGCACCATTTGAGCCACCCGCTCGCCATTCGCCAATTCAAAAGGGTCCTGTGAAAGATTAGCCAGAATTACTTTTATTTCACCGCGATAATCCGAATCAATGGTTCCGGGGCTGTTCAGCACGGTTATTCCATGTTTTGCCGCCAGTCCGCTCCGGGGTCGTATCTGAGCTTCGAAGCCGGCGGGAATTTCAATAAAAAGGCCGGTGGGAACCAGGGCTCTTTCCATGGGTTTTAGTACCAGCGGGGCGTCGAGATTTGCCCGGAGGTCCATGCCTGCGCTTCCCGGGGTTGCGTATTCGGGAGCCGGATTTCCTGAGCGGTTAATTATTTTTATTTTGATCATGCGTCAGTGTTTTTTTCAAACGGGCAAAAACTCTTGTTTTTTCAAATTTCCAAACTCCTGCCAGAAAGAGCAGCAAAAGGAGGTTTTTAAAAATCAATTCGGTTTTTCCGGGCCCCTCCGGCAACAATAAGCTTATCAGATACAAAACTACAGATATGACAAGGTATCCCCAAATTCTTTTGGAATCATAATTAACAGGAAAATGTTTATTCCCCAAATGCCAAACCAGCATCATCATGCCGGCATAACAGACCAGGGTTGCCCAGGCTGCCGCCACATACCCGAAAACAGGAATGAGGCTAAGGTTGATGATCAATGTCAAAACAGCCCCTGCAATGGTAATGAGCGCTCCATAGCCGGTTTTTCCGGAGATTTTGTACCAGATTGAAATGTTGTAATAAATTCCCAGAAACCAGTTGGCGAGCAACAAAACAGGAACGATGTGCAAGCCTTCGCGATATGAAGAGCCGATGAAATATTGAATCCAGGATAGATTTAACAGGGTTCCCAAAAACACCACCGAAGCGGCAATCACGAAAAAGGTCATCACCATTGAAAAAATTTCCGGACCTTCCTTTTTTCCGGTATAAGAAAAGAAAAATGGCTCTGCGGCATACCGAAAGGCCTGAATGAAAATGGTCATTAATACCGGAATTTTATAACAGGCTCCGTAGATTCCCAGTTCCGACAATCCCCGGTCGCCGGGACTCAGATATTTTATTAAAATACGGTCGAGTGTTTCGTTAACCATTCCTGCCAGGCCAACCACAATGAGGGGGGCGCTGTATTTCAACATCCGGCGGAAAAGAGAAGGGTTAAACCGGAAGCCGGAGGCGTATATTTTAGGCATTAAAAAAAACAGAGTAACCAGATTGGCAATGCCATTGCTTATGAAAACATATCCAATACCTATATCAGGATTATACAGGCCTGAAAAAAACCCCGCGGTCTCTTCACCAGCCAGCACCTTTTCATAGAGGGTTTTACAGTAACCGATGAAAAAAAGGTTCAGACCAATATTGATAATAATATTTCCAAACTTCAACCCTGCAAAGCGGAGAGCACGGTTTTCCTGCCGGAGCGCCGCAAAGGGAATGGCGCAAAGGGCATCGGTAAACAGAATAATTCCCACCCAAACCACATAAACACTTTTCCCGGGGTATCCCAGGAAGTCGGACAAGGCACCAGGAAAAAGAAAAACAGGCGCCACAAAGAGCACCGAGGAAACAACCAGTGCGGTAACGGCTGTTGCATAAACCGGCTCGGGCCGGCTTTCGGTTCTGGAAAACCTGAACAATGCGGTTTCCATTCCGTAGGTAAACAAAATATTCAGAAAGGAGATGTAAGCGTAAAACTCATTGTTTACACCGTAGTCTGCCGGGTTGGTAAACTGGTAGGTATAGAGGGGAACGAGTAAATAGTTCAGCAATCGCCCGATAATGGTGCTTGTGCCATAGACAGCTGTTTGACCAAGCAATGATTTGAGGGCGGCTTTCAGGCGGAAATATTATTTGGGTTCGAAGGAAACTATTTTCCTTTGAATACCGGGTTTCTTTTTTCGCGGAATGCAGAAACGCCTTCTGCAAAATCGTCGGTCTCAAAACAGGTTCCAAACGCCTCAATTTCCCGATCATAACCTTTATGGCCTTCTTTAAAAAACGCATTGACCGAAGCAATTACTCCGGCAAGGGAAGCGGGAGATTTTCCTTTGAGCTTTTCCGCAAGTTTTTCGGCCGCTTCGAGCAATTGCTCCTGGGGAACTACATAGGAGACCAAGCCAAACTCGAGGGCTTTCTGTGCCGGAATCTGATCGGCGGTTAGATGAAATTCCAGGGAACGACCCTTTCCAAGGAGTTGGGTAAGACGCTGAGTGCCTCCGTAGCCGGCTATTAGCCCAAGGTTAACTTCCGGTTGTCCGAAGCGGGCGTTTTCAGCAGCAATACGAATGTGACAAGCCATGGCCAGTTCGCAACCACCACCGAGGGCAAATCCGTTTACGGCGGCAATAACCGGCTTTGGGCAGGTTTCGAACTGAGAAAAAACGTCCTGTCCTTTTTTTGCCATTTCCATCCCTTCTTTGGGGCTGAGGCCAACAAACTCGTTTATATCTGCCCCTGCCACGAAGGATTTGTTTCCCGCTCCCGTAATAATTACCACACGGGCATCAGGGTCATTTTTGGCGGCCACAATGGCCTGCCCCAACTCTGCAACGGTTTCCCGGTTAAGCGCATTTAATTTATCGGGACGATTAATCGTAATATAGAAATTGCCGTTTTCTGTTTTAGTAAGAAGATTTTTAAAGGCCATGGGATTTGTTTTTCATGAAGAGCAAATATACAAAATGAAAAGCCCCGCTTTTCCGCAGGGCCTTAAATCAGAGTAAAAGGAATTATTAGATTTCAAATTTGATCCCCTGTGCCAAGGGCAGCGAGGTTCCGAAATTTATGGTGTTTGTTTGTCTTCTCATATATGCTTTCCAGCTGTCGCTTCCCGACTCTCTTCCGCCACCGGTTTCTTTTTCTCCTCCGAAAGCACCTCCGATTTCGGCCCCGGATGTTCCAATGTTAACGTTCGCTATTCCGCAATCGCTTCCTTCGCAGCTCAGGAACTGCTCCATTTCCCGCATGTTAAGGGTAAAGATGCTGGAGGAAAGCCCCTGAGGCACATTGTTCTGAATTTGAATGGCCTCATCCATGTTTTTATATTTCATCACATAAAGCACCGGGGCAAAAGTTTCTTCGCAAACAATTTTAAATTCTGGTTTTGCTTCAATAATACAGGGTTTTACATAGCAGCCCGACTCGTATCCCTTTCCGGTGAGAACACCGCCCTCAACAATAATTTTTCCTCCTTCGGCTTTGGCTTTTTCAATGGCGCCAAGATAATCCTCAACCGCCTTTTTATCGATAAGGGGACCCACATGATTGTTTTCGTTAAGAGGGTCTCCCACTTTTAATTGTGCATAAGCGCTTTTCAATACCGAAAGCGTTTTGTCGTAAATGCTTTCGTGTACAATGAGTCGACGGGTGCTTGTGCAACGCTGACCCGCGGTTCCCACCGCACCAAAAACAGCCCCGGTTAATACCATATTTAAATCGGCATGCTGGGAAATAATTATGGCATTGTTTCCTCCCAGCTCAAGTATTGTTCTTCCGAATCGGCCGGCTACAGCTGTGGCCACTGTTTTTCCAATACGGGTAGAGCCGGTAAATGAAACCAGGGGAATTCTCGGATCGTTGTTGATAAGGTCGCCCATGGCATTTCCGATAACCAGACAGGAAACGCCTTCCGGAACATTGTTTTTTTTCAGCACGGAGCGAATAATGTTCTGGCAGGCAAGTGCGCACAAGGGCGTTTTGGATGAGGGCTTCCATACCACCACATCTCCGCAGACCCATGCTATCATGGCGTTCCAGCTCCAAACAGCTACCGGAAAATTAAAAGCAGAAATTACGCCTACAATTCCAAGAGGATGCCATTGCTCATACATGCGGTGGCTGGGTCGTTCGGAATGCATGGTTAAGCCGTAAAGTTGCCGTGAAAGGCCTACGGCAAAATCGCAGATGTCGATCATCTCCTGAACTTCTCCCAAACCTTCCTGATAGCTTTTCCCCATTTCGTAGGAAACCAGCAAGCCCAGGTCGTTTTTGTGTTTGCGCAGTTCGTCGCCCATCTGGCGCACAATTTCTCCCCGCTTAGGGGCAGGAATTTTTCTCCAGGCCTTAAAGCCTTCTTCGGCAGCAGACATTACCTGCTCATACTCTTCCGGACTTGCATTGGAAAGGGTTGCTATTAAAGAACCGTCTACCGGAGAAAATGACGACAGAGAATTTCCCTTGCCGGGAAAATTTTTTTGACCTGTTGAAGCGCCGTATAAGGAACCCTCAAGTCCCAGACTTTTTAATGCGCTTGAAATTTTGGGATTTAGTGCAGTGGCTTCCATGGATGTAATTTAAGCATTTGGCATTGAAAAAAAAATCAGCGCCGGAACCAGTCTGTGTTTGCATAGAGCATTAAAGCCAGCAACAAGAGCATTCCGGCATACTGGGCATATTCCATGAATTTTTCATTGGGTTTTCGCCCGGTAATAATTTCATAAAGAAGGAACATAACATGCCCGCCGTCTAGGGCGGGAATGGGTAAAATGTTCATGAAGGCAAGTACTATAGAGAGAAAAGCAGTGAAGGTCCAGAAAACCTGCCAGTTCCAATTGGGGTCAAACACCTGGGCAAAGGAGTAAAACCCTCCCAGGCTTTTATAAGCTTCATCAACGGTAAACAACACTACAATTTGTTTTACCTGAAGGCGGATTTTATCCAATCCCTCTTCAATGCCCGCAGGGAAGGAGCCCCAGAAGGAGTATGTAACTTTCTGATACTTCAGGTACTTTTCCTCGTTGGGTTTGAACCCGGTAAGGCTGTCGGGATTTACGAAAACAGATTTTTGAAGTGTGTCGTTATTTCTCACCAGCGTAAAAGAAACTTCCTTTCCCTTGTTTTTATGAATGAGCCTGGCCACATCCTGATAGTAAGGGGTAGGGGTGGAGTCAACCGCAATAATAAGATCGCCTTTTTGCAGACCGGCTTTTTCGGCGTTGTATCCCGGCAAAAGGGAGTCTATCTCAGCAGGGAAACGCGCCACTACAAACGGACCTTTTTTGTTTACCTGTATCAGGCGGCTTACATGCTGGGGAAGAATTTGTATTTGATGGGGTTTTCCGTCGCGGATTACTTCGATTGTTTTGGCCCCATCGAGGATAATGTGAATTGGCAGTCTTGCGAGGTGTTTAATGGGCTCTCCATCGGCGGAAACAATCTTGTCGCCGTTTTTAAATCCAATTTCAAGGGCGAGGGAATCGCATGCGATTCCATAAGTTGCGTTTTCCGGAGGCAGGGTTTCTTTGCCCCAGGTGAAAAGCACCATGGCATAAATAATCACGCCCAGGAGCAGATTTACAATAACGCCGCCGGTCATAATGATAAGCCTTTGCCAGGCAGGCTTGGAGCGGAACTCCCAGGGCTGAGGAGGTTTTTTCATTTGCTCCTTGTCCATACTCTCGTCGATCATCCCGCTTATTTTCACGTAGCCGCCAAGTGGCAGCCAGCCTATTCCGTATTCGGTTCCTCCCTTTTTAACTTTAAACAGGGAAAACCAGGGGTCGAAAAAAAGATAAAATTTTTCTACGCGGGTTTTAAAAAGGCGGGCAGGGATAAAATGGCCCAGCTCATGGAGAACGATGAGGAGGGAAAGGGAGAGCAAAAGCTGAATTGCCAGTGACATCAGGGCTGCAAAGATATAGAAATAACCTAAGGGAAATTCAGGGCAATAGCCACCAAAAGTACATCATCTGTTTGCTTCTGATCGCCTTTCCACGCATCAAACCCCTTAACCAGGGTTTGACCCTGCTCATCGAGGGGAAGGGCGGCGGATTCTGTAATCATTTTCAGGAGCCGGCCGGAACCCAGTTTCCGGTCGTTTTCTCCTCCAAACTGGTCGGTAATGCCATCGGTATAAAGAAAGAGGCGCAAACCCTTTTCGCCTTCGATTTGGGAGGTGGTAAACCTGGGAGACACATCACCAAATCCGCCCCCTGCGGGACTGGGGCTGCCTTCGATCAGACGGGCGCCGGAACGATTACAAACAATTAAATTTTGACTGGCGCCTGCAAATAAAGCTTTTCGGGTAAGCGGATCCCAGACCAGCAAACTAATATCCATTCCGTCAGATTGGCCCATAATGTCGCCCCCTTCCTGATTCAGGCTGTTTACGATGCCCTTATTAAGCTCAGACAAAGCTTTTCCGGGATCAGAAATGTTTTTTTGAATAATGATTTCTTTAAGCAGGGTGTTTCCAACCATGCTCATCAGGGCTCCCGGCACTCCATGGCCTGTGCAATCTGCCACGGCTAAAAACAACTTCCCCTGCGACTCGCACACCCAGCAAAAGTCACCGCTCACAATCTGAAGCTGACGGTAAAAAATAAAGGAATCGGGAAAAACTTTTTTCAGATCTGATTCGTTGGCTATGAAAGAGTCCTGAATTCTTTTAGCATAGGTAATGCTGTCGGTAATGCTTTTGTTTTGAGCCTGTATTGTTTCATAGGCCTTGCTCAGGCTTTCGTTGGCTTTTTTGCGAATAAGGCTGCGGTTGACAACCAGCAGGGCCAGCAAGCCCAGAAGTACAGCCACACAAATCGAAGAAATAATAATCAACCGGTTTCGCTTGAGGGTGTTTTCCCGTGCCTCGAGTTCGAGGTTCTTAATGCTCTGATCTTTTTTGAGAAGTTGTATTTCCTGTTGTTGTTTTACATTATCATAAACCGCCTGAAGCTGATTCATGTTTTTCATGGCCTCGGTGGAAAGCAGGGAGTCTTTGAGGGAAACCCATAGTTTTTGGAAATGAAAAGCCTTTTTGTAGTCGCCCCTGTTTTCGTGGAACAGCGCCATCATCCCGTAAATGTCCCTCAGCAAGGTGGTTTCATTATGAAGGCGGGCAATCTTCAGGCCTTTGTCAAGGTATTCATATGCTTTTTCATGAAACCCCATCTTAAGATAGATTCGGGAAATTTGACTGAGCACTTTTCCGTGACGGGCGTCGGTAGATTCTCTACCAGCAAGCTTTAAGCTTTTTTCATAAAAAAACAGGCTTTTGGACAAAATGGCGAAATCGTTTTTTTTGTCACCTTCCACCAGAAACGAAGCGCCGAGATTTTCATAGGAGAGAATCAGCCCCGGTTCGTTTTGGGAAGCCTCTGCTATCTGGGCGGCTTTTTGATAAAAATCCTGAGCAGACCTAAAATCGTGCTTCATCATTAATTTTTGGCCCAGACTATTATAGGCGGAAATCAGCAAGGCAGAGTCGTTCAAGGGCTCAAGGGTTTTGATGGCCTTTTGCTGGGTTGAAATGGCTTTTTCAAGATCGTCGAAACTGCCGGTTACCTGAAATTTGTCAGAATAAAGATTAGCAATCCCTGAACACACTTTAGCAAACTCCAGAGGAAGGTTCCCCGACTCAGCTTTTCCCAATGCGGTAAGGTATAATTCCAGGCCACGGGTGTAATTATTGGCGCGATGGTAAAAGCCGGCCGCCCTACGAAGGAATTGTACTTCAAGAGGAAGATTTTTTCGCGAATTGAAATATCCGGCTGCGCTCATAGCCGATGCGGCCCCAGAATCTTTGTTTACCAGGTACCAGATATTCTGAATGGCCAGGTAATGTCTTTCCATTACGGAATCCGACCCTCCTTCCCGGATTAACCGGGAAATGCTGTCTGTTTTTTCCTTATAGTTAAACAGATCGGCGCTGGTTTGCCGCGGAAGGGCAGGGCAGTTCAGGAAAAAAAACAGGACGGAAAATAGAATAGCAACAAATTGTTTTTTCCCACGGGTCATCGGAACGAATTTCCGAAAAAATATCATGGGTTTTTACTTTCCTTTTGCTTCCCGGCAAAATTCCCGGGTTTCTTTATCGGCCGCCAATACTTCTTCCAGCGAAGAAGCACCTGCTTTACCAATGGCAAACATGGCCTTTTCAACCAGGTCGGTTATTCCATAAAAGGAGAGCTCCCCCTTTAGGAAATGCTGAACGGACCACTCATTGGCGGCGTTGAGCACAGCAGGGTAGGAACCGCCCTTGCGAAGGGCTTCGCGGGCAAGACCTAAGGCAGGGAACCGGTCTGAATCAGGGGGCTCAAAAGACATGGAAAGGGTCTCGGAAAAGGACATTTTGGGGTAATTGCCGGGCTTACGATGGGGATAAAACAAGGCATAATGGATGGGAATGCGCATGTCGGGAAGGGAAATCTGTGCTTTAATATTTCCGTCGGTAAATTGCACCATGGAATGAATAAGTGATTCGGGATGGATAACCACTTTTATTTTTTCCTCTTTCAAGCCAAATAACCAGGAAGCCTCGATAATTTCAAGCCCTTTGTTCATTAAGGTAGCAGAGTCGATGGTTATTTTCGGACCCATTTTCCAGTTGGGATGAACAAGCGCCTTTTCGGGTTCTGCCCTGACAAGCTCTTCTCGGGAATATTTCCTGAACGGCCCCCCTGAAGCCGTGAGGATCAAATGTTCTATTCCGGAAAAGGCCTCCCCTGCCAGGCACTGGAAAATAGCACTGTGTTCGGAGTCTATGGGCAAAAGAGTTCCACCGGATTTTTTCAGGGCTTCGACTACTGCTGCACCACCCACAACCAGAGACTCCTTGTTGGCAAGAGCAATATTTTTGCCGGCTTTTGCTGCTGCATAGGTTGATTCCAGTCCCGCAACACCCACAATGGCAGCCACCACAAGATCAAAGTTGTCGAGCCCCATTAAATCACAAAGACTTTCGGTTCCCAAATAAACTTTTAAGTCCAAATCAGCCAAAGCAGTTTTTGCTGTATCGTATGCCTGGCGGCTTCCTGCAACAACAAAATTGGGTTGAAATTCCCGGGCCTGCTTAACGAGAAGCTCTGAGTTTCCATAGGCGGCAAGGAGCTCAATGGAAAATTTATCAGGAAAGTTGCGAACCACATCCAGGGTCTGGTTTCCTATGCTTCCTGTTGAGCCCAGAATGGCGAGGCGGCGTTTTTCCATCAAAACACAATTAGGTCAGAGGGGTTCAGGGGGTTGCCGTTGAACCAAATTTCAAAATGCAAATGGGGGCCGGTAGAAAGCTCTCCTGAGCTTCCCACAAGACCTACCACCTCGCCGGCCTTTACATGCTGGCCAACTTTTTTAAGAAGCCTGGAGGCGTGTTTATACACTGAAACAAGATTATTGGAGTGTTGTATCTGAATTACATTTCCTGATTCTGAACTCCATCCGGAATAAATTATTGTACCATCAAGAGTTGACTTAATGGCTTCGTTTTCTGCGGTAACTATATCGATTCCAAAATGATTTTCCGCTGCGTTGAAAGAGGAGGAAATTACTCCCTTTACCGGCGAAAAAAAGAAAAACCCGGCCATGGAATTTTTTAGTTTTTGATCCATTCCCACCTTAACCGAGAACTTATCCTGGCGCTCAACTTCTTTCCTGAGAATGCTGTCCTCATGCGAAGGAGTCAACTTCAGATTTTTGTATTTCAGGCTTGTGTCTTTGGGGTTGAGCAAGGTGTCGGCCTTTATTTCCCCGGACAAAACCAGGCGGATATTTTCCAGGTATTGGGTTTTTAGAAAAAGGGCATTCTCGAGAGAGTCGGATTTTTCCGAAAGGCCAATCAGCCTTTTCTTGATTTCCGGCTCCATGGAATAGCCCGGAATGTATTCCCGAAGCGGGGTAAATGCCACCAGCGATATTACCAATGTGGTCATTATCAGACTTATGGTTCCCACCAAAACAAACAAACCCAGCGGGGTAAGTCGAAGCGACAACTTCTCTTCAAAAGTGTCGTCGTTCATTACTACCAGGCGGTACCTGTTTTTAAGCTTTTTCCAGCTTACCTTTTTCTTTTTCGGGGATTCCATTGGAAGGCTGCAAATATCGGGTAAATAAAATATTTTTGCCATCTTTGAGTTAAGTAGTTTAGGCGCCAAAATGAAGGGCATTAGCAAAGGAAGTTCGTTTTTAGGGGTGGCAATAGCCACCCTTGTTCTTCTATTGGGGTGCTCGACCAAGAAAAACAAGTTCCCAAACAGGGCCTACCATAACCTGAATGCCCGGTTTAATGGCTTTTACTGGGCCAGGGAGGCTTTAAAGGAAGGGGTATTAAAGCTGGACAAATCCCATGTCGACGATTATAGCAGGATTCTTCCCTTTTACCGGTATGCGGACGAAAAAGCCGCTTTTTCCAACAACTCCCACTGGGACAGGGCCATAACCAAGACTTCTACGGTTATAGCAAAGCATAGCATGCTGATTAAAGGCAAGGAGCATTGTCGCTGGATTGATGAAAATTATTTGGTCCTTGGGCAGGGGCATTACTTTAAAAGAGACTATTTTGAGGCTATTGATGTGTTTGAGTATGTAGTGAAGAAGTATAAAGACAATCCCTCTAAGTATCTTGCTCTCCTTTGGCTTATAAAGACCTACAATGCCCAGAACAGCGTCATTAATACGCAGGCAATCATTGCCCTTCTTGACGCGGACAAGAACTTTCCCAAAAAGCATCAAGGGATGCTGGAATCGTTAAAAGCTGAGTATTTTGTAATGATGGGCGATCGTGAGAAGGCCATTGCCGCGCTCAAAAAAGCCATACCGCTTGAAAAGAGTAAAAAGCAAAGGGCGCGGCTAACTTTTATCCTTGCACAGCTTCACGAAGAACTTGGACAGCATAGTAAAGCAAGCAACTATTACCAGCAATGTGCTTCCATGGCCCCCCCCTATGAAATGCTTTTTAATGCCAAAATCAGGAGAGCCCTGACAGTGAGCAGCAGAAACAACAAAGCGGTGAAAAAAGAGCTTCATAAAATGCTTCAGGATCCGAAAAACAGGGAGTACCGCGACCAGATTCATTTTGCTTTGGGCGAGATGGCTATCAAAGAAAAGGACACGACCCTTGCCGTAAAGCATTTTTCTTTATCGGCCATTACCAGCGTCACCAACACCCGGCAAAAGGCCGAAAGCTACTTGCGCCTTGCAGACATTAATTTTGAAAGAAGGAGTTATCGGTATGCCCAGGCGTATTATGACAGCACGGTTACATTTCTTCCCAAGGATCATAAGGAATATTTTACGGCTTCCAACAAAAAAAGCTCCCTAACCAGCCTCATCCGGAACATCGAAACGATTTATGCCGAGGACAGCCTGATGAAAATTTCAATGTGGGATACCGTAAAAATCAATAAGCACATCGACAACATAATAGAAGAAATTACCAAAAAAGAGGAAAAGGAAAAAGAGCTGGCCAGCAACCTTAACAATCCCAATAACCCATTCAATCCTGCCAATAATCAAAACAATCCTAACAGCCAAAACACGAACTCCTCAGGAAATTGGTATTTCTATAATCCCTCCCAAATCAGCTTTGGCGTTGCAGATTTTCTAAAGCGCTGGGGCCCACGCGAACATGAAGATGATTGGCGGAGGAGCAATAAGCAGTCTGCCCTTCCGGAAGAAGGGGAAAATACTGTTTCGGGGAAAGACAGCGTTCCCAAGAACGAAGTTGTGGTCAGCGACAATAAAAAAAGGGAGTACTATTTAAAGAACATACCTTTTTCTGAAGAGGCTAAAAAGAAATCCAAAGAAAAAACAGTTGAAGCCTATTATACTCTTGGGAATATTTATAAGGAGCAGCTTCAGGACATTCCTCAGGCCATAGAAACCTTTGAAGAGTTTTTAAAAAAGCACCCCGAAAACAAATATCAGCTCAGTTGTTATTATTTGCTGTATCGGATGTATTTGAGCATTTCGGACAAGGGAATGTCTGATAAATACCGCAACCTTATTTTGGGCAAATACCCTGATACCGAGTATGCGCGCATGATAAAAAATCCCGAATACGGGAAGGAGCTCATGGCCTCAAAAAACGAGGTTGAAAAATTTTATAACGAAACGTATTCACAGTTTAAAAAAGGCAACTATGCCGCTGTAATTTCCCGCTGTCAGACCGCCGACTCACTATATGGAAAAACAGACATTGCCCCCAAGTTTTTATTGCTCAGGGCCATGGCAATAGGGAAAACAGGAAATCAGCCTGAATATGAAAACGCACTTCAAAAAATAATAATAAAATATCCTAAGGATCCTGTAAGGACGAAAGCCCAGGAGCTTTTGGATGCCAGTAAAAAACTAAGCGCTTCCGGATTTACTCCGAGCCCTGCCGACACAGTTAAGGAGAAACCCTTATTTGAATACGACAAAAAAGCCGAACATTTTGTAATTGTTTTGTTTTCGGGCCAGCGCTTTAAAGGCAATGACCTGAAAATTAAAATAAGCGACTTTAATGCGGAGTACTTTGCCAACAGCAGCCTCAACATTTCCAGCAGTTTGTTTGACCTCGAAACGGGACTCGTTGTTATAAAAAGCTACAACGGAGGAGACAAGGCATACGATTATACCCGAATGCTTGTTGGGGATGTTAAAATTTTTGGCGACGCTGATTTAAACGAATATCAGGTTTTGGCTATTTCCTCGGACAACTATGCGAAGTTGCTTCAATCGCGGAAGAAGAACGAATACTTCAAATTTCATCAGGAAAATTACGCAGTAAAAAAGCCCTGATTTTTTATTCAAGTTGTTTGAGAAAATCGACAGGCACCTGGAATCCTGCTTTTTGTGCCAAAACCGCCTGCTCCCGCGCCTTTTCTTTTTGTCCCATCCTTAAATATCCGAAAGCCAGGTTGTAGTAATATGCACCTGAATTTGGATTAAGTGTTATCGCCTTTTGAATGTCCGAAACCCCCTGAGGAAAATTACCGGTGTTGATATAGGCGGTGCCCCTGTAAAACCATAGCTCGGCATTGCCGGGAAACAACTCAATGTTTTTGGTTGAAGATTCTATGGTTTCCGGGAACCTTCCGGAATTCAGCAGAGAACGACAGATAATAGTTATGGCCTGCTCATTTCCGGGATCCAGACCCAGCGCAAGGTTCATATCATCAATGGCCTCAGCATATCTTCCCATGTTGGCGTAGGTTAGCCCCCTGTTTAAATAGGTTTGAAGATTTTTTGGGTTGTATTCTATGGCTTTTGAATAAGCCATCAGGGAATTTTGAAAATCGTTTTTCAGGGCATATACATTACCCAGATTACTCCAAACACCGGCATCCTTTGTTCCGGCACGGGAGAGGACGGTATAGTCGGCAAAGGCTGAATCATACATTTGCTGATCGGCATACCAGTTGCCCCGGTTTTTGTAAGCGGTTTCAAAACCACGCTTTACCACTTTAACAACGTTTCCGGCTTGCTCAATTTCAAACGGATACTTCTCAATTACGTCGGTCCACAAATCCCTGCTGTTGTTCCAGACGGGAATGCGCTTGTAGGAAATCCAGGCAAAGACCAGGGAAAGGCACACAAAAAGACCAAGGGCGGTTTTGCGTGATTGGTCTTTTGCATATCGTTCCAGAAGAATTCCAAGGGGGATAAACAAGCCAACATATGGAATATAGGAATACCGATCGGCCATTATTGCCTGTCCGACGGAAACAAACTGAAGTACCAGGGCCACCATAAAAAAGTAAAAAAGCGAACCAAACACAAGAGAGCGGGAGAGGGGAGTATTGTTTTTTTTGAATATAAGGATGGGAACCGCCAGAAGTGCCATGGCCAATATGGGCATTAACATAAATAGTGCGGGCACGTTCCCCGACTCAGTCAGGCTGGGATAAGGATAAAATGCGGAAAGTCCAAGCGGAAGGAACAGCTTTACTACATACATTACAAATCCATAGGAAGCAAACATAAAGCGTTGACCCAGAGAAAAGATTTCGAAGTCGGCAATGGCCTCCCTGCTTTGAATCAGCACAGCATTATACCCAATCAAAAGGGAAAGCAGGAAAAAGGGAATTTTTTCCATCCATACCCTCGTTGTAAATTTTCTGCCTCTAAACCAATCAATCAGCAACAGGACTACCGGAAATGGCGTTGCCATTGCTTTGCTGAGACAGCTTGCCGTGAAAAGGAGGAAAGAAAAAATCAGAAATTTGGTTTTGTTTTGCTTTAAATAAATCAGATAAGAAATAAGACCGGCAAAAAAGAAAAAACCATAGAGCACATCTTTTCGCTCCGAAATCCAGGCAACGGATTCCACATGCATGGGATGAATTCCAAACCAAAGACCGGCGAGCGTCGCCGCCCAAAGTTTATTGTCAAGCAGAAGCAACACAAAGGCAAATACAAGCCCTGCATTAATTAGATGAAACAGTAAATTGGAAATTACAAAGGGGCGGATGCTCAGCTTCCCCGTTTTTTTATCGTACCCTAGTTTGTAATCAAGCGCGAGCGAAAGCATGGTAAGCGGATGATAATTTAGCATTACATGGGTGGCGGGATTGAACAACTCTTTTATCCGTTTTGAGTTGAAATCTTTTACCAGAACCTGCTCAGTGACATAACCGGGATCGTCCCAGTTTGTAAATGTTTTATCGGGAGAAAAAACCGGCAGATAAACCAAAAAAGTAGCCAAAAGAATGATCCCGAGAAATCTGTTTCTGAGGCGGGAGGAGGGCTGGTTACCATCGGATTTGTTCCCGGAAGCCGGCCTGCTCTGCTTGGAATCCTTTTTGTTTTTTTTATCCTTTCCCATAAACTTCAGCAGGCAAATTAGGGATTTTCAGGCAATTCAGGCGACTGTATCTCCACCAGAAGCTTCTGAAGAGAATCCATAGCTTCACGCCCGGATTCATCAGGGGTGAAAATATGAAACAGGGAAGACTCATGAATCCACAAAATAAAAGGTCGGGAAAGAAAGCGGTTTTCGGAGGGAGAACTAACAGGACCAAAAAGAGCGCTTTGAACCCGGTTCGCATCCTGATAAGAAAGAAACCGGAACTCTTCCAGAGAAATTTTTACCGTATCCCCCCGACTGTTGCGTTTTCCGAAAACGGTTTTGGCCGAAGCCCCCTGTTGCATTAAAACCCACTCTTTTTCTCCAAGGAACGCATCGGGATTAACAAGGCTGAAGCGATTATTGGGGCCAGGGAATGAAAAGGTGTCGCCTAAAACAAAATAACCCTTTTTTTTGGCAATAGTTATTAAGTCGCGAATTAGCGGAGAAACCAGGAGTTGGCTTTCTTCTGGTGGAGCACCAGAGCGCTCGGAATTTTCCTGGGGCAGATTTTCCGGGGAGGGAGGAGAGGCACACCGGGAAAAGGCCAGGGCAAGTAAAAGCAGGAGGGGAATCCGCATAAACTAAAATTACGAAGCATTTTTGAAATCCTGTCTGATGCATTTCTTTATTTTTGTGCTGAATCAACCTCAACACCATGGGACGCATTTTTGAGAAACGAAAAGGCCGGATGTTTGCCCGATGGGCGAAAATGGCCAAAGCCTTTACGCGTATTGGCAAGGAAATAAGCATCGCAGCCAAATCGGGCGGACCTAATCCCGAAACTAATCCCCGACTGAGGGCCGCCATTCAAAATGCAAAGTCGGTGAATATGCCCAAGGCAAACATTGACTCTGCCATAAAACGGGCCACCGAGAAGAACCAACAGGATTTTCAGGAGCTGGTGTATGAGGGCTATGGCCCTCACGGGGTTCCCATTGTAGTGGAAACTGCCACCGATAATCCTACCCGCACCGTGGCCAATATCCGGCTTTATTTTAACAGGGCTAACGGTGCTCTGGGAAAAACCGGATCACTTGATTTTTTATTTGAACGCATGGGGGTTTTTAAAATTGCGAAACCATCCGGAGTGAATCTTGAAGAGCTGGAGCTTGAATTAATAGATTTCGGATTGCAAGAAGTTGCGGAAGACGAGGACGGAATAATTATTTATTGCGGATTCACTGATTTTGGAGCCATGCAGAAAGCATTAGAGGAAAAGGGTCTGGAAGTTTTAAGCTCTGATATGCAGCGAATACCCAATACGCTGGCTGAGTTAGGCCCCGACCAGAAAAAGGAAGTGTTGGATTTGGTGGAGAAGATAGAAGAAGACGAAGATGTTCAGGCCGTTTATCACAATCTGAAAGAAGACTAAAAAAAAACCCCCGGTTTCGCCGGGGGTTTTTGTTTTAAGCAGGAATGGCTTTATTATGTGCCTTGATGGCGTCAAGCGAAACATTTATTCCGTCTTCATAAAAAGTTACTTTGCCACTTTCCACATCATACATTCCACCCACAATGGCAATTTTCTTTTCTTTAACCAGTTCGGCAACAACAGGGCTTCTTTTCAAAATGTCCTGAATGGCAAGGTGAACGTTTAGCTCGGCAACCTTTTCTACAAAAACCCCATTTTTGGAAGAGCGGTCTTTGGATTCTGTTTTTTCGGCACTTACTGCCGGCTTTATTTTGTCAAGCAAAACAGTCAGATTTCCCATTTTCACATCATCGCACGCGCCTTTTACGGCTCCGCATTTGGTGTGCCCCAGAACAACTACGATCTTTGAACCTACCACCTTAGTGGCAAACTCCATGCTTCCTAAAATATCTTCATTGAGAATATTTCCGGCAATGCGACAACTGAAAATGTCACCCAGGCCCTGATCAAAAATTAATTCTGCCGAGGTGCGGGAGTCGATGCAGCTTAACACAAAGGCGAAAGGATTTTGTCCGTTCGAAGTTTCGTTTACCTGTTGCAACAGGTTTCGGTTGGCTTTCAGATTTTTAACAAACCGAAGGTTGCCGTCCATCAATATTTTTAAAGCCCCGTCCGGGGAAAGGGTTTTCAAATCATCCGAAGTCATTGTTCTCATAGTGTTGTGTTTTGTTTGGTTTTTAAGTTAATTAATTCTACCGAAATGTTCCGCAGCTTGGAGCCCGCAACAAAATTCTCTATTACTTCGAGGGCGTCATAATCAATTACCTTTGATTTTGAGCCATCAATAACTACATGAGAATCGTTTGGAAGGTTGTTCAGCAATTGAAGAATGCTGCCTTTGTTTAGGAAGGATACTTCCTCAGCAAGCTGGATACGAAACTCGTTTTTTTCGGTGTCGGCACTTTTTAGGAAATAAAAAGGATTTTTATAATTATGGCGCAGGATAATAAATACCGCTACGGCCATCCCGATGCCAATTCCTTTTAACAGGTCTGTGAAGAGAATTCCGATAATGGTTGCCATAAAGGGAACATATTGCTCCCAGCCCAATTTAAAAACAGCTTTGAAAATGGCCGGCTTGGCAAGTTTGTATCCCACAACAAAAAGAATTGCTGCGAGGGTTGCCAAAGGGATCATGTTCAAAATGTTCGGAATCAGAATGGCACAAATCAGGAGAAAAAAGCCGTGCAGAATAGCAGATAATTTTGTCCGGCCTCCGAAGGTAATATTTGCCGTACTTCTTACAATTACCTGGGTAACGGGCAAGCCCCCAATTAATCCGGAAACCAGATTTCCCAGACCCTGTGCTTTGAGTTCTTTATTCACAGGAGTCACCCTTTTTTGAGGATCCATTTTGTCAGTCGCTTCCACACAGAGAAGTGTTTCAAGCGAGGCAATCACGGCCATCACCAGCGCAACAATATATACGTTAGGGTTGGCAAGAACCGACAGAGAGAAGTCAGGAAATGTAAATTGCCCGAAAAACTCTCCTATAGATCCTGAAACAGGAATTCTTACTACCTGGGTATCTTTAAGTGAATAGGGAAGAGCTCCCGACTTATAAAAGTAATTTAGCAGGATTCCGGCACCAACAGCAACAAGAGGCCCCGGCACAACTTTGAAAAATTTGTGCTTGTTCATCAAAACCAATTCCCAAAGCAAAAGGATAAACATGGAAACCAGGGTAACAATTATGGCTCCGGGAGTTATGTAGTTGAGCATGTGCGAAAGCTCGGAAAATGAAGTCTGGCCATCAGGCTGAACAAAAGACAAATCACCTTCAAAATCGGCATCGTACCCAAAAGCGTGGGGAATTTGTTTAAGGATAATAATAAGCCCAATGCCTGTAAGCATCCCCTTAATTACCGAGGACGGGAAATAGTAGGCAATAATTCCGAGCTTCAGATAGCCCATTATTAACTGGAGAATCCCGGCAATTACCACAGCGGCCAGGAAGGCTTCATAGCTTCCACCCAGAGTAGCAATGGCAGACAGAACAATTACCGCCAGTCCGGCAGCGGGTCCACTAACACCCAGGGGGGAGCCGGACGAAATTCCCACAACAATACCGCCCACAATACCGGCGATAATTCCACTAAAAAGAGGAGCGCCGGAGGCCAGTGCAATTCCCAGACAGAGGGGAACCGCCACAAAAAACACCACGATACTTGCGGGCAAGTCGTGTTTCCATTCATTAAAAATCGATTTCATTTCAAATAAAATAAATTAGACAAAAGGGGTTATTATCCCAAAAAGGAAAAAAGGGCTTTGAGAACCAAAGCAACAGACTACAGAACGAACTCAGGAGGGGGGCTGTGAATTTCCAGGGAGAAGGAAATCAGTCCCAATGAGAAATCCCCCGCAAAAAAACTTGCCAAGGGGAGAAAGAAGCGTTGATTTAGCGGAAGACAAAAAGCCTCTCCAGCAGTTTCAGACTCCTCGCAATTTTTCCCTTCTTCAGACTCAAGGGGAAAAGAATCAGCAGGTAGTTCCTGGTTGGAGGAAGAGGAGTCGTAAGGCACGAATACCGCTATTGGCTTTGGGGACTTAGAAAAAGAAAACAGCCCCGGAGAAAAGCCAAGCATCAAAAAGCACAACAGGCCTGTTTTAAAAAACAAGGTAAAAAAGCGAAGTTTATTTTTCAATGTTTTCATTAAATCCCGGCAAATTTACACAATCTGACGGGCCTTCGTCAAGACCAGTACATTATTAATGAAGATTTAATAATACAAATAACAGGAGATTGCAGAAAAACATAGCTGGTTTTCAGGGTTTTGGCCTTGGGCTGGATTCCTGCGCTAAGGCAGGGCAGGGCACGAATATTCGTTTTCTAAAAGCCCCTTCCTTTCTTCTTTTAGCTACCAACACCGTGTTTTTTTCTGAAAGAAAGGCGAATGAAAATGGGCAAGGATTAGGTCATTCTTTCTGGGATTTTCGTTTCAGGGCTTTTTCAGAAACCACAAGGTAAATCCGGCCTTTTGGGGCTGAAATACCTGATATTGGTGAAATCCATAGCGCTCAAAAACCTTTTTGTTTTGCTCAAGCGAGGTTTCGGCATATAAAGGAAGGTTTAGCTCTTTGCTTAAGGCATAAATGCCGTCTCTTAAATCGATAGCGGCTGCCATGGATCGGGAAGATTTTGAAACAGCCAGCATTTGAACATACAAATGCTCTTCTTTCGGCCGTAATTTCGAAACCTCCCAACGACGCAAAACAACCAGAGGAACCCGTGATAATCCAATCCCTCTTATTGCAAGCCTTACATGAACCGGAAGAGCCGGAAGCAAAGGAGCAACAGCTGTGCTTTTATACACAAGGGCCACACCCTGCCCGTTGTTTGAAATATAGGCTCCTTTTTTTAGCATGGCAAGATCAAGACAATGGGCGCAAATTATGCGGATGTTTTCTTTACGGCTCCCTCCCTTTCGGATTAGCCAGTTCAAATTAGGGTTTTCTTCAAAAGCTTCTGTTAAAATATCAAGGGCAAGACCTTTTGTGTTTTTGGTAATCGCTTCCATTTTTTATTTTCAAAGAAAGCGCGGTTCCAATACAGAATAAAACGGATTGCTGCCAATGAAATGAAAACCGAACTAAAGGATGCAAAAGGGGGTTTGGAAGTAAAATGATTTGGCAAAAATTGCCTGAACCAAATCTCTTTGGCCCAGTTTTTGGCATAATTCGCCAAAACAGAGAAGAAAGAGCACTATTTTTTATAAAGGGCTTGGTATAGTTGAATCATCAATCCCCCGGGCGCTTTCATATGGGTTACGAGGCCGTAACCGTGGTTTTCGGGCAGGCCGGTAAACTCAACTCCTTTTTCTTTTAACTCTTTCATGGTGGATTCTATATCCTCACAATAAAAAGAAATGCTCGGTGTTCCGTTTGTTTCTCCGGCCGTATTTGATGCGGGGTGACAACCCAGGTCGGCCTCAGGCAAATCAAAAATTAACCAATTATCACCTACATCGACAAAGGGAAACCCAAGCTTGTCGCGGAAAAAAGCTCTTAAGCCTTCCGGGTCGGAAGTGTAAAACATAGTGTGAACGCCTTTGATCATTTCCTTAGGTTTTTAAAATGTATTGAATCACTCCCTCAACAACGCCGGCCATCTTTTTATAATCCAATCTCTCGGGGGTGTCGCCGTTTTTATGATATTCAAAATTCCGGTAAAAGCTGGTATCGGTTATCATCATGGCTTTATATCCGAATTTCCAATAATTAAGATGATCGGAAAAATCAATTCCCGGAATTTTGGAGGGGGCATTGATCGTGCAGATGCTAACCGGACAGGGACCTCTCATTTTTCGTTTGGCTCTTCTTACAAAATGTCCCTGCCCTGTTTTCCCAACAAAAGCAATGAAATTACCCCGCGAAGGATAAAATAATTTCAGAACGCGGAGGGGAAATTTTTGGGAGCCCTTTTCCTCGGTAAAATATCCAATCATTTCCAGGGATATCATTCCCCTGATTTTTATTCCTTTTGCGGCAAGCGAGGCGGCATGCACATAGCTTCCCATGTTGCTTGTTCTGAAATTTGGAGGCTCTTCCAGCGTGTAAAAAACCAGTTCTACAGGCGCAAGTTCTTGCTGAGGAAGTTTGGCAAGCAAAGCGGAGATTTCAAGAAGTCCGGCAACACCCGAAGCGTTATCATCGGCCCCGGGCTGCTCCCCGCAGGTGTCGTAATGGGCGCCAATAACAAGGAGCTTCCCTTCTTTTTTTCCAAATCTTACAACAATGTTCCGGAATACTTTCCCCTCTACAAGAAACGTTTGATTTTCGGGGTTCAAACCGTATGAAAGCAACTGGGCTTCGATATAGGTTGCTGCCTTCTCAAGTTGCCCGGGATTTTCAAAATTTCTTCCGGGCGAAATAGAGGACAACGAACTAACATGTTCCAATAATTTTTCCGGTGAGGCCGTAATTTTATTTGTCTCTCCTCCGGCAAATCCCCAAAATCCGGGGAACAAAAAAAATCCCAAAACCAAAGTTCCGGGATTAATTTGATTGAAAAATCTCATGCTGCTTTTAGTCAGGCTTTTTGGCCGTTCCGGAAAATCCTTCAAGATCCCGATCAAACAAATAGAGGCCTCCTTTTTCATTTCCGATAAGATTCAACTTGTCCAGAATGTTGCGGGCAAGGGCTTCCTCTTCAATTTGTTCAGAAACATACCATTGAAGAAAGTTGTGGGTAGTATAATCTTTGATTTTTAAACACTCCTCAACAAGCCCGTTAATTTCATTGCTCACATAGATTTCGTGTTCCAGAATTTGCTCAAAGACCGCCTTAACAGATTTAAAAGTTTTTGGAGGAGCCTTTAAAGCTGCAATTACTCCCTGGCCACCGCGCTCATTTACGTACTTAACAAGCTTTAGCATGTGCATACGCTCTTCGTCGGAATGGGAATAAAGAAATGAAGCTACCCCGTTTAAGCCCTGGGTTTCTGCCCAGGAAGCCATGGCCAGGTAAAACTGGGAAGACTCGGCTTCAAGTTGTATTTGTTGGTTCAGCGAACTTTCAATTTTTTTGGATAACATATCGTGTGGGTTTTATTTACAGCAAAGTTACGGAATTCGGAAAAGAAATGAAACTCCCTGTTATTTTGAGGCTTTGAGGGCTTCGGTAAGCGAAGGGTATGCAAATTGAAATCCATCATCAATCAGTTTTTTGGGTTTGGCACCCAGGCTTTCCAAAACCAGATTTGCAGGCATTCCGGTAATAAATCCTCCCGCTTTTATCAGGAACTCCGGGGAAGAAATTCCAAAAGGGAATCCCAGGCTTTTGCGCAATTCGGCCTGGAACATTTTGTTGGTAGCAGGAACCGGAGCACAAATGTTATATGGACCCTCACATCCTGTGTTTTTTAGCAAAAACCAAACGGAAGAAACGAAGTCGTCTTCATGAACCCAGGAGAACAATTGTTTGCCAGACCCCTGCCTTCCTCCAAGCCCTAACCAAACTAACAGGCGACTAATTTTTAATAAGGGGCTTGCTTTACCAATTACAACTCCGGTTCTGAGCAGCACTTGCCTTACTCCGGGAGCTTTTACCGCTGCTTCCCATTTTTGACAAACCCCGGCAAAAAAAGTATTTCCGGGGGGGCTGGATTCATCGGCCATGGACTCGCCCGTTTCGCCATAAAATCCGGTAGCGGAGGCGTTAATCCACACCTCGGGCTTTTGCTTTGTGGCCGACATAAATTTTGCCAGTGCGGATGTTGTTTCCAGGCGGGAAGAAAGTATTTTTTCCCGGTTTTTGTTGGTGTCCCTGCAGCGGATTGATTTTCCTGCCAGGTTGATTACCGCGTCAAATTTTTCATCCAAAATTTCGGGAGAGGAAAGATCGTTCCAGTAAATGCACTTTTCTCCGGACTTCAAATCCGGCTCTTTTCTTACGACAAGGGTAACTCTACACCCCTCCTCATGTAGTTTTTTTCTAAGGTGGGAACCCAGGTAACCCGTTCCGCCGGCCAGGAGAATGTTCATGGCAAAAAAAACCCCGGCTTGCCGGGGGTTTTTAAATTAGTTTTTATTTGTTTCGCAATATGGAAATAAATCCTTTTTCCTGCATAACGGTGTCGTCGAACTTTGTTCCCGTGAAGACATAATAATAAGTCCCGTCAACCGCATCACCTCCTCCGTCAACTCTTCCGTCCCACTTTCCGGAAATGGGATCAAAGGTTTTAATCAAAGTGCCCCAGCGATTGAAAATGGAAATGGTGGCTGATTTTAAACCGGAAATTTCCAACTCCAGAAAATCATTCATGTTGTCGCCGTTTGGGGTAAATACGTTGGGAATAACAACCGAAATGTTTTCAAAAACCACAATGGTTAAATAAATTGTATCTGCACAGTTTGGCGAGTTGTTGTAAACAATAAGGGTAACCGTATAGGTTCCGGGATTTTGGTAAGTGTGGTTTGGGTTTTGCGCATTTGAAAGCGGGGACCCGTCTCCAAAATTCCAAATGTAATTGTTTGCCCCGGATGAATTATTTGTAAAATTAACCGGCAGCGGGTAAAGCCCTGTCGGAGGATTTGCTGAAGCTGCTGCGTTGGCTCCAATAACCTGATTCACGGAAACCACCTGCGAAGAGGTACATCCGTTGGCATCGGTTACGGTTACCGCATAATTTCCCGAAGAAAGACCGGTTGCCGTTGCTCCCGTTTGTCCGTTGTTCCAGGCATAGGTAAAAGGGGAACTTCCTGAACTGGGTGTTCCTGCAGTTGCCTGTCCGTCGTTATTTCCACAGGTCTGATCAATGCTCGTGGGAGAGGATAGGGTAAATGCGGCATTTACAGTTACCGTTACAGTTGAAGTAGCCGTACACCCGTTAGCGTCGGTTACGGTTACTGTATATGTGGTAGTTGCAGAGGGCGTAGCAACCGGATTTGAAATGGTGGTGCTGCTAAGTCCCGAAGCGGGAGACCAGGAGTAGGATACGCCTCCGCTCGCATTTAATGCCGTGTTCCCACCGGCACATACCGAAGCATTATTACCGGCACTGGCAACGGGAGGAGGATTTACAGAAATGGTAACCATGGCCGTTGAAGTACAACCCGCTGCATTTCCTACAACTACAGTGTAGGTCGTGGTGGCAGTAGGATTGGCAATGGGGTTGGAAATAGTTGTGCTGCTGAGTCCCGTGGAAGGCGACCAGTTGTAAGTTGTGCCTCCGCCCCCCGCAAGCTGCGTTCCGGGGCCATTGGAACAAATCGAAACGGGACTTCCGGCCGTAGCAATGGGATTTTGATTTACGGTAACCGTAATCAGATCTGTTACACTGCAAACTCCGGTGGTTATTACTACTGTGTATGTGGTTGTAGAAGTTGGACTGGCAACCGGATTGCCAATGGTTGTGCTGCTGAGTCCGGTTGCGGGCGACCAGTTATAGGATGTTCCGCCGGTAGCATTCAGCTGAACATTGCCCCCCGCACAAAATGCAGTATCAGGCCCTGCAGTAGCATTGGGAGGAATATTAATTACAACGGTTGTGGTTGCGGTAGCCGTACACCCATTAGCGGCCGTTACGGTTACGGTGTAAGTTGTGGTAACTGTGGGAAAGGCCAGGGGATTTGAAACCGTGGTCGTGCTAAGTGAAGTTGCAGGTGACCAACTGTAGGAACCACCACCGGTGGAACTTAGCTGAGTGGTGTCGCCCTGACAAATATTATTATTGGATGCAGATGCTGTTGCACTGGCGGAATTTACAGTAACCGTTACGGTGGATGAAGCCGAACAGCCGTTTGCATCAGTTACAACAAGGGTATAGGTAGTGGTGCTGGTTGGACTTGCTACGGGATTGCTTATGGTTCCGCTGTTTAAACTTGCCGAAGGAGTCCATGCATAGGTTCCTCCACCGCTGCCGGAAAGCTGGGTGTTGTTTCCATTGCAAATGGAAGCAGGTGATCCCGCCGAAGCTACAGGCAGGGCATTGACCGTAATGGTTACAGAAGAAGTATTGGTACAGGCACCGTTGGAAACCGTTACTGTATATGTTGTGGTGGCCGTGGGCGATGCGGTGGGATTGGAAACGGTCGTACTGCTCAATCCTGTTCCCGGACTCCACACATAGGAAGTTCCGCCCGATCCATTTAATACTGTTGACCCACCCGTACAAATTGAAGTATTACTACCCGCACTGGCAACCGGAGGAGGCAAAACAGTCACCGTAACGGAAGATGTCCCTGTACATCCCGAAGCATCGGTTACCGTTAATGTATATGTAGTAGTGGCAGACGGACTTGCAATAGGATTAGGACATGTGGTGCAGCTAAGTCCTGAAGCAGGACTCCAGGAAAAAGAAACTCCGCCCGTACCATTCAGCTGAACATTGCCACCTGTGCAAATGGAAGAGTTGTTTCCGGCATTAGCAGGAGCAACTCCAACCGTAATGGTAGTTTGTGAAGTGTAGGTGAGGTTCGTACAGTTGTAAGTAATTTGAGCGGTATAGGTAGTAGTAGTGGTTGGACAAACACTTGGGGTTGGGCTGGTAGAAACCAAAGTAGCGCCATTGTACCAACCGAAATTGAAATCGGGAGGACCATTGGGCGAAAAGCGCCAGGCATCATTGGTGGCAACCCATTGTGTGGAATTTCTTCCGGGAACAGTATATGCTACGGTTCCAAATAAATTATGGATTCCATGCACGGCCGTTCCGCCTGCCCATGCACATGGACCAGGTTTGTTTTGAATTCTGGTTTCAACAATGTTGGTTGTTTCAAAAAGAACAATCTGAAAAGTTCCTGTTAATGCTGTGCAGCTGAACAAAGGACTTGTATTCCAGGAAACCACAAGGCGACGAAAAGGAGCGGTTCCCAAAACCTGGTATCGAACCTGGCCAACATTGTTAAACCCAGGATACCAATCCTGCCAGGGACCCATAATACAATCCTTCGGAACTGTTCCGGCCATATTGGGTATAGAGGCAGAGGTGAAAGTGGTAGGTCCGTTGCTAAATCCTACCCATCCATTAATACCAATATAGAATTGCTGGCGGGTAAAACCCATAAAGCAAAAGTCGAAACCAATATTATAAGGGCCATGTACCTCGTCGTCACCATTACTCTGCCAGGTTAAGGCGGTTCCCACATTAAAGGGATCTGGGGCGTAAGGGATTGAAGCTACGCTATATGAGGAAGTGGAAAAAGTTTGGGTATAGGTGGCGTTGAGGGTAGCGCAGTTGGGAACACAAATTGACTGCCCAGGGCCGGCTGTAATCTGAGCCTGGCCGTATTTGAAGGCGCCCAAAAGGAGAAAAACCATCAGTGGAGTAAGAGAACGGGTAATGAGATTCTTCATGCAGAAGTTTGTTTCAGGAAGTTAAAAAACACATTCATAAAAAAGCGGGTATAAAATGGTTAACTTTATGCCCGCCGTAACAATGTCAAAAATACGTAAAAAGTCGCAAAGGAAATCCAAAAAACTACTCTTTGAAGAAGTAATAGAAGTGTTACGCGACTCAGGGGGGAAGCCCTTGAATTACAAGCAGGTATCCTCCAAACTAAACATCTCAGATCATTCCCAGAAACAACTGATAACCATTATCCTTTCCGACCTGAGGGAAAAGGGAATGGCGCTTGAACCGGAACGAGGCAAATTTGTGTGGAAAGAAAAATCCCGTTCCATTATAGGCCGGCTTGACAGAATCAGTTCCGGAGCGGGGTATTTAGTTTCAGAAGACACCGAAGAAGATGTTTTTATTTCGGAAGCCAATATGGGAACCGCACTTCACGGCGATACCGTAAAAGTAAAACTCATTGGAGGCTCCCGAAGGAAAAGAGGCGAAGGCAGGGTAGTGGAGGTTATTAAAAGGGCCAAAGAAGAAGTGGTGGGAACCTTGCAGCTATCGGAAAAATATGGTTTTCTCGTTCCCGACAATCTGAAATTCGGGTCCGACATTTTTATCCCACACAATGCCCTCAAAGGGGCAAAAGACGGAGACAAAGCCGTTGTAAAAATCACCCAATATCCCAAAGGAGACAATCCGGTTGGTGAAGTTTTGCGCGTGCTGGGAAAGGCCGGCGATCACAACACAGAAATTCATGCTATCCTGGAAGAGTTTGGCTTGCCGTATGAATTTCCCAACGATGTGCTCAAAGCCTCCGACAATATTTCTAAAGCAATTTCCTCCGCAGAAGTTTCAAAGCGCAGAGATCTTCGTCAGACAACCACTTTTACCATAGACCCTTTCGACGCAAAGGATTTCGACGATGCCCTTTCCATCAAAGAAACCGGAGCGGGTAAATTTGAAATCGGCATTCACATAGCCGATGTTACCCATTTTGTTACCGAGGGCAGCATTATTGACAAAGAAGCTTTTCTAAGGGCAACTTCTGTTTATCTGGTTGACAGAACGGTTCCTATGTTACCTGAAGTGTTGAGCAACGACCTCTGTTCCCTGAAGCCCCATGAAGACAAACTTTGTTTTTCCGCCATATTTGAAATGGATCTTTCCGGAAAAATTTACAGCGAATGGTTCGGGCGAACCGTGATTCATTCCGACCGGCGTTTTACCTATGAAGAAGCCCAGGAAATTCTGGAAAGCGGAACGGGAGATTTTGCCGAAGAATTAAAAACGCTGAACGACATTTCTAAAGCATTGCGGAAAGACCGCTTTAAAAAAGGTAGTATAGGATTTGAAAAAGTTGAGGTTAAATTTAAACTTTCCAAAGAGGGGAAACCCGAAGGAGTTTTCTTCAAGGTAATGAAAGACTCCAATCACCTTATTGAGGATTTTATGTTGCTTGCCAACCGCAGAGTTGCCGCTTTTGTGCATAAGAAAGGAATTGGATCGGGGCAGCAGGAAATTCCAGGTTCCAGACCATTTGTTTTTAGGATTCATGCCGAACCCGACCCCGACAAACTGAGCCAGTTTTCGGAATTTATTTCAAAATTCGGTTATAAGATAAATGTAAAGAATCCAAAAACCACAGCAGAGTCGCTCAATCAGCTGAATCGGGAAATAAAAGGAAAGCCTGAAGCCAATGCGATTGAGCTGCTCGCCATCCGTACCATGGCAAAAGCCGTTTATTCCACTAAAAACATCGGACATTACGGACTGGGATTCGACTTTTACACACACTTTACTTCCCCCATCCGGCGCTATCCGGATATGATGGTACACCGGATACTGCAACATTGCCTGAATGCCGAGCCCCCGAAAGGGAAACAGGAAGATCTTGAACAAAAATGCAAACACAGCTCAGAAAGGGAAAAGTTGGCCTCAGACGCTGAAAGAGCCTCTATTAAATTTATGCAGGTGAAGTTCCTGCAGGACAAAACCGGGGAAATGTTTGAGGGTGTGGTTTCGGGAGTTACCGAATGGGGAATCTATGTGGAGTTGCTCGAAAACCTTTGCGAAGGCCTGGTAAGGCTCAAAGACATGGAGGATGATTATTATGTGTATGACGAGAAAAACTACCGCATTTTGGGTAGAAGGTTTGGAAGAAAATATACCCTGGGCGATAAGGTTTGGATTGAAGTTAAAAAGGCCGATCTGGTCAGAAAGCAAATAGAGTTCCGCCTTGTAGAAGCCCCACCTGATGCAGAAAACCGGAAATCAGAGAAGCGTACCCCCCCTAAAGCCCAATCCCCCGAGAAGCGAAATGGCGGATCGGTAAAGGACGAGTTTGGCTTTGATGTATAGAAAAGCTGTTTTTTAATCGTGGGTGTGCTTAAAACACCTAATTTTGTTTTCCCTAAACACTGTTGTGCACACGGGACATCATACCCAGCATAGTAAAATTACTGCAGCCGGCCTCCTGGTATCCCTGGGGATTATCTTCGGCGATATTGGAACCTCTCCACTTTATGTACTGAAGGCCATTGTTGGCGAAGGAAATGTAATTGACCGCGATGTGGTTCTGGGCGGAATTTCCTGTATTTTCTGGACCCTGACCCTGCAGACAACACTGAAATATGTGATTGTAATTCTGAACGCCGATAACAAAGGGGAAGGTGGAATTTTTGCTCTTTATACTTTGGTGAAGAAAACCAAGGTAAAATGGCTGATGTATCCCGCTCTCATTGGGGGATGCTGCATTTTGGGAGAAGGCGTAATTACTCCCCCCATCAGCGTTTCATCTGCCGTTGAAGGACTCCGGATGTTACCCGGATTTTCACATCTGGAAACGGTTCCCATTGTAATTGTCATTATTACATTGCTTTTTGCCATTCAGCAATTTGGAACCAGCTTCGTGGGGAAATCCTTTGGACCGATGATGTTGATTTGGTTTGTGATGCTTGGGGTGTTAGGTATTGGTCAGCTTGCCGGCGACTGGGGTGTTTTGAAAGCGGTATCTCCGCATTACGCCTATAATCTTTTGGTTAAGTATCCCGGAGGGTTTTGGTTGCTGGGAGCCGTATTTCTTTGTACCACCGGAGCCGAGGCCATGTATTCCGATCTGGGTCATTGCGGAAGGAAAAACATTCGCATCACCTGGATTTTTGTTAAAACAATGCTGCTGTTAAATTATTTCGGACAGGGAGCGTGGTTGCTGGGAAATACAGGGCAGGTGCTTGAAGGGGGAAACAACCCCTTTTATTCCATCATGGCCGATTGGTTCAGACCGGCAGGTGTTATTATAGCTACAGCCGCAACCATCGTAGCCAGCCAGGCTCTTATCAGCGGATCATTTACGCTTATCAACGAAGCAATACGGCTTAATTTCTGGCCTAAGGTCAAAATAAAATATCCCACCGACCTAAAAGGCCAGCTTTATATTCCAAGCGTAAACTGGTTATTATGGGCAGGATGCATAGCGGTTGTTTTATATTTTCAGGAGTCCTCGAAAATGGAGGCGGCCTACGGCCTTACAATTATTCTGGGGATGTTTATGTCTTCGCGACTGCTTTCCTTTTACCTGCGGATTAAAAAATACCCGGTTGCTTTTTTCATTTCCTTTTTCCTCACCTTCCTCATCGTTGAATCGAGTTTTCTGGTGGCGAACCTGAAGAAATTTCCCGAGGGGGGCTTTGTCAGCTTAATGATAGCTTCTACCCTTTTTATTGTAATGTGGGTATGGCAAGAGGGAAGAAGAATCAGAAACAGCTATGTGGAGTTTGTAAAATTGAAGGATTTTATTCCGGTCATAAAAGATCTCAGCCAGGATCTTTCCATTCCCAAATATGCCACTCACCTTGTTTATCTTACCAGCTCCAACAAACCTGATGAAATTGAACAGAAAGTTATTTACTCTATTCTGAAGCGACGGCCCAAACGGGCGGATATTTACTGGCTGGTGCATGTGGATGTTATTGACGAACCTTACAGAATGGAGTATGCCGTAACCGAAATCGCCCCCAATGATATTATCCGGGTTGATTTTAAGCTGGGTTTCCGGGAAGCTCCACGGGTAAATCTTTTGTTCCGGAAAGTTATTGAGGACATGGTGTCGAATCACGAGGTGGATATTACCTCTCGCTATGAGTCGTTGAGTCGTGGCGGAGTTATCGGCGACTTCCGGTTTATCGTTATTGAAAAATTCATCTCTTTTGAGAATGAGTTTCCGGTCTTTGAAAAGATCATCCTCGATATTTACGGAACCCTGAAACATTGGTCCCTGTCGCAGGCGAACGCCTTTGGCCTGGATACAAGTTCTGTTAAAATTGAGAATTTTCCGTTGGTGATATCACCGGTTAAATCCCTTCAGCTAAAACGAAAGTCATTTGTTCACTGGGAGGATGAAACAGCGGAAAGTGAAAGAAAAGAAGGGTTGAACAATTAAGCGTTCAGCGCTTCTGCACCACCTACAATTTCAAGAATTTCTTTAGTGATGGCAGCCTGACGAGCCTTGTTGTAGGAAATACGCAGGTCGCGTAACATGTCTCTGGCATTGTCGGTAGCCTTGTGCATGGCGGTCATTCTGGCGCCGTGTTCAGCGGCATGCGAATCAAGCAGGGCTTTGTAAAACTGGGTCTTCAGCGAACGGGGAATCAAATCCTGAACGATGAATTCCTTGGAGGGCTCGAAAATATAATCGGAAGACTTGCAGGGTTTTTTGCTGCCCTGTGAAACGGGAAGGAAAGGCTCGGCAGTTACAATTTGAGAAGCAGCGTTTTTAAACTGATTATAAACCAAAACAACCTGGTCGAATTGTCCTTTTAAAAAAGCCTCCATTACTTTTTCGGCAACAGGAGCCACATTATCATAGGTAAGTTTGTCGTATAACTCATTAACCTTACGAGGCATGTCAGAGCCAATTATACGGTGTTCTGTCTTTTTAAAATAATCACCGCCCTTTTTTCCAATGCAAAGCACGGAAATTTGTTTTCCGGCAAATTCATTTTTGGCAAGCTTGTTGGCGCGCTTAATAATATTGGCATTAAAACCACCGCACAAACCCCGATTACTCGTAATAACAACCAGAAGCACAGACTTAACGGTTCTAACCTTTGAATAAGGTCCTTCAGATCCGTCGAGAGAAGCAGAAACATTTTCCAGAATATCGCGCAATTTGTTGGCGTATGGGCGCATTTGAGTAATGGCATCCTGGGCCCGTTTCAGTTTTGCAGCAGAAACCATTTTCATGGCAGAGGTAATCTGCTGTGTGCTGGAAACAGAGGTAATTCGGGTTCTAACTTCTTTTAAACTCGGCATAATTCAGTGTATCAGGCGGAGTACTTTTTTGAAAGGTCGGCAGCTACATGCTCAAGCGTGCCGGTAATTTTTTCGTCGAGCTTTCCGGATTTCAGTTCGTTTAAGATGTCTTTGTGCTTGGTTTCCATATACTGAAGGAAATCGGCCTCAAACTCTTTTACTTTATTCAAGGGAACGTTTTTCAAAAGACCTTTCGCTCCGCAGTAAATAATTGCAATCTGCTGCTCAACCCTTAATGGGCTGAACTGATTTTGTTTGAGGATTTCCACGTTGCGGGAACCTTTGTCAAGCACCGATTTTGTGGCTGCGTCAAGGTCGGAACCGAACTTTGCAAAAGCTTCCAGTTCACGATACTGAGCCTGGTCGAGCTTAAGCGTTCCTGCTACCTTCTTCATGGATTTGATCTGAGCATTACCACCCACGCGAGAAACCGAGATACCCACGTTAATGGCCGGGCGCACCCCTGAGTTAAACAGGTTTGCCTCAAGGAATATCTGTCCGTCGGTGATCGAAATTACGTTAGTTGGAATATAAGCCGAAACGTCACCGGCCTGTGTTTCAATGATGGGAAGAGCGGTAAGCGATCCGCCACCTTTTACTTTGTTCTTCAAAGAATCGGGCAGGTCGTTCATGTTTTTGGCTACATCGAAAGAGGCATTAATCTTTGCCGACCTTTCGAGGAGGCGGGAGTGAAGATAAAATACATCTCCGGGATAAGCTTCCCGGCCGGGAGGACGACGCAGAAGCAGCGAAACTTCGCGGTAGGCAACGGCCTGTTTTGACAAATCATCATAAACAATCAGAGCCGGCCGTCCGGTATCACGGAAAAACTCTCCGATGGCAGCTCCGGCCATAGGCGCATAAAACTGCATGGGAGCAGGGTCTGATGCCGTGGCCGAAACAATAACGGTATAGGGCATGGCACCGTTTTCTTCCAGCACGCGCTGAACGTTTGCAACGGTAGATCCTTTCTGACCCACGGCTACATAAATACAGAAAACAGGTTGTCCCGCCTCGTAAAATTCTTTTTGGTTAATGATAGTATCCAGAGCAACAGCGGTTTTTCCGGTCTGACGGTCACCGATGATTAGCTCCCTCTGCCCACGGCCAATAGGAATCATAGCGTCGATGGCTTTGATACCGGTTTGCAGGGGTTCGTTTACAGGCTGACGGTAAATAACTCCAGGAGCTTTACGCTCAATAGGCATTTCAAACATTTCTCCCTTGATGGGACCTTTTCCGTCAATAGGCTCTCCGAGTGTGTTTACCACCCTGCCCAGCATGCCTTCTCCTACAGGAATAGAAGCAATTTTTCCGGTTCTCTTTACCGTGTCGCCTTCTTTAATATCGGTAGAAACACCCAAAAGAACGGCTCCTACGTTATCTTCTTCAAGGTTCAGTACGATTCCTTTCAGGCCGTTTTCGAATTCAATCAATTCTCCGGACTGCACATTATTCAATCCGTAAATGCGGGCAATACCATCACCCACCTGCAATACGGATCCCACTTCTTCCAATTCCGATGCAGTATGAAATCCTGCTAATTGCTGTCTTAATATTGCAGATACTTCTGCGGGTTTTACTTCTGCCATGTCTATGGTTTATTTGCTGTTTTAATATTCTTTAATGTATGGGTTTTCGCTGAATGTACGGGTAAGGAGTCTGATTTTCCGTGCTATGCTGGTATCGTCTTGTTTGTCGCCAACCCTCAACACGAAACCCCCGATGATTTTTGGGTCCACCACCTCTTGCAAATCAATGTCGGTTTTGAAGGAATCGCTGATAAGTTTTTTTACAAGTCCTCTCACCTCCTCATCAAGACCGGTGGCGGTTGTGATAACAGCGGTAAGAATATGCTTGTGCTTTTTGTATTGCTCTATGAATTGCTCGCAAATAGGAATAATATACCCTTCTCTGTGTTTGCTTGCCAATAAAGAAAAATATCCCAGGGTAATTTTGGAAATGTGCTTACCAAAAAGAGACTCCAGAATTTCTTTCTTTTTTTCGGTGCCAATGATAGGGCTGTTCATCACCACGCGGAGTTCTTTGTTCTCGTTGCAGGTGTTGAGGATAAGGCGAATGTCCTGATACACCCGCTCAAGCTCCCCTTGTTCAAGGGCGAAACCGAGAAGCGATTTGGCATACCGTACGGCAAGAAGCGAGCCTTTCATGATCAGTTAAGTTTTACGTCGTCGAGCAATGCCTTTACAAGTTGCTTTTGCTTTTCCTGAGAAGATAATTCTTCACGGAGAATTTTTTCGGCAATTTCTATGGAAAGTTTGGCTACCTGATTTTTCAGTTCGGTAATGGCCGCCATTTTTTCATTGTTGATGTTCTCGCGTGCAATGGCAAGCATTTTTTCCCCTTCGGCCTGGGCTTTTGTTTTGGCTTCACCGATGATGGAGTCTTTTAACTCGCGGGCTTCTTTTAAAATCCGGTCACGCTCAATTTTGGCTTCCAGAAGCACTCTTTCGTTGTTGGCCTGAAGGGCTTTCATCTCTTCCTTTGCTTTTTCGGCGGAATCAAGAGCCTTTTGGATAGACTCTTCCCGGTCGTGAAGCATTTTAAGAATGGGCTTCCAGGCAAATTTTTTCAATAAAAACAGGATGGTGCTGAAGGATACCAGCATCCAAAACAACAATCCAAATTCGGGTTTTACTAATTCCATTTTTTTAGTTTTTAAATCCGGGCTTTCGGCCAACCGCCGAAAACCCGGATGAATTGGTTACTTCAAGAAGATAACCAGCAGTCCGATAACCATGGCAAAGAACGCAGCTCCCTCAACGAGGGCGGCAGCAAGAATCATGTTGGCACGGATATCACCAAGCGATTCAGGCTGACGGGCAATAGACTCAAGAGCGGAACCGCCAATGCGTCCAATACCTACACCTGCACCCAATGCAGCAAGTCCTGCTCCCAGGGCGGCAACCCCGTAACCAAGACCGATGTTTGGTACTGCTTCAAGCAAAATGTTAAGTAACATAGGATTAGTTTTATGCTTCGTTTTTTATTTTCAGCCTTTCCCGGAAACGAAACACAACCGGTGGGGCCTTTTTTTTCTTAGTGATGATCGCCGTGGTGTTCTTCTACGGCCGAACCAAAATAAATGGCCGACAATAAAGTAAACACATAAGCCTGTAAAAACGCTACGAGCAATTCCAGGGCAGTCATAAATATGGTAAAGGCCAGTGATACCACGGCAACTCCAAAGCCTAATCCTGTGCTCATTTCGCCGAAGATGAATATCAGCGAAAAGAAAGACAAAGCAATGATGTGGCCGGCCGTGATATTGGCAAAAAGTCGAATCATAAGCACAAAAGGCCTGAGAAATACTCCCAGAATTTCAATCGGGGTTAGCAGGAAAAGAATTCCAACAGGAACCCCGGGCATGGCAAATACGTGTTGCCAGTAATTTTTGTTGGCGCTAATGGTAGTAATTACAAAAGTGAAAACGGCAAGGGTAAGGGTTACTCCGATATTACCGGTTAGGTTGGTGCCTCCAATTAAAGGGATGGGTATCAGGCCCAGCAAATTATTTATCCAGATGAAAAAGAAAACCGTGAGCAGGAAGGGAAGGAATTTTTTATAGTGCTTTTCACCGATACTGCTGCGGGCAATATCATCGCGCACGAAAATAATCAGGGGTTCAACCAGCGACTGTAATCCTTTTGGGGCAAGACCCTCCCGTTTTTGATAGGTTTTGGCAACCGTGTAAAAAATGAAAAACAAAAGGGCGCAGGAAATAAACAGGGACAATACGTTTTTGGTAATGGAGAAATCCCAAACCTTTTCTGAAGCGGCCTCATCCACGGTGGCCTGGGAAACGGGGATGGATTCAGTCTCCTGAACAGCCATAATTTTCTGTCCCTTCAGCATATATCCGCCATAAGTGTTTTCTCCATGGTGGAACTTCCCGGAAGAAAAAACAGATAATCCCCGGTCAGGATGGTAAATAATAACAGGAAGGGGAATGGAAAAATGACCAATCACATGCCAGTCGTGTGCATCGGTAATGTGTTCAATTATTGTTTTGCCGGCATCGAATTTTCCGGAATTTTCATGGATTTGCTCCGGCTCCCGGGCAACAACAGAGGCGGTGTCCCTTATAACATCTTCGGGGTCGCCCGCAAGAAGAAGTCCGGGGGCAAAAAGGAAAAAAGATAACAGGAGAAACAGGTTCCGCAATAGCATCCTCTTTATGGTGGTTGGCATAGCCTCGGAGGGTTTAAAAATCGGGTGCAAAGCTATATAAATATTATGTTCCCGACCCCGATATACGCCTTCTTTTTTTCACAATAATGCAAATGGGCCGGGCAGGGCTACAAAGGCCCTGAAATCAACGATTAAGCCTTGTTTTTCAGGTGCCGGTAAAGGCTAAGGACAGCCAACGAAGAATACAGAAAATAGCAGCCCAGATACCACAGGGCGAAGAGCTTTGGCCTTGGAATGCCTCCGAACAACAAAACCACAAGAATGCCAAGCAAAACAAACAGTTTAATGGAGGTTAGGCCCATAAAAGCCCGGACAAATTCCTGGGGACTTCCCTTTGAGGCCTTCAAAAGTATGGCAGAGTGGGCGAAAAAGACAAGCCCGTAAAATCCGGGGATAAACCATACCGGCAGGCTTGTAAGGTGGGAAAGAGAGGGGCTTTGGGAAAAAAAGAAAATAAGGATATAAAGTAAAGCCGTTAGCAGTGAAAACTTTACATAAATTTTTGAAATGCCTTTCAAGGATTGTTTTGCTCTTCGGCTCCCGGCTTAGCTCTTAATATGCCAGGGCTTTTTCCTCTTTTGTTTCCGGTTCTTTTTTAGTGGCGGCGGTTGTTTTTCCGGCCATTTGGCAGGTGCCTGAAAAATTAGCACCCGGCTCAATACTCAGTTTATTGGTAACAATTTCACCGGTAATCTGTGCGCTGGATTTTAAGGCAAGCAAATCACTCACGGAAATCTTGCCGTTTACGGCTCCTGAAATATCAGCATGGGTACAGGACACCTCACCTTCTATTTTCCCTGAACCACCCAGCACCAGACGGCCCTTTACCTGCAGCGTTCCCTGCAAAGTCCCGTCAATCCGAATGTCGCCTCCGGTGGTAATATCTCCTACGATAAGTGTACCGGCACCAATAATATTTACCGTTCCGCTGTCGGGTCCGTTATTTTTTGACATGTTTTCTTTTTTTTGGTTGAACATGAGCCAATTCCCGGTAAAGATAGGGGAAATATATGTAAATAAAAACCCCTGAACCCTTGGTTCACATTGGGGAAAAACTATCTTTGTTTTCCCTTTGGGGCTAAAAATAATGTATTACCAAAACCTCTGAAAAATGGAAGCTATTTCTCACTATTACAACATGATCGAGGAAATTATCCGCGATCTGGGTGTTGACCCTGCGGCTTGCCGGGGCGAACTCGCAGGCCAGTGGAACCTAAAACGCGGCTCGGCCAGCATCTGGGTAGATGTTTGGCAAACGAAAGACAAAGATGGAAACCTTACCGACTACGGCTATTGCCAGATTATGGCTCCCGTTATTGAGGTTCCTATTAATAACCAGCATCTGTTCACCAAAGAACTGCTTGAAATCAATCACAACCTTTACGGGGTTGCTTTTACCATCTATAAAAACTGGGCTTACATAAAAACCATTCGCGAACTTGAAGGCCTTGATAAAAGTGAAGCCCAGGCTATGTTTAACCGGGTTGGAAGCTATGCCGACGAATACGATGATAAATTGCGCGATCGTTACGGAGTTGCTCCCAGCGGTCAAAGAGTCTGACCTGCTTACCCCCTCTCAATCACCGGCCCTTAGGGGCCTTTTTTTTTGGACGATCTTGTAGCTTTCCCGAATGTATTTTTTTATCACCGCCCAAATTTCTTTTTCTCCTTCGTACCTGATCTTGCAGGCCCAGCGATTTTTAGAAACCCTGACACTTTTAAAAACCGGAAACCCGGTTTCCTCCGCCAATGTAAAAAACTCAACATCGAGCCAATTTTTGCCCGGCTTCAGCGCAACAAAAGTGGATGGGCATTTAATGAAAATGGCATTGATTGTAATAGAGGTGTGAACCTTTCCCAGAGAAGCGCAAAACTTTTTTACCTCCTGATACATTTTCAAAACTTCCGGAGAGGACTTTTTCAGGGGGACTTCCTCCTCAACTTTCCGGCAGGAATGCCATTGATTCCTGGCTTTAAATATGCGCTGGCATGAAGGGCATTTCCAAAATTTTCTTACCGGGCTATTTTCCGGCATAGTATTTTTTTATGTATGCCAGGCAGAGATTTATGGTAGCTTCTATGCCCTTCTTATGTGTTCTTTCTACGCCGTGCGACGCAGCCACCCCGGGCCCGATCAACCCAACCCTGAAATCTTTTCCTGCTCTCAGTGCTGCCGATCCGTCGGAGCCATAGTGGGGATAAACATCCTGGACAAAAGGAATCTTATTTTTTTCTGCCAATTCCACCAACCGCGACCGCATGCCGAAATCATAAGGGCCTGATGAGTCCTTTACACAAACGGAACAGGCGGTTTCTTTCCCCTGGCAATCATCGCCCAAAACACCCATATCAATTACCAGCAACTCCTCAATGGTTTCGCTATAACCTCCCGAGCCGCCATGCCCCACCTCTTCATAATTTGAAAAGAGCAACTCCACCGGCACCTGAGACTTAAGCCGCCGGGCAATCTCAAACAAAACATAGCAACCCGCTTTGTTATCCATAAACCGCGATTTGATAAAACCGTTGGCATATTCGCGGTAACGGGGCTCAAAACAAATAAAATCGCCGGTTGCAATTCCCAGCTTTTCAACTTCTTTTTTCGATGACACCTCTTCGTCGATCCGGACATGCATGGTGGAATAATTTCTTTTCTCTTCCTCCCGTTTGTTATTGGCATGAGAAGAAGGATTGTTCAGGAGCAAGGTGCCGGTAAATGTTTTTCCTTTTCGGGTAATTATCTTCACATATTCTCCTTCTGCCGAAGTTAATGAGGGGCCGCCAATATTGGTAAACGTTAATGTCCCGTTAGATTTAATCCCGCTCACCATCAGCCCGAGGGTGTCAACATGAGCAGCTATGGCAAGCTTTGGCTTCTCGCCAAGGGAAACTTTTACGGCTCCTTTATTCGTAAGAGTTGCTTTTCTGCCATAGCTCTTCATTACCGAAACCACATAATCACAGGCTTTTTGCGTGTATCCCGAAGGGGAGTCTATTTCAACCAGATTTTTTAATGTTTCAAAAGAAGACATGTTGCTTATTTAAAAGGTTCAAGAATTAAAACGCCAATTTCGGGCTCACATGACCCGCTGTCGAGTTTCATGTGTTGCCAGGTAAATACTGCGCCGGGAATAATTTTTTTCCGGTTGAGCTGATCCTGACTTGCATACGAAGAAAACTGTGAGGAGTAGGTAATGGTATCATTCCGGTTTTCTTCGGTGGGAACCAAAAAAAACACTTCAAAGTTTTCGCGGTTTTTTTCCTGGATCCTGAGCACCGTCGCCGGATGCATGGCAGAGGAATATTTACAGGGGTCGGCAGGTTTGCCCTTTTGTTGTTCTTTGTATTGGCGATAATAAAACGGAATGGCGAAAAGCACAATGGCTCCCAACATAAGAAACAGGTTCCCGGCATTAATACTACCTTTCTTTTTCATTCCTGAAAGTTCTGATTTTGTTTTCCATAAGCTGATAAATATCCGACTTTAATTTTTCAACACTTTCGGAAGATTTACCGGGAGGGTCAAAAACACCAAGCCATTCTCCCTCGATGGTTCCCGGAATCAACGAAAGGGGTTGTTTTGGATTGTTGCGGCTACCGCTGTTATAAGTTATCAGTGCGGCTATGGGAACCCCGGTTTCGGCAGACAACCGAAAGGCTCCATCCTTAAAGGGCAAAAGAATGCCGGAGGTTCGGTTTCGGGTTCCTTCCGGACAAAGGAAAACCGAAATCTTTTCTTGCAATAAGCTATGCGACATGGTTTGGATGCTTTTGTGCCGGTCGTTTTTGTCTGCCCGATCTACGGTGAGATAAAGGTTTTTAATAATGTATCCCAGCAGGGGAATTTTAGTGAGTTCTTTTTTTGCAAGGAACCGGAATGTGTTTCGGCAGGAAATGGCGTAAAAAGGAATATCAAGCTGTGACTGATGGTTTGAAATAAATATGTAGGTTTTTTTGGGGTCGATCAGGTTTTTGTTTTTTATGACCGGCCTTATGAAAGTAATCATCAGAACATAATACGCCCAAAATCTTGAAAGGCCATGGGCCGCATGCGGGGCTTTTGATTTTGGAAACAACAAAAAGATAATTACATAGGCAGGGAGGATTAATACTACCGAGAAAGCAAAAAGGGTGATGGAAAATACAGCCAGCAGGGCATACACAAAACGCATGGGGTAAAAATAAACAATGGAAGAACGCCTACGCCTTTATTTCATTACTTCCCGTAAAATGAGGTGAGATTCTATATCACCAAAGGGATCGAGGTGGATTCTGTAATAGGTAATCAAACCATCCACAAGCTCTTGTCGTTGTGCCCCGCCAAGGGGTATTTCCGGCGATTCCCGAAAGCCTGACTGGCAGAAGCGAAACAGAAGCTCGCTGCATTCGGGGTTAAAAAAATTGGGGTGTGCCGGTTGCTTCGGTGCGAAGCAACCCGTTTCGAGGTCAAAAAACCGGCAAAAGGGCGAATAGTTTCCGGATGGGAAAATGCCCATATACCGGGACAGTTGAATCAAAAACGAAATGTGAAAATTGGCTACATTCCGCTCTTCCAGTTCAAGCACCTGAATGGAGGAATGGAGAAATTCAAAAAGGAGAGGATTTTTTTCTTCTTCCTTAACCGAATGGCGAAGAATATCGTTGATGAAAAAAATCAGAGCCATTTTTTCCGGGCGGGAAAGGCATGAATTCAGGGGAAGCTCGTTTCGGATTTCTTTTACCCGGTTCAGGGTTTTCTTTTCTTTTTCATAGGCAGAAATTTCGATCAGCGAAAGGGGTTGGAGCAATCGGGCTTTAGTGCCCGACTTTTTACTGTGGGCTGCATTTATCAGATAGGAACGAAGTCCGAAATTTTCGGTATAAATTTTGGCAATTACGGTAGAGTCGGAGTAGGGAAGAGTTTGGAAAACAATGCCTCTTGTGGTGATGAGCATCCTGTGGATTAGTTTATCACCAGAATTTTGGTAACGTAGGTTTTGGAGCCGTCTTCAGTAGAACAAAACACAAGATAAACGCCACTATGAACGCGGTCGCCTGAGAATGTTTTTCCGTCCCAGATGGCGGTTCCGCCCAATGATTTTGTGGCATTTACCACCACGCCGGAGATGTCGGTAATTTTCACATCGCAATCTTTTACTAAACCACGAATGGCGATGATTCCGTTATGGTCGGGACGAACAGGATTCGGGAATGCATATACATTTTCAAAATTTTCGCCTCCTTCCGTAGCCGTGCTTCGGAAGGAAACAATTCCTTTGGCGGTTCCGAAAAACACTTCTCCTGATTTGTGATCAATGGCAATGGAGGTAATGGAATTGGACAGCAGGGGGCTGTTGTTTTCGGTAAAATGATACACCTCTTTTTGACCGTCTTGGGAAATCAGGAAAACACCCGAGTTTTGGGTTCCTACCCATTTCCGGTTCGCACCATCAACAGCAATAGAAGTAATAATTTCGGTTTCGAAAAGTATTTGGGTGTGTCCGTCCTGCTGAACAAAAATTTGCTGGGCATCAAAATTTCCGCCGGAGAAAACATTTTCAGGTGAATAAAACACAGCAACGCCTTTATCGGTTCCTACCCAGATTTCGCCATCCAGGTCTTCCACGATGGAATATACCTCGGCGCTTGGTAGTCCGCCATTTCCGGAACCGGTGCCTAATTTTTTAAAACGGTCGTCGTTGGTATTGGATATGTCTGCACCGTGATCAAAAACCAGAAGTCCGCCACCGCGGGGGAGCACACACCATTTGTAACCGCGTTGATCCACAATTACATTGCTTATTAGCAATTGCTGCAGGTTGGGGCCAAAAGAAAAAGACTGCCAACCCCCGCCTGCTTTTTTTACAGAGAGGGGCCGGTTCGATTTTGCGTTGGTTACCCAAAGGTTTCCGTCTTTGTCGAAAACGCTTCCAAAGGAAGCTACCCATCCGGAGTTGGGGTCGTCGCCTCTTACTTCAAGGGAAGAGTTGTATTGATTGTGAATCCGGGTAACGGTGCCATTGTTTATTTCAATCAGGCCCTTGCCCAGACAGCCGGCAAAAACCTGATTGGGGTCGGAAGGGTTAATGGTTACCGAAACAATATCGCGAATGGAGTCTAAAATGGTTTGCGATTCCCGGTTAATGGTTCGCCAGGTAATATCCGAAAAAGAAAAAATACCGTCGATGTTCGGATTCGGGGCATTGTCCCATAGTTCATTTCTTTCCCCGGGAGCAACCCAGAGCACTTCTTTTTTAAGATCCAGTGCATAAGATTTAGGGGTAGATGGTCCGGAAGGAGCATAGCCGTTAACGTTCCATACATTTTCAACCCGCACCAAACCCACATCCGCATCGGCAACCCAAAGCAGTTTCGGGGTTTCCATTACTGCTTGTCGGGGGGCAATGAAACGATTGAGGTAGGTCCATATATGATCTATAAGCTGATTATTGGCATCGTAAACATCAATATACCCGTCGTTGGCAAAGGCAATATGGGAGTTTATTGCCTCAATGGAATAGCAGTTGTAGCCCGAGGCGGGACTGAAATTATGGGTCCAGGAAGCGCCATCGAAAACATAAACTGTATCCTGGGCGTAGGTATTAGATGTGAGTGCTTTGGAATAGTTTACATACACCTTGTTATTAAAGGAGCAAATGGTGTTGAACTTTCCCTGTGGAAGTCCCTGAATTTTCGACCATGCCGTAAAGTTGGCCAGGTTAGAACTGGAAAGCGAGGCGCGGAAAACGCCGCTATCGGTTGCGGCGTAAATATGCGTGGTGTTAATGGTAATGTCGCGCACAAAGATGTTGCCTCCATTGGTTCCGATAAAATAGGTGTCTTTAACTTCTTTTCTTTTGGTATCGATAACCACTATGCCAAAACCGGTTGCGAGGTAGGCAAATTCGTTTCTCAAAAACACGCTGTTAATGGTTTTGTTGCCTACTATCTGGGCTCTTTTAACATCGCTGATGTTTATGATGGCCATTCCGTCAACGATGTCGATATTCCCGTTTTTGTAGGTTACGATCAGGGTGTTGTTATAGGGGTTGTATTTAACATCGGAGGGGTTCACATCAGAGAACCCGGCAAATTTTCCGAGACGTTTAACGGTATTGTCGTTTTTGTGGTATTCAAAAAGGCCGCCGGAGGTAGCGCACCAAACCTTTTCTGAGGAAAAGGTCACGGCAATGCCCTTTTTATAGGGTAAATGGTCGCGCCATTGGCCAATACCAATCTGGGCCTGCGAAAGGCCGGAAAGCAGAAGGACAAAAGCTACAGCTAAAAAGCGCATACGGTTGGGGTTCCCGAAGATACAAAATCTCTGGGCTTTTATAACGGTTAACCCGGCAATATATTGCCTTGGGAATGTGTATATTTGCCCCGTTTTTACAGGCAAAAAAGGACCCGTAGCTCAACTGGATAGAGTGTTGGCCTCCGGAGCCAAAGGTTGCGGGTTCGACTCCCGCCGGGTCCACCTTCGCCCTCCGAAGCTCCGCGAACCGACCAGGTGAGGGGAGCGAAGGAGGGCTTAGTATTTTTTTTCATTTAGTTAGATAATCCCGGAGGGCTTCAGTAGACAAAGTCCGCTTGATCAAACCTGTTGGAAATTGCGGGTCCTGACGATCCCCACCAAGTGGGGATGTTTGGAGGCATCCTCGCTGTCCTCGCCACAACCTCCTGCTTTACACAACCCCAATTTTTATAGGAAGGGGCTATTTTAAAAAAGTATTGTAACTTTCTTCTCCCCTTTATACATGTCGCCAAAAACCAATTAATGCTCCGGCAAAAGTCCTTCCTTTCTGCTGCTGTAATCGTCGCCGGTAGCCTGATGTCATTGGGTATTTATCTGGTGTTAGCGTGGTTTAATGAAGAACCCGAAGGCGGAGGCGACGCCATTGTTCATTACGGAATATCCCGCTATTCATGGAACCACCCCCATCTCTTTCTGGATCTTTGGGGCAAACCCCTTTTTACCTTTTTTTCCAGCCCGTTTTCCCAATTTGGCATTGGAGGACTTATTGGGTTTAATATGGTTTGCTCCCTTGCAACAGGGCTAGTCTGCTATGGAATCCTGAAGGAGCTAACCATAAAAACCCCATGGCTTCCTATTTTTATTTTACCACTGTTCCCTCTTTGGTCTTTGCTGTCTTCAAGCACCATGACCGAAATTTTTTTGGGACTGATTTTTTCTCTTGCTTTGTTTCTGGCTGTCCGTAAGCGCTTTCTGGGGTTTGCCATTTTGGTTTCCTTCGCCCCCTTTGCCAGACCCGAAGGCTGGCTGCTGATAGTTTTGGGACTCCCCTTTTTGATAGGTAACGGAAAATACCGATTGATTCCCTTTTTAGGAACAGGGCTTGTCATTATTGGATTGTGGGGCGCCTTTTTATTTAAGGATATTTTTTGGCTTTTTACCTCCGATCCTTATATGGGCAAGTCAGCCTATCATAATGCAGGAGATTTTTTCCATTTTTTTAAACGTATGGGTGATTTTTCTGGTTGGTCTTTTTTTTCACTCGCCTTGCTGGGCTCCCTTCTTTGTCTTTTTTTGAAAACTACTTCCTATGTAAAGTTTCCGGGGTCGCCCCTGCTGATTCTCCTTGGCTGGGTTTGGCTATATGTTCTGGCCCACAGCTATCTGTTCTGGAAAGGATCACTCGGATCGGCCGGATTATTACGAACCCTTGCACCCGTTCTTCCCGGGTTTGCTATTTTAATTTCCATTACAGTTTCCCGAATGCTGGAACCGATAAAAAATCATGTGTTCGTTATTGTTTTAGCATTTGTTTTTATGTTGCCTGTCTGGTTTGAAAGAGAAAAGACAGACTTTATTAAACCCGATTCTGGCGATACATGGCTCAAAAAGGACATTGCCAATGAAATCAAAAGAAATCTTCAGTCCGAACCCCTTCCTGTTTTTTCCACGGATCCTACTATTTGGTATTATTGCGATCTCGATCCTTACGATGTAACCAGGTTTTTTGAAGTTTCTTCTTTGAACAAAATTCCTTTTTTAGTGAGAGAGTATTGTTTTTTTTGGGACGGACATTTTGGTCCAACAGAGAAAGGCGTATTCCTTTCCGAATTAATTAACAAACCCAATCTTCAATTGTTGTTTGCCAAAGAGCCTTATGTTCCCCAACACTCATTTGAAGGAAATCCTGTGGCGGGATATTTATTTAAGCATGATACTAAAGCGGCAACAGGAAAATCAAACCCCGAAAAAGAAATTTTATTCACCGGTGCACCCCTTTCTCAGGGATGGGGCTTTTTCCTGAAAAGCATGAAGGAGGGTTTTGTTTGTCACGACCTTTCCCGTCAGGACACACTCATGGCCGATCGGGCCTCACCGGGATTTTGGGAGGCATTTTCCGGCTTTTCTTCCGATTCAGGTGGTATTGTATTCCGAAGTTTTAGAAAAGCATTTTTTGGAAACTGTGATTCGGGAGTAGCACTTTGTGCAGGGGTAAAAGAATTTAATAATGGACTTGTAGTTTTTCCTGAACGAAACGGGGAGGGTTGGAACCTAAAAACTGCTGATGGTCGTTACATTGGACTGGGTCCGGCAAAGAATCTCGAATTGGGAACATTACCTCATCCCTTTGAAATAATTCCCATGGGGAACAGGAATTCAAAAGAGCTCCTTAAACTTTTTCCAAAGCTTGCTTCAGATCGGAAATGAGGTCATCAGGATTTTCGAGGCCGATATACAACCTCACCAGATTAAAGGGCAGGGGGTTTTCAAAACTACGCGAAGCCTGAACGGCACAAACAGGGAAAACCAATGACTCATACCCGCCCCAGCTGGTGGCCAGCAAAAACCGCTTCAGGGAATTACAAAATCGCTCAATCCCGGCCTCGTCACTTGTTTTAATTTTCATCGACAAAAGTCCACCCCCCTTGCACATTTGTTTTTTAGCAATGTCGGAACCGGGATGGGATTCTAGCATGGGATAATAAAGGGTCTCTACACATGGATGTGAGGCCAGAAAAGACACCACCTTTACCGCCGATTCGGAACTGCGGTTTACCCGGATTTCCAAAGTGCGGAGTCCGCGTAATATCAGCCAGGCATCATGGGGTGAAATTATGGCTCCCAAAGTCATAAACTCCGTGGCCATCATTTTTTTTATCCTTTCGCTGCTACCGGCCACAACTCCTGCCACCACATCGCTATGGCCGTTCAGGTATTTGCTGGCCGAATGAACCACCAAATCAATGCCCAGAGAAATAGGACTTTGGTTGAGGGGACTGGCATAGCTGTTATCGGCAATGGTTACAATGTTTCTCGATTTTGCTATTGCGGCAATGGCAGCCAGGTTCTGAATTTCAAAGGTTAGCGAATTGGGACTTTCCAGATAAATCAACTTCGTTTCGGGACGAATCTGTTTTTCAAATTCCTTCGCATCTCCACCCGGGGAAAAATCGGAGGCAACATTAAACTTTGCCAGATATTTCGACAACAGCGAGTGGGTCCAGGAATAGGGTTTGGAAACACAAAGCACATGATCGCCGGAGGAAACCACACTCAATACAGCAGAGGCAATGGCAGCGCTGCCGCTTCCAAAGACAAGGGCGTCTTCGGCTTTTTCAAGGGCGGCTATTTTTTTTCGTAGAATACCCACCGTCGGATTAAAGCCACGGGTATAGAAAGGAACCTCCATTTCCTTTTTCAGGCTTTCCCGCATGCTGCTTACATCCGGAAAACAAAAATTGGTAGTCTGGAATATGGGTGGAGAAACAGCACCGAAATACGAAGCTCTTTCTTCTCCGGAATGATTGAGAATCTCTGAAATGTCCATTGGTGGTGTCGAAAATAAAGATAAAAAGGCCAGTTTTTACTTTCAACCGGAAAATGTTATTTTTGTTTTTCTACCGAGATTAATATGATAAAACCATTACTCATTTTTTTTGTTTTTTTTTTTGTTTCCATTATTAGCCTTCTTTTCTTTGGGTTTTCCGGGGAGGGTCAGCATGTCCAATCTACGGGTGCAGCTCCTGCAGGTCACACCGGGTCTCCCTTCGACAATAAAACCTGTACGGTATGCCATGCCGGGCCGCTTCCTCAAACTATATCCGGGGCCATTAGCTCTAATGTTCCCATTACCGGATATATGCCTGGAAGCACTTACCAGGTAACTGCAACCATTACCCGGGCAGGACATAGCAAATTTGGATTTCAGGCAAGCCCCCAAAACAATGCCGGAAACCTGCTTGGAACCCTTGCCAACACCTCTACACAAACCACAATAATCGGATCCGGTAAATATATTACCCATACTAATATCGGCACCTCAGGCCCGGGGACCAAAACCTGGAGCTTTAACTGGACAGCGCCCGGGCAGGGAACGGGAAATGTTACCTTTTATGCCGCATTCAATGTAACCAACAGCAATAACGCAAACTCCGGAGACACAATTTTTATTTCTACCCTGACAATTCCGGAGGATTTAAGCTCAGGGATTGCCTATCCCACCGGAATTGCCCGCATTGATATTTTCCCCGTTCCCGCAAATAATTTTTTGAATGTGAATCTTGAAATGACTACAACCGAAAACACCCGGATTTCAGCCCACGACCTTTCGGGCAAGGAATTATTCAGAGCGGATTTCAACTCAGGAAGTTTCGTAAACGAGACCATTGATTGCACCTCCTGGAAACCCGGTGTTTATTTCATCAGAATTGAAAATCAAAATGGCGTTTATGCAAAGAAAATTGCAGTGGTACATTAGTGTCCCCTTGCTCGCTATTGTCGGATTTTGGTCCGCTTGTACCGCCGATCGCGGTCCTATGATCAAAAACGCATTGAACACCTGCGACACCATTACCAATCATACCTGGAACAATGGGATTGGAAACATAATAACCAGTAAATGCGGAACCCCTTCCTGCCATTCTCCCAGCGGCACCGGTCCCGGAAACTTCTCCGATTATAATGCCGTCTTACTAAAGGTAAACGACGGCTCCCTTCGCCAAAGGGTTGTAATTAATCGGGACATGCCTCCTCCCGCGTCCACCGAAGCTGCCCAGGTAACGGAGTGCGACCGGAAAAAAATCGAACGCTGGATTGATGCCGGCGGGCCCCAATAAAACCCTGATTTCTGGAATTTGTTGATCTTTCACACCTTCTTCTGCTCTGTGCCTTTGGCTTTCTGGCGGGGTTCATAGATGCCGTAGTGGGAGGGGGAGGTTTGATCCAGTTTCCCGCTTTTCTGATTTTGGTTCCCGGAGTTCCTATTCCCACCCTTATGGGAACCAACAAGCTGGTTTCCTTTACAGGAACAATTACCGCATTGTTTCGCTACCTGAAAAACGTTAGTGTTCCCAAAACGGTTTTGTTTCCGGGATTAATTTCCTCCCTTTCTTTTGCTTTTCTCGGGGCCTGGTGTGTTTCCTATCTCAACAAAGATCTAATACGCCCCCTTGTGGTTTGCCTTTTGGTTTTGGTTGCGGGGTATACATTTTTCAAAAAAAATCTTGGATCGGTTCACAGCCCCCGGCTTTCTAAAACAGAAACTATTGTAGCCGCCTTTGCCACAGGAGGAATTATTGGATTTTACGATGGGTTTTTCGGCCCGGGAACCGGAAGCTTCCTGATTTTTATTTTTATTTCAGTCTTCGGGTTCGACTTTGTGGCTTCTTCAGCCTCGGCCAAACTTTTGAATTGCGGGACCAATCTTGCCGCCCTCGTTTTTTTTGTTTCCACCGGTCAGATTATTTATTCGCTGGCTATTCCCGTAGCCATATTCAACGCTCTTGGCAGCTGGGTGGGCGCAAATACAGCATTGAAAAAAGGAAGCGGATTTGTACGCGTGTTGTTTCTGGTTATGGTTTCCGCCCTCATTTTGAAAATTTCCTGGGACTGGTTTTTTACCGGTTAATTCCATAGACCAATTATTCCGTTAAATTTGTTTCGTGGCAAAACCCCAACCCCCTAAAAAGTCCATAAAAAGCAAAGACGAATCGGTCAACCCTGTTTCCCGTTTGGGTCCCTGGTTACTTTTTGGAGCTTATCTGATCGTGCTGGCTTTTGGATTGATCCATCATGAATTGTGGAGAGACGAACATCAGGCCTGGCTCCTGGCCCGCGACTCAGGATCGTTGTTCGACCTGATTCAAAACATGAAATACGACGGCCACCCTGTTCTGTGGCACTCCCTACTCCTGGTTTGCGCCAAATTCACCCAGAGTCCTTATACCATGCAATGGGTTCATTTTTTGCTGGCGGCAGGATTTTCATTTCTCCTTATTAAAAAATCCGGGCTTCCTTTGTGGTTATGCGGATTGATACTCTTTTCTTACTTTTTCATTTACGAATACGGCACCATAAGCCGCAACTATGCCATCGGGGTTTTCCTGACTTTTGTTTTTTGCTCTTTATTCCCAAAGCGGCATGAAAATTATTTGTGGTTGGGCCTGGTTTTGTTTTTCCTTGCGAACACCAGCGTATTCGGACTGATACTGGCATTTTTGCTGGGGGCCTTGCTGATGTTCGATTTCTTTTATGAAAAAAAAGAGGGGGAGAAAAAAAACCAAATCAAATTTATCGGCAGTCTATTGCTTGCGCTGGCCGGAGGAATTATCTCCCTGTATATTATTTATCCAAAAGAAGGAAATAGTTTTCCGGTGGGAACCCTGGATGGAGGCTTCGACATAAACCGCTTGTATTTTGTGATGGGAACCTTTGTTAAAGCCATGTTTGCGCTACCGGCTCTTACCCGAACCGATTACTGGAACACAAGCATGTTTATTGGCGATGCAACGGTAATGAATCCTTTGCCTCCGCTGATATTGTTCTTTATTCTGGCCGGAATATTTTTGAAAAGAAGGCCGGTGTTTTTATTATACACTCTGGGAGTTTTTTTAATAACGGGATTTCTTTATTACACCCTGCTAACGCATGCCAGATACTACGGACACTTTGCCGTTTTACTGGTGGCTTGCCTTTGGCTGGAACGCAACTATGATCCCAAAGCTCCGGCAAACAAGATTTTGGATAAATGGGCCGCTCTTTCGGGAAGTATCAGAACTTTTGTCTTGGCAACGATTTTTTCCGTGGGTGTCATGGGTGGGCTGGGAGCCTTGTGGAAAGACTATAAACTTCCCTTTTCAGGAAGTGAAGAGGCCGCAGAATTTATTAAAAGCAGACAGCTCGACACTTTGCAAATGGTTGGTGCTACAGATTTTGTGGTTTCGTGTCTTCCCAGCCTGCTGGAAACCGGACCTGTTTATTATCCCGAGAGGGAGGGGTGGGGGAGTTTTGTTATCTGGGACTCGCTCCGCAAATCAAGCATCGATTTTACCCGGGTAATTTCAGCCCTTGAAAAACTGACCTCTGGTGGCAGAAAGGCCCTTCTTGTTTTATCCGCACCTCCGGAAAAGCAAACGGCGGAGGGACCTGTACTTTTGGGCGACGACCAATTATCTCCACTAGTAAGAGTTTCTTTTTTGGGTAAGGTGGAAAAGACCGTGGTAAAAGACGAGAAATATTTTTTCTACCTGGCTGAAAAAGTGGAATCAGGTTCCCCTCCCTAAAGAAACTCGTTGGCAAGATTTTCCAGGTCGCTTCTTTCTCCCCGTTCAAGCGTAATGTGTGCATACACATCCTGACCCTTTAGGCGGTCAATTAAATACGACAGTCCGTTACTCTGCGTGTCAAGATAGGGCGTGTCGATCTGAAAAATATCGCCGGTGAAAATTATTTTAGTGTTCTCTCCGGCACGACTGATAATGGTTTTTACTTCATGCGGGGTCAGGTTCTGGGCCTCATCCACAATAAAGAACACATTGGAAAGACTCCTTCCTCGAATGTAGGCAAGCGGACAAACAACGAGCTTTTCGTGTTCAATCATTTCGTTGATTTGCTTGAACTCCTTGTCCTTTTCTGAAAACTGACTCCGTATGTATTTGAGGTTATCCCACAAAGGTTCCATATATGGGTTCAGTTTTGATTTAATGTCCCCGGGAAGATATCCGATATCCTTGTTGCTCAGTGGAACCACAGGGCGCGCCAGAAAAATCTGATGGAAGTTTCTTCTTTGCTCCAGGGCCCCGGCGAGTGAAAGGAGGGTTTTTCCGGTTCCTGCAACCCCCTGCATGGTAATCAGTGAAACCCGTGGGTTCAGCACCGCATGAAGTCCGAAAGCCTGTTCTGCATTTTTGGGTTCGATACCAAATGCAGCATTTTTGGGAACTCGCTCAATTTTTTCAGATTCGGGATTATAGGTAGCCAAAACAGACTTATTCCCATTTTTAAGAATGAAAAAATGGTTAGAAACCGGCTTCGTCCTTTTTAGTACCAGCTTAGGGTCACAATGTCCCTTTTCATAGAGTTGTTCAATGGCATCAAGGCCGGCTTTTTCATACGTCGATTTTCCCGTATACAGGTCACTGGGGTTCTGGATTTTTCCGGTTTGGTAATCCTCGGCGACAAGGTTTAAAGATTTGGCCTTTATTCTGAGGTTAATGTCTTTCGTTACCAAAACCACCTTTCTTTCCGGATATTTTTCAGCCAGATAAAGTGCGGCATTTAAAATCCGGTGATCCGCTTTTCGTTCCCCGAATATTTTTTCGGCATCCACACGGTGCGATTGGTTCATCTCGATTTTAAAGAGACCGTGGTTTTTTCCATTGATGGAAACCCAGTCCTGCAGGGTTCCACCTCCCGAAATTTTATCGATGTAACGGGTAAATTCCCGTGCAGCGAAATTTTTTGTGTCGTTTCCCTTTTTAAAATTGTCGAGCTCTTCCAAAACCGTAATAGGAACCACTACATCATGTTCCTTAAAGTTTTTTATCGCCGAGTGATCATAAATAATAACGGAAGTGTCGAGAATGAAGATCTTTTTGTCCTTTTGCATACAAAGAGCCTGCTTGGTTGGGATAAAACTATTTAAATAAATAACGAAGAAAGCGGGCCCGGGTTAAAGTAATGAACAGAAAGCTGTTATTTTTCGAACCCACCGGCCCGAGCCTGATTTTTTGGATATTTCACCCCTAATTCCTATTTTTGACTCCCCTAATTTCAATTTTAAGACCCTGAAAATCAGGAAATTTATTTTGTCGTCCGGGTTTGGTCTGTAAATTGTAAGGGTTCTTAACTGAAATGAAAAAACTCTGGTCGGTAATTTTATTATCCCTCAGCCTGGTTTCTGCCGACCTGGTTAAATTTGCCGCACCGCTTACTGCCGACACCAACACCAAGATCAAGGCTGTTTTCCTTTACAATTTCACCAAGTATGTGGAATGGCCCCAGGCCTATAAATCCGGAAACTTTGTAATAGGTGTGGTAGGCGACGAATCCTTTTCAAAGGAACTGGATTTATTCTTTAATCCAAAATCTATCGGCTCCCAACGCTTTGAAATTAAGTCCTTTAACAGGGCTTCCGACATATCACCCTGCCACATGATTTATGTTTCACCGCAGTTTAGCGGAAACCTGAACGATGTTTTGGCCAAAATAAAGGGAAAGAGTACCCTGGTTGTAACCGAAAAGCCCGGAATGGCTCGTCAGGGTGCTGCCATAAACTTTACGGTAATTGAGAATAAGCAAAAGTTTGAATTAAATAAGGCTAACGCCGAAAAATACGATTTGAAGGTCAGCAGCAGTTTAACCAACCTGGCCATACTAGTTGAATGAAATGAAACGGCTTCTATACATAGGACTAATCTGGTTTCTGAGCCCCGCATTCGCCTGGGCCCAGGCCGACAGCCTTAACAAGGCCATCGACTATTATGAGTCGAGAGACCTAGTAAAAGCCCGTTCAGCTATTGATGCTGCCTCAAAGCATCCTTCCACCTCAAACCTGCCCAACACCTGGTACCTCCGGGGCTTTATTTACAAGGAATATTTTAAGCATTACGAAGCCAGTAACCCCAAGAGCCCGGCCCGGGAAGAAGCCGTTGCTGCATTCGTAAAAGTTGGAGAGCTGGATCCCGGAAAATCTGAATTTTTTGACGACAACGTAAGGCAGTCTTTGAAATATCTGGGCTCCACCTATTACAACACAAGTTCCGACTTTTTCACCGCCGATGGATATAAAACCGCCATTGAATTTTTTGAAAAATATAAGAAGTGCTATCTCCTTGCAAATCCTGATTTCAATTGGAAACCCAGCCATATCGAATTCTATTTGTCGCTGGGCACCGGAATGGAAAATATTTATGTAACAAACCGAAAAGTTAATCTTCCTTATATGGAGATTACCGCCGGCATGTACAAGAAAGTACTAGAAGTGGACACTAATAATATCACAGCGTATTACAACCTCTGTATGCTTTATTATAACCACGGGGTAAGTATTATCAATGATATGAGTGACGAAACCGACATATTGGATATTGATAAAATTCAGGAAAGGGCCCTTGAATTCTTTAAAACAGCTTTGCCCTACGCCCTAAAGGCATATTCCTTAAATCCGAAGCGTCGCGAAACCCTGGTGGCCTTGTCAGGAATCTACTTCAGTATGCACGAGGAGGAGAAATCTGCCATTATTCAGGCGGAAATTAAAGCCCTTGATGGCAAATAATTCCGTATTTTGCCACATAATTTTCTCCTGAGTCCACAATGAGACTAACCATTGGAAGACGTATTGGCTTTGGCTTCGGAATCCTGGTATTTTTTACCCTGCTCGCCTTTTCCCTGACCATCTTTACCATACGCGACTCCACCCAGATTAACGATAGAATTACCAACCTTTACAACCCTTCGGTAAGCGACCTCAGGGAGCTAAATGTTTTGGTGGTGAGATCCAAAATGCTCATCAACAGCTGGGTAAAAACCCAAAACGAAACCGAGGACAAACCCAAACTCAAAAAACTGATTTATGAGCAATATCCTGAGTTAAAACTCAGGATTTCCCAATTAGCCGCCAATTGGTCGGGGGATGAGAAAAGTACCGCGGATGCCATTTTTTCTCTGATTGATAAATTGTTCGAGTTGCACAAAGACATCATGCGCGACCTGAACAGCTTTGATGCTTACGAAGACCCCAGCATTAAGTTTTTTGTAGACGAAAAAATTGATGAAAGCGGAGAGGTAAGCGAAAAAACCAGAGTAATTCTGGACGAGTTGGCCGATTTGATTATGGTTCAGCAGAAACATGCCTCTGAAAGGGTGGAGGAGATGCAGAGTTCTTTTTCGCGCTTGCAGAATGTGGTAACCATTCTTGGAATTGCCCTTCCCGTAGGAGGAATTTTGATTGCATTTTTTACGTTTATTTCCATTGTGAGGCCCGTACAGGAATTAAAACGGGTTTTGCTTTCCATGAGTCGCGGGGTATTACCCACTGAAAAAATCAAAGTAAGGCAGGATGAAATTGGGGAAATGTCAACCGCATTGAATGAATTGGTAGAATCCATGAAAAGAACCACCGAGTTTGCCCGTGAGGTGGGATCCGGAAATTTCGAATCCTATTTCAAACCCCTTTCGGACGAAGATACTCTGGGCCACGCCCTTTTAAAAATGCGTTCCGACCTGAGAACCAACGAACGTATCCTTGAACAAAAAGTTGAAGAAAGAACTGCCGAGGTGGTTCGTCAAAAACAGGAAATCGAATTACAGAAAGCAAAAATCGAAGTACTTTTTAATCATGTTACGGATAGTATCCGATATGCAAAGCGACTTCAGGACGCCATTCTTCCTCCTGACCAGGTTCTGAAAAAATTGCTTCCCGACTCCTTTGTTTATTACAAACCCAAAGACATTGTTTCGGGAGATTTTTATTGGGTGGAAAAAGTGCAGAACAAAATTCTTTTTGCAACGGTAGATTGTACCGGACACGGAGTTCCCGGAGCCATTATGTCTATTGTGGCTCACAATCAATTGAAACAGGCTATTGCCAAATCCGATTCCTTGCAGCCTTCAAAAATTCTGGATGCATTAAGTAAAGGAGTGCAGGACGCCCTCCACCAGAACGAAGAAGGCGCTTCTACCAAGGATGGAATGGACATGACCTTATGCGCGTACGAATCAGCTACCAAAACTTTGGAAGTGGCTGGGGCTTTTAATCCCATGTATCTGATTCGCGATGGAGAACTTCAGGAAATAAAAGGGAATAAATTCCCTGTGGGAGTTTTCCTTGGCGAAAACAAAACCTTTACCAACCATAAGATTGCACTTCAGTCAGGAGATTTTATTTATGTTTTTTCGGATGGTTATGCCGACCAGTTTGGAGGACCAAAGGGGAAAAAATTTATGGTGAACCAGTTCCGCCAGCTCCTGATGAGCATTCACAAACGACCGGTAGAAGAACAAAAGCAAATTCTGGACAAAACCATTGAAGACTGGAAAGGCCCTGAAGAACAGGTAGATGACATCCTGGTAATGGGGGTAAGAATTCCCTGATTTTTGACTTTTTTTCCTATATTAGTGTCCCCTTTTATATTTTGAAAACTATGGGAAAGAAATTTTACCCTGCTCTTTTGTTCTTTTTTGTCTTTCAAACAGCTTTCGGGACCCTTCCCCCCAACGATCGGGCTTGTACTCCGACCTTTATACCCCTTACCGCTCCTCAAAACTGCCCCTTTTCATCTGTTGATTCCGTTTCCATAAACGGAAGCAATTCCGGTGCAACACCAGACTCTATTCATTTCGCTTTAAAAAATTGTACACCCACCGGGGATATGCCAAACGCTGCTCCCGATGTTTGGTATACTTTCCAGGCAGTAAGCAATAAAGTGGAAATAAAGGTGCTGGGTCTGACAACCCCTATTGTTGCCCTTTATTTATTCGATAATAATTGTGTAACCCCGATCCCAGTTGGATGTAATATTGGATCCTCGGGTTTTGTAAAGGCCACTTTTGAAAACATCATTCCCGGCAAATTTTATCTTATTCAGGTTGAGGGAGCCTCTGTAGCTGATGTTGGAAACTTCACGCTTCGGATTATTTCATCAAGGAAGTGTACTGAGTGCATGCAAGACGCTATTTTATTGGTTAACCCAGCCCCTGTGCATGGATTCTATAATCCCGGCGACACCGTTACATTTACCTATATCGTTCGGGGACATAAACCCTATGGTAATAACCATTTTCATGGAGCAGCACCGGTTTTTGGCCCCGGCTGGGAGCTTAGTACATTAACCACAACAAATACAACCCCACCACCTCCTGTTAGCGGGCTGGGAAACTGGTCCTGGTATTTTAATCAAAACGTACCCAGTCAGGGAACCTTTTCCGGCTTTTTTTATGACGGCCCTAACCCGGATGGGAATCCTGCAAACAATAAAGGGGATGTTGGGAACCAATATTCAACCTGGGTTTTTAAGTGGAAGCTTAGGACAAAAAGCTCCTGCGCCTCACCCCTGGATTTGAGTGTACGGATGCATAATTTTTCTGACAACGAATCCGGCAATGGATTGGGGCTTGCCTGTTCAAATGATCCGGATTATTTTTTCAAGGCAACCCTGAATTGCTGCCCAAAACCGTATGTTTCCGTAATAAATGAGAACTGTCCAAACACAACCGGCGGAGGGGTGGTTATAGCTAATTTTAATCCACCTGCCCCTTATTCCTACGCTGTCATCAATTCCGCCGGCACACAGGTGGCAGGAACAGCCTCTTCCGCATCTCAAACTTTTACAGCGGCCAATCTTCCCACTGGCGATTATGCAGCAATTACCAAAAATGGTTCAGGGTGTATTTCTCACCGGGCATTTCGTGTTTCAAACGCCCTTGATATAAATGTAATGCAGCTTTCCGCGGGCTGCCAGAATGCCTGCAATAGCTCAGCGACGGTTACCGGAATTGGCAACAGCACCTATAACTATTTATGGACTCCAAGTAACCAAACAACACAGGTGGCAACGGGACTATGCCCCGGATCCTATACCGTAGTTGTGACGGATGTTGGAAATGGTTGTAATACCGGTTTAACAATTACAATTTTAAACTATCCTCAGGACGACGCAACCATTACTTACTCTCCAACGCACAATACCTATTATTGCACCGTTGACACTGCTGCACCGGTTCCTACTTATATTGCCACCCCGGGTGGAAATTTTTCCTGGTCTGGAAATCCCTTGAATATTAATCCAAATAACGGAGCCATTCAATTGTCCAATCCCCCTGTTCCCCAGGGAATATATACAGTAACCTACATTAGCCCCGGCCCTTGCACTGATACGGCAACATTTCAGTTTGAAATAAAAGAATCGCCTCCTACTCCTATAGTAACTGGTATGACTACAGCATGTGAAGAACTGCAACCCTTGACTTTAACCGTCTCCAATGCCGGTAATAATACGGCCATCTGGGATTTAAGTCCGCTTTTTCCCAACCCCATATTAGGGAATTCGGTTCAACTCCCAATACTTCTTCCGGGCCAGCACTTTGCATATGTTTTCATGATTAATGCTGTTACAGGTTGTTTTGGAAACCCTACAACCATTCCCGTTACTATTTTTCCCCAGCCCCTGGCAGATGCCGGAATCGATACAACCATTTGTTCAGGATTTAGTACAAGCTTAAACGGAAGTGGTGGCATTACATACTACTGGACTCCACAAGTCGGACTAAATTCTGTTACTTCTCCTAATCCAACTGCAGCTCCCAGCGCCACCACGACATACACATTAACCGTAACCGACGGAAACGGCTGTACCGACACAGACTTCGTGGTGGTTGGGGTAACAACCAGTGGAGATTGTGATAAGCCGGGAGTTTTTAACGGAATTACTCCTAACGGAGATGGCCTTAACGACCACTGGATTATCGAAGGAATTACCAACCGCGGCCCTAACCGCGTTTTAATTTTTAACCGCTGGGGAAATAAAGTTTGGGAAGGAGTAAATTATGATAACACCAATGTGGTTTTTTCGGGCCTTTCCAATGATGGTTCTGAACTTCCCGTTGGCACTTACTATTACCTTATTATTTTTGAGGACGAAACACTCAAAGACTGGTTGGAAATAAACCGATAAAAAAATGAAAACAAAACTATTTTTTGTATTGCTCCTTTCTGTTTCCCTAATGCACAGTCAGGTTCCCTCATTTATGGCCGGCATCCCCTACCAGGGAATAGCCCGAAACAGTAGCGGAAACGAATTGGTAAATACCTCCATTGGTTTGGAAATTACCATTCATCAGACAACAAACTCCAACGCAGTCTACAAAGAACGTTGGACTGTAACCACAAATCAGTTTGGCTTGTTTAATATTAACATCGGAACCTCCACAATGGTTGTTCAGGGAAATTTCGCAAACATTCCCTGGAGCCAGGGGCCCTTTTTCCTAGAGATAGGTTTGGATCCAGCCGGAGGGAGTAACTATACTTCTTTAGGAACCACACAGTTTTTGTCTGTCCCTTACGCATTGTATTCAGCCATTTCCGGCAATGGTCCTCCCGGAGCAACCGGACCCACAGGTCCTTCCGGTCCTCAGGGGGCAACCGGACCTGGTGGTTTAAGTGGCGCAACCGGACCTGCAGGACCCAGCGGTAGCCCCGGCCCCACAGGCCCTACAGGGAGTCCCGGAGGAATTGGTCCACAAGGTCCTTCCGGGCCAACCGGTGCTAATGGCTCAACAGGAGCTACAGGACCACAAGGGCCAACCGGAAGTAATGGAGCAACAGGAGCCACAGGACCCACCGGAACCTTTGGAGTAACCGGAACAACAGGACAAACCATTCATCATAACGGAACAACATGGGTAAATAGTTCGGCACTCTTTAATGACGGATCAAAAATAGGAGTAGGAACCACTTCTACACCCTCTCAACTGAATATTGGCAATTCACCCGGAACAGAAATCGAATTTGTAGGCGTGGGCACATCCGAAATAATTACTCCTAACAGCATGGTAATTAGTGCCAGCCAGAACCTTTTTGTTGAAGCAAATGCGCTTTATTTCAGAACCGGGTTTTTAGACCGCGTATTTATCAATAATTCCGGGAATGTTGGAATTGGGACAATTAATCCAAATTTTCGACTCGATGTAAATGGCACTGGCAGATTTTCCGGAGCTCTTTCAATAGGAAGCTATACCCTACCTACGATCGATGGTGCTTCAAACCAGGTTCTTACCACCAATGGTTCTGGAACGGTTTCGTGGTCTACCATTACCGGTCTTCCGGGAGGTTCCAGCCGCCAAACACTTTTTCACAACGGATCAAATTGGGTAAGCAATTCTTTTCTTAACGCAGGGTTGTCAAGCGTAGGGGTCGGCGTGAGCAGTCCTGTTTCAAGTTTTGCCGTTGGGACCGGCGCCAACGAAAAGTTTTCCGTGGCCGGAAGTGACGGGGATCTGTCATTTTCCGATCCACAGGGTTCAATTACTTTTCCGGCAGTTTCTTCTATTGCTCCACCCATGATCCAAATGTTTTCCACCGGGACAGGAAATTTTGACCGGATGGTTATCGGGCACAGCCCCGGCTTTTAAAACTGGGGATTGCAATATCAGGACGGCTCCGACATTTTCCGTTTTATTGACGGCCGCACCCCGGTTTTCAACGTTAATCTTAATTCACTGGACATTACATACCCCCACGCTTCTGCGGGAACAGGAAAGTATTTGTCGAGCGACGCAGTTGGAACCGCAAAGTGGGATTATGCTCTGGGGCCCATTAAGGGAGCAACTTATACAAGCTTCTTTAATATTCTGGATAATGGGATGCAAACCTATAATACTGCTGCCCCTTTTATGACCTTCACTCCGGCGTCTTCGGGTATTGCGAAAATTGAGATTTCCATGAATTATAATTTCAACACATCGCTTCCCAGTCAGGTTTTTATCGGTTTCTTTGTTGGAACCACCCCAACACCACCTGGAAACTCTGTTCCCCTCACGGCCGGAAACAGGGTAGGCTTTGCATCTAATGTTGGCTCCGCCTTCGGCGACCTTTCCGTACCTGTAATTCATTATATGAATGTTACGGCAAACACTACCTATTATATTTGGTTGGGAGCAAGCGATTCGGCAAATTTTAGCCAAACCGGAGCCAGCATTGGAACCAGTGTTGGCGTTGTAACCCTTCACCAATCAGGCGGAATGTAAAATGAAAAACAGAGTTTTTACCACCTTACTTTTTCTGTTCATTGGCATTGCCAATGCACAAACCCCTTCATTTATGGCCGGCATCCCCTACCAGGGAATAGCCCGAAACAGTAGCGGAAACG
>CALEYQ010000042.1 GCA_937924855.1 uncultured Bacteroidota bacterium | reverse complement strand
ACAAGAAAACAAAAACAAGGGAAATAACGGGGTTTGTGGCAGATACAGTTTTCATATTTTTTGTTGTGTTAAAAAAAAAAGAAAAATTACTTACATATTTTACGGTGAGAAAACCGACTATTTTATCATCTTTGGAACATGAAAGTACTGTTTAAGGAAATCAATTGTCTTTTCGGGGCTTATGAACAGGCTATCATCTCACCCTTAAAGGGCGAAGGCCTTCAAAAAATTGAAAAAATTGAAGGTGCCTGGCTGGCGGTAGAAGACGGAAAGGTGGCTGATTTCGGCAGTATGGATAATTTCCCCGGTATCAGCGACTGGAGCGGTCTTGATGTTATTGATATGGCCGGTTCCAACATTTACCCTGCTTTTTGTGATTCGCATACCCATCTGGTTTATTCCCATACCCGTGAAGAGGAATTTTCCATGCGACTAAGGGGCATGAGTTATCAGGAAATTGCTTCCCGTGGCGGAGGAATATTAAACAGTGCCGGACGAATGAAGGCGGCTGATGAAAACGTCCTGTTTGAAGCCGCCCTTGCCAGAGCCAATGAAATGATTGCTTTGGGAACCGGATCACTTGAGATAAAAAGCGGGTATGGTCTGGATACAGCATCTGAGCTTAAAATGCTCAGGGTGATTAAACGCCTGAAGGAAACACTTCCCATTCCCGTTAAAGCTACATTTCTGGGAGCTCATGCGGTTCCCACCAACCTGAATAAGGAAAAATACATCGACCTGTTGTTGCATGAAATGCTACCCGAAGTAGCGGCTCAAAATCTGGCCGACTATTGCGATGTTTTTTGCGAGCAGGGTTATTTCAGTGCCGAAGACACGAGAAAAATTCTTGACAAGGCCGCCACATTGGGCCTCAGAGGAAAGGTTCATGCCGAACAGCTTTCCGATTCGGGAGGCGTCTTGGCGGGAATTGAATCGGGAGCCATTTCGGTCGACCATCTTGAATTTTTAAGTCCAGGAGGGATTCAGGCCCTAAAAAATTCCAACACCATTCCCACCCTGCTACCCGGGGCGCAGTTTTTCCTGGGATTGAAAAATCCGCCTGTAGCTGAAATGCTTGCCGCGGAACTACCGATTGCCCTGAGCAGCGATCATAACCCCGGAAGTTGCCCCTCTTTCAACATGGCCTTAATGGTTTCGCTGGCCTGCATCCTCTACCGGATGTCGCCGGAATCGGCATTTAATGCTGCGACCCAAAACAGTGCCTGCGCCATTGAACTGGGGAATGAAACCGGCACTCTATGCCGGGGAAAACGGGCTAATTTTTTTACTACCGGGGGGAATATTCAACCGGCTCACCTGCCCTATTTCTTCGGAAATCCCATCATCCGGGAAACCTATATTAACGGCTTAAAATTCTCCTGAGATTTTGATTTTGCCCTAAGTTGCGGTATGTTACCTTTGCAGGGCGATAAATCCCATTAATATGAAGCAACTTATCGAATGCGTTCCCAATTTTTCCGAGGGAAGAGACCCTGCGGTAATTGCGCAGATTACAGCCGCCATTGCCGGTGTGGATGGCGTAAAGCTATTGAATACCGACCCGGGAAAGGCCACCAACCGAACCGTGGTTACTTTTGTGGGCCCACCGGATGCAGTAATTGAAGCCGCTTTCAGGGCCATTAAAACTGCGGGAGAGCTTATCGACATGAGCCGCCATAAAGGTGAGCACCCCCGGATGGGAGCTACCGATGTTTGTCCACTCATTCCCATTCAGGGCATCAGCATGGAGGAGACGGCGGCTTACGCCAAAAAACTGGGCGAGCGTGTTGGCAAAGAATTAGGGATTCCGGTTTACCTATACGAAAATGCCCAGGCCGATAAAAAACGATCCAATCTATCCATAATCCGTTCGGGTGAATACGAAGGGTTTTTCAAAAAAATAAAATTACCCGAATGGAAACCTGATTATGGCCCGGCCGAATTTGATGCCAAACGCGGCGCAACGGTAATCGGAGCCCGGGATTTTCTGGTGGCTTATAACATTAATTTAAATACCACTTCCACAAGGCGGGCAAATGCCATTGCCTTTGATGTGAGAGAAGCCGGAAGAACCAAAAAAGATGCGAAGGGCAATGTTGTAAAAGATGAAAAGGGGCAGCCGGTTAACATACCCGGCACCTGCAAATCGGTAAAGGCTATCGGGTGGTTTATTGAGGAATACGGGGTTGCCCAGATTTCCATGAACCTAACCAACATAAATATTACTCCCGTGCACATTGCCTTCGAAGAGGTTTGTAAAAGCGCCGACCGTCGCGGACTGCGTGTAACCGGTAGTGAGTTGGTGGGATTAATTCCTCTGCAGTGTTTGCTTGATGCCGGTAAATACTTCCTTAAAAAACAAAATCGCAGTCTGGGCATCAGCGAAGATGAAATCCTGAAAATTGCGATAAAATCACTTGGTCTGGATGAACTGGCTCCGTTTAAACCGGAAGAGCGAATCATTGAATATTTACTTTCTCCACCCAAAAGCGGAAAGCTCGGAAAAATGAATCTTTATGACTTCGCCGGTCTCACCGCATCCGAGAGTCCTGCTCCCGGAGGAGGATCGGTAGCTGCCTATGCCGGAGCACTGGGAGTTGGATTAGGAACCATGGTAGCCAATTTATCTGCACATAAGCCGGGATGGGACGATCGCTGTGAAGAATTTTCAAAACCTGCCGAGCAGGGACAAAAAATAATGCAGCAATTGCTGGAGCTTGTGGATGAAGACACACTTGCCTTCGGAAAAATCATGGCTGCCTTCGGACTTCCGAAAGGAACAGAAGAGGAACAAAAGATCCGCAGCCAGGCCATTCAGGATGCCACATTATATGCCACCCGTGTTCCTTTCCGGACCATGGAGCTCGCCCTTGAGTCGATGACGGTTATAAAGGAGATGGCCGAAAAAGGAAATCCAAATTCCATCAGTGATGCCGGAGTTGGTGCTTTGTGTGCATTGGCTGCTGTTAAAGGTGCTTATTTGAATGTGAGAATAAATGCCGCCGGACTCAAAGACAAAAAAGCAGCAGAAGAATTTATCCAAGGGGGAAAGGAAATCCAGGAAAAGGCTGTAACCATGGAAAATGAAATACTAAAAATTGTGGAGTCGAAGTTGTAACCCCTGCCACTTAGATTCGTTGAAGGAAGAAGGATGCCATTCAGAAAAATAAGAGACTATCTGCTACGGAATAAAGCAACCCGGGGAATATTTTTTTCATTTCCCTTCCGGTTGGTTTTGCTTCATTTCAAAAAGAACATCTTTTTTCTTTTTTTCTGGATTTTCTTTTTTGGTATTATCCTCAATCTGGTTGCGCCCAAATACGGGGTTCCTTTTCTATTCTTAAGTCCGGAATACCTTGACCATTCCGGCTTTTTGGCCTATATGATATTGGGATTTTCATTCGGTGGTTTTGTTATGGCCTTTAACATTTCCACTTACATAATGAATTCATACCGCTTCCCATTTCTGGCAACATTAAGCCGGCCGCTTTGGAAGTTCACATTAAACAACTTTGCATTACCGGTTGCATTTATCATCACTTACATTATTCAGGTAACCCGGTTTCAACTAAAAGAAGGAGTTCTGAACGGATGGGAAATTGCCTGGGTAAATCTGGGTTTTCTGACCGGGATTGGAATTTTTCTTCTCTTTTCATTTATTTATTTTTTCAGAACCAACAAAGACATACACCGGCTTTTCGGCATTCGCCCTGAGCGGGAAATTCCAAAACCCTCTGCCAAAAAGCTGGAAGTATTCAAAAGGCTGGGTGTAAGGAATCCGAATCTGGTTACCGAAAGTCGTGACTGGTATGTGGAAACTTACCTTAATGCCCCCTGGTCGGCCAAGCTGGTTAGGCCGGTAAAGCATTATAAGCGCGCTATGTTGCGGGCCGTATTCAGACAAAACCATCGCAATGCGGTTAAGTTTGAAGTGGTGGCCATCCTGAGTTTGTTTCTTTTGGGCTGGTTTGATGATGTGGCCGTTTTTTACATTCCTGCTGCCGCCAGTCTGTTCCTGCTTATTACCCTTATTATGATGTTGGTGGGAGCCTTGTATAATTTTTTCAGGGGATGGGCCAATTTCATTTTAATTTTCCTGTTCATTCTTTTCAATCTGGCTTTCTCATTTAAAATTCTCAATCCAACCAACCGCTTATACGGACTTGACTACTCAAATCCGGTTCCCTACACCAATACCAAAGTAAACGAATTGAACAGGGATCCGGTTGCCAGAAACGAGGATTTCATTAATAATCTTGAAATTCTATACAACTGGAAGCGAAAAAATGTACTTGCCTCCCAACAGGAAAAACCCTGGATTGTGTTTTTTAATACCAGCGGGGGTGGTTTACGATCGACTTTATGGACTTTCATTGTAATGCAGGAGGCTGAAAAGCAAACTGAGGGAAAGTTTATGGAGCACGTTCACCTGATTACGGGCTCGTCGGGTGGAATGATTGGGGCCTCGTATTACAGGGAACTTTACTACCTCAGCAAAGGCGGACATACCTTTGATTGCAATCATCCTACCTATCGCGAAAACATATCAAGGGATTTGCTAAACCCAATTTCTTTTACCCTGGCTACCAACGACTGGTTCCTACCCATTCGCAAGGTTGAAATAGATGGAAAAAAATACAACCGCGACCGTGGATATGCCTTTGAACGGAAACTCAATGAGGCCACCTCAAGGGTACTGGATGTTCCGCTTGGCTATTACAAAAACCCTGAAAGGAAAAGCGACATTCCCATGATGATTTTTTCTCCTGTGGTAATTAACGACGGAAGAAAGATGTTGATTTCACCCCAGCCCGTTTCTTTCCTTACCGGCTTACCTGAGGATAACAATATTGCATGGAAAAAGCTATCCAATTCAGTTGAGTACTCCCGCTTATTTGCCCAAAACAGCCCGGAAAAAACCCGGTTGTTGAGCATTCTCAGGGCCAACAGCACCTTTCCTTACATTTTTCCCATTGCCTCCTTACCTACAGAACCAACTGTTGAGTTAATGGATGCCGGTTTGCGCGACAATTATGGGGTTGAAACCGCTCTGAAATATTTTTACACCTTTCGGAAATGGATTGAGGAAAACACACAGGGGGTAATTTTTATTCAGATTAGAGATAAAAAGAAAGAGGGCCCAATTACAACTAATCCCGGGCAAACCCTTTTGCAGTCACTTTCAAAGCCCCTGGGCTCGTTTTATGGGAACCATTTTACCATTCAGGATTACAATCATGAAGACTTGTTATTTTTTGTGCGGGAGTGGTTTTCAGGAAAGCTTGAAATTCTGGATTTTGAATTAAAGAACGAAGAAACGGACAGGATAAGTTTATCCTGGCACCTTACCAATTATGAAAAAAAGAAAATCCTCAATTCCCTCGACTCGCCCGAAAACCAGGAAAGCTTCCGGAAGCTGGCAAAACTCATCGGATCCTGAGCGGTATTTGCACAGTATGTCCTTTTCGCCCCGTTTTAAGGATGTAGATTCCATGGGGCATGTGAACAATGCCAACCACCTGACCTACGCCGAAGAAGCCAGAATTGATTATCTGAACAAAATATTTGGTTTGAAAATGAGCTGGAAAAAACAAGGGGTTATTCTGGCGGCTGTGGAGATTAATTACCATTCCCCTCTGCTTTATCCCGGAAATTACCAAATTCAAACCCGAACAGAAAAAATCGGGACCAAAAGCTTCACCCTGACATTCCGGATAAAAGAAAACCGGAGCAGAAAGCTTATTGCCCTTGGTAAAACAGTTCTTGTGGCTTACGACTATGAGAAAGGACGAAGCATTCCCGTTCCGGCATCCTGGTCGGGAAAAATCAGGAAATTTGAAAATTCAGGGGCTCGGAAATGATTTATTATATTTGTTATAATTAAGACCCGACATGAAAAAATACCTGCTATTGATCCCGGTTCTGTTTTTTCTTTCCTGCGGACCGGGGGAAGAAAACCTGAATCCATCGACTTCAGAGGGGGATACCCTTACAGATTCGAACAAGGATACCGCCCGGTTTAAATCAACCCGTGCTTTTTTCTACAGCCTCCCCTCCCCGCTTTCAATGGCTGCCATCTATTCAAATATAGGGCTCAGATATAACGAGTCGCTGCCTCATGACCCTTTGAAAGCGGACAGCTACAGCACACTGCTTTCCCGCTCGGTCAATCTGGGAATTTACTCTTCCGATCTGGCATATTCTATTGTAAACAACAACACCCAGTCTTCCCTGAAATACCTCGAAGCCATTCGAAAGCTGGCGATGAATTTAAACATGGGAAATATTTTCAACTGGGAAGATTATTTCTCCAGGTTCAAAAACAACCTAAACAAAAAAGATACGCTGGCCTTTATCATGTCGGAATTGAAACAGGAAATGGATTGTTTTATGTACGACAACGAAAAGGAAAATATGTCCTTGTTTATTTTTTCCGGAGCCTGGATCGAAAGCCTGTACCTGAGCTCACAGTCGATAAAAGACAAACCCAACCGTTCGGTTTCTGTTCTTATTGCCGAACAAAAATACCTCATAGACAACCTGCTCAACATTATGAATGATTACCAGAACGAACCCGGCTTTGAAGATTTATTTCAGGGGTTAACGGATCTGAAAAAAAGTTTTGATAAAATGACCACCATGGTTGGAGATGAGGTATCTGTAACGAATGTAAACGAGCACAGCATTAAAGAACTCACATTAAAAGTTGCTTCCTTAAGAAACAAATTCATTTCAAGGTCATGAAAAAAATCCTGACACTTACCCTGTTTTTTTCCGGAATTATTTTTCCGGCGATAATATCTCCTGTCCGTGCGCAATGTAAAGCCAAGGCCATTGTTAAAAAATGTAAAGGAGACCTGAGTCCCTTTATGTATGATGCTTTTGTGTTAACGGAAATTTATTACAAGCCCGAAAAGCAGATTGTAGAAGTAGAGTTTACTGCCATGTCGGGCGAAGATTACAAGCTGGTTTTTTGCACTTCGGAACTTCACAAACCCATTGGCATCAGCATTTACGACAAACCCAAAACAAATAAAAAGCGGAAAGTGCTTTATTTCGATGAAAACAGCAAGGACGGGTATTTATGTACTTTCAAACCTGAGAAAACCGGAACGTATTACATTGAGTATGCCGTTCCTTCGGATGTCACCATCGGAAAGCCAAAATCAGGTTGTGTGGTAATGCTGATTGGTTTAAAATAAACCCAGCAGACGATCGAGAGACCAGGGATCAAAAACAGGAGAAATAATAAACAACAAAACGAGCAGGAAGAAGCGGGGGAAAACTTCACGCATATCCCAAACGGGCTTAATTAGTGTAAAAGCAAAAGATACCAGCAATAGGTCGAAGCCTATTATCGGCAAAACAAAGTCTCTTCCCAACCCTGCAATAAGAAAAAGTCCACCGGCAAACTCAATAATACTGCTTCCCAGGGCAGCTAACAGTAATAGCGGACCCGGAAAGTTAAATCGCCGGAATTCAAAACGGAAGGATTCGACGACTTTAGAGATACCGAGCACAAAGATTTTATCGAAACCCTGCACGATAAGAAGAAGACCCAGTAGAATCCGGGAAAAAAAGACAATCCATTCGGTATTTTCCATTTCCAAAAATAGCAAAAAGGGGACTCCCCTCCTAACGGAAGAGAATCCCCTTTGATCAAGCCCTTATTTTACCTTAATATCACGGGAAAAGGTTTTCCCGTCGGATTCCAGTTTTTCCATTGAAATCTTAAGAACTCCATTTTCCATGTGGGCTGAAATAGAGTCCTCCCGAATGTCATCGGGAAGGTAAAATGAGCGCTCGAGTGAGGAATAATAATATTCCCGCCGGTTCCAGCGTTCGTTCTTTTCGTCTTTTTCGTCACGAGCCTCGGCAGAAATAATAAGGTTTCCTTTTTCTACCTTTACATTAATCTGGTCGCGGGAAAATCCCGGCAGGGCCAGATCAATCTTATAGGCTTTGTCGGTTTCACGGATATTCGCCGAAGGCAGCGTGCTTTTGAATTCACGCTGAAAACGGGTAAAACCCGGAAACCGGTCGTTATCGAAGAAGTCCGAAAAGATATCCGGAACGCTTAACGAAGATTTTTTAACTAGTTCACTCATGGCTAAAAAGGTTTGAAGGTTAATATTTGTTTTCTGCCAACAAATTTTTCCGAAAATCCCAAACAAAACAATGATGCAGGAAATTTTAAAAATGATTTTTGTCAGGAAGGAAAAAAAAATCGGGGTTCTGACCTTTGGAAGGAAGAAAAGGCTTTCAAATTCAGATGCCTGGTAAAGAACCCATTTCAATGAGCCCCATTCACTTCAGGGCTTCCAGAAAGGACTTTACCTTGGCCAAATGCTCCTTTTGCAATGCTTCGTCGGCAATTTGTTCGTCCGTAAAATTCTTATTGAAGGAGGGGAGGGAAAAAGTTTCAATAATTTCAGCTCCGCAATCAGGAAAGAAAGAATGAGCCGCTTTCATCACATTTCCTCCTCCGTAACCACCCGGTGAGGTACTCATGAGGAGCATGGGTTTGGAGGCAAAAATTTTCAAATCAATCCGGCTGCACCAGTCGAGGATATTTTTGAAGGCCACGGTATAGTTTCGGTTGTGTTCGGCCATGGAGCAAACAATACCATCTGCGTCCGACATTTTTTCCCGGAAAGCCCGGGCTTTATTGGGAATACCATTTTCCTTTTCGCGATCGATTGAATATAAAGGCATTTCAAAGTCGTTCAGGTCAAGCAACTCATATTCAACATCACCCATAAGGGAAAGCGTATACTTAACCAGGCGTTTATTGATAGATTTTGTACTGCTGCTACCGGCAAATCCAATGATTTTCATAAAAAAAATTAAGTTCCTAAAACGGAAGAATCCCAGGCATTATCCTCGGTCTTTTCCAAAAATACTTTATCCTCCTGAAGCAGGCTTTCCTGAATTTCAATTTCCTCTCTCAGTCGCCCGATATATCCGGTTGTTTTGCGATGCCGGTATAATTTTGCGAGGGCTTCATTATCATACTTTATAAAATCCTGTGCTTTTCGATACAGGGTGTATTTACGGAGGCCAAGTTCAGAGAGCACATCTACGCCCATATACACAGAGTCGATCAAAGATTCCCGGTGAATATTTTCAACACCTAAGTCCATCAGTTCGTAGGCATCGTTACGGTTTTTGGCCCTTACAAAAAGTTTAAGGTTGGGAAAATGCCGGGGCAGTAATTCAGCGAGTTGCATATTCAGGTAAGGGTTGTCGAGGGCGGAAATCAGAATCCTGGCATCTTTGGCTCCCGCCGATTCAAGAAGTTCAAGCCGGGTGCCATCTCCATAGAAAACCTTGAATCCCATTTTCCGCAAAAGGTTTACCCGGTCGCTGTCGTTATCGATGATGGTGGCAGCCGTGTTGTTGGCTCTCAGAAAACGCCCGATGGTACTTCCAAAATGCCCAAAACCAATCAGGATTACTTTGTTGTGATCATCGATGGTATCGAACTTTCCAGGAGCAATTTCTTCCTTAACGCCAAAGCGGGGAGCAATAAGTTTTTCATTAAGGAATAAAAGCAAGGGAGATACCATCATGCTTATGGTAACAGCCCCCATTAACAAATCCAGACTTTCGCGGGGTAAGATGCCGAGACCACCTATTGCAGTAAGCAGGACAAAGGCAAATTCGCCTACCTGACAGAGGAGAAAGGCGAACAACAAATTCTGATCAGAGACAAGTCCGAATTTTTTTCCGATAAAAAACAAAACCAGCCATTTTACCAACATCAGGGTAAGAACCAAAGATGTAATTCGCAAAGGATCGAGGGCAATAATATCGAAGTTGATAGTAGATCCAACGGCGGTAAAGAACACACCCAGAAGCAAACCTTTAAAAGGATTGATATCCGCTTCCAGTTCATGCCTGAATTCACTGTTAGCCAGTAGAACACCTGCCATAAAAGCACCGAGCGCTGCGCTGATTCCGGCCATCTCCATAAGGTAAGCAATACCAATAACAAAAAACAATGCAGCGGCCGTAAAGAGTTCGTGCATTTGCACTTTGGCAATGATGCGTAAAAAAACCGGGAGGAGGTATTTGCTTAAAAAGAAAATAAAGACAACGGCAGCCAACAGCATCAGGCTGGGGTAATCTTCAAGAAAGGATAAAAACTCCGGCAAACGATGTTCGGCGGTAGCGGCAGCGGAAGTATTTAAAGCAAGAAGGGGAAGCAGGGCAAGCAGGGGAATAACGGCTATGTCCTGAAACAATAAAACGGAAAAAGAATTTTGTCCTGCATGGGTTTTATCTATGCCTTTTTCCTTAAGCGTTTGGAGGACAATCGCCGTGGAAGACATGGCGAGGGTGAAAGCGAGGGCTAATGAGGCATAAAAAGAAAAAGAGAAAACAAAAAACAAAATGGGAAAAAGGAGAATGGCCGTAAGGAGCATTTGCAAGCCCCCGAGGCCCACAATTTTAGTCCGCATTTTCCAAAACTGGGCCGGATTAAGTTCCAGTCCGATAACAAAGAGCATCATTACCACACCAAATTCGGCCGTGTGCATAACATCATGCCCTTCGGTTCCAATAAGTCCGATAACGAATGGCCCCACCAGAATGCCACCTATAAGATAACCCAGCACACTGCCGATGCCCAGCTTTTTAGAAATGGGAACACAGACAATGCCGGTGCCGAGATAGATAAGTGCGTTTTGAAAAAGATCAGAAGCCATGGTACTCAGATTAAATCATTGAGGTATGAAATTTCGGGTTCCGTTTCAGTTTTGTTTTCGGATGTTTTGAGCCAATCGAGGGCTTTTTCAAAATTCACCCAGTGATTTTTCAGCACCTCGGGGTCAATTTTGTTAGAGCCGGGGATAATATAGGGTGGCAATTGCTTCATCAGGCATAATCTGTAGGTAAGTTCCAGGGGTCGGAGCAATTCCCTGTAGGTATATTTATTTCGTCCGGTATTATTATAAGCTTCAAAAGTTCCACCGCTACTGATGAGGTGAAGAATCTTTTTGCCTTTAAGCTTATCCCCTTCTCTGCCATAGGCCCATCCGTGTTGGAGTACGAGATCTATCCATTGCTTCACCAGGGGAGGCACCGAGTACCAGTAAAAGGGATGCTGCATAATAACCAAATCGGCCTCGAGGAGATTCTTTTGTTCGAGCGGGATATCGATATTAAAATCAGGGTAGAGTTCGTACATATCCCTGAGGTAAATATCATTGCGGACGGACAGGTTTTCAGAGAAAAATTTATTCACCTTACTTGATTCAAGGCGGGGGTGAAAGAGCAAAACAAGGATTTTGTTCATTGGCATCAGCTTGAAGGTAAAAAATAATCAAAAGCCTTGGGCAAACAGATATGGGAATTCCGGGTTGGAACCCAATAATCACAATCGAGTAAAGCAAATAAAATGATGTGGCTCGATCGACTTTTGACCTATAGCCAAAAACTAAACAGGTTGTGGCTTTGTTTATCGTGGCAGGTATACCTTGGTGCCGATATAAAATATCGTTTAGTTCCAACACTACCAATACATATCAATAGAACAATTTCGAACTAACCTTTAATAACAAATTTGCCGGGCCCTTTTAGCCCGGCAAATTTGTTTTTTTTGTAGCGAGGGAGGGAGTTGAACCCTCGACCTCAGGGTTATGAATCCTGCGCTCTCACCAACTGAGCTACCTCGCCATTTTTACCTGCCCTGCTTAAAAACCTTGCTTTTATGGATTACTCCGCTTTCAAAATTATCAACAGGCAGGAACTGGTAAATTCCCTCATTTTCAGGTACAAACCTCAAATTTGGGAGCGCAAATATAGCTTTTTAAAAAATAAAAACCAGTGGAAAAATTGGATGTATCAAAATTTTATATATTGGCAAACCAATTTGAAAATCATGGCTAAAAAGCCTCAAAATAAATCGAAAAAGAAAGCCGGCTCCAAAGGGAAAAAGAAAAGCCCTCCAAAGCCTAAAAAAACTTCCAAAAAACCGGCTAAAAAAGCTGCAAAAAAGCCTGTGAAAAAGGCTAAGAAAGTGGCTAAAAAGGCGGCCAAAAGCCCAAAAAAGGCTTCCAAAAAACCTGTTAAAAAACAGGTAAAGCCGACCCCGAAAAAGACTCCCAAGCCCCCTAAAAAAGCAAAGGAAAAGCCAAAAGCGGTTCCCACCCCGGCTCCTGCTCCTGCCCCAATCCCGGCTCCAAAAGCACAATTACCAAAAAAAGGAAAAGGAGCCGATAAAAAGAACCCTGCTCCGGAACAAGCCCTTACCCCTCCTCCACCTATAAAAAAGGTGGTGACTATTTTCAAATCTGAATCCGGTGGCAAAAAGAAACCTGAGCCTCCCGGAAAATACAGCTTTGAATATGTAATCAATGCCTCACCCTCCCATATTTTTGAACTTGTTTCCTCACCCAGCGGGCTGTCGGATTGGTTTGCAGATGATGTAAATGTGCGCGATGGCTTGTTTATTTTTATCTGGGATGGCGTCCCCCAAAGAGCAAAACTGGTAAATTACAAAATCGAAAAAGTGGTTCGATTCAATTGGGTAGACCGCAACGACGATAAATATTTTGAATTCCGGATTGAAGTGGATGAACTCACCAACGAAGTATCACTCTTTGTTACGGATTTTCTCGAGGAAAAAGCAGACCTTGTTTCAGCCCGCCTCCTCTGGGATAAGCAAATCTCTAACCTAAGGCGGGTACTGGGCTCATAATTGGAAAGCCATAGCCCTACATCAGTATCCGGATTTCTAAAGGCGCATTACGGTTTTTTCCTGCCACTCGTTTTTTTTATTATTGGTGCTGCGTTGCTGATTCTTGCTTTTCCCTCAAGGGAGCTTCACCTTATTTTTAACCTTTTTCATTTTCCTTTTCTGGATGCATCCATGCCCTACCTAACATGGCTGGGTGACGGAATTTTTATTTCCGCACTATGCCTGGTGTTGCTTTTTCTAAAAAAGTGGCTGGGTATATTTTGCATTTGTGCCAACCTGTTGGCTTCGGGAATTGCCCAAATCCTTAAAAATTTTGTCTTCGGCGAAACCCTCCGGCCCTTTGCATTTTTTGAAGGCGGCCAGGGACTGCACCTGATCCCGGGTGTGGAAATGTTCAGCTATTTCAGTTTTCCTTCCGGTCACACCACCCTTGCTTTTGCCACCGCTTTTTGTCTTTCCCTCGCCGCAAAAAAACAAGTTTTCAAAACCCTGCTTCTCACCTTGGCCCTGTTTACGGGCTATACCCGGATTTATCTTAACCAGCACTTCTTTGAAGATGTTTTTGCAGGGGCTATGGTGGGAACCGTAACTGCGATGGCAGTATATTTCCTGCTCCTGAAAACACGCTGGAGAACTCATTTTTTGTCGCTTCAACCATGAAACTTTGGAATACATATCCGGAAGCCATTTTGCTTGTTTTGGGAACCCTTTTTTTTGTTCCCTTTCTGGGAAGCGCACCCCTGTTCGACTGGGACGAAATTAATTTCGCAGAATGCGCACGGGAAATGATTGCCAGTGGTGATTACTTCACCGTCACCATCAATTTTGTTCCCTTTTGGGAGAAGCCCCCTCTTTTCATCTGGATGCAGGTGCTTTCCATGAAAACTTTTGGAATTACTGAATTCGCTGCACGTTTTCCAAATGCAGTCTGTGGGATAATTACCCTTCTTGTTTTATTCAAAATAGGATCCCGGGTCTATGGAAAAACCATGGGCGGATTTTGGGCCCTGTTTTATCTCGGATCCCTCCTGCCCCATTTTTATTTTAAGTCCGGAATAATTGATCCCTGGTTTAATCTGTTTATTTTCCTCTCTGTATGGCACGCGATCAGACTTTTTAACCGGGAATCAGAAAAAATGAATGCCGTCCTGAGTGGATTGTTTTTAGGACTCGCCATTTTAACGAAAGGACCCGTTGCGGGATTAATTTTTCTGTTATGTGCTGCGGCCTTTTTCGGATTGGGAAGAATGAAAGATATTCCAAAGATTTCCTCCCTGATGATTTTTTCAGTCCTTGCTTTATCCGTTTCGGGCCTTTGGTTTTTTATTTTATGGCTTTCGGGCAACGGACATATTATTTCGGAGTTTATCACCTATCAGATCCGGCTCTTTTCAACCGAAGACGCAGGGCATGGCGGTCCTTTCTTTTACCATGCGCTTTTATTGCTCGGCGGATGCTTTCCGGCTTCATTTTTTGCCTTGAAAAAATCAAGCCTGATGAACAGCACCCCTTTCAGCCAGGTGATGGGAAGAAGTATGTCGATTTTATTCTGGGTGGTATTGATTTTATTTTCGGTGGTAAAAACAAAAATCATTCACTATTCTTCCCTGGCGTATTTCCCGATAACCTTTTTTGCTGCACGGGCAGCCCTGGGAATAGCGGAACAGAAAACAGAAATAAAGCGGCTTTTGAGATCTTCTGTTTTTATTTTTTCGGTTTTGCTTGGTCTGGTCTTTTCCTCCCTGCCTTTCGTTAATTATTTCAGGGAGTTCATGAGTAACTCAAAGGATCCGTTTTTGGCTGCGGCGCTTACCACAGAAGTTTCCTGGCAGGGATGGGAATGGATAGGTGGGATTTTCCTGATTGCAGCAGGATTCATCTGGCGCTATGGAAAAGTTATTGACTTCCCAAAAAATCTAAGATTGCTGCTTATTCTGAATGCCCTGGCTATGTTCGTTTCGTTAGCGGCCCTTGCACCCCGGGTGGAACTTTATACCCAGGGACCGGCAAGAGCATTTTTCGAATCGAAAAGCGGGAGCAACTGCAGGTTGGGAACACTGGGTTACAAAAGCTATGCACACCTTTTTTACGGAAAGGTAACCGAAGGACCCTTTGATGTACCGTCTTTTTTAACCTATTACAAAAGCCGGGAAAAGGAAATAAGGGAGGGACTGAGTCTGCAAAAAGCCTGGGACGATTGGCTGTTGTATGAAAAGCCCGACAAGGAAGTTTACTTCAGTGCCAAAATCAACCAGGGTGAAGAATTAAAGGAGCATCCCAATCTCGACTTTCTATACCAGGAGGGTGGCTATTTATTTTTCCGCCGAAAAAATGCGGATCAGTAGTTTAAGAGAGCTTTCACCTTTTCTGCCAACACCGCATTCCCCAAAAATCCTTTTTCAAGATTCGGTGCAAAGGGAACAGGCAGGTCCATCGAGGCGCAGCGAACCACCGGAGCATCAAGATGCTCAAATACCTTTTCAGAAATCCGGGCTGCAATTTCGGCACCGATGCCACCCGTGATCGTGTCTTCGTGCAATACCAAAACTTTCCCCGTTTTTTTAACGGATGCAAAAACAGTTTCGTAGTCCAGGGGAAGCAGGGTTCTTAAATCGATAAGATCAGCGGACACATCTGGATTTTTATCCAGGTAAGAAAGCGCCCAGTGAACACCCATTCCATAGGTGACAATAGTTATTTGTGAGCCTTCCTTAATAAGGGCAGCTTTTCCGGCGGGAGTAATGTAATATCCTTCCGGCACAGGACCGGAAATACTCCGGTAGAGGGCCTTATGTTCAAAATAAATGACGGGGTTCGGATCTTCAAAGGCGTTCAGCAAAAGACCCTTGGCATCGGCGGGGAATGCCGGGTAAAAAATTTTCAGTCCGGGCGTATGAAAGAACCAGGCCTCATTGCTTTGGGAATGAAAAGGGCCCGCTGCTACTCCGGCACCCGTAGGCATACGAACAACAACATCTGCATTTTGAGCCCAGCGATAATGCGATTTTGCCAGGTTGTTACAAATCTGAGTCATGGCCTCGGAAACAAAATCGGCAAACTGCATTTCTACCATTGCCTTCATTCCCTTGATGCTGAGACCCAGGCCGGCTCCCACAATAGCACTTTCACACAAGGGGGTATTGCGAACTCTTTCCTTACCGAATTGTTTAACAAAGCCCTCGGTGATTTTAAACACACCCCCATATTCAGCAATGTCTTGACCCATCAACACTAAACCCGGATGCTTTTCCATCGCCAGTTTCATGGCTTCCGAAATAGCGTCTACCAAACGAAGGTCGCGGGTGTTACCGGTTTCAATTCCTTTGGAAGGTTCAAAGTGGGCATATACATCGGCTAATTCTTCCTCCGCGTTAAAAACAGGCTCAGGCAGGGCAAAAGCATAATTTAATCCCTGTTCAATTTTTTCTTTATGAGATGCCCGGATTTCGGCCCTGGCATCCGGACTGAGAATTCCTTCTTTCAGCAGCCAGTTTTCATAGGAAACCACAGGATCTTTTTTCCCCCAGATTTCAAAAAGTTTCGGATCAACATATTTAGTGCCACTGGCTTCTTCATGCCCCCGCATCCGGAAAGTAATCAGTTCTACCAGAACCGGTCTTGGATTTTTCCGCAATGATTCCGCAAGTTTTCTGATGGCGAGATAAACCTCAAGCACATTGTTTCCATCCACCTGAACCGCTTCCATTCCATACCCAATACCTTTATCAATAAACTGTTTGCAGCGGAATTGTTCACTGGAGGGAGTACTAAGGCCATAGCCGTTATTTTCAACAAGAAAAATAACAGGAAGGCTCCATACTGCGGCGGTATTCAGGCTTTCATGAAAATCCCCTTCACTGGCGCCACCGTCACCCGTATAAACCGCCGTAACTTTATTTTCTTTTTTGAGCAGGGTTCCCAGGGCAATACCGCAAGCCACACCCAACTGAGGACCCAGGTGGGAAATCATCCCTACTATATGATGTTCGTTGGAACCGAAATGAAAACTGCGATCCCTTCCTTTGGTAAACCCTTCTCTTTTTCCCTGAAACTGGGCAAATAATTTTCCCGGATCCATTTTCCGGGTGGTGAATACACCCAGGTTACGATGCATGGGAAGAATGTACTCATCGGGCTGAAGAGCCATGCCTACACCCACGGAACCCGCTTCTTGTCCGATACCGGAAAACCACTTGGTAATTTTCCCCTGACGAAGCAGGATGAGCATTTTTTCTTCGATCATGCGGGGAAATAAAATTTCCCGATACAGATCGAGTAATGTGGATTCAGAAATTCCTTCTTTAGAAAAACGCAGGGGAGTTTCGGCCGTAATCATGCGGAAAGGAGGAAAAGGTTTTGTATCTTTACCATTGAAATGACCGAGATAATCATCATAAGTATTCTGGTTGGGGCTTCCTTCTTTTGGTTAATTCGCAGGCAAATTTCCACAGGAAAAAAAGCCAGCTGCGGCTGTGCTGAAGGAAATTGCCATCCCCTTCCCGACCAGGAAAAAACTAAAGCTTAGGCGCTTCTTTTTTGAGGGGTTTTTTACCCTTTACCCTGGCCAGGGAATCGGCACGACGCGTACTGTCGAGTACAGCCTTCTGAATACTGTCGGCCCGGGCCTGATCCAGTGAGTCGTTCATGGCCATCATTTTATTAATTTCTTCCTCTTCCTGAACCCGCATAACGCTGTCAAGAGAATCCTGAATTTTTTTGTTCATACGGTCAATCTCCTCCTGGCTTGGGCCGCAGGCCACAAGAGCGGTGAGAACCGCAGGAACAGCAAGGTATTTAATGTTTTTCATGAGATGGTTTTAGGCTTACAAAGGTAGTACATTTTAGAGTGGCAATACTGTAAACTATTCCTTAATTTTGAAAATTATGAAAGGAAAAATTATTGTATCCCTGCTGTTTATTGCAGTTATTTTAGGCATGGCATCCTGCCGGAAAGAAGACTCCAAACCTCCGGTAATTACCCTTAACGGCAGCGACAGCATTTTTCTTCCCTTGCCTGCCGTTGCCGGACAGGGCAGTTACCTCGATCCGGGAGCTGTGGCGGAAGATGAACAGGATGGCAACATAACGGGCAATATTGTGGTTACCAATCAGGTTAACCCAAACCGTAAAGGAATTTACCAGGTGATTTATCGGGTAAAAGATGCGGCAGGAAACGAAGCCACAAAAATCAGAATTGTAAAAGTTTTTAATGCATCGGAAAAATACGCGCGCATTTATTACAATGCAGTAGATTCCTGCGGCGCCTCCGGCAATAACTTTATTTCCACCGTGGTAAGTTCCGATACCGTAAACCGTCTGGTATGGATTTACAATTTCGGGGCCTACAGTAATTCCATCCGTGTAAGGGCTACTATATCTGATACCGGGCTCACGGTTCCTTTAGGACAATACCTTGATGTGGGACAAACTACATGGATTTCGGCCATTTATTCACCCGAAACGGGAATCCTGAATGCCTCCGCTCCTTCTTTCCGAATAAAATATCAATGGAGCAACGGCAGCACCAACGGAGTTTGCACTTCCAGATACATTCCATGAAAAAACCCTATTTCTACGGTTTGGTTTTGCTTGCGGCCCTTTCATTTTCGGCCTGCAGGAAGGAGGATAAAATCCCTCCGGAAATTACCATGAACGGAAGCGCAAACATTCAGCTCACCCTGGGCGATTCATTTACCGACCCGGGTGCAACCGCCCATGACAACAAAAACGGGGATCTTACCCACCTGATTAATGTCAGCGGGGGAGTAAATCCGGATCAAACAGGCAATTATTATTTGACCTATAAAGTGTCTGACTTCAGCGGTAATGAGGCTGAAAAAACAAGGTTTGTAAATGTTAAAAACACGGCCGCCCAATTTGGAGGGACCTATTCAGTAAAGGACTCAGTATGGGCTGGATCTGTGATCACTTATCAGGAACAAGTAAAAGTTTCGAGCACAGTTAATGACAGATTATCGGTTTCTTTTTTCGGAGGGAATATAAACGGGGCGGTTTATTTTGAATTGCTCAGCAATCAAACCCTGATTCATGTACCTTCCCAGACCTTAATCTGCGGAAATCCGCCGCAGCAAAAAACATTTCAAAGCATCAATCCCGGCAGTATATTGACAAACCCCCTTAAATTTTCAATTGACTATACCGTCACCACAACTTCCGGCACCACAACCATCACCAGCACCTATACCAAAATCAACTGATTTTATTTCAGGCCGCGTTTTTTCCGGATGCGGTCATAAGCTTCGCCCAACATCTGGAATTTTTCCTTTCCCGCTTTTTGAACCTCAGGTCCAAGTCCTTCCAATTTATCGGGATGGTATTTTACCACCAGCTTGCGATAACTCTTTTTAAGTTCGTCGTCGGAACAGTTGGGGTCCACTTCCAGCACTTTATAATCACTGGCAATGTCTTTAAAATACATCGCTTTTAAAGATTCCAGATCGGCATGGTTTACCCCGAGTTGATTACCAATATCTTCTACTACGCTAACCTCGGACTCATGCACATCACCGTCGGCCATGGCGATGCCGTATAAAAAGTGAATGAGTTGTAATTTTGCCGGCATGGGCATGTGGAGGCGAATCTGCTCACAAACATCCCTCAGCGGGATATCCCGTTTCAAAATATCCCGGAGGGCAACCAGCATTTCAGAAGCTGCATCTTCACCATAAGATTTAACCAGGGTTTTCCTGACAAAGTCGAGTTCGCTTTTGAGCACTTTGCCATCGGCTTTCATTACGGCGGCAGAAAGCACGAGAAGGGACAGGGCGAAATCGCCAGGACGGGTGCTTCCGGGCCTACCTGCCTGAAACGATTTTCCGGCATTATCAAATGCAGATCCGATGATAAAGCCAAGGAGACCACCAAGGGGGCCACCGAAAGCCCAACCCAATCCACCACCCAGCCATTTTCCGAATTTCATATTAATTCAAATAGAAGCCCAAAATTGAGTAATTTTCCCGTGTGGAAAGGCGAATTCCTGAAAAAAAACAATCAACTTTTTTAAGTTCCGAAGAAACTTACCAAAAAGCTGAAAAAATATTGTCTGAAAAACCCGAAGTAGCACTCAAGATGCTCAAGGGTTTGATTAGTAAGCTGGAATCGGGAAACAACAAAACCCTTCTGGGAAAATGCCATTATTCACTGGGTCTGGCCTATCAGGCTCTGGGGAATTTTCCAATAAGCCTTGAGCATTTTGAAAAGGCAGGAAGCATTTTCCTGGGTATAAACCAATACCCGGATTATTTCAGTACCCGCACCAGGATGGCCAGGATTTTTTCAAACCTGGGCGATAATTCCAAAGCCCTTGCCATACAGTTTGAAGCCAAAAGAATAGCCGAGGAAAAAGAAATTGTGTCTTCTGAGGTTCAGGCCCTGAACGGGCTCAGCGTAATATTTACCCGGATGAAAGACGGTGAAAAAGCGCTGGAACATGCGGAAACCGCAGCGAAAAAATCGAAAGAAAATAATCTGATAATGCTTTTGGGAGTTTCCTACATAAATCTGGGAAACAGTTCCGGACTATTGAAAAAGTGGGAAGATGCCCTTTCCTACTGGAATAAATCGCTTGATATTTTTCTGGAATCAGGGGACATTACCTATCAGGGAAGCTGTTATGGCAATTTGGGAATAGGATATTTTCATTTGGGTGAAACCCAAAAAGGACTGGAATTATTGGAAAAATGCCTTGAGATCAAGGAAAAAATAGGTGAGAAATTCGACTTTGCCAAAACCCTCCAATACCTGGGAAATGGCAACCATGATCTTAAAAACTATGAATTAGCAGAAGACTATTATAAAAGGTCAATCGAGATTTCCGAGTCGATAAACGCGCATTCCATCTCTCATCTGGTTTACCGGGATATGGCAAAAAACAAATATGCCCTGGGGGCGTATAAGGAAGCTTATGACTTTTTCCACAAGTTTTTTGAATTGAAGGAAAAGATTTTCAGCGAGGAAATGCAGGCTCAGGTCCGCAACCTTCAGGTTCGGTCGGAGATTGAAAATTCGGAACGGGAAAAAGAAATTTTCCGTCTTAAGAATATTGATCTTGAAGAGGCCAACAAGGAAATTACCCGCCAGAGTAAATTGCTGGAAGAAAAAAACAAAGACATCACCGATTCTATCACCTTTGCATCTACCATCCAGCGGGGTGTACTTCAGGATCCGGAAGAAATTACTAAACTCAACCCGGGAATTTCGGTTTTCTTTCAACCCAGGGATGTTTTGAGTGGGGATTTTTTCTGGTACCACAATGCCTCTGGTATAGAAATTCTAGCCGTTGCTGATTGCACGGGCCATGGTGTTCCGGGGGCTTTATTGAGCATTCTGGGCATAAATTTTTTAAACCAGGCTGTAAAAGAGAAAAACCTCCTGCGTCCTGCCGCCATTTTATCTTTTCTGAACCGGGGCTTGCAGAACTCATTTAAAAATCTGAAAAGTCCGGCCGGACATGGTATGGACATTTCGATAATATCTTATTCGGCCAAAGACCGGAGTTTAAAATTTGCAGGTGCCAACAATCCAGCTTTGCTTTTTTTGGATGGACAGCCTGCGGAACTGCAAGCCGCAAAGGGTACTATCGGAAATTTTGCCGAAGACTTCAGGTTTGAGGAAACCAGCATTAAACTCGAAAAGGGGGATGCCTTGTTTTTGTTTTCCGATGGATTTCAGGATCAGTTTGGAGAAACCAGTGGACGGCGGTACATGAAGCGAAATTTCAAATCTCTGTTGGCCGGTATTTACGACAAAACACCTGCGATCCAAAAGGACATTCTTGAAAAGACCTTTTACTCCTGGAAGGGAAAAGCCGAGCAAACCGACGACGTACTGGTTGTAGGATTTAAAATGTAGAAAAATCATGCCTGTTTCTGAAACAGAAAACCGGAATTTCCTTCAGCTCATGGCCCTTTCCGGATTGATTTTCCTGGCCACTTATTTTGCCCACCTTTGGTGTTCCCGACCCTCCGCCGACGACTTCTTTTTTATAGGCAAATTGCTCCGGGAATCCCCGCAGGAAATAACCCTGAATTTTTATGAGAACTATGGTGGCCGATGGTGGGCATACCTGAGTCAAACTACATTCCTGAAGTTTTTTGGCGCACATTGGGGAAGTATATTATTTCCCCTTTGCCTTAGTTTTCTGTTGTTTTTTGGCCTTCGTTTAATCATGGGCGCATTGCTTCCCGGTTCCCACCGAAAAAATGAGATTTATCTTCTTTCCCTTTTCCTGTTTCAGTTTTTATTTTTTCTCTGCATCGACAAAGGAGAATCTTTTTTCTGGATGAGTGCCACCGCTTCTTACCTGCAACCCCTTTCTTTTTCGGTATTACTCATTGGCTTACTACTGCAGGCAGAAATAAAATTCTGGTATTACCCCTTATGCCTTCTTCTTGGCTTGCTGATAGCTCCGGGTTCGGAAATATTTTTCCTGCCGGTATTTATCATACTGCTGATGATGGTATTCCGCCTGGAAGAACATGAAAGAAAATTCAAAGGTGCCCTATTGCTGGCCACACTTGCCACATTGGTTTTGGGATTTATTACACAAATCTCTTCCCCGGGCAATGACCTTCGCCTGAATGCCCTCAACCGACCCGGCATGCTTACCCTTTTAAAAATTTCAGGAATGGAAACGGCCCGCTTCCTTTTTAATCTGGTTATTTATAAATGGGCTGAGCTATTGTTGTTTGGAGGAGTGCTTTTGATTTGGTTAAAAAAATATCCCAACCCGGTAAAAGGGAATTATTTCTCAGGTGTAAGATTGGCAGGCTTTTTATTTATTGGACTTAGCGCCTTAGTCCCGGCAGCGTATATTTTAGCAGGCCCACCCCCTGCCCGGGCTTTATTACCGGCTTTTGCATTTATTGTTGCCATGATAACTTTGGTAGGACTTCGCCAAATCCCCGGAAGAAAGTTAAAGTTTTTATCTCCTAAAATTATTTCGATTCTTGCCGGTGGAGCCCTATTGTTATATCAAACCTTTATGGCCTGGGACAATATTCCCAAGGCTTTTTTATATGCCGGAGAATACGACAAAGCCATAAGTCAATTAAAAATTTCGGATGCGAAAATGGAAAGTGGAATAAATTACCTTGAGCCCCTGCCCGATTCCGGATTTCTTTTCCCCTTGCAAATAGATTCAGATACCGGTTCCTTTTACAACCGGCACTTAAAGGAAGGATTACAATTAAAAAATCCTGTTCTTCCTAGTTCTGGTAGTAGTCGTATAGAAAAACAGTAATTGTCCGCGGGTTTTCATCCGCACCGTATTCCGTTTTACTTTTCAGATTTCCGGCGTCATCATACGAAAATTCGGCACGGTAAAAAACCGATCCGCTTTTATCTTTTTGAACCATTTGCGTATTGCGTCCGTTTTCATAAGAATGCTCCGAAACAAGTATGAGGTTCAGATATCCGTCGTATTCGGCAACGGACTCGCAATTACCCAGGGCATTGTATCGATACTCAACAACCCTGTCGAGTTCGCTATTGCCTGAATAATATTCTTCCCTGATTATTTTTCCATCAACGGTGGATTTTATTAACCAATATTCTTTGGATTGTCCGTCGGCATGATATTTTTTGATGATTCCGGTTTCGGGATCAGTTTCATAGGCCCAGTTGAAATACACAGGCTTGTGATTTACGAGGCCAATGTTTTTTGTGGGAAGCCCATTTTCGGAATAGGAGAAGGTCATTTCCGAAACAAATTCACCTTTCCCGTCAATATAGATCTCCTCTGTTTTTAATCCCCGGTTATCGTAAATCTCAAGGGATGACTTGTATCCCTTTTTTTCCAGTTTACCCTCCTTGTACAAATAGGTATAGCCGGTTTTTGTCCTTACTTTTTTTCCGGTAGGGTTACCCGTTCCTGCCCACAAGGCTGGCAAGGAAAAAAGAAGAATTGATGACAATATCACCGATTTAAATACTGGGTTCATCGATACTTTTGACATGTTTGTCGAATTTTTAAGGCTGCAAAATTATTCAAATTTCTTCCAAATTCAAGGCTTAAGTGCTTAATAGTGTGTTGTTTATTAACCTCTATTTGTTAATTTTAGGTGTAATAAAACTCATAATATGTTGTTTAGCAAGAACTTGCATCTTTTATTCCTTTGCCTTTTCGGACTGATTTCAGGTCTTTTCTGGTCATGCGGAAGTGTGGAAGAGTCCCCAAAAACACCCGAAAAAGGTTTGGTGGAGAGGCCTGTCCTGAAAGATGGGACGGTTGAGTTGGGGGGCGTTAAGGTAGATTTTATGTTTCCCGGGCGGAGCATTCAGGGAAGTTTACTGTTACTTCCGGGCTGGAATTTCAGCCGAACCGATGTTTGCGAAAATTCCTCCATTTGCAGAGTAGCCCTTGACAGCGGTTTTGTTTTGATACTTCCGGAGATGGGAAAGAGCATTTATCATTCTCAGATTTTTCCGGAAACCCGGGAAGACTGGAGGGAATATCCGGGTTTAAAATGGGTGACCGACACCCTGATTCCACGGGTTCAGGAAGATTATAGTCTATTGCTGCCCGGGGAAAATAATTTTGTGTATGGGATCTCAACCGGCGCGAGGGGTGTTGCGCAACTTGCCACCCACACCAAAAACATTTTCCGATGTGGTATTGCGCTTTCGGGAGATTACGATCAGCGGGATTTGAAATCGGATAATCTGATGACGGGGTATTACGGTCCTTATGAAAAATTCAGGGATAGATGGGAGGGTGAAGACAATCCGGTAATGAATGTTAAAAAAGTAGATTTCCCTGTTTTTATGTGTCATGGGAAAAACGACAAGGTAGTTCCGTATTCCCAGTCACAGAAATTTTTTGACGCTTTGCATGGAGCCGGGAAAATCTCGGGATTATCGCCGGTGGATACGGCCGGCCATAATTACGGATTCTGGGATTCTCAAACCGGGTTTGCCATGAAGATGATTTTTCTGCACAAGAAGAGCGATGAGCCGGGACCTTTCAACACATCGCAACAAGGAAAGCAATAGAAATTATTTCCGGATTCGTTTCAGGGCCTCCATGGCTTTTTCATGCCCGGGCATAACAATGATGGCCGCATTGAAATCTTTGGCAGCTCCGGGTTTATCACCCTTCTTTTCCCGGCAAATGCCCCGCATATAAACAGCATCGGCATATTCAGGATTTGCATTAAATGCACGGTCGAAATATGCCATTGCTTTGTCAATGTCCTTTCCCTGAAGAAATTCAATATATCCAAGATTGTAGAGTGAAAAAGAATGGGCGCTGTCGATACTGAGAATTTCTTCATACTGCCTGGCAGCATTTGAAAAATCGTTTTTGTTTTGAAAAAACATTCCTTTCAAATAACGAGCCTCGATACTTTTGGGTTTAAGGCGGATGGCATTATCAAAGTAATTCAGGCAAATTCCGTTTCCTTTTTTCGAGTGAATCCATCCCAACTGCACCTGAGGTTCATAATATTCGGGGTTTTGTTCCGTAGCTGTCTGAAAACTCTGGATTGCGTTGGCCGTATCACCCAGTTCTTTGAATACCATTCCCTTTTGAAAATGAATTTTGGGATTCATGGATTCGAATTCCAGGGAGCGGTTTAAATAAAAAATGGCACTGTCGTATTTCCGAACGATGTAAAACAGCTCCCCCAGTTTCCCGAGCACTTCTGCATTTTTCGGTTCAAGCCGATGGGCTTTACGGAGCGATTCAATAGTTACACCGGTTTGGTTCATGGCAAAATGAATATCGCCAAGGGCGAGGTGATATTTTACTTCACCGGAATTCAGCTTAATCGCCTTGTTAATGTCTTTTACTGCCTCACCTGCGTTTCCGTTTTTAAAATGGTACATCCCACGGTTGTAATAGGGCTCCGACTTCATGGGATCACGGGCAATTTCAGCGTTTAGCTGTTTGAGATCGGTGGGCGTAGTGTCCTTCTCTTTTTTTTCTCCGTCTCCACATGAAAAAAGGAAGAAAAAACAAATCGCTGTCGGAATTGCTTTAAGGTATGAATTCACAGAATAGAATTTTTGTGAGGGGATAGAGCAAATATAAAAAAAAGAAAGCCGCGATTAGCGGCTTTCTGAAAAAGAAGAAATAAAGATCAGGCTTCGGAATTTTCGACAGGACCCGAAAGTTTTTCGCGGATTCTGAATTCAATCTCCGCAGCCACTTCCGGATTATCATCGAAAACCTGACGCACGGAATCTCTGCCTTGTCCCAATTTGGTGCCATCGTAGCTAAACCAGCTTCCCGACTTCTGAATAATTCCATGTTCAACTCCAAGATCAATGATCTCTCCCACTTTCGAAATCCCTTCTCCGAAAACGATATCGAATTCGGCCTGACGGAAAGGAGGCGCCACTTTATTCTTAACCACTTTTACCCTTGCCCGGTTGCCTATGGCAGTATCCCCTTCTTTAATTTGCCCGATACGGCGGATATCCAGCCGTACGGAGGCATAAAACTTCAGGGCATTTCCACCGGTGGTGGTTTCAGGATTTCCAAACATAACCCCGATTTTTTCACGCAACTGATTAATAAAAATACAGCAGCAGCGGGTTTTATTGATGGTTCCGGTAAGCTTTCGCAGGGCCTGAGACATTAAGCGGGCCTGCAAACCCATTTTAGAATCGCCCATTTCACCTTCTATCTCTGATTTCGGAGTTAAGGCAGCAACCGAATCAATAACAATAATATCTATAGCTCCGGACCGGATAAGGTTGTCCACAATTTACAGGGCCTGCTCACCATTATCAGGCTGGGAAATAAGCAGGGCTTCCAGATCCACACCCAGCTTCTGGGCATAACTCCTGTCGAAGGCATGCTCGGCGTCAACAATGGCAGCTATTCCGCCGCTTCGCTGACATTCTGCAATGGCATGAATGGCCAGGGTGGTTTTACCAGACGATTCAGGACCGTATATTTCTATTACCCGTCCTTTCGGAAATCCGCCTACACCCAGGGCAAGGTCGAGACCCAGCGAACCCGTGGAAATAACCTCCACTTTCTCGATGGCCTCGTCGCTCATCTTCATGATCGTACCCTTTCCATAGGTCTTTTCCAGCTTATCAATGGTAAGCTGCAGGGCTTTTAGTTTTTCTTTGTTTACTTCTTTTGACACACCGTTGGTTTTTTCTTTCTCTTTTGCTGCTTCTTTTGTTGCTGTTTCTTTGCTC
>CALEYQ010000041.1 GCA_937924855.1 uncultured Bacteroidota bacterium | reverse complement strand
CATCGTCAACATCAAATGAGACCCTTCAGGTTGTTTTCATTTTTTGAGTTCGCTTTGGAAAACAAGTTTTCCTCGCTCCTCCTAAAATGAAAAGCCCCCGCAATAGCGGGGGGGCTCATTTGATGCATTCTGCGGAGAGAGTGGGATTCGAACCCACGGTACCCTTTTGGGGTACACACGCTTTCCAAGCGTGCTCCTTAAGCCACTCGGACATCTCTCCATAAATTAAAACAAGAACGCAATCTATATTCCTTAAGCCATCCTGACGCTTCGGTCAGGACCTTCGGCTCGCCATCTCTCCGTATACTAAACAAAAGAACGAACTCAAAAACCTTTAAGCCATCCTGACGCTTCGGTCAGGACCTCCGGCTCGACATTTTTCAATCTTTCAAAATTGCATACCCTGCAAAATCCATTTTTCACACTCGTTTTCTGAGCTTGGTCTTGTACCGGGACATAAATTCAAAGAGCAATTTTAAGGGCCACAAAACTAATGATTATGGCCGTATTTTTCATTAAAAATTCACTTTTTCAGGAAGGATTTACCGATTTACGCCGGATCAATAATCCCAGCAACACGGCAAAAACAAGGCCGGCCAAAACCCAAAGGTAATCCGTAGCCGAAGCCCCGAAATTTTCTGCATCGGGAGATAAACTCCCCTTTTGAATGAAATACTGAATAAGAACACCAAGTGCATTATTCGTGAAATGAGCTGCTATGGGTATCCATAGTGATCCGGTCCATAAAAACAAATAACCCAAAACTCCACCCAGCAACATACGGGGGAAAAAGCCCAAAAACTGAAAATGAAGAAAACTAAAAAGGAAGGCTCCCACCCAAATTCCCAAATGCGGGTTATTAAACCAGCGAATCAAGACCGGTTGCAATGCTCCCCGGAAAAATATCTCCTCGGCAAAGGCAGCCGATACAGCAACAATTAAAAGGTTAATGGCCAGATCTCCCAAGCCCTCACTTTTCAGGAATAGCCTTGTAAGCCGCTCTGCTTCCTGTTCAAGCTCTATAAGGAAATCCGGTAAGGGAAGATGAGAGTTTAACTCGGCTAAAAAGGCTACCAGCGGGATCAGACAAAGGGTAAAAAGGGGAGTAATCAACAAGGCAGGACGGCCAACAGGGGCTGAAAATCCTAATTCTTTGAAAAAGGAAGACTTCCTGATTCTGACAAAAACAAGGGCAGGAAGTATAAAGGTTATAATGGCACTTAAAAACTGCCCGGCCTTTAAAGCGGAAATTGCTAAAGGATTTTCAAAATCAATTCTGGGCGTAAATCCTTCCTCAAAACTCATAAATGGAAACAAAAACACACTGGCAAGGACCTGGGAAAGTACCAGACCGCCCAAATATAGCCCCAACAACAGGAAAAACTCAATTTTTGGGTTTATTGACAAGGGTTGCTGGGGGGAAGAATCCATGAGAGGCTTTGCCGGCTTTTTGGTAATTTTGCAAAGATAGATTTATGATCCGGATAGGAAAAATTGATTTGCCCGACTTCCCATTGCTCCTGGCTCCCATGGAGGATGTGAGCGATCCCCCCTTTCGCTTTGTATGCAAGGAGCAGGGGGCGGATCTGATGTATACTGAGTTCATCAGCTCGGAAGGACTCATCCGGGATGCCGCGAAATCAAGGAAAAAACTGGATGTATTCGAATATGAAAGACCCATAGGGGTGCAATTGTTTGGCAGTGGCATTGAACAGATGCGCGAAGCCACCGAAATTACCAATGCCGTGAATCCCGACCTGATTGATATTAATTACGGTTGTCCTGTAAAAAATGTGGCCTGCCGGGGTGCCGGTGCTGCCTTGCTTCAGGATATTCCCAAAATGGTTGAAATGACGGCGGCAGTTGTTAAGGCCAGCCAATTTCCGGTAACGGTGAAAACCCGGCTCGGATGGGATGAAAAAACCAAAAATATTGTAGATGTTGCGGAACGCCTTCAGGATGTAGGTATTCAGGCTTTAACCATTCACGGTCGTACCAGAGCCCAGATGTATAAGGGTCCCGCCGTGTGGGATCTCATTGGTGCCGTTAAAAACAACCCCAGGATTAAAATTCCCATTTTCGGAAATGGGGATGTTGACTCCCCCGAAAGGGCCCTTGAAATGAAAAACCGTTTTGGGGTGGATGGAGTTATGATTGGCAGAGCTGCCATTGGTTACCCCTGGATTTTTAATGAAATAAAGCATTTTCTAACCCACGGTTCTCATTTGGAACCACCCGCTATTAAGGAAAGGGTAAGGGTTTGCCGGACTCACTTTGTAAAATCTATGGAGTGGAAGGAAGGAAGACTCGGCATTCTTGAAATGCGAAAACACTACGGGAATTATTTTAAGGGAGTTTCCCATTTTCGCGATTTCCGTACCCGCCTGGTAACAGCCGAAACAGAACTTGAAATCCATGACATCCTGGATGAGATTGTAAGGCAATACGAGGGAGAAATTTCAATAGCGGTCTAAAAGCGAATTCCCGCCACCAGCACATCGTCGATTTGTTCTAAATCTCCTTTCCAACTCAAAAAGGCGGATTGCAGTTTTTCCTTCTGGGCAGAGCAAGGGAGATGGGCATTTGAAAGGATAAGTTCTTTTAAGGCTTTATATTTTAACTTTTTTCCTTTCGGCCCGCCAAACTGATCGGCATAGCCGTCAGAAAATCCATAGAGGATATCCCCCGGTGCAAGTGAAAATTTTTGCGTAGTAAAGGGCTTCATGAAAAGCGGGTCGAAAAATCCTACAGGCTGCTTATCCGGTAAAATTTCAACAAATGTTTTTCCGGGATCCCGGGTGTTTAATTTCCAAAGGGGATTGCCCGCTCCACTGAATTCAAAGGAGTGGTCATTGAGGTCTATGGAAACCAAAATCATGTCCATGCCATCCCGCGTTTCCTGCCCGCTGCCACTTGGATTTAAAGCCCCGATTATTTTTTCCCGGAGCAGATCCAAAATTTTACCTGGGGTTTCTATACCCCTTCCAATAATTATGTCTTCAAGATAGCTTACCCCAATCATACTCATAAATGCTCCGGGTACGCCATGTCCGGTGCAATCGGCCAGGACAAAAAACACCTTATTGTTTCGCGTTGCCGACCAGAAGAAATCTCCGCTTACAATGTCTTTTGGCAAATTCAGGATGAAATGATCCGGGGCAAATTTCTGAATTTCGGAAGGCCGGTTTAAAAGGGCGGATTGTATTCGCTGGGCATAAAAAATAGAGTCGGTTATTTCTTTGTTTTTCTCTTCAATGATTTCATTTTTGGTAATCAGCTCCTCGTTGGTCTTCTTTCTTTCCCGGGAACGGTTAAAAACCTGAACAAACAAAAACACCAATAACAGAAGTCCTCCCAGGGAAAAGTAGATGATTAATTTTTGACGGTTTTCCCTGGCTTCGGAAAGTTCAATTTCCTTTTGGTGTTCCAATGATTTTATTTTTTGTTCCTGAGCGAATTTGTACCTGAGTTCAAGCTCAGTTAATTTCCTTGAGTTGCCGGCATTGAAAACCGAATCGCTGTATTTTTTAAAAAGTTTATGGTAATGAAAAGCGTTTTTGAAATCACCTTTACTTTCATAAACCCTATAAAGGCCATGATAGTTTTCAATAAAATCCTCGAGAGAACCTAATTCCTCAGACAATACCTGGGATTTTAAATAATAGAAAATTGAGCTGTCGGTTTTCCCGGTTTCCCGGTAGGAATCTCCAAGATTGGTAAGGGTAATGGTTTCGCCCTGCTTGTCATTCAGGTCACGAAAAAGACGCAAGGCTTCATGGTGTTTTTTAATGGCCTCTTGATAGTTTCCCTGGTCAGCCAAAACGGAAGCCATGTTCCCAAGCGCAGCAGCCTCCAGATTTTGAACATTGGCTGCCCTTGAGGCGATCAGGACCTCATCATAATATTTTAATGCCAGAGGGAAATTTTTTATCAAATAATAATAATTACCCAAATAGGTATTTACCTGGGCAATGGCAATCGGGTGTTGAATTTGTTTTGCAATGGCCAGTGCCTTGTCAAAATACTCCAGCGATTTTTCAGGTTCAGGACCATCCATGAAATTGCTCCCCAGAATGTTTAGCAATTGGATTTTCATGGCAGGAAACTTTTCCCCGGGGTATTGGTTCAGCGCTCTGAAGAGATTTTCTCTGGCCTCAACTTTATTTCCGGAAACGGTTTGAGCTGTGCCTAAGCCAATTAAACTGAAGACATATAATAATTGATTTTGAGCTGAGTCAATGCGTTGAAGGGCTTTGGAAAAGAAATCAATCGAAGTCGGATAATCTCCGAATTGAAGCCAGTTTTGCCCACACGCAAATAAAAATTCCGAGGCTGCAAAATGGTCTTTATTTCCGGGATATAACTTCAAACCCTTTTCCACATAAAAAGCAGAGGAATCGGCATATTTCCAAATTCCAAAGCAAAAAGCACTTACGAAGCAACGGGTGGGCTCGTAAGCTGAATTACGGGTTTTGTTAATTTCATTTATTAGTTTATACCGGGTATATATAGCGGAATCTTCCCGGGCTTCATAGCAGAACGCTATAACCAGCTTCCCCAAAAGTTCGATCTTTTTTGGGGTGTCCGTGGTTCCGGCCAGCTCTTTTCTCAGATTTTCTGTTTTTTCGCCGGCATAAAGGGAAAACACCAGCCCTGTAATCAGAAATAATAAAAGGACAAATCCGCGCATGTGCAAAGGTAAACAAGGAATTGAATTGGAACCGGAAGGGTTCCCATGGGCAAATTTATTATCTTCGTTGTCCTTTTTTATCCTATGTATCGAAGCCATACCTGCGGAGAATTACGTCCCGCCCAAATCGGGCAAACCGTTACCCTTTGTGGTTGGTTGTTCCGTTCCCGCGACCTGGGAGGAATGACCTTCCTTGATCTGCGCGACCGCTATGGAATAACCCAAATTGTTTTTAATATGGATGCGAACCCCCATCTCTGCAACAAAGCCAGGGAATTGGGCCGGGAATTTGTTATTCAGATCGAGGGAATTGTGCGGGAACGCAGCAATAAAAACCTGAAAATACCTACCGGAGAAATTGAGGTTGAAGCTACTTCACTGATCCTTTTAAATTCATCCAAGGTTCCTCCCTTTACCTTGGAAGATGAAACGGATGGTGGCGAAGACCTTCGTATGAAATACCGCTACCTGGATCTTCGGAGAGATACCGTAAGGTCTAACCTTCTGCTGAGGAGCAAAATGGCCCAGGAAACCCGGAATTTTCTGGCAAGGGAAGGATTTATTGAGGTTGAAACTCCGGTTCTAATAAAATCAACCCCTGAAGGCGCCCGCGATTTTGTGGTTCCCTCCCGGATTAATTCCGGACAATTTTATGCCCTGCCCCAATCTCCCCAGACCTTTAAGCAATTGCTCATGGTCTCGGGATTTGATAAATATTTTCAGATAGTTAAATGTTTCCGTGATGAAGACCTGAGGGCCGACCGGCAGCCTGAGTTTACCCAGATCGATTGTGAAATGAGCTTTGTGGAAAGGGATGATGTACTGCAGGTTTTCGAAAAGCTTGTGGTGCATTTGTTTAAAATTGTAAAAGGCATTGAAATTCCACCCATGCAGCGAATGACTTATGCCGAAGCGATGGAAAAATATGGAAACGATAAGCCGGATATCCGGTTTGGAATGCTTTTGAACGATTTAAGCAATCTGGCGAAAGGCAAGGGATTTAAAGTTTTCGATGAAGCTGAAATCGTTCTTGCCATTTGCGTTCCCGATGCCGCCGGATATACCCGAAAGCAAACCGATGAACTTACCGAATGGGTTAAACGCCCTCAAATAGGAATGGGCGGAATGGCCTATGTAAAATACAACAGCGACGGGACTTTAAAGTCCAGCGTTGACAAATTTTACAATGAGGATCAGCTTAAAACATGGGCCGTTCAATGCGGAGCAAAGCCCGGCGATTTGTTGTTGATATTATCAGGCCCGGAAGCCAGAACACGCAAAGCCATGTCGGAACTCAGGCTTGAAATGGGAAACCGCCTCGGCCTTCGTAAACCGGACCAGTATTCCTGCCACTGGGTGCTTGACTTTCCATTGCTGGAATGGAATGAAGACCATAAACGCTGGCATGCCATGCACCATCCTTTTACTTCCCCTCTTCCTGAAGATGCCGGGCTGCTGGAAAGCAATCCCGGAAAAGTCAGGGCCAATGCCTATGATATGGTTATTAACGGAGTTGAAGTTGGGGGAGGTTCCATTCGTATTCATAACCGTGATTTGCAGCAAAAAATGTTTGCTGTACTTGGGTTTACTCCTGAACAATACAGGGAACAATTCGGTTTTCTTTTAAATGCCTTTGAATATGGGGCGCCACCCCATGGAGGAATCGCATTTGGTTTCGACCGGCTTTGTGCGCTTTTCGGTGGACAGGAAGTAATCAGGGATTTTATCGCATTTCCAAAAAATAACAGCGGACGGGATGTAATGATTGATGCTCCTTCGGCGCTGGAAGAAGAGCAATTGAAGGAGTTGGGTATCCGCCTCAACTCCTGAGGGATGAATCTAAGAGAGCAGGCAAAGACATTACTGGAAAAAGCCGCAGGTATCAGAAATGAAAACCCCCGCGAAGCAATTGCCCTGGCGGAAAAGACACTGGAACTTCTTGATTATCGCAAAGAAACTGACCTGCTCGCAAGAGCTTATCTGAGCATAGGACTTTCCTGCAAAGTTGTTTCCGAATTGGCGCGTGGACTGGAAGCCCTGAATCATGCGGGTGATTTGTATGCGGTACTGGACGACAACGACGGACTTTCGGATGCGCTCAGCACAAAATCGAATTTTTTGTTTTTATTGGGAGAGCACGAGCAGGCGCTTACCCTGCAGAATAAAGCGCTCGAACTCCGTGAAAAATCAGGCGATCCGCGAAGGATAGCCTATAGCATAAATTCACTCGGTGTGATCCATGCCACGCTGAATGATTTTCAGGTAGCCTCGGAATATTTTCAGAAAACGCTTGATGAGAACCGGAAGAATGGGGACTATTACGGACAAACCATAGCCCTGAATAATCTGGCCGTGGCTTCGGTTGAACAAAAGCAATTTGAAAAGGCCCTCGATTATTTGAATCAGGCAAGCGAAGTGGCCCTGAAAGCAGATAATGCTGCCATGTTGATTGAGCTGAAGATCAACAAAGCGGATGCCTTGCGGGGTTTGAACCGCCTGGAAGAGGCAAAGACTATTTATTTGGATGCCCTTGCTTTGCAAACCGGATTAAAAAATATTGCAGAAGGGAGAAACTATACCGGCCTGGCTCGTTTGTACCTGCTTCAGGAGAATTATAATGAGGCTGCATTAATGGCAGCAAATGCCCTTGAGATTTTTGAAAAAGTGGGCGTAAATGAACAAATTGCCGAATCTGTTAAGCTTCAATCCGATATAGAAAAAAGCCGGGGTAATTTTTCCCTCAGCATGGAATTGTTAAATCGTTTTTTCGAAATCAGGGAAAAGATTCACAGCGACGAACTAAGGAAGCGGACCGAAAGCCTCGGAATGATTCACAAGGCCGATTCCCTGAAAAAAGAATCGGAAATTTTCCGATTGAAAAACATTGAACTGAAAGAAGCAGGAGAAATTCTTGCTGAAAAGAATCAGCGAATTATGGATTCTCTTCGCTATGCTGAATACATCCAGGACAAAATCTTTTCGGGTTATGAAAAAGATGTTTGGCTGAAACTTCCGGGCTCCTTTTTTATTTCATTTCCCCTGGAGGTTGTTAACGGTGATTTTTTATGGTTTTATGAAACCCGGAACCATTACTGGATTGTTTTGGCCGATTGTACGGGCCATGGAGTTCCCGGCGCCCTGGTTTCTGTAATGGGAAATGAGATTTTAAACAAGGCCATTCAAAAGCTGAAAGAAGAAAATATGGACGCTTTTATTTCTTTGGTCAATGAAAATCTGGTACAGCAGGAGGATGAGGAATTAAGTGAAATAGGAAAAGTAGGTTTTGATTTTTCCCTGGTCCTTACTTCCAAAAAAGACGGAAAAGCTATTTTTTCCGGTTGCCGAATGCATGCCGTAGCTGCCGATAAGCAGGGAAACCTCAACTGGATTCGTGGAGGAGCAGGCTTTCCCGGAACACGGGGATTTGAATTACCCCCCAATCACTCCCTGGAAGGATTTGAACAAATTTTTCTTTTTTCCGACGGGCTCACCGATCTGATTATTGACGATAACAAAACCCGTTTGGGAAAACAGGGAGTTCTGGATTTAATTTCGGAAGCCATGAAGCAGAACGCTTCAGACCGGGAAACTTTTTTAAAAACCAAATTGGAAAAATGGGTTAAAGACAAACCCCAATTCGACGATATTTCTTTATTTGTTTTAAATTTGTCATCGTAAGTAGCTGTAAAACAGTATATTACACGACTGTTATTCGTCCAATTTTTTCCTGATTAACTTTGTATAAAATCTAAACCCCAACAAACACATGGAAAACAACAACCAGGGCAACAAAAATCTGGTACGAATTTTAGCCATCGCGTTAATTGTATCGCTGGCCGCCAACATTTTTCTTTTTGTAAAGAAGAATCAGTTACAGGATGAAATGCAAACTCACATTGATACCCTGTATATAGAAAAGGAAAAAATCAGTGGTGAACTGGCTTTTACTTCTTCCGAACTGGATAAGTATAAAGGCATCAGCGATTCCTTGGATCAGATTGTAGAAGAAGGAAAGGCCCGCATCGGCGATCTGGAAAAACAGATAAAAAATCTGAGATCGGCCGCTTCTAAAGATGCCTCTAAGAAAAAGGAACTTGATGAAAAGGTGAAGGAGTTGAATGCGCTGGTTGAAAAATACCTTGAAAGGATAGATCAGCTGATTACGGAAAATCAATTGTTGAAAAACCAGAATGCTGAACTCTCCACCCAGGTAAATGAGGTTACTTCTCAAAATAAAAACCTGACGGCAAAGGTTAATTATGCCGCCATGATTAAAACGGAGTACATTAAGGTAAAAGCTTTAAAGAAAAAGGTGCTTGGCGACGGATTTACTGAAACCTCCCTGGCCCGTAAAGTGGATAAACTTGCGGTTAATTTCTCATTGCTTGACAACAAGCTTGCAGCCTCAGGCGACAAAACCGTTCATGTTGTGATTGTGGGACCCGATGGCAAAACATTCGGAAACGGAACTTTTAAAGCGGGCGACACACTCAACGAAACCGAATTTACCAGCTCCGTAATTGTTCAGTACGATAATGGAAGAAAGTCGGAAGCGGGAGTGGAATACGCCGGAAACGGAAATTTTAAACCCGGCGATTACAAAGTTGAAATTTATATTGACGGAATACTGAGCGGTGGAGGAGGAATTGTATTGAAGTAATTTCCAAGGGGCCTTCGGGCCCCTTTTTTATGTTTGTGAAATTCGGATGGTAACACGGGTTCCCGTGATTTCTCCGGATCCGTTTTTTAAATCTTCAATTTCCAATGATTTCATTCCTCCTTTTGGGTTAAGAATATCAAGCCTTTCCTGAGTTACTACCAGAGCCGTCGATTTATGATGCTGAGCTTCCTGGGCTTTTATTTTTAGAGCGGCCTCCCTGCCAATACCATTGTCCTCGACTGTACATTTTAAAAAATCACCTTCTTTTTCAAACCGGATAATAATTTTACCCCGGCTTTCTTTTCTTTTGATTCCATGTATGATGGCATTCTCCACGAAAGGCTGAATGATCATCGGCGGAAGTAGAATTTCACCGGATTCAGATCCTGTATTGTCGATTATTTCATAATCGAAAAAGTCATCGGAGCAGAATTTTTCCAAACCAAGGTAATGCTCAAGGGTGTCGATTTCCTGTTCCAGTCCTATACTGCTTTGCCTGGAATTGTCTAAAATGGATCGCATGAGCCTTGAAAATCTCGACAGTTGTTTCTTGGCAATGGCAGTATCCTTTTCCGCTATTAAGCCCTGAATGGTATTCAAGGCATGAAAGATAAAATGAGGGTTCATCTGAAGCCGAAGGGCTTTCTGCTCCAGTTCCAGTAATTTCTTTTGTAAACGAAGCTCTTCTCGAATCCGTTTGTTGCGGGACTGGATTCTTTTAATGCGGGCATAAAAAATCAAAAAGATCAAGCCAACTAATACTCCGGCTGCCAGAATTCTGAACCACCAGGTGGCATAAAAGGGGGGATGAATAACAAATGAAATGCTAACGGGATTTGGCGTCCAGATACCGTCTTCATTCATGGCCTTCAGGCGAAAGGTATATTTTCCCGGCGCTAAAAAGGAATAGGTAACACTTCTGTTTTTTCCCGGTGGTGACCATTCACTCTCCAGACCTTCCAGGATCCAACTGTAATTTACACCCTCGGGATTGGTGAGATTGATTCCAAGGAATTCAAAACCGATATGATTCTCACCCGGCTCAAATTCCAGAGCTTTAATAAGACTGAAATCGGGATTTAAATATTCGGAAAACCGGGTGTTTCGCAAGGACTCATAGAATAAATTTATTCCGGTTATTCGTAACAGGGGAGGGAGGGTGTTTTTTTCCTGATTTTTCGGATTGTAACGGGTAAGACCGTTGATGGTTCCAAACCACAGGTTTCCTTCACGGTCGAGGGTGGATGCATTCTGTGTGGTTTCAATACCCAGAAATCCTTCGGCTCTGCCCAGGTGGCGGATTTCGGTTACCTGTCCGGCCTGATTAAGTAATAAAACGCTGATTCCTTTTTCGGTTCCCACATACATTACATTTCCTTCTCCTTTACAAATGAGGTAAATGTTTGAGCTGGGAAGACCGCGGTCGGTGTCCAGAGTGTCGCTTATCATCCCGCCTTCCAGAATAAAAATTCCTTTTTCAGCAGTTCCGGCCCAGATGCGGCCTTTAAAATCGAAGGATAGAGATCGTATTAAAATTTCCTGTCCGAATGAATCCCATTCGGAAACGCTGTCGGAGTCAATTTTGCCTAAACCTGTTTCCGAACCAAAAATTATTCCTCCTTTGGGGTCAGGCAGCAGACAATTTATCCGGTTGCTTTTTAATCCGTTTCTATTGGTGAATTGTTTTATTTCCCGGGTTCTGTTTTCCATGGTGTCCATTACAATCCTGAAAATTCCGTTGCCCGAAGTGGCCACCCAAAGATTTTCCCGGGCATCGGTTTTTAAATCCCTTACGAATCTTCCATTCATTTCCCGAACCGGAAAATACCCCGATGTGTCCCAGACAAACAGCCCTGATCCCTCCGTGCCGAGAAACAGTTGTTCTCCCCGCCAACTGCAAATGGCTTTTACCTTTACATCTTTGAATCCCTTTTCTCCACCGTAGTGAAAGATTTTTCCGGAATCAATCAACACCAGACCCTTATCTCCGGCTCCTGCATAAACTTTTCCGTTTTTTCCAAAAAATACACTGTGAATGAAATTGGCAGGCAACCCGTTATCACGCGAGTAATGCAGAAATTTCTGGCCCGAATATTTGCTTACCCCACCACCTGAAGTGCCTATCCAGTAATTTCCCCATCGGTCTTTGGTAATGGCTTTTACATGATTGTTGCTTAGTCCCTCTTTCTCACTCAACCCACTGAGGCTGCTGTCAGGACTTATGAGATAAATACCATCGGTATGGGTTCCGGCCCAAATTTTTTTGTCGTTGTCGGCGTAAAAACAATAAATGATTTTGTTTCGTAATTCACGAAAGTGGGAGGGTCGGCTCCAGGTACCTTTCTCAAAGGCGAGTACTCCGCTGCCATAGGTTCCCACCAGCCATTTGTCTTTTCCGGTTTGAATAAGTGCCCTTATCTGAACTCCGCCATCGGGTGCGGGATGTTTTTCAACGGTTCCCACCCCTGAAATTTTATAAATTCCGTCTTCTCCTCCGGCCATCACACCTCCCGAGGCATTTGTGGAAAGGCAGTAAATGGTTGGCAGGGCTTTTCCCCCCTGATCTTTTACTATATTTTTTTCATTTTTTGTAATTCGGATCAATCCACCGGAGAAACCCACCCATAGGTTTTCGTTTTCTTCATGAAGGCAAAAAATCCGGGGCTTGGATGCATCGCCGGGAAGAGGATAGGATTCAAACTTTATCCCATTGAAAACAAACAATCCGTTTTCGGTTCCCACCCATATTTTACCGTTGGAAGTTTGGTATAAGCAATTAACATAGAGGTTGCTCAAACCTTCGGAAGGGCCGTAGTTTTCAAACCCCAGGCCATTAAAAACAGATACACCACCGCCCCGGGTTCCCATCCAGATTCGTCCTGTTTTTTCTTCGAGAATGCACCAAACCTGCGACTGGGATAATCCGGATTCAAGTCCGTATCGGGTGAAATTAAAGGATTGTGCCGCCGCCTTCCGTGATCCCGGGAAAACCAGAATAGCCGAAACGAGAATAAGTAAGGTACTGCGGAGCCCAAACATTGTCTTTCAAAGGTAAGAAACGCTTAATAAGTAAGGGGTCACGATTAATCATTCGGCTCCCTTAAACCAGGCTACTTGGTTTATATTTGGGGTATGAATCTTTT
>CALEYQ010000040.1 GCA_937924855.1 uncultured Bacteroidota bacterium | reverse complement strand
AATCAGCAATCAGCAATCAGCAATCAGCAATCAGCAATCAGCAATCAGCAATCAGTGGAAGTAATTTCCGGCTGAAGCAATGCTTCATTATTTTTTATTTTTTTCTATTTTCTTTTTTTCAAAGTTTTGGGCAGGATGGAACCCATTGTCTAACCCCTAAAATTATTCCTCCGGGAAATTATTGCTCTCCCGGTGATACCGCAAGGACAGGATTTTTCTGGTACCGGTTTGTGGCCGACACCTCGCATATCGTTCTTACTGCTATTAACTCTTCTGACACTACAAGAGGCCACGTCCATTTTTTTGAAGTTTATTCCGGCACATGTGACAGCCTTGTTCTGTTTGGTTCAGCACACATAAACGGACATGATACAACCATTACATTTGATACAACCGCCTTTGTTCCCGGACAAACTTACCATGTTTTGGTTAATACAAGCGGTGTTACCGATTGCAGGTTTTGCGGGTATGAAATTGTTCCATTTGGCTTTTGTAAAACTTCCAGTTCAACCTCTTTTTCTTGTAATTTATCCCTTTTAGGAACTTCCTCTCTCTGTGCTGGCCAATCCGGAAGTTATAATTCCTGCGCCTCTCTAAATTGCTTTAATTCTTATTTCTGGCAAATATTCTCCCCCTCAAATAATTTGATTTTTAGTCAGGTTTCAAATTGCAATTTTACATATACATTTCCCTCTTGTGGAATCTTTACCGTAAGAGTATGTGAGAATGATTCGATAAATAATGTTCCAAACTTTTCGAATTGCCTTTCTATGTTTGTTACCGTACAAGACATTCCAACTCCGATTGTTGCTAGTAACACACCGCTAGGTTGCGCAGGTAATCCGGTTTGCTTTACATTAATACCCGACACTTGCCCGGGCACTTTTTTAAGTGCCTTTTTGGATTTTGGTGATGGCTTTACTTTAAACGGACCGCCTATTCCGCCCACTGTTTGCCACAGTTATTCTTTGCCTGGAAATTATTGGGCGACTTTTTCCGTAACTAATCAGTGCGGAACTAATGTAGATAGTTTGTTAATTATAGTTGGAGCCGGAAGTGCTGGTTTTGTTTATAGCGATTCCTGCCGTACTATTTGTTTTACAGACACCTCAACCTGCCCCAATTCAATAGTAAATTATTCATGGAATTTTGGGGATGGTTCTCCCATTTCAAATTTGCAAAATCCGTGTCATACTTATCAAAGTTCAGGAACTTATTCAGTAATTTTAACCATTACGAATTCAAACGGAAGCACCTCTACCCAGGTCCAACAAATTTTAGTTCCTCAACCTCCTCAAAAACCCACAATTAACGGAACTGTAATAAACACATGCAACCCGGGAGATACAAACAATTACTTTTTGACAAACACTATTTCTGGTTTTATTTACACCTGGTCGTTCTCAAATCCCAATAACGGAGTTTTTATTGGAGGAAACACCGGAAATACTGTTAACATTTCATGGGCGAATAACAACCTTGGAAATACCATAATTGTTACAGTTTTTGACCCAGCCACCAATTGTTCAGACACGGCTCATTTTACCATTTTTTCCTGTTGTATTCCGGCTCAATACAATTGTGCTCAACCATCGACCGTTTTTAATTACCAAATCACAAACTCCCCCTCCAATAATTCTGCTTCAGCACTTCAGTTGCCATCGACAACTCCAGATTTTAACATTAATTTCCTTGTTAACGGAACGTTTTACATTGATCAGAATTACGAATGCGACAAGTGTTATTTTGTTATGGGCCCCCTGGCCAAAATTGTCGTTTTACCCGGAAAAACTTTAAAACTTACAAACCGGACTGTAATTGAAGCCGGTTGTTGCTATATGTGGGACGGAATTTATATCTCCGACAATACCTCAACCTTAGTAATAGGCGGATTAAGTACAAACCCTATTATATTTATTGAAGATGGAATTAATGCGATTGTTTCCAATGCAGGGGGAAAATACGAAATTACAAATGTGGCATTTAACAATAACAAAACAGGGATTAAAGTAAATGCATTTCCCGGCAATCATTCAGGATTTATCCATAATTCAACATTTTCAACTGCAACCTCGCCGTTCAGCCCCACTGCCCAATTGCTTTCGCCCTTTCCCGGACAAATAGCAGAAGTTGGGGTGGATATTTTAAATGTAAATCAAATCCAAGTTGGGAATCCAATTCTCATTTCACTTCAAAACAGGTATAATAATATAAGGTTAGGAATTCGTTCATTCAATAGCTCCGTCAACATTTACAACAACCGTTTTACAAACATAATTTCCCCCACAGGAATTCAAAAAGGCACATGCAAAACAGGCACGGCCGTTTGCGTCGAGGGAACCCAAAATTCAAGCCACCTGGTTAAAGTGGGAGGTGCTCAATTATTCGAAAGGAATATTTTTAATAATGTCTCCTATGGCGTGGTTGCTCACAATAATCTGAATCTTCATATTGAAAAGAATGCATTTACCATGAATGTTACCAGCCCGGCCGCAGGAATTGGTATTCAGATAAGCAGTTGTCATAACCGGAACATCCTCATTAAGTCAAACAATTTAAGCAGGTTCAGAACCGGGATTTATACAAACTTCACAACAAATTCCACGATGGAAATTTCCCTGAATATCCTTGAAAACAACGGAAACCCCAACAAGGGAACCGGAATTTTCTGTTCCAACATCGACTTCTTTATTATTCCTCAACAAGGTGTTACAAAGATTTTGAATAACACCATCGATAAATGCCAAACGGGAATTAATACACTGAATGCGGGACCGGTTGAAGTAAAAAGCAATAACATAACCTTTCTTCCCAATCCAACAAATCAAGGTACTTATTACGGAATACGGGCACAAAACACACAGGGTATAATAGAACTAAACACAATTGGTAAAAATGGTCCGGTAAATTCAATGCTTGAGCCAAAACTATTGGGAATATCCGCTGAACTTAGCCCTGGAATTTCAATTATTGACAACAAAATGAACCGGATGGGTACGGGAATTCGTTGCTTCGGAACCATGCCATTTTCAAAACTTCAATGCAATGATATGCTGAATTGTTACTTGGGAATTTTTCAGGAAGGTTCAGATATTGGACAACAAGGTGCCCCGGGACAGCCTTCAGATAATACCTGGAGGGGCATTGTTGGACCCTATGATGTTGCAGCAACAATCTTGAATCCAAACTTTCTTGCCCCTGCCTGGTATTACCGTACTAACGCTCAATTGCCTTATTATTCTGCTCTAGATTTTAACCCAGCCCCTGCTTTGGTGGGTTCTTTTCCACCAAATTTTCCAACAACAACTTCGGGCCCCTTTAATTGCAATCCCAACATTATTTGCCCTGCCTGCCAGCGGAATACGATAATAAATATGGTTGCAGAACAAGCCCCATACCATAATTTTTCCCCTGAAATAAGGTTTGCTTATAAACAGGAGGTGTTCAGAAGACTTCATAAAGATTCAAGTTTGATGTATCAAAATTCAACCGGAGATAGTCTTCTGCAGCAATTTTATTACTCACACCAAAATTTGCCTGTTGGAAAACTTGAAAAAGTAAAAAAACATCTCGCTACAAATCAGTATGGGCAAGCCTCGACAGAAAATCAATCCGTTAATTCAAGCCTGACACCCGAGAATGACCAAAAAAGTGTGAATGATATATATTTAAATAGTATTGCACAAAACCATTTTGATTACACCTCACCCCAGGAATCAACACTTTGGGAAATTGCTCAGAAGAATCCAATTATTGCAGGCAAAGCCGTTTATGATGCCAGGGCAATGCTGGGAATTAACTTTGATGATAATGTTCAGGGAGAGGGAAACAGAATGGCGAGTGAAGAATTAAAAAGTGAAACTCTCTCTCAAATTAAGCTATACCCCAATCCTGCACAAGACAACATATATTTTGAAATTCTCCTGAATACAAGCAACCTCGGGAGAACATTATCCGTATATAATCATGCAGGGCAACTCATTGAAACCGTCCCAATCCCCGAATCAGGTTTATTGATTTTGAATACAGAAAAGTATCCTCAAGGTATGTATCTTTATCAAATAGCCGAAGTAGACACCATCCAATGCGGGAAGTTTATTATTTCAAGATAAAATCATCAAACAGGAAACTAAAAGGAGCCTTGTGCTTTTCAGGGTTTCTTTTGTGTTTTCTGCTTTCGTATACCCAGCAAAATTTAGTCCCAAACGCATCTTTTGAAGCATACACCATTTGTCCAGGAAATCAGGGTGG
>CALEYQ010000039.1 GCA_937924855.1 uncultured Bacteroidota bacterium | reverse complement strand
GTGGTTGTAAACGGAACGCCATTTACCGGATTCTCCTATAACATGGGAACCAAAGTGCTCAGCATGAATCTTACCCTGAGTCCCGGTTCTAACCTTGTTGAGATAAAAGCAGCCAATGCCAACGGTATGGATTCCAAATCCACTACCCTGGTTTATCAGGAAGGTCCGAAGCCAAAACCACAGGTTGTTATTACGCTCCCTGCAAGCAGTCCATATACATCACTTAGCGCAAACCAACAGGTTACCGCAAGTGTGTTGAATGTGGCATCTGCTTCTGAGATTTCCGTAAAGGTTAACGGTCAGCCCTACTCAGGCTTTAATTACAACACAGGCACAAAGGTATTATCCATGACTGCAAGTCTGGTTTCCGGTGCAAATACTGTAGAAATTTCTGCATCGAACGCCAACGGCAGCGATTCCAAAACAACCACCATAATGTATAATCCCGTACAGAAGCCGGTTGTTACCATTGTGAACCCTGCTTCGTCGCCTACTATGTCGCCTACCCAGCAGACCCAGGTTTCAGCCTCTGTTTTGAATGTATCCGGAAGCAATGAAATTCAGGTTACCGTAAACGGAAATCCATTTACCGGATTCAATTACAATACCGGAACCAAAATGCTGAGCATGAATCTGACCCTGGTTTCAGGAAACAATAATGTAACCATTACCGCCACCAACAGTGCAGGTTCCGACAGCAAAAACACGCTGATAACCTTTACTCCTCTTGAAAAGCCTTCGGTTTTGATTACAACCCCCAATACCGACCCATACACCTCGGCCAATTGTAACATTTATATCATTGCCGCAGTAACGAATATCAGCAATCAGTCGGGCATATCGGTAACCATGAATGGCAATAACTTCCCCGGCTTCAATTTCAATGCAGCCACCGGGCATGTTACCATTAACACGGTACAGAACGAAGGAAACAACTATACGTTTGTAATTACCGCCACCAACAGTGCGGGAACCGATTCCAAGAGCATTACCATTCAGTGCCCTCAAAGGGAATCAAAGCCCACCATTAAAATAATTACCCCAAATCAGAATCCGTTCAACATGAAAGGTAATTGCAATGTGAATATTGTGGCTGATGTTGGCAACATTAGCAACAAAAATCAAATAACCATTAAGCACAATGGAAACAATTTCACCGGGTTTACCTTCAACCCCAACTCAAAGAAGATTCACCTTAACTGGACAGGAACGGTTCCATCCACCAATGTGTTCTTAATTACTGCCACTAACTCGGCAGGAACCGCTTCGGAAACGGTTACATTCAACTGCATCAAAAACGAGGAAGTGAACACGAATACCAAGCCGGTGATTACCCTGCTTAATCCTCCTTCTTTGCCCCATACCACCAGCGATGCCAGCTATGAGGTAAAGGCCAAGATTACCAACATCACGGGAGCAGGACAGGTATCGGTAAAAGCCAGTAAGCAACCTGTTACCGGAGGAACTTACGATGCAGCTTCTCAAACCTTTACGATTATAGTTAACTTGAATCAGGGAAATAACAACCTTGAAATAACTGCCAATAATCAGGCGGGCTTCGACACTAAATTGTTCTCAATAGTGCTTACCGGTGGAAACCGGGAAGGCGGAGGCAATGGAAAACAAAAGACCCCCGATAAAAACGGGAAAGACGAATAAGAAAAAGCGGGCCTTGCCCGCTTTTTCTTTGCTTACCTTTGTAGTATAAATATATTTCCATGAGCCCAGCCATCAGATTCATCCTGTTTACGTTTTTCTCTCTTTTGGTTTCCGAAGTAACAGGTCAGACTCCTGAAAAAAAAGAAACTAATCCGGGAAAAAAAACGGTTTATTTATTTAAAATAAACCGGGAAATAGGCCCCCCTGTAAGGAGGCAAACCCTGGAAGCCTTCCGGGAGGCAAGAGATTTAAAGGTTGATCTTATTGTAATAAATCTGAATACTTACGGCGGAGCGGTGGATGCAGCAGATGATATTCGGACAGAAATTCTGAAAAGCCAGATTCCCGTTGTGGTTTATATCGAAAACAATGCAGCATCGGCAGGAGCATTAATATCGATCGCCTGCGACAGCATTTATATGGATGGAGGTGCCACCATTGGTGCTGCTACCGTTGTGGATGGTTCCGGAAAACCGGCTCCTGAAAAATATCAGAGCTATATGCGTTCCAAGCTGAGGGCAACCGCCGAAGAAAACGGAAGAGATCCGCGGATTGCCGAGGGCATGAACGATTCAGCCATGGTAATACCGGGCATAAAAGAAGCCGGAAGAATTATCACGTTTACCGCCAGTGAAGCCCATAAGTATGGCTATTGCGAGGCCATCCTGAACAACATAGAAGAGGTAATTGCGCGCAATGGTATTACCAATTATGAAATTCACGAATACAAGCCCGGCAGCATTGGAAAAATAATCGATTGGCTTATCGACCCCTTTGTATCCGGAATACTGATAATGATAATTATCGGAGGCATTTATTTTGAGCTTCAAACTCCCGGGGTGGGATTTCCACTCATGGCGGCCATTGCAGCAGCCATTTTATATTTCGCTCCGCATTACCTGGAGGGACTTGCAGCCCATTGGGAAATTTTGATTTTTGTGGTAGGATTGATTTTACTGGGTCTTGAGATATTTGTGATTCCCGGTTTTGGAATTGCAGGAATTTCAGGAATAGTTCTCATTGTATTAGGTCTTGCCTTAACCCTGGTGGGGGCCCTTCCATCCGACCGGGTAGTTGACCTTCCGGATTGGGAACAATTATTCCGTGCCCTGTTTATTGTTGTGGTTTCGCTGATCTTATCCATTGGCATTTCATTCTATCTTGGGGGAAAGGCATTCAATTCCAGAATTTTCAGCAAGCTGGAAGTAGCAGGAACACAAAAATCTTCCGAGGGTTATAACATTGTTAATCCGAAATCCGATTCCCTTAAAGGCAGAGAGGCCCTTGCCTACTCTGATCTCAGACCCAGTGGAAAAATAGAACTGGATGGAGACCTTCTCGATGCAACGGCGGAATCCGGATATATAGAAAAAGGAAGTCGGGTAAAAATCATACGAACGGAAACCTACAGTCTGGTTGTGAGGAAGGTACATGGCGGGGCCTAATGGCATTCCCTAAGATTGCAGCGCTCAAAAAAAATGAATTTTTCGGGGGAATTTCATTCCCACCCCGTTATAAAATTACGAAATCAAAAACCAATAACCGGCACTTAACCGTTTATAAACGCTTAGCTAGGGTTTAAATTAAAACCAAAATTTCCGGGTTTGGAAATTCTAGAGTAAACCAGCCTAATGGATATTCCATCCCTACCCTTCGTTTAAATAGGATCAACTCTCCTCCTGCGCTCCTGCGGAGATATTCCTTTCGCTAAGGGGGTACGGGAAGGAGGGGTGAGGGGAAAAACAATAGCAATTCCTTTGCTAAAATTCATCCTTATGTCCCTAATCTTCGGGCAGGAAGAAGGGGCCTTATTTCCGGTAGTTGGATCAAAAAAAGTTATTATTGTCCCTGGTCCAATCAAAACTGTTTTTTTCTAATCCTGGCATGAACCTTTTCCATTTCCCTGCTCAT
>CALEYQ010000038.1 GCA_937924855.1 uncultured Bacteroidota bacterium | reverse complement strand
CTGATATTCTCGGCAGGGAGTTCAGGATTCCCATTGAAAACCCAATTGATATTTCCCTCTTAAAGCCGGGTGTTTACCTTGTCAGGTTAGAAACGGACAAAGGAGTTGTTTCTAAGAAGCTGGTAAAAAATTAATGGAAGTTCTTTTTTAAGAAGGGGAATGTGAGGCTGGTGAGATGAAAGTGGGTTGTTGAGCCTGTCGAAACGACAGGGATCATCGTTATCGTTTAAATTGTCCCTTCGACAGGCTCAGGGACCGGTTTCGTTCGTGGCGGAGAGGAATGGTCGCTTCGACTCCGCTCAGCGACCGCGCTTCGACGGAGTTTATCCGCCCATGGAGGGCTCAGCGACCATCCAAAATGAATTTCCCTCCCAAACCAAACTCCTTTCTTTATCCCATTAATTCCCGTTGGTTCAAACCGGGAATTACAACCTCTGTTTCCATTTTTTCTTCCAGTGTTTTTTTAAGGGCTTTGGCAGCCTCGGGCTCTCCATGAACCAGAAAAATTTTCCGGGGAACCTTCTTACTTCCTCCTGCCCAGGCCACCAACTCCGACTTGCCGGCGTGAGCCGAAAGGGTTGTGATCTGATTTATGCGGGCCTTCACCTTAATATAATTTCCCCAGACTTTAATTTCAGGCTCCCCGTTTTGCAATCGCCAACCCCGCGTTCCCTCAGCCTGATAACCTACAAGCAAAACAGTATTGCTTTTTTCGGGCAGGTACTTTTCCAGGTAATATAAAATTCTTCCTCCCGTAAGCATGCCGCTTCCCGCTATTACAATCTTCGAGTCCGGCGTGTCGAGTACTTTATGGGTATCTCTTATGCTGCGGGTGATAAAAACATGAGAACAGAGATTTTCCGATTCTTCCACCGATAAGCGGTGCCATTCGGGATAATTGCAAAATGCTTCGGTGGCATCGGCACCCATGGGTGAATCGAGAACAACAGGAATAGAAGGAATTTTATTCTCTTCTTTCAGACGGTTGATCATTAAAATGAGCTCCTGGGTTCTTCCTACGGCAAATGAGGGAATGATTAAATTTCCGCCCCGCTCATGCGCTTCCCGAATTTCCCTTGCCAACTCATCCATGGGATGGGTAGGCTCGTGATCCCGGTTCCCATAGGTAGATTCAAGAATAAGATAATCGCATTCCGATAATTTATCCGGAGGAAAAAGGGTAAGACTGTCGGGCCGGCCCAGATCGCCGGAAAAAACTATGCGCTTGCCGAAACAATTTATTTCTACAAAGCAGGCCCCCAGTATATGACCGGCCATGCGATAGGTAAATTCAAATCCGGGAAATAATTCCGTGGGAGTATTCAGCGCAATGCGTTTAAAAAGGGGAAGAATGCGCTTTACATCCTCCGGTTTGTACAAGGGAAGCGCAGGTTTGTGTTTTCCGTAACCTTCCTTATTTGCCTTTTCGGCTTCCTCAACCTGGATGTGGGCGCTGTCGTTGAGAATGATGGTGGCCAGATCGAAAGTAGGTGGTGTTAAATAAACAGGACCTTTGAATCCGTTTTTTCCCAGGAGGGGTAAATAGCCGGTATGATCGAGGTGGGCATGGGTTAAAATAACCGCATCAATTTCGGAAGGTTTTACGGGAAAGGGTTTCCAGTTCAAATCGCGCAATTCACGCAAACCCTGAAACAAGCCGCAATCGATCAGGATTTTTTTTCCGTGGGTTTCAATCAAATGCCGCGACCCGGTTACCGTTCCCGCTGCACCGAAAAAGGAAATATATGTGTTTGTGTCCACAACTAAATGTACGATATTTAATTAAGAACGGGTAGTAACCGAAAAGAGAAGTCGCATCAGAAAACGCACCAACACAAAAGACATTCTGTCTACCAGTGTTCTCCACCAAGAGCTTTCTCTGTCGTAGTCTGATTGTTCAATGGGATGACAGTGGTTCAGGATTTCTTCGGAAAGTCTATCCAGGCTTGCATCGGCGAATTTTTCATCCAGAATTTCAAAATTTGTTTCAATGCTGGAATAATCGCTCAGATGATTAATGTTGTAGGAGCCGAGGGAAATCCATTTCCGGTCGGCCACGATTAGCTTGGCATGAAGCACCGATTTATTCCACTCCAGAATTTTAACTCCTTTACGCATCAGCCAGGGGTATAAAAAACGGGCGGCTCTTTTGGCCAGCACCACATCCGACAAGCCCGGAAGCACCAAAGTAATGGCCACTTTCTTTTTGGCAGCCAGGCGGATGGCCTTTCTGATTTTCCGTCCGGGAAGAAAATAAGGAGTAATGATGAGGACTTCTTTTTCGGCCTCCAGAATTCCTTTCCGTAAGGCACGGGATATTTCCGTTTTTCTCCGGAACCAATCGTTGGTGGTGGCTCTTCCCAACACCAATCCGGTTTGGGTGGGAACCGGTCTGATTCTTCCTTTGAAAAATCTTCGTCCCCAGATCTGAACACAAAGGTCTTCCAGCCATTGGGCGCCGTTGCCCGAGACTTCAAGAGCATAATCAAGCCAGGGTGGAAATTCGCCGCCGTGGTATTTATCGCCGATATTGATGCCACCGATCAGGGCACGGTTCCCATCGGCAACCAGAATTTTATGATGCAGGCGCCGGCCGAGCCTCAGGGTTTTTCTTCCTGAAAGCGGCGAGAAAAACCGGAAGTTTACACCCGAATCTTTCAGGGTTTTGATCCATGCAGCGGGCAGGTCTTTGGATCCGAAGGCGTCGAGCAACACATACACCTTAACACCTCTCCGGGCCGCCAGCATTAATTCCTCAATTACTTTTTGTCCGGTACCATCGGGTTCTATAGCATACATCTGCAGATGTACCGATTCTTTGGCCGACCAGATCATGGCATGAAAGCGACGGAAGAAATCGGGACCTCCTGAAACCAGTTCAGGAACCGGAATCTTTACAAAACGATTTACCGAAAACACAGACTGCACAGAATCAAATGTAAAAAAAAGGGACCGTGTTTTGAATTCGGTCCCTTTAAATTATCCCCAACCTGACCGGATCGAAAATTTGATCCAGGGGATAAATTTATTTTTCTCCCGTGAATACGGGATCGCCTTTGATGTCACGGATAGCTCTTTTGAACTTCCGTATCATTTCCATTTCTTCATCCGTGGCGGGGGGGAATGCTTCGGCCACAGCAACCAGAACAGACTCGAAATGATCTTTCATTTCTTCGCTCAGGTAGTGGCTGTTTACACGGATATGGTTTAAGGCCCATTCAAAGGCGGTTTCAGGGTCGAGGGAGTCCTTTCTCAGAATTTCAAAAATAATTTCTGCGTAATCGAAATCCTTTCCGTTTTTTGCAAATTCTTTCTCCAGAATTCCACGCAGTTTATTGCTTTCTTCCGATTGAACGCTGCCATCCACTTTGGCAATGGCATAACAGGCTTCTCCCAGGGCGTAATAAAGATTTTGTACAGGGTTCATAACAGGGTTTGTTTTGGTTTACAATACAAATTTCGCCCGAGCCGCCTTTTCCGGGCATGACGGGGGTCATTTAAACCCCTGATTCATCTCATAAATCGAAGGATTTTTTTTAAATTGAAGGAATTTCCCTAACTTTAATCATTCGGTTCCCAAAAACCCATGGCATGAAAATAATTTCCCGACTCGCCCTGTTTCTTTTATTGCCCTCCCTGGTTTTTTTTCCGGGCTGCAAGAAAAACGGATTGGGCGGACATGGAGTTATTGATGTGTATGTTAAAAGCCAGAATAATCTGGTTCCCGGAGCAACCGTGTATATAAAATACAACGCCAAAGAATTTCCCGGTCCTGAATTATCGCAATATGACGACCGCATTACCACCGGAACTTCCGGTCCATCTTACGGGTTTACCACGGTTCAAAATCTGTTAAAAGGCGATTATTACCTCTATGCCATTGGATACGACAGTTCACTGAGTGCTACCGTAACGGGAGGTTTTCATGTTAAGCTGCGGCATGCCCGTGAAAAAGTTGTGCGCGATCTGAATGTAAATCCTTAAAAAAAACCGGGAGCCCTTCCCTGCCCCCGGTTATTCCACCTCACTTACCCACCATTTTGTTTTCTTTCACCACCTCAACCCATTTTCCCGGAACACGGGCATAAATGGTATTGTCGTACATGGCCTCCGTTTCGGTGGAGGGAAGGTAGAACTTACCTGCATACGTTGCATTGAGTTGAATCCGGTACGTCTTCTTCTCCGATTTAGATACCTGGAAGTAAGAATAAACCCTGTCGTCGCGGATATCCTGATAGTCGGGTGTGTTTACCTGCGTGGAGCTGTAGGATACGAGATCCATGCGCGAGTTGTGTATTTCCCATCCCGAGGGGAAAATCTGGCTTAATGCCATTTCATTGAAGTGCTGTTGCCGTCCCGGATTTTCCACGGTTACCTCACAGATAAAATCTGTTCCCTGGGGAAGGCGGCTCACATCGATGGCATTGCCTTTCATGTCGAGGTATTTTACTCCCAGCACTACTTTGGATGAGGCGGGAGTTTCTTCACCGGCCAGGGGAACATATTTCCTTACCCATTTTACATATAGGGTTGTGTTGCCGTTGTTTTTTAATTCAAAAGTCCCGTTGGGCAGCAGCTCATTGCTGTTCAGATTAACTTTAACAACAGGGCTTTCCGATTTCAGCGAAAGGCTTCGCGTACCGTTGATCAGCGCATTTACCTGGAGGGGATTTCCGGTGCCTGCTCCCGAGTAGAAGCGCGAGAGGGCCAATAAGGAATAACCGGTTTCCTGTGTACTGTACCAGTTGCTGTTGTTCAGGGCGGCAGAAATTTCCAGTGCGGCTTTGGAAGCTTCCCCGCCTTTTTTCAGCAGCACCAGTGTTTCAAGAATCATGGCTTTGTCGCGCAGGTCGCTGCCGTAACCGTAGTTAAGTTCGCGGTAGGCAGGTACGGAAAGCGGCAGGCCCTTGATCAATTCCGCCGCCACTTCGGGCTGACCCACAAGCGCATAGGCAGCGGCGAGTCTCCATTTGGCAGCCAGGCCCAGGGTGGGCGTTTCGCGCATTCTGTTCATGGCACCCAGTTCAGCGTTTTGTGCCAGGGCCAGAGTATATAAGCGGTAGGCCTGAATAAGTTCATTGCTTTCCTTTCCGTGAGGATGGTCGTAGGAACCGGCACCGCCTGACCAGTCGCGAGCTTCTTTCTTCTGATAATTAATCCATCTTTGTTTAAGCGAGGGGTTTACCTGATATCCGGCTTTTTCTGCTTCAATCATAAAATGGCCGGCATAATTAGTTCCCCATGAGCTGGTATAATTCTCACCGGGCCAGTAGGAGAAGCCCCCTTCGCCCGTCTGGAATTTTCCGAGGCGTTTTAATCCTGCCTTGATATGGCCTGAAATTTTTTCCTTTTCTTCCGCCTTCAGTTCCATCAGATATTTCAGGGTTAATTGTGGGAACACGGCACTGGTAGTTTGCTCAATACATCCGTGCGGATAATTTATCAGATAGCCCAGGCGTTTTTCCAGGTTGAAAGGAGGCACGGTTGAAATTTCCAGAATTCCCTCACGCGTTCCGGCGAGGCCGGGCACGGTAAACATTTCTTTCTTTGAGGCATTGGGTTCAATTTCAAATTGCATTACATCCGTAAACTGTGGATTGGGGCTCCTTACCTCGATTTCAATTTCCGTTACCGAAGTTTCACCGCCGGAGGTAGCTACCACTTTTATTTTTCCAATGCCGGTGGCCTGAGCTACTTTGAGCTGGAAGTCGAGTACTTCATCGCCGGGGTTAGAAAACTGAAGCGTTTGCATGGCCGAACCGTTTATTTTAAGCAGGTTGTTGGTGCTCACTTCCACTTTCACCTGGCTGATGTTTTTCTCGAGGGCAAAAACATTCACGGGCAGCGAAACGGTTTCATCCGGACCCAGTACCCTTGGCAGGGTGGCCAGTACCATCAGCGGTTTTTTCACCGCCACTACTTTCTCTGCATTTCCATAGGCACCGTTGAGTCCGGCTACTACCATGACTTTTACCGATCCAATGTATTCCGGAATTTCAATTTTATGCGTTTTGGAAGCTCCGGCGGGTAAATAGAACGGACCGGCAAAGCGCACCATGGGTTTGAAGCGGTTGGCTTTACTGGGTTTTCCGTTATCCATATCATCATCACCACCAACGGCCAGTTGCTTATCCACCTTTCCGAATTTAGCCGCCATTACCTGATCGAATAAATCCCAGGTAGTAACGCCCAGTGCTTCACGGGCATTGAAAGCAGCCCAGGGGTCGGGTGTTTTGAAGCGGGTGAGATCGATTAAGCCTTCGTCAACTATGGCCAGGGTATAGGTCATAGCTTTGCCATCTTTTTCTTTTACCGTAATGGGAACCGTGGTTCCGGGTTTAAATTCATTCAGGCATGCAATTTGAGGAGAAAGGTGGGTGCTTGGATTTTCCACCGAAATGGGAATTACCCCGTAAAGCCGTATCGGCAAATCGGTTTTGGTGCTCGCATGTGGCTGCATAAGGGTAACATGCACATATACATTCGGACACATTTCGCCCGTGGCGGGAATTTCAAGTTTTGTTTCTCCCTGTGTTGTTTCCACCCAGGATTTGTAAACTACTTTGGTTCCTGTTTCCAGGCAAACCAGGAGTTTATTTCCCTGCACGGTGGGAATGGTGATCTTAATATTTTCTCCCGTTAAGTATTTATCCTTATCGGTTGAGAAGTTGAGCATGTTGGAATTCTCATTGATGTTTTTGTTCGATTTCGACCACCAGGGGGCATCCACATACACCACTTTTCCGGTGGTGTGACCGCTCTCGGGGTCGGTGGCCAGGATGAGGTATCGTCCCCATTGATACTGGGGAATGCGGAAGCGGAATTTTCCTTTACCGCCACGGGTATTGATGAGGGTATCTTTCACCGCTGTGGTACTGGTTCTGGCCAGGTATCCGGAGAGGTCGTCCTGGTTGTGTTCCCACCACCAGCGCCACCCGATATTATACATGGTTACCTGTACTTTCTCCCGTGAAACGGGGGCACCCGATTCGGAAACGGTAGCCACATCCACCCAGTGGTTCACATCGGTCTCGAGCATGGATCCGAAATTTCTGGATTCGGGCGTGCGCAATCCAACATAGCTGGTGAAAGGAGAAATAGTTACCAGGTGTCGGTCGATGCTGAAGTCGCCGCCAGGTTCAAACACTTTGGTAGTGAACTGAGCTTTTAAAAATCCGGGGGCATTGGAAAAATTTTTGAGATCCACCGGAAACCCTGCTTCACCCTGTTCGGAGGTAGGACCTTTAAAACAGGTTTCCTGGGAACCATGAAAATTAAGGATGGGATTGTCGAAGGTATAACCGTGAAAGCCTTTGAAAGAAGTTTCAGAAGAAGCCAGGGTAACATCCACCTGAGCATCCATATTTTTTCCGGGACTTCCATGCAGCCATTTAACCTGAAGTTTGGCAGGCACCTGGCGGTCGGAAGAAAGGAGGATGTTTTTCCCAAAATCGAGATAAATTTTCAGGCGGTTAGGTTTAATGGTTTCCACTTTCAGGTTGCGGGAATAAATCTGATTTCCCACACTTACTTTCGCCAGGTAATAACCGGTAGGAGCCTGGTCGCCGGTGGTAACCGGAAAAACATAATGCCCTTTTTCACCTTTGGTTTTCACTTCTTTCTTTATCACTTCTCCCCTTGGGTTTACCAGTTCAAAAGTAACGGGGTGATTTTCCGGAAGGGTTTTGAACCGGTCTTCGAGCATGAAGGAAACGAAGATGGAATCGCCGGGACGCCAGACACCACGTTCGGTATAAATAAATCCTTTCACGCCTTTCTGCACATCTTCACCGGCCACATCAAATTTAGACAGGCTGTTGGAATGTGAATCTTCCAGTTTGAGATATCCTTTCTGAGTGCCGTAAGTAGCCACCAGCAGGAAAGGTTTTTTGGGAAGCTTAACGGAAACCATACCCTGAGCATTGGTGATGCCGGTAGCGAGCACCTGTTTCTGGTAATTGAGAAAATCAACCTTTACTCCATCCAGGGCGCGGGTATCCACGAGGTTGTTTACGAAAACTTCAGCCACTCTGTCTTTTCCCACTTTGCAAATAATTCCAACATCGGAAGACAGGATGTTTTTGCCAATGGCCTTTCCGTAATAATAATCATCGGAGCAGGCGCTGAAATCGTTATAGTAGTCGGATTCGTAAGAATAATAATCGTCGTGATAATACCTTGAGAATTCATTGTTGTCATCGAACCAGGCATCGCGGGAAGCTACCCGGTTATTGGTGTTGTTCTCCTGATTGTCTTCTTCGCCCGAACAATCGCTTATGGCGTATTCCTTTTTAATTTTTACTTCGATACGGTAAATGGAACCCGGATCGGGTTTAATGTATTTGGCCATGTCGATGGTAAAGCGGTTCCATTCTTTCAGGTTCAGTTTTTTTCCTTTCTCCAGGTCAACTTTTGTTTCAATGATTTTGGTAGCCACGCGGCGCATTTCATTATTTCCGTCGAGGTCGTTCACCTGGAGGAACTGCAGGATATTATTCTCGTGAATTTTTGAAATTCTGACATCTACGGCTTTCACGCCAATGGCTTCAAAGGGAAAGAGCATACTTCCCGAATTCGGAAGAATATTTCCTTTACCGGTTAAGCGGAGTTGGGGTTTGGCTTCTTCGAAATGCAGGTTTTCGGAAACCTTCTCTTTTATTTTAAATCCTTTCCAGTTTTTCAGTCCGTGGTTTATGGTAAACCTGCGGTAGCCGTCAATTCTTCCGGGGAGGAAAACACGCAGCATATTGCCTTCAATTTGCCAGGTGGGATTATCAACTCCTTCGAGGCTTATGATGCCATTGAGGTTCTGACCGGCCAGGAGAGGATCGGAAAAATTAATTTCGATCATCTGGTCGGGACTTTGTCTTACTTTAATTTCAACCGGTTTAAAATCGGCGAGGGAGGGAATTTCAAACTTTTTAAATCCGGTTTGTTCGCTGCCCAGGGGTTTTCCGTTCCAGGAAACCACCAATGTGCCCGGGTTTTCGGAGCGGGCAATATCGTAAATGGTAAAATTGAAGGAGCGATCGCGGCAATAGCCCCAGGTTACGGGCAGGGTTTTTCCGTTGAGTGTTACGGTGATTGTTTTTTTAATCAGGGCCGAATCTTCCCGGTCGGTGGTGTTGATTTTCCCGGAAAGCTCCAGATTTTCGGGATGGTAATAATCGGGTGTAGATACGCCGTAAAGTTCCACTTTCAGGGTTTGGGGGATCACGGAAAACTGAAATTTAAACAGGCGGAAACGGTCTTCCACTTTGGTAAGTTTACCGAGGTGGAAACCGGAGGTATAAAACACATTGGGTTCGAGGGGTTTTTCGGGGATGAATTCCAGGGTCCGGCTATCGGCCCAGACGGCCACTCCTTTCACGGCAGGGTAAAAGGAAAACAAGTCGCTCAACTCCTCGTTGTTAAGCACCTTTCCTTTATAGTCTTCGGTAAGTTGAATTTTAATGGTGGATCCCCGGGAGATCATGCCGGCCGTATAGGCGGAAATATGTTTTCCGAAAGCGGGATCAACCTGGATGAATTTTTTTTCAGGGCTGAAGCAGGCGCTGAAAACCGTGAGTAATACGGCAAAGAAAATCGGGAAGGTGTTTTTCATGGCGGATTTGATTTATGAAGCAATATTAGGCACTAAAACCGAAGGCAAGGCAAGCAAATGAGCAAGCGTTGGCGGGGGCTTATTATCCGTTGAGCAGGAGCCGCTTAAAAGGAGAAAACCTTTTCAAAATTATTCCGTTTAAAGAACAAGGACCGGGACTTATGGAATTTATTCCATTCCTGCATCTATATATTAAAACCCTTGCCTATGAAACGGATGTTTTCCCTTTTACCTATGCTCGCCCTCCTGGGGTCGCTGGTAACACTGGCCTGGACATCTCCCGGCACAAACGACACAAAAGAATCGATAAAGGGCCTTTTTGAAGAGATTAATGCCCAGGGCATGCCCCTGCCCCCCTCTACTTTTAAAACCGGGCATGTGAACCGATATGAGTATAACGATTACCTGAAACCTTATGGAAAGGGCTTTGTGATAAAGCTGCCAAGCAATACCAATGTGCCCACTCCCGGTATTCAGGGCGACCGTTTATTTACGGGAGGTGGATTTGGCAGTAAGGAATTTTTCTGCTTCAACGCAAAAACCGGAGAAAAAAACTGGTCTGTTACTCTGGATGACGACGGACCTTCCAGCGCCGTTATTGAAGAAGATGTATTGGTATTTAATACCGAGAGCTGCACCATCTTTGCCCTGGATGCAAAAACCGGACAATATTTATGGTCGCATTGGCTGGGCGATCCCCTGATGAGCATGCCGGCCGTTGCCAACGGGAAAGTATTTACCGCTTATCCGGCAGCCTTTGGAAAAAATTACAACGGAAAAAAAGTTTTTGGCTCGGGTAGTTTTACCCTGAAGCCCACGCATGCCTTTGCCGCTTTTGATTTAAAAACCGGAAAAATACTCTGGCAGAAATGGATCGACGGCGATGTGATGAGCGCTCCCGTTGCCATTGGGGATGAAGTGTATTTCTCTACTTTCCCCGGAACCTTGTTCCGCATGGATCAGAAAACCGGCGATTTTTTAACCGTTTCGGCCCTGCGTTGCACTTCGGCACCCGTGGTTGAAGGCGATAAAGTTTTTGTTACCTGCCGTAGCGACGAGGGAAATGCCTGCAGCGAAAGTGTGGCCACGCTCGACAAAAACACATTTAAAACAACTGCAAAATTTTTAACCAAGCAGGCCACCTACCTCGATAAAACCGTTCAGTCGGGAAGTAAACTGAAAGAGGAAAGCATGATACTCGACAGCGGCAACGGATTTTCGGGCGGGGCTCCCGGCAACTCGGGCTGGGAAGCTGCCTATGATAATATTGGACAGTCGAATGTAAGTTCTCTGCAGGCTTTTCAGGGCAGTCGCATTCTGATGATTGGCGGAAAAACTTACAATACCATGGGCGATGAGCTGATCTGCTCGGATCCCGGCAACGGAAAAAAATTATGGACTACCCTCGTTGAAGGTGATATGCACCGCACGGGCGGACATCTGGCTACGCCACCTATAAAGGCAGGAAATTACCTCATTGTGGCTACTTATTCGGGAGAGGTGATAGTTTACAATCCCGAAAACGGAAGAGTAGCTGAAAAATTCCGCACGGCAGGCGATCCCATCCGGTATGCGCCCATTGCCCACGAGGGATGGATTTATGTTACTACTACTACCGGAAAACTTTACGGATTCAAAAGCGATAATCCCAATATTACCGGATGGCCCATGTGGGGAGCAAACCCGGGTCATACCAATACGGTAAATTAAAAATATGATTGAGGCGGGAGATTGGTTAATTGGTTAGGTGTAAAAGGGTCTTGGCAAGGGCCCTTTTACTTTTTTGCCGGACCGGCGACAAATTCCTTGAGGTAAAAAGGCTCGAAATAAGCCAGGTCTTCAAACTGCAAAGCGGTAAATTTCTTTTCCGCCAGCATGGCCATTCCGGTTGCGCTGGCCTGGAAAGTGCCGTCGCAAATAAAATTTTCGGAGCCGGGAATTACACCTTCCACTTTTTTGGCTCCGTCGCCGAAGCAAAATACTTTTCCCTTTTTCCGGAACTCCGAATAGGATGCTTCGGTTAAAATTTCGGCATGGGCCTTTTGCACTTCCTGACCGGCATGGTTAAAAACGGCGGCAAAAACTTCCATCCTTCGGGCATCGATCATGGGAATGAAAAAACCTTCCTTATAAATTTCCCTGAGCTGAAAAGCTGCGGTCATGGCGGCGAGGGTGGGAACCGAGATCAGGGGAAGGTTCAAACCGAAACAATAACCCTTGGCGGTGGAAACCCCTATGCGCAATCCGGTGTAGGAACCGGGACCGGCACTTACGGCCACGGCATCGAGGTCGGAAAATTTCTTTCCGGCCTTTTCCAGCGTTTCTTCTGCCAGAAGGGTTAATCTTTCGGCGTGAGAATAGCCCGTGGCATCAACGCAATGGGAAAGTATAATACCGTTTTCTGAAAGGGCAACAGAACAAACCGGAGTGGCCGTTTCAAGGCAAAGGATAAGACCCATCTTAGTTAGTACGAATTACTATGCCGGACGATTCCGAATCTTTTTTACTTACCCTGCTTCCGTCCCGGATAATCCGGGAAACCATGCTGTAGGGACCGGAGATAACTTCATCTCCGTCTTTCAGGCCCTCCAGAATCTGTATGTAATTATCGTCCTGAATGCCCACTTTAACTTTTACCAGTTTTGCCTTTCCGTTTTCATATACAAAAACACATTCCTGTACTTTGGCGGCTTCTTCCTTTTTAGATTTTTTGTCTTCCGTTACAATCAAACCTCCATCGGTTTCCTCGCCCTCCTCTTTTTTCTTTCTCTCTTTAAAGGCCGAGTCGCTTCGGGTGGTTACGGCCTGTATGGGAACCGAAACGGCATCAAAGGCACGATCGGTGATGATTTCCACGGTTGCGCTCATGCCCCTGCGGAAGGGATTGTTCATGTCGGCATAGGAGTCCTGAAGTATGCGCACCTTAACCACAAAGTTAGTTACCTGATCGGCGCTGATGCCAATGGTATTTGCGCTGTGGGCAATTTCGGTTACAATGCCTTTAAATTTCCTGTTGCGGTAGGCGTCTACTTCCACCCAGGCGGTATCATTGAGGGAAACCCGAACGATATCACTTTCATTCACCTCCACGCTTACTTCCATTTCATTGCTGCTGGCGAGCACCATCATTTCCGTTCCGGCCATCTGTGAGGTTCCCACCACGCGCTCTCCTTTTTCGATATTCAGTTTTATGATCCGTCCATCCACGGGAGCCATGATGGTGGTTTTGCCGAGATTATCCTTGGCCTCTTTTAATGAAGCTTCGGAACTGGCCACGTTAAATTCAGCCGCTTTCACACTTTGAAAGGCCGCATTTACCTCGCCGCGGGAAGTTTCATAGGCGGTTTTTACATTTTCGAATTCGGCCTGTGAAATAGCACCCTGGTCGTAAAGTTTTTTATTCCGGAAAAAATTGATGGAGTCGTTTACAAAACGCGATTTTGTTTGTTGCAGCCGGGCCAGTGAGTTGGCCAGATTGGCCTTGGCCGAATTCAGGGCTGCTACCATGCGCTCCATGTTCGACTGGTAAATGTCGGGATTAACGCGGGCCAGGATTTGTCCTTTTTTTACCGTTTCGCCTTCTTTCACCATCAGCTCCACCACTTCGCCCGAAACATCGGAACTGATTTTTACTTCCAGCTCGGGCTGGATTTTACCATTGGCAGAAACGGTTTGAAAAATAGTACGCTTGGCCACTTTTTCGGTCTCCACTTCAAGGTCGTCGGAGCCGCTGCATTTTTTTATGGCAACCACCAGCACCAAAACAAGAAGGCAGGCGCCGGCAATCAGATAGGGTCGTTTCATTTTCATCAGAACTTTATGGGTTTACCCTGGTAATAATCCAGGACCTTTAACTTAAAAAAATAATCATATTTAGCCTGACTCAAATCGCTTTTGGCTCTGGCCAACCGGTTTTTTGCTTCGGCATATTCATAGCTGTTCACCAGATTTACTTCAAAGCGTTTCTCGGTATTGCTGAATGATTCTTCCAGGGCTTTGAGCGATTTCACCGTGGCCTGATATTTTTTCAGGGCAGCCACCGCATCGGCCCAAGCCTGCTGAATGTTTTTCATCAGGGTTTGCTTGGCAATATCTACGGAATACTGGGCATTGAGCATGTTGATTTTACTCCGCTTCACGGAAGAATAAGTTTGCAGACCGTTGAAAAGCGGGATGGTCAGGAAAAGCCCTACGGAACGATTCACATTCTGGTCGTATTGCTCGCGGAAGGGAATGGTTTCGAATGAGGTATTGAAAGTGGGCACAAAAATTAAATCGCCGGAAGAAGAAAAATAAAGTGTGGTATCCCAGCTTCCCGTAGGTTGCACACTCGTAATCTTACGGCTCAAACCGGAATAACCGGTTCCCAGTGAACCACTCAAAGTTAAGCGGGGCGACATAGCTCCCCGTGAAACCGCCAGTCCTTTTTCGGCAGCCATGAGTTTGTATTCGGCACTTTTTACATCGGGCAGCAGGGAGATGGCAGAATTGTAAATTTCTTCCGGGCTGGAGGAGATAAGATTTTCGGCAGGAGGTGAAAGATCGGGTTTTACGATTTTAAAGTTTTTCATG
>CALEYQ010000037.1 GCA_937924855.1 uncultured Bacteroidota bacterium | reverse complement strand
CCTCCCTCGCCCCATGATTAATCCCGCAAGTGCGGGACTCTAACCATCCCGATACTTTTCGGGAGAGCTAAGGAGGAATATTTTTCAATGAACGAATTAAGGGAGGCAAAAATAATAAAAAAACACACAACATCTAAAAATATAGGTAAAAAACCTGAAATCACCACCCTGATTTTCAAGGATTTGTCGGGAAATGGAGGAAGCCTTTTTTTTTGGGAAAGTTTAGTTTTTAGACTATTAAATCTGCCAGTCCCTTAGGCAAATTGTATCTTTGCCCCTCAAATTAAATACTATGTCGCTTCTTGTTGTCGGAACTGTTGCCTTTGACTCTATAGAAACCCCCTTTGGAAAGGCCGATAGAATTATTGGCGGGGCTGCTACTTACATAGGAATCTCAGCCTCTTATTTTACCCAAAAAATTAATCTGGTTTCAGTTATTGGGGAGGATTTTCCCCAGGACACTATAAATCTCCTGGAATCGAAAGGAATCAGTACTTCCGGTTTACAAAAAATCCCGGGCGGAAAAAGTTTTTATTGGTCAGGGAAGTATCACAACGACATGAACACGCGTGATACCCTGGTTACAGAACTGAATGTGTTGGCGGATTTTGATCCCGTTATTCCGGAACAATATCAGGATTGTGATTTCCTTATGCTGGGAAACCTTAGCCCTTCGGTTCAAATGAAAGTAATAAACCAACTTCGCAGCCGTCCCAAACTTGTGGTTTTGGATACCATGAACTTCTGGATGGACATCGCTCGGGAGGAATTGAAAGCGGTTATGAAAAAAGTTGATGTTCTTACCATTAATGATGCTGAAGCCCGGCAACTGAGTGGGGAATACTCTCTGGTTCGAGCGGCCCAAAAAATTCTCGGCATGGGTCCTAAAGTACTTGTGATAAAAAAAGGAGAGCATGGAGCTCTTTTGTTTAATAAGGAAGAAGTGTTTTTTGCACCGGCCCTTCCTCTGGAGGAGGTATTTGATCCCACGGGAGCAGGCGATACTTTTGCCGGAGGATTTATTGGCTATCTGGCCAAAACCCGTGATATTTCTTTCGAGAATATGAAACGGGCTATTATTCTTGGCTCTGCCATGGCCTCTTTTTGTGTGGAAAAATTCGGAATAGAGAGAATTAAGGAATTAACCCAGGATGAACTTGACGACCGGGTACAGGAATTTATAGATCTGGTTCAGTTTGATATATCCCTTGCCTGAAGGAATCAGAACTTCAAACCCATAATACAAATATCATCTACCTGATCCAGGCCTCCTTTCCATTGCAGGAATGTTTCTTCGAGTGAATTTTTTTGGATGGCTATGGGCTGACTGGAAATTTCAACCAATAGTTTTTCAAAGGGTTTGTATTTGAATTTTTTCCCCTTTGGACCCCCAAACTGGTCAGGGAATCCATCCGTGGATAAATATAGCATATCGCCCTTTGAGGGCTTGATGGAATGAAGGGTAAATGATTTCTCCTGGTCCCTGAAAAATGCCCCAATGGGAATTTTGTCTCCCATAAAAACGGTGAGTTGCTCACCACTTACGTGGTTTACGCTTTGGTAGGAACACGAAAAGGTGAGCAGGTTGTTTCCCGGATCATAACAACAGAGGGAAATATCCATTCCATCCTGTATGGATGTTTCATCCTGGGTTTGATGGAGTGCTTTACTTAAAGATAAATTCAATTGTTTTAAAATTTTGTCAGGAGAATCTATTCCTGGTTCCTTCACCGCCTGATTGAGCAGGCTACTTCCCACCAAACTCATGAAAGACCCCGGAACCCCATGTCCGGTGCAGTCGGCAACGGCAAAGTATATTTTTTCCCCGATCCTTTCCATCCAGTAAAAATCACCACTGACAATATCTTTAGGATGATAATAAATAAAGGCCTCCTTGAAAAAATCAGCAATCAGGTTGTCGGGAGGAAGCACGGCTTTTTGAATCCTGCGGGCATAGCGAATGCTGTCGGTAATGTCTTTATTTTTTAATTCAATGATTTGATTTTTTAGGTCAGCATCTACTTTTTGTTCTTCGATTATTTTTTTCTGAAAAGAAATTACCCTGAGGCGGGTATAGATAAAAATGGAAAATCCAACCAGGAAAACCAAGCCAATCAAAACAGAAATCAAAATGGTTTTTTGTTCCGATAACTGGGTCTGGTGCCTGAGGTCTTTTTCCTTTTCTTCAAATTCTTTTTTCCGGAGTTCACTTTCAAATTCCATCTGCATCCTGGTTTCGGTTAGCTTTCTTGCACGGTCCAGATTTGAAACGGAGTCGGAATAGGCTTTGAAAACGGAAAAATAATTCAGGGCATCCTCCCATTTTTTTGCTTTTTTGAAACTACGGTAGAGGGTGTTTGAGGTTTCAATGATGAGTTCTGGGGACTTTATTTTTTTTGCCAGCTCATACCCTTCGGTGCCATACTTGATGGCGAGGTTGTGTTTGTTTAAGCCCGAATAGAGGTTTCCTATGTTGCTCAGATTTATGGCAAGATCATAGGAGACGCCCATTTTTCGCTGAATTTCCAGAGCACTCAAAAAGAAAGATAATGCCTTTACGGTGTCGCGTTTAGCGCGATACACGGCTCCAACGTTAATTAAAGATTGGGCATAACCAGCAGGATTTTTGGCCTTGTCGCGAAGCTCAAGGGCCTGGTTTAAGGGCTCCAAGGCCAGGTCGGGTTGGCCGGTTTCAAGATAGATAGATCCAATGTTGTTGTAGGCAAGGGCAAGCCCTGAATAGTTTTTCATGCTTTTTTTAATCTCCGCGCTACGGAGGTAAAACTGCATGGCATTTTTGTAATCTTTTTGCGAATGAAACAACAAACCAATATTATTGGTGGTTGCGGCAATGTTTTCTGAGTCAGGAATTTGTTCAAATATGAAAAGTGCTTTCTTATAATGTTTCAGGGCTTCTTCCAGATTGCCCTGCAATTGGTAAACATAGCCAAGGTCGTTATGGCTTTTTCCTTCCCATAACCGGTCTTTAACCTGCACGAAAAGATCCATAGAGATAAGAAATGCATTTTTTGCCTCTTCATACTTTCCGAGATCGGTTGAAGCATAACCAATATTAAACCAGGCCAATGCCATTGCATTTTTGTCCTCTTTTTTCTTAAAGCAATCAAGGGCCTTTTTTGAGAAATAAAGACTCGAATCGTAGTGGGTGGTTTGAAAATGTTCGGCAAGGGCAAGGAAAATATTTCCACGCTTCAAAATATCTTTTTCTTTGCCTAGGGCTTGTCGAAGACTGTCTGTATTCCCGATTAAAGGGAATGAAAAACAAAAAATGGAGAAGAATAGAAGAAAGTATCTAAAGGGCATAGATAAAAAGAAACCCCTTTGCAGGGGTTCCGGGGAAAATTATTTTTCTTCTTTACTGTTGTCTTTCAATGGCTGGTCTTCCATTGGGCCATCACCGGTGTTTTCTTTGGGTGCTTTCTTTTTGGCAAAATTATAGCCTACCATAATTTCATGGTTACCACCGGTGTATTGCGACAATCCGCTAATGATGAAGTCATAAGAATAGCCGATAACGTATCCTGTTTTCATATTATATCCTGCCATTACGGCAACGGCATCACCGGTTCTGAAAGAGGCTCCGATGTTGAAGCTGTTTTTGATTCTGAGGTTGGTATTAAAATCAAGCTGGGTTGGGGCTCCGGAAACCTGTTTAATAAACAGGGAAGGCTCCAAAAACACTTCTTCAGCCAGCATTAAGCGGTAGCCGGCGTTAAAAAAGATGTGATTGCGCTGCTGAACTACATAATTGCTGTCGTTGGATGAAATTTTTAATGGAATTAGTTCCGGAAGAGCAAGGCCGGCCCAAAATTTTTCAGTCCGGTACATTATGCCAAACGAGGCATTGGGAACATAGGTTTTAAAATTGTTGTTTTGTGAATATAAAACAGGATCGGTATTGCCTTTGGAATCCCAAACCAGGCTATCGGTATTCAGATGGAAACGATAGAACATGGCACCCAAACCAAAGGATAGTTTTCCGTCCTTGCCGGTTTGAATCATATAGCTATAGGTTCCGTTGATTCCCGTTTTGGAAATGGGACCAAAGCGGTCGTTAAGTAAATACCCTCCCAAGCCCATTTTGTCGTCCATAAAAGAATTATTATAACTAAGTGTTTGGGTTCTTGGGGCGTATTGCAGGCCACTCCATTGGGTGCGTGCAAAAATCCGAAGGGGCGCAAATTCATTGTCCATTCCTGCCAAGGCAGGGTTTAACACAAACTCATTCTTCATGAATTGGCTGAACATGGGAAGCTGCTGGGCAGACACCTGGCCAAAAACCATTCCGGCAACCAGGATAATCGATTTTATGATGTTCTTTTTCATAGTCTTCTTTTTTTTAGGTTACCGGAGAATGGTAAATGTTCCTTTCATGGGTTCTGCATTCGGACCTAGCCGGAGCACAAACATATAAACCCCTCCCGGGAGTTTTTTACCGGCCTCGGTGCCATCCCAGTCATTCTTGTAATCATCGTTTTTATACACCAGATTTCCCCAGCGATTGTAAACTTCAACACCTATTTCAATCCCGTTTGTTGTGTAATAATCCAGGTTTTCGATAACCCAGAAATCGTGGATTCCATCACCATTTGGCGAGAAGGCATTGGGAATAGTAACACATTGGGGAATCGTGATATCTGTCAGGGTAAATTTCGCGGAATCAACACAACCGTTGAAGTCGGTAATGAGAACCGAGTATGTTCCTGCCGGAACATTCAGGATGGAAGAAGAGGTTTTCCCGTTCGACCACTGGTAGGTGAAGGGCGCCGTTCCTCCTGAAATGGTTTTTATCCGGCAAAAACCATCGCTGCGTTTACAGGAAGTGTTTGAGGAATCCTTTGTAAAAACAATGGGTGATGGTGATGTTAATGTAACAGCAATATTTTGGGAACATCCGGCCGAATCGGTAACCGTAACGGTATAGGTTCCTGCACTTAGGTTAGAAGCTGTAGGCGTAACCTGGGCGGGATTGGAATTCCATAAATAGGTATAAGGGGCCGATCCACCAGAAACACTAACCATGGCAGAGCCGGAATTTCCGGAGGCACAAAGGGGGTTAGTGTAGGAAACATTCAGATTCATTGTGTTTACGGTTCCCACATTGGCAATTTGCGTGGTGCTGCATCCGTTGGCATCGGTTACTGTAACGGTGTAAGTTCCGGGAACAAGAGCCACGGCTGTTTGAGTAGTTTGTGAGAAGGGATCGCTCCATTGGTAAGTAAAAGGTGAAGAGCCCCCGTTTGTTGTTGCTGTTGCTGTTCCGCTATTGCTGTTGCCGCAAACCGCAGGCGTAGAATTGGTGGAAACCAAAAACAAAGGATTTACATTCACATTTGCCATCGCAGTGGCAGTACAACCATTTGAAGCCGTACCTGTAACTGTATAGGTAGTTGCTGTAGTCGGGTTGGCAGTTACCACGGTTCCCACCGTTGAACTTAAGCCCGTTCCCGGCGACCAGGTATAGGTATTGGCTCCGCTGGCGGTAAGGTTGGTAAAGCTGCCCTGACAAATGGCTATCTGGTTTGGTGTAACCTGAACATAGGGAGTCTGACCAACCGTAATGGTAAACGAAGCCGTGGAAATAGGACAGCCGGTGGCAGATCCGATGACGGTATAGGTGGTTGTAACCGAGGGGTAAGCCAGAACCACCGAGCCGGTTGTGGCACTAAGACCAAAAGAAGGCGACCATGTATAGTTTATCGCTCCCGAGGCAGTCATGGTAAGAGTATCACCGGTACAAAGAAGCGGGTTGTTTGGGGTAACTGAAACGTTAGGCGGAGGATTTACCAGAATAAGTGCAAAGGCCGTATCAGAACAACCATTGGCAGCAATGGCAATTACTCCATACGAAGTGGTTACGGTAGGAGCCGCATTTACGGTGGTGCCGGTTGTTGCACTCAGTCCTGTAGAGGGAAACCAATTGTAGCTTACGCCTCCACCGCCGGTTAAGTTTACATTATTACCCTGGCAAATTACCGCCGAAGTCGGGGTAACGGTTGCTGTGGGTGATGGAATGGGAGTAAGGGTAAATGTTGCAGTTCCGGTGCATCCGTTGGTGCTTCCGGTAACAGTATAGGTTATGGTGCTTGTTGGTAATGCATTTACCGTGGTTCCAACCGTAGAACTTAGTCCGGTAGAAGGTGCCCAGGAATAGGTGGTAGCTCCGCTTGCAGTAACAGGCATGGGTGCATTATCGCAAACATTTGTGCTCGACATGCTTACTGTCACCGTTGGATACGGTGTAACAGTTACTAAAGTTGTTGCAGAATTTGTGCATCCGTTGGGATCGGTTCCAACCACGGTATAGGTTGTGGTTATGGTAGGAGATGCAGAAACAGAAGAGCCTGTGGTGGCACTTAATCCGCTAGAAGGCGACCAGGAATAAGTGCTGGCACCTGTGGCGTTTAACAAAAATGAATTACCAATACAAAGAAAAACAGAGGGCGGATTTACCTGCACATTAGGAGCAGGTAGAACGGTTATTATCATAGTGTCGGAACTGGATGGACAAACCCCATTGCTGGTTGTCCACACAAATGTGTTGTTTCCAACGCTCAGTCCGGTTACCTGCGAGGTAGGATTGTTGGGGGAAATAATTGTTCCTGTTCCTCCAATGAGTGTCCAGTTTCCGGTTCCAATTACCGGAGCCGTTCCCTGAAACATGGTGGTTGAACTGGGGGCACAAATCTGAATGTCGGGACCCGCCTGTGCAGGGGAGGGAGGGGAGTCTACAAAAATTCTAACGGTATCTGCCGAGGCCGGGCAAGGGTCGTTGGCAATGTTCCAGATTAACACATTAGGACCGGGCGATAAATTGGTAATGGTTGAATTGGCCTGATTGGGATTGGTAACTACTCCTCCTCCGGTTACAACGGTCCAGGCCCCTGTTCCGATGGTGGGGGTATTGGCGGCAAGGGTAGTTGAGGATTGACAAATATTTTGATCCGGGCCGGCATTCGAAGTGGTGGGAGGGGCGTTTACGGTGATATAATTAGTTTGAGTAAGCGTATTGGTTCCTGAACCATTGCTTACGGTAAGTGTTACAGTATAAACTCCGGGATTGGGGTAGGTAACCGTGGGATTTTGTGCGGTGGAGTTAACCGGATTTCCTCCGGGAAAGCTCCAGTTCCAGCTGGTTGGGTTATTGGTGGAAAGGTCGAAAAAATTAACCTGGCCTCCCTGGCAAATCAGGACCGGAGTTCCGTTAAAATTGGCAACAGGAGCCTGGGAAAAGAGGGTTGAGGATACCCCAAAAACCATCAGGGCGAGGAGGGTGTAAATTCTTGGCGTCATATCAAAAAACTTTTAACAGACCAAGATAGAAAAAAATCAAAAACGGGAGGGATTTTATTTCATATACCTGCTAATCTGGCTCCCTGCTTAAAAGAGGGGAAACCCGATCCTAAACCCGCTGTTTATCTGTATGTTGCTGGAAAAGGCCATTACAAAATCTACCCGCACAATCCGTAGTTTTTCCAGGCCGAAATAAACTTCAAGATATTGGGGCAGGGAAGGGGAAGACAGGTAATGAACCCCGCCTATTTCTGAAAGTTTCAGTTTTCTGATTAAGGGAAATTTGTTCAGGATAAAGCCCCCAAACCGGTGTTCAAGGTGGGCCTCAATATAAGCGTCGTTGGTGGAGTAGGCATAATAATCCAGCAGATTGAACTGTGCCAAACGGAAGTCGGAATAGATGGTCTGGTTGCCGCCAAAGTGATGAAAGTCCATGAACTCCATGGTTTTGGAAGAAAAGAATTTTCCCACCGAAACGGAATAACGGGAAGTTCCCAATAATTTTAGTTTTACCCGGTCGCGGACCGAAACACGAATTTCATCGAAATCCATTTCCGAACCCAAAACCCCGGGGATGGCTTTGGAATAGGAAAGGGAAAGTGTAGGATATTTCGAACCCAGTAAAATCTTCTGATTCGGACGGGTATAATATTTCTGACCGAAACGGATTCGCACGCTTCCCTCTACCTTGAAAATCCGGTTTGTGGCAAACCCCGGAAAAAAGTTGTCGTCTGGATCTAAAGGGTCGTTGGAAGTATATTCCCTCTTGGCCAGATTTCTCCAGGTATATTGGGTTGTATTGAATAAGGGAGAACGCTCGGCATATTCAAAGCCGGTTTTTACATACAATCCATTAATAATTTCAAAATCGTGTTCCGCATAAACAAATGATTTCTGAAAATATTTGGCGAAGTTTTGTTCTGCCAGCAGGGAATAAAAACTATTTACCAGAGGGCCAATGGGGCTGTCCTCATTGTATTGAGGCTGGGTTTGTCCGGCTTTAATAATTATCCGGGAAAACCGGGAGGGGTTATAGAGGAAATTCCACCCAGCCTCGTAGGTTAGCGCACGGTCTGAAAATCCGTAATAAACAGCAAGGTCAAGATCGTACTCCCGGTTTTTTTCCAGTTGTTTTTCCAGCCCGGTTTCAATGCCCGCGTTAAATCCCCTGACGGTATTAAACCGGACATTTCGGGCCATGGGACTGAAATAGAATTCTCTTTTTTTATAGCGTTGGTTATAGGTGTAGCCTGCAATAAATAATTTTCCCAGGGTAATTTTGTTGCTGATACGGTCAACCGAATCCAGATAGGGTTTTGATGTTCTGATTTTTTCGAGGCTGTCTCTTTTTTGGTAATCACGCACTTCCTCGGGGGTAAGAGGTACCGGTCGGGTATCCTGCCAGTAGCCGCTGTCTTTTTGATTGGCGTTTTCCTGAATTTTCATTTCCTCAGGGCCAAAGAATTTTTTGGGGAGCTCGGGGTCAATTACATAATTAGCATTTACACCAAGATAAATTCCATTGCCCTGAATCCCCAATACATTAAAGGTGAATTCAAATTTATTGGACAAGACCATCCAGACATCTTTGTTCACGGGAAAATGCACCTGAATGATGTTGAGCGTATCCACAAAATCTATTTGCGCGTCTTTGGTCAGCCTGAGCTCGGTAGAATGGATCTTCCAGGTATTTTCAATGATGTAAATATATCCGCTGAAACAGGGGTCGTTTTTCCTTTTGGGGATTACTTTGATTTTGTTGATCATCTCCCCGTTTTCAAAAAAGGTTCCTTCGAGTTTGTACCTGTAATAGAAAAGGGCGTTGTTGTTGATGGGAGAAACAAAACCGCGTTCGCTCAAGCCCCCAACTTCTATTATGTTCTGATAAAAGTTAAACAACATGTCGGAAGCCCTGTTGTAACTGAAGGCCCGGTTGTTGCCGCTGACCTTCGAGGACACCATTTCTTCCCTGATTTTGTCGGGTTGGCGGAAATAAAATTTACTCACCGATTCCGACAGGTAAACTATTCCGGTGGCGGTATCAATATCGCCCTCTGGATCGATCTCAATACCCATTATTTTTTTTGGGTATTTGGTTACTTTCTGAACCCCTTTTATATAAACATCGCAGGAGAAAGTATTTACCTGTTCCAAATGATATTTCCGCTTTTTTATGGCATTCCGGATAACCTGATAGGCTGGATCTTCGCCATCTCCCTTGATGGTAACTTCCTTTAAATTGTAGGTCTCCTCAAGCAGCACAATGTTTTTTTCGATGGGAGTCCCTTTCAGCTCAATTTCAACGGTCTGCGATTTGTAGCCCACCATCCTGAAAACCAACTCGTGTTTTCCATCGGGAAGGTCCAGGGCGTATTGACCCTGGATGTTGGAGGTGGTGGAGCGGTTCGAACCCTTAACATAAATATTCACGAAAGGAAGTGCCTCTCCCATGGCATCCTTCACTTTTCCTCCCACCTGAGTCGCAAAACTGCTGGTGAGGCAAAAAAATCCTAATGCTGTAATAATTAACCGAATTGCCAAGAGACAATAATTTCAGCGAATTTACAAAATGAATAATCAGGTAGTAAGAATAACATGATTGTGCTATCTTTACCTGACATTTCGGAAACATGTTGCGGTCTCTGTTTTTTGGACTAATTCTCACTTTTGCCCTTCCCGGCAAATCCCAGGTTTTTGACAATTTTTCCGATGGAAATTTTACGGCTAATCCTACCTGGAGCGGCAATGATTCTGTTTTTATTGTAAATCCGGCTTTTCAGCTTCAGCTTAACTCTTCCGGGGCTTCCACCAGTTACCTCTCAACACCCAACACCCAGGCTTTGGGAAATTGTGAATGGAATTTCTGGATCCGTCAAAATTTTTCACCCTCTTCCAGTAATTATGGCCGGGTTTATCTGGTTTCTGATCAACCTGACCTTGGACAGCCTCTAAATGGTTATTATCTTCAATTCGGGGAAGCACTGGCTAACGATCAGGTTGAGCTTTTCAGACAAACAGGAAACACTTCCGTTTCTGTTTGCCGGGGAACCACCCTTATCGCCAACGCTTTTGCCATCCGGGTTAAAGTTACCCGAAATGCCACGGGCTTATGGACCCTTTTCATTGATCCCGCCGGCGGGGTTAATTATGTTCAGGAAGCCAGTGGAACCGATATTGTTCACGGCAGCACAAGTTTTTTTGGTGTGCGTTGCGTTTATACCAGCTCCAATGCTAACAAGTTTTACTTTGACGATTTTTACGTAGGGCCTGTGGTGGTTGATACCTTTCCACCCCGCATCGATAGTATTGCCGTCCTTTCCCCAAACCGGATTGATGTTTATTTCAATGAGGCCGTGGAACAAAACTCTGCATCGAATACCGCAAACTATAATATCAGCGGTGGCATTGGTTTTCCCATCACCGCCACCCGCAATGCAAATAATCTTAATCTGGTTCACTTATCCACAAACACCATTGTTCAACAGGGCTACTATTCCCTTTCTTCAGCCAATATTGCCGACCTCACAGGGAATGTTAAACCCTCCGGTATCGATACTTTTTTTTACAGCATTGCCGCACCCCTTGATGTGGTAATTAATGAAATAATGGCCGACCCCGATCCTCCAGTACAACTTCCTAATGTTGAGTATATAGAACTTCACAACCGAACGCTTTTGCCGATACTCTGCAAAAAGTGGACGATTACGGTGGGAACCAATGTAAAAACCATTCCTAACCTGATTATTAAGCCGGATAGCTTTTTTGTGCTGACTACTGTTACCGGAGCCAATTTGTTTTCCGGCATCCCTGTAAAGGGAGTCACGAGTTTTCCTGCGCTTACCAATACAGGAAATACGATTACCGTTCGCGATTCTGCCGGGCTGGTAATTCATACGGTTTCCTATACCGATAAATGGTACAATGATCCACAACGGGCCGATGGCGGATTTTCGCTTGAGCAAATCGATCCGGGAAACCCATGCGGTGGCATTAATAACTGGCGGGCTTCTTTGTCACTTTCCGGTGGAACTCCGGGAAGACGAAACTCTGTACTTGGTTCCAATCCGGATAATCAGGCACCCGGAATTTTACGGATCGGGGTTAATGCACCCGATACCATCATTGTTTATTTCACAGAACCCATTCACATTTTTCAGTCGGCTCTCTGGAGTGTTGATCAGGGAGTGGGAACCCCCGTTTCCGTAACGCCACAAGCCCTTGACAAAAGCAACTTCAAGGTTGTTTTGCCTGTCTCTATCCAAAGCGGAATAATTTACACATTAACCGTTTCAGGTGTTTTCGGTGATTGCTCCGGGAATTTGATTCCTCAGGCCATAACAGGGAGGTTTGGACTTCCTGAACCACTTATGCCCAATGATATTGTTATTAATGAATTGTTGCCTGATCCCAAAGACGGAGGCGTAGAATTTGTTGAAATTTATAACCGGTCCGGAAAAATTCTTGATCTGAAGAACACTTCCATTGCAGAACAGGATACGATTACCCTTCTTTTTTCTTCATCCGCCACGCTTTCTACCACCGGATTTTTATTTTTCCCGGGTGAATACCTTTTGTTGTCAACAAATAAATCCATTGTTTGCACGCAATATTCCTGCCCCTCCAAAATAAACTACATCAACATGACATCTATGCCCTCCCTGAACAATTCGGGAGATGTTATTGTGATAAAAACCGCAGGAAATACCGTCATCGATCGTGTGGCCTATTCCGAGAAATGGCATTTCCCCCTGTTGGCTTCAACCAAAGGAGTTTCGCTTGAAAGAATTCATTTTAATGAGCCATCGCAGAAAAAGTCAAATTGGCACAGCGCATCCGAAAATTCAGGGTATGGAACCCCCGGTGCAAAAAATTCCCAGTTCAGCGAGGGCAAAGGAGGAGGAACTATCAATCCATTCCCCGAGGTGTTTTCTCCCGATAACGACGGATTTCAGGATGTAATTCATTTCAATTACGAAATGGACCTTCCCGGTTATGTAGGAAATGCCGTGATTTATGACAGCAGGGGAAGAAGAATTAAGAATCTTGTGCAAAATGAATTGCTCGGACTTGAAGGTCAGTTTAACTGGGATGGAATAATGGAAGATGGAGGAAAAGCGCCCATCGGCCTCTATATTTTATTTTTCGAAGCCTTCCATCAGGACGGGAAAGTTGTTTCCAAAAAACTCTCATTCGGCATTGCCATAAAAACCGGGAAATGAACCTGAAAAATTTTTTTGTCTTTTTTGGGGTGATTCTGTTGCCTCCTTTTCTGAAAAGCCAAACTAAAAATGTTTTGTTTTTAGGGAATAGCTACACCTACTCAAATAACCTTCCTGTTATTATTCAGGGATTGGCTAATGCCAATGGGCAGACATTTACCTTCGATCAAAATACGCCGGGTGGCTATACGCTTCAGGGACATGCTACAAATTCCCTGAGCCTTTCCAAAATTGCACAGGGTGGCTGGGACTATGTGGTATTGCAGGATCAAAGTCAGCGCCCTTCCCTTGATTGTACCTATGTAATGCAAAATGTTATTCCCTATGCCGTTTATCTCGATAGTTTAATTGGAGCTGCTAATTCCTGCACCCAAACACTTTTTTTCCAAACCTGGGGCAGAAAGTACGGCGACGGGATGAACTGTCCTTCATACCCTCCGGTTTGTACTTTCTCCGGAATGCAGAACAGACTAACCACGAACTATAAATGGATGGCCGACACGGCCAAAGGAATTGTTTCCCCTGTGGGAGAAGCCTTCCGGCTTTCCATGCAAACCGACAGTAACATTAATTTGTATACCGGAGATTATAGTCATCCCTCGCTCGAGAGTAGTTACCTCGCTGCCTGCGTGTTTTACGAGATTATCTTTAAAACTTCTGTCGCCGGAAATAGTTTCCTCAGTGGACTACCCTCGAATGTGGCCATTTTTCTTCAGAATATTGCCGGTCAGGTCGTAAGGGGTACTCCCAACTCCTGGAATCTGGGGATTCATGAACCCTGGGCCTGGTTCGACTGGCAGGAAGTGAATCAATCCGGACTCTGTATTTTTAGCCAGCACAGTTCAGCAGCCTTTTCACATTTCTGGAACTTTGGCGACAATAACACATCTACGGTTCCCAACCCGGTTCACCAATATAACTGGTCGCAGTATTTTCCGGTTTACCACCTTGTTTCCAATGCCTGCTCCAGCGACAGTTTTTATTTGGTAAATAATATCATTGGCCCTATGGGATTAACGGAAGGGAAGGAAATTAAAGTGCAGGTTTTTCCTAATCCTTCCAGGGGATCTTTCCAGTTGGATTTTTCAGACTCCGATGCCGAAATAAAAATTATCGGACTTAAGGGCGAAGTGCTTTGGACGAGTCGGATCCGACCCCTTCAAAAAATTTCCTGGAACACCCCAGGATGTTATCGCCTGGAGGTTCAAACAAAAAGCGGGCATTTTCAATTGCCCTTATTAATTATTCCTGAATAATATCCATGCTTGAAAGCGGTTGGAGCCGGGGAACATTTTTCAATTTGTGCTTTTCCTTCCTTTGCGTTTTAGGCACTCCCTTAGCCATAGCCTTGTTTGCCCAATCCGGTTTTACTTTGTGGATGGGAATCCTGGGTATTTTGGTTTATATACTGGAATTTTTCGCCTTTCAGTTTCTGCTCAAACAGGTTCGTTTCCGCTACGAGTTAAAAGTTCGGGGAACGCATTCGGGCCCTGATTATCCTTTTCCCAAAACTCCGGGCTGGCTGATTTCCTACGGGGTTTTGATGCGGATGATTTTCCGAATTGTTTTGATGATGTTTTCCCTTTCCGGGTTTGGGTTTGATCCTTCCGCCGAAGACTCTGATACAATATTTATTGTTGTCCTGGTAACCTCAGTTCTTGCTGAACTTGTAGTAGCCTGTCTGGTTTGGTTTGAATCGGGATTGTTTTACCAGGATTCTGAAGAGCCCGGGGAAAAGAAACAGCAACATGAAGCAAGAGAGAAGTGGTTTGCCACACACAAGAAAATCCTGCAAGATGGAAATGATTTCAGGGAATGGGCCTCAGTTCTGATACTGGCTCTTTTTGGCTGGCTGTTTTATATGGGCATTTGGGGAAGTTATGAAGCAGACATGAAAGCTTTTGCCCTGGCCCAATATCAAAGCGGGACTGATTTTGGGTGGACCGCCCTGGGGATAACAATCTGCGGGGTTTTGTTGGGTTTGTTTTTTCTGGTCCCCTTGAGGCTTGCGTATTGGATTGAGGAAGCCATTAACAAAGCCGACAAAAAATCAAGACGGAAATTGAATTTTTCCCTTTTCATTGCCATGCTTTCCATGACTGAGTATCCCTTGATTTCTGCCTGGAGAATTTACTTTCCGGAAGGTTTGTTTTGAGCCGGTTTTTTGAAGACGGGAACGGTGCTGCAGGGTTCACCATACATAATACTTGCGGCAACCGGCTTCAGGCGATGTGTGATATCCAGAAATGCTGAATCGGGAATGGGAATATCCCCGCACCCTTTAACAATAATTTTTTTGTCTCTGTAAATTTCAGGATCCAGCCGGTTGATAGCTTCACGGAATAAATGCCTTTCCATTTCTTCGGGACTACCCGGAAAAACCGAGGCACTGATTCCCGATAGTTTTGAAGCCATCAGCATATAAGCCCATACCGGGACAATGGCGTCGGCGGAGCAAAAAACCGCAACATGGGCATCGCGGAAATTTTCTGTGTCAAGCGATTCTAATGCTGCCCGATAATCTTTTTCTTTCAGGATTAATCCCTGAAACAGAAATTCCGAAAGGTCTATTGGCTTACGGGGCTTTTTATCATAAAATTCGCCCAGGTTTATTTCAATTAAACCGCTTGAGGCAACTTTATTTACTATAGCATCTTTCATTTACATGAATCCAAGTTCAACCTGAGCTACTTCCGACATCATGTTTTTTTCCCAGGGAGGCTCAAAAGTTATTTCCACCTTCGCCGATTTTACCCCGGGAACCTCGGCAATTTTGTTTTCTACTTCTTTAGGTAAAGTTTCGGCAACCGGACAATTGGGCGAGGTGAGGGTCATTTTTACTTTCAGATTGTTTTCATCGTCGAGATGAATTTCATAAATAAGACCCAGTTCCCAAATGTCAACCGGAATTTCAGGGTCGAAACAGGTTTTAATCATATCAATTACCTTTTGGGTAAGTTCGGGGTTGCTGGATATGATAATAGCGGGCATTTTTCTAAAAGTTTAATTTATGGCCTTCAGAGCCAGGGCATCTAATTTCATTTGTTTAACCATACTTACCAATCCGTTGGCCCGGGTAGGGGATAAGTGCTCTTTCAGTCCGATCTGATCAATAAAATGCAGGGGAGCATTTACAATTTCATCAGGCGACTGATCGGAAAGAACCCGTATCATAAGAGCCACAATTCCTTTGGGAATGGCCGCGTCGCTATCGGCAGCGTATTTTACTTTTCCCCCGGTAATTTCAGAGTGAAGCCAAACCCGGCTTTGGCAGCCTTTTATGAGTTTGTCATCGGTTTTTAACCGGGGATTTAATTCCGGCAAAGATTTCCCCAGTCCGATCAGGTGTTCGTATTTCGATTCCCAATCGTCGCCAAAGAATGAAAATTCTTCGATGATCTCTTTTTCTTTTTCCGGTATGCTCATTCCAGCATCTTTTTTGCCTTTTCCAGACCTGAAATCAACAGGTCAATTTCTCCGGGCGTATTATAGAAAGAAAGGGAAACTCTTACAGTTCCGCTCAATCCGAATTTACTCAGTAAGGGTTGGGTACAATGGTGTCCGGTACGAACCGCAATTCCCTGCTTGTCGAGAATCATGCCTACATCATAGGGGTGGGCATTTTTTAAGTTAAATGAGATTACCCCCGCCCTGTTTTTTGGCGATCCAAATATTTCCAGGCCCTCAATTCTATCGAGGCGGTGTAAAGCATATGTCATTAATCCCGATTCCATTTCTTCCAGTGTATCCCAGCCTATATCATTAATATACGAAATTGCTTCGGCCAATCCAATGGCTCCTGAAATGTTGGGGGTGCCGGCTTCAAATCGTAAAGGGCTTTCGGCGTAATCGGTTTTTTCGAAGGAAACTGTTTTAATGGTTCCTCCGCCAACCTGATAATTCGGAATCTTTTCAATCATTTTCCCGTCAATGTAAAGAACTCCGATTCCGGTGGGCCCGTAAACTTTATGTCCGCTGAAGCAGTAAAAATCAGCCCCCAGTTTTTTAACATCCACCTTCATGTGGGGAATGGCCTGTGCGCCATCGATTAAGACGGGAATGTTTTTTTTGTGGGCGGCGGAAATAATTTTTTCTACAGGGTTTAAGGTTCCCAGGGTATTCGAAACATGAACCACCGACACAATCCGTGTTTTTGGTCCCAAAAGATTATCAAGTTCAGATAGATCCAGTTCGCCGTTCGCCGTTACGGGAATAACACGAAGTTTTCCTTTTTTTTCCTCGCATAATAATTGCCAGGGCAAAATATTACTGTGGTGCTCCATTTCGGAAACCAACACTTCGTCGCCGGGCTCAAAATTCATTTTGCCTATGCAGGAAGCAACCATGTTTATGGCTGCCGTTGTTCCTGCGGTAAAAATTATTTCTTCGGGTTGTGCGGCATTCAGGTGTTGCATGATAACAGCCCGGGCATTTTCATACAGGGTTGTTGCTTCCTGACTAAGGGTGTGAACCCCTCTGTGGATATTGGCATTTTTTGAAGCGTAAAAATCTGTAATGGCTTCAATAACCGGCCTGGGTTTTTGAGCCGTAGCCCCGGAATCAAAATAAACCAATGGCTTACCGTTTACCTTTACCGAAAGGGCCGGAAAGTCGGATCTGATTTTTTCCAGTTTTTGGGCCGGTGTATTTTGGTCGGTAATCATCCGGCATGTGAAGTGTTTAAGCCCCCGACGATATGCCGGATTTTTTCAATAATGAGTTCCTTAAATTCTTCGTGGCGGATTTTTTCAAAAACTTCTCCGGCAAAGGCATGGAGGAGCAGGGTTCGGGCAGTTTCAATACCAAGGCCGCGGGAGCGGAGGTAAAACAGAGCGTCTTCATTCAATTTGCCGGTAGAGGATCCATGTGAACACTTAACATCATCGGCATAAATTTCCAGCTCAGGCTTGGCATTTACGGTAGCCTCATCGCCCAAAAGCATATTCTTGGACGATTGATAGGCATTTGTTTTCTGGGCATCACGACGCACAAAAATTTTTCCGTTGAAAACACCGGTTGATTTGTCAGCGGCTATTCCTTTGTACAATTGAAAGCTCTCGCATCGGGGCATAAGGTGGTCAACCACGGTGCGGGTATCTACATGCCGGTTTTTGGATCCTACAAAGAAACCGTTGAGGTGAGCTTCGATATTTTCCCCATTGAGAAACAAGGAGAGGTTGTTTCTGATAAAAGTTCCACCGGTTGTAATGTTCATGGTGTCGTAAACACCTTTTTCCCCAATTTCCGATAATTGATGATTGATACGATTTCCCATTTCGCAATCGGTTTGCCAGCGATAATGGAACAGGGTAGCATTTTTGCCCACGAAAGTTTCCTGAACTTCGTTGCTTAAAATTTTGTGATTTTGCCGGAGGGTATCTGAAAATTCAATGATTCCTGCCCGGGTATTTTCTTCGGCAACAATAAGCAGGCGGCTTGATATCAGGGCAGGACTATCGGAAGAAATAAGATTGAAAACCACAATGGGTTTTTCAATGGAGCTTCCTTTGGCAATATGTATTACAAGACCTGAGGAGAAAATAGAATTATTCAGCTGACAAAGAGGGTCGGATGATGCAGTACTTAAGCGGCCTGTATTTTTTGCGTAAGGGCTGGTTTCCTCAAGAGGGACAATGCTAAGGCCCTTGGGAAGATTTTCAGGTACCTTGATAATAGTCCCGTTAAGCAAAAAAACAGACAAGGCATTGCCCGAGGCAAAGTCCTTAAACAAGTAAGTAAGGGCATCGCCCGGACTTGCGGCACTCTGTGGTTTGCCTGTTCCCAGGTTATTTAAGACGGATGTGAGTGGCGCATATTTGTAGGCTTCTTCTTTCCTTCCGGGCAATCCTGCCTTAAGGAAATTTTCGGTTCCGGTTTTTCTGAGTTGTGAAAATCCGTTTTCCTTGCAGGAATCAATCAGCTCCTTCAGGAAGGATTCCGCATCATTTTTTTTAAGGGGAGGGCTAAGCGTACTCATGCCTCAACAAATTCTTTTTTAATCCAGTCGTATCCTTTTGCCTCCAGCTCAAGCGCCAGATCCTTGGTGCCTGACTTTACAATTTTCCCATCGTATAAAACATGCACCACATCCGGCACAATGTAGTCGAGCAGGCGCTGGTAGTGGGTAATAACAATAAAAGACCGGTCTTTGGATCGCAGTTTATTTACACCGTTGGCAACAATCCTTAAGGCATCAATGTCGAGACCGCTGTCGGTTTCATCCAGAATACAAAGCCGGGGCTCAAGCACCGCCATCTGGAAAATTTCATTTCTTTTCTTTTCTCCACCCGAAAATCCTTCGTTTACGCTTCGGTTGGCCAGCGAGCCCTGCAGTTCAACCAGACTTTGTTTTTCCTTTATCAGTTTCAGAAATTCGGCAGCATCAATCGGACCAAGTCCTTTGTGTTCCCGGATTTCGTTCAGGGCCGTTTTCAGGAAATTTACATTGCTCACACCGGGAATTTCAACCGGATATTGAAAGGCCAGAAAAACACCTTCCCGGGCTCTTTCCTCCGGCGACATCTCCAGCAAATCCTTTCCTTCGTAAAGAACGGTTCCGGCGGTTACTTCAAAATCTTCTTTCCCGGCAAGTACCGAGGAGAGGGTGCTTTTCCCGCTTCCGTTCGGACCCATAATAGCGTGAACTTCTCCGGGTTTTACGGTTAAGGACAGGCCTTTGATAATTTTTTTCTCAGGAACTCCGGCGTGGAGGTTTTCAATAGTTAACATATTCGACATGATGAAATTTTGATTTTATCCAACGGACCCCTCCAGCGAAACAGCCAGTAATTTTCTTGCTTCCACCGCAAACTCCATGGGCAATTGGTTCAGTACTTCTTTACAATATCCGTTTACAATAAGGGCAACGGCTTTTTCAGTTTCTATGCCCCTTTGGTTGCAATAGAAGATTTGGTCTTCCCCAATTTTAGAAGTGGTGGCCTCGTGTTCAACAATTCCTGACTTGTCTTTAATTTCTATATAGGGGAAGGTGTGAGCTCCGCATTTGTCGCCCATAAGAAGCGAATCGCATTGCGAGAAGTTTCTTGCGTTTTTTGCACCCCTTGAAATACGTACCAGGCCGCGGTAAGAATTATTGCTTTTTCCGGCTGAAATTCCTTTGGAGACAATGGTGCTGCGGGTGTTTTTACCAATGTGAATCATTTTGGTTCCGGTATCGGCCTGTTGCATGTTATTGGTAACGGCAACGCTGTAAAATTCGCCCACGGAGTTATCGCCTTTTAAAATTACACTAGGGTATTTCCAGGTAATGGCAGAACCGGTTTCCACCTGGGTCCAACTTATTTTTGCATTTTCTTCGAGACAAATTCCGCGCTTGGTTACAAAATTGTAAACGCCTCCCTTCCCATCTTTGTCGCCGGGATACCAGTTTTGCACGGTGCTGTATTTTACTTCGCCGTTTTTGTGAGCTACAATTTCAACTACGGCAGCGTGAAGCTGGTTTTCGTCGCGCTGGGGAGCCGTACATCCCTCGAGATAGCTAACGTAAGAACCTTCATCGGCAATGATAAGAGTTCTTTCAAACTGTCCTGTTCCTGCTGAATTAATCCTGAAATAAGTTGATAATTCCATAGGACAGCGAACGCCTTTGGGGATATAACAGAATGAACCGTCGGAAAAAACAGCCGAGTTAAGGGCGGCATAAAAATTATCGGTGTGCGGAACCACGGAACCCAGGTATTTTTTTACCAGTTCCGGATGCTCATGCACAGCCTCACTAAAAGAACAGAAAATAATTCCTTTTTCGGCAAGGGTTTCCTTGAAAGTGGTTTTTACGGAAACACTATCGATAACTGCGTCAACGGCAATGTTTGATTCCATGCCCACCAAACGCTTTTGCTCTTCCAGCGAAATGCCCAGCTTCTCAAATGTTTTTAAAAGTTCGGGATCCACTTCGTCGAAACTCTTTACTCCTTCTTTCTTTTTCGGAGCTGCGTAATATATAATGTCCTGAAAATTTACCGGAGGATATGAAATATGCGCCCAGTGCCTGGGTTCTTCCATGGTAAGCCAATGACGGTAGGCCTTTAGCCTCCATTCCAATAGCCAGGCAGGTTCATTTTTTTTGGCGCTGATAAACCGCACAATGTCCTCACTAAGCCCCTTGGGAGCCGTATCCATTTCAATAGGATCAAACCACCCGTACTTGTATTCCGAAGCAATGTGTTCGTCTAATATTTGATCTGATTTTGCCACAATGTTTTTGTTTGTTTAAACTGCAAAGGATTCTCCACAGCCACAGGTTCTGTTAGCGTTGGGGTTAATAAATACAAAGCCCTTTCCGTTCAGTCCTCCGGTATAATCAAGCTGGGTTCCCACCAGATATAAAAAACTCTTTTTGTCTACTACAATTTTTATCCCCTTGTCTTCAAATACCTGGTCGCCTTCGCGCATGTTATGGTCGAATTCCAGTTTGTAGGACAGGCCGGAGCATCCACCCCCCTCAACGCCAACACGGATAAAGGTACCGTCAGTCCGCGCCTCCGCCTTCATAAGGGAGAGGGCATGATTTTTTGCGTTTTCAGTTACTGTTATCATTTTATACTGTATATCAAGGTTTTACAATTTTGTTTTTATTTAGAATCATTCTAAACCAGCATACAAAGATACCTAGAATTAGGTAATAAAACAAAGAAATTAACAAGGTTCTGGAGCATTGTTTAAAACCCTGGAGAGACTTAATTTCAGGGCATATTGGCTTACCTTTGATACCTAATCAAAAACACGTTCTCATGAAAAAATTTTACTCGCTGATTTTTTTATTTACCGCTGGCGTTTTTGGCTACTCCCAAAGCCAGCAGGGACCACTGAGTGTGGGAACCGCACAAAACGCTTCCTGTCCCTTTTCGTTTTCCAGTACGGTGGGCTACAGTCCTTTGTCCGGAGTTCTTGCTTCAGATAATGTTTATGCAACGGTTTCTCATTGCGATTGTTGCGACCAAAACACATTGTGTCTTTTTGCGGTAAATTTTAACTTTTCAATTCCGGGGACCGCTACCATCAATGGAATTTTGGCCGAAATTGAAAAGAAAGCCAGTATGAATGCCATGATTCAGGATAATGGTTTGATGTTGGTGAAGGCAGGAGTGCCGGTGGGAAACAATTATGCCACAACCAATAACTGGCCTTTTGTGGATACCTATGTTTCATATGGCAGTTCCACTGATTTATGGGGCACTACATGGACTCCTGCAGACATTAACAATCCCGGATTCGGGCTTGCCTATGCAACCATCAGTTATACCTGTTTTGGAAATGGGAATCCTGCAGTTTCTTCTATTGATCATATCCGCATGACGGTGTTTTATACGAATATTTCCACGGGGCAGCTTGAAGCTCAATCCAACGATCCCGATTACCTTTCTGTTTTTCCTAACCCTTCCCGGGCTGAGAACCTGAATATCGTTTCCCCTGCTTTAAACGGAAACGCTTTGCTTGAAATTTTTGATGCCGGCGGCAAGCGGGTTTTCAAAAAGGGTGACAGATTTTCAGGCGGGGTTTTTTCGCTGGAACCTTTGCAATTGCCGAAAGGATTTTATTCGGTTCGGATTACCACTTCCGAAAAAGTCCTTTCACACAAATTCATCATTCAATAAAAAAAGGCAAAACCCTCCGGACCTGCCGGGGGGTGATGCCTCCTGCCCTGATCACCGCTATTTGATCAGACTTACATGACCTGTATAAAAGTGCTGGCGCATTGAGAAATCGCGAAGCACTATTTTATAAACATATACATCCTGTTGGGCGATATCAGCGCCGCCCTGAACTCTTCCATCCCAGCCTTGTTCCAGACTGGTGGATTTGAAAATCATCATGCCCCAGCGATCGAATATTTCCATCTGGAACTCGGAAATTTCATTTCCCTTTCCCATGAAGATATCATTATGATTGTCTCCATTCGGGGTAAAGGCATTGGGGATATAAAAGGTAAACTCGGGTTCAATTTCTACTTTATGGGTTACGGTATCCCAACAGCCTGCCTGATTCGAGGTAATCAGCGTTACGGTATATTCTCCTTTTTGGGCGTAGGTGTGTGAAGGATTTCTCAATCCGGAGGTATTTCCATCTCCAAAATCCCAAAACCAGGTATCAGCGTTAAGCGATTGGTCAAAAAACCTGATGGTAGGTGCAAGCTGCGAAGCTTTGAAAGGATCTGCCGTAAAGGCTGCTGTCGGACTTACATTTACCACTACCTGAACGGTGGTGTTCGATGTGGTTGAACAACCAAAGGGAGATACAATGGTTACCGTTACATTATAGGTTCCTGTCTGTGTAAAGTTGTGAACCGGATTGGGTTGTGTGGAAGTGTACCCATCTCCAAAGTTCCAGCTAAAGGTACATCCGGTGGCATTGCTCGCTGCATCAGAGAAGAATACCGACACGCGGTCGCAACCGGTTCCGGCCTTTGGGCTTAAACTAATTTGAGGAACCGGGTACACAGTAACCGTGGTGGTTGCTGTTGCACTTTGTCCGCATTGGTTGGTTACTGTAATAGTATAAGTAGTGGTTGAGCTTGGATTAACATTTATGGGTCCGGGTCCGGTTCCCAGGTTATGACTCCAGGAATAAGTTACCGGTCCTGTAAACCCATGGGTAGTTGACGAAACGGAGGAGACAGCACCTGCGCAAATGTTTCCGGTATTCGAAACATGCAGATTCAGCGGACTCAACTGATAAACATAAATGGTTACGGAAGCTGCGGCACCGGTACATCCCTGCGCGTCGGTTACCACAACCTGATAGGTGGTAGTTGAGGTGGGTGATACCATATGCGATTGTCCGTTTCCTAACCCTTGCGACCAGGTATACTGGTAGCCTCCGTTACCACCGCTGGCATTGGCCGAAATGGTAACAGATTGTCCGGGACAAATGGTGTCATTGGCGGTTGCCACCATGCTCAATGGTTGAGGACCGTTTATGGTTACCGTGGTAACTGCGGCACAACCGTTGGCATCGGTAACGGTGAGGGTATAAACCCCGGCACTAAGTCCGGTGGCTGAGTTTCCGGTTTGAACCGGGCTTGTGTTCCAGGAATAAGTATAAGGACCATTTCCGCCGGCTCCGTTTCCTGTAGCCCAGCCGTTATTTCCTCCGGCGCAACTTACGTTTCCAACGCCGCTGATTTGCGAAACAACGGGAGAGGGCTGAGAAAGGGTAACATTTGCCATACTGGAGCAACCATAGATGTCGGTAATTATTACCTGGTAGGAACCGGCCGACAAACCGGTAGCAGTTTGTGTGGTTTGCTGGGGTGTGGTGTTCCAGCTATAGGTGAAAGGAGGAGTTCCTCCACTGGCATTTACCGTCGCATTACCGTTATTACCTCCGAAGCAACTGGGTTGTGTGCTGCTGAAAGCAGCTGTTATCTGAGGAGGTTGGGTTATGGTTGCGGATAAAGTTATGGTGCAGTTTTTTGCATCGGTAACCGTAACCTGATAGGTGCCGGCGCCAAGGTTTGCAGCAGTTTGATAAATCTGAGGAGGGTTGGTATTCCACAGGTATTGATAGGGTGGAGAACCTCCCGTTACCTGAACGGTTGCAGAACCCGATGTGTCTCCAAAGCAAGTGGCATTGTTGGAGGCAACTAAATTTATTTGTAATTGTGGAGGCTGGTTAATCAATACATTAAGTGTGGCGGTACATCCGGACGCATTGGTGACCGTTACAAAATAATTTCCCGCAGAAAGTCCGCTTGCAGTTTGGGTGGTTTGGCCGTTGCTCCATGCATAGGTGTAAGGGCCGCTACCTGTTGAAGGTGTAGACGTGGCCGATCCGTTGTTTCCTCCGAAGCAGCTTACATCGGTCTGACTTGAAGTGGCTGTGAAAACCGGAGGATTGGTAACAGTTATGGTTGTGGAAGTAGTACATCCTGCACCATTAGTTATGGTAACGGTATAGGTTCCTGCGGAAAGTCCGGTTGCCGTGGCGGTTGTTGCTCCGGTTGACCACAAATAGGTAAAGGGAGGCTGACCATTCGGATTGGCAGTTGCCGTTCCGTTGCTTCCACCGGTACACGAGGGTTGGGTGAATGAGGTTTGAACATTGCCCGGCATCCCGTTATTCAAAATGGTAACGGTAGCGGAACCTGTGCATCCTGTTGCATCGGTAACAACAACGGTATATGTTCCGGCAGCTAATCCATTGGCCTGGGCATTATTTCCTCCGCTGGGCGACCACTGATATGTAAAAGGACCGATTCCTCCGGTAACGGTGGCGGTTGCAGTTCCGTTATGTGCACCGCAGTTTGCATTAGTGCCGGTGGCGCTAACGGTAAATCCACCTACATATAAACAAAAGGCGTAGGTCTGGCTTCCGGTGAGCGGACAATTGTTGTCGGTTACGGTAATGGTAAAGCAATAGGGATTGGGAGAAATCTGGGCACTGGTTGGTGTCCAGGAAAAAGTTGCAGTAGGATTATTGCCCGGTCCAACATTCAGCGTGGCGTTGGGTATGGCATTATTCCAGGTAATCGTTAAGTTTTGGTTTTGGTCGGGATCAAAGGAATTGGTAAAGAATGTAAAAGGTGTATTGGCACAAACATTGGCCGAGAATTGTCCCGTGCCGTTTATTCCATTCAGAGAAGGGTTGTTGTTGTTGGATACCAGAGTCTGAATCTGGATATCCCGCATTACGGATCCTACTAACTGGTTATTCCGGTATTCTTCAACCTTAACAGCCATTACTGTTACCTGTTGCATGGTGGGTGTCATGCAGATATCACCGGTTTGTGCATTGAAAGAAACAGGAGGGTTTGAAGCCAGGGGCTGAGTAGCTGAATAAGGCGGGTTATATGTTACAGTGGTAGTGGGTCCGGTCATGGGCGTTACCAGCGAGTAAACCAGGAAATCTCCATCGGGGTCGGAAGCACCGTGGTTAAAACAATTTGGCTGGTTAATACTAAAGTAGGGAACCGGACGATTGGTAAAAGTAGGCGAGTTGTTGCAGGGGAAATTCAGGTTGTCCAGCGTGGCCTGGATGTAAATGTTTTGCCCACCGGGATTCTGGATGTTGGTGATGGCGTTATTGCGGCAGCAAAGCGAAAAACTGAATACCCAGTCGGTACAGGGAATAATATTGTTACTGATGCCCTGATAAATGTACTCACGAACGCCATTGATATTTCCGTTGGTACATGTTGTTGTCACACTCGTACATACATGAGTAACTTCCTGACCGGTATTAGCAATCTGGTTAAGGGTAATGTTGAAATTCTGGTTACAGGTAGTTGATCTTGCATTTACGGTTACGGTATTTGGGGCATTAACTCCGGAACAATCCCGGTAAAATTTTAAGGTAAAACGATATTGATTTCCTCCGAGGCACTGATAGGTTAAATCAGAACCCTGTGCATGTGAAGCGTAGGCTTCAGATGTGGTGAGGATGAACATTACCATGAGCAAAGCCCATGATAATAGCGGGGAGTAGATTGTTTTCATAAAGACCTCCGGGTTTGGGGCAGTTATACAATAAGTCTGAGAACTTTACCCGTTTAACGCCGGCCGAATCTTTTGGTTGCCTTAATCTAAACAATTTAGACCAGTGCCTTAAAGCCGTTGAGATAAATCAGAAAATAATAGACGAGTTAAGAAAAAGTGTCGGCAAACGATTTCCGGAGAGAAAATCAGGGGGTATAACTTACCAACAACAAAGAGTTAAAATCTGAAACCGCTCAGGCGATCGGTTCGTATTGAATACCTACTACAAGCACGTCGTCAACCTGCAAATTATTGCCCTTCCATTTTAAAAATTGGGTGCGAAGCATATTTTCTGCATCTTTCATTGGCGTTGCATTGGATTGGAGAATCCAGTCGCGTAAACGACGGGTCATTATTTTCTTGCCTTCGGGTCCCCCAAACTGATCGGCAAACCCATCCGAGAATAAATACAAACGGCTGTGGGCTTTTAGGTCAAGTGTGTTTGTTTTAAACGCTTTCTCCATTTCACTATTTCCACCTACGGAGAATTTATTGCCCGGGATTTGCCCGATATCACTCCCGGAAGGGTTGCTTACCCATAAATTTCTGTTGGCTCCGCTGAAACCGGCTTTTCCGTAGCGGTGCTGAATTTTTAACAACAAAAGATCCATCCCATCATTGTTCGAGTCCTGGTCTCCCTGACGAAGCGCAATATTTATCCGTCGGTTCATTTCAATTAAGGCCAGCCCGGGATCCTCAACTCTTTCCGATTTAATGATCTGATTGAGTTGGCTTACTCCGATCATCGACATTAATGCTCCCGGTACTCCATGCCCGGTACAGTCAGCTACCGCAACCCAGGTTTCTTGCGAATCCTGATTATGCCACATCCAAAAGAAATCTCCGCTAACCAGGTCTCTGGGCATATTAATAAATAATGACTCCGGAAAAATCTGCCTTAACTCCTCATCCGATGATACCATTGATTTTTGAATGCGAATTGAATACTGAATGCTGTCCTGTATGTCACGATAGGCTTCGCTGATAATTCCGTTTTTTTCCTGGAGAATCCGGTTGGCATTCTTTTTTATCCGGTATCGGTTGTACAGGATTATTCCAATGAGGGTAATCATAATTACCGCAGTACCCAGGAAATAACCGAGCAGTGTCTGGCGATCGTTTTGGGCTTTTAATTTTTGAATTTCAAGTTCTTTTCGCTCCGTTTCAAACTCGGTTCTGATATGAGCCAATTGCTTTTGATTTTCCAGCGAATATAAAGTGTCCCGTATGGCGTAGTATTTTTGTAAATGAAACATAGCTTCGGAATGGCGTCCCAGTTGTTCGTAGTTTTCATGCAATTTTTTTTCCAGATCCATGGTCAACTCCAGACCCCCGGCTTCATAGCCAATGGCCGTAGCTTCTTTTAATATCCGAACCGCTTCTTCGAATTTTTTTTCATCGAAATAAACATTTGATAGATTCCCCATCAGTCCGGCCACATCAAGCCTTTGTCCCAGCCGCACCTTCAACTCAATGGCTTTTTTATAATAGGCAGCGGCAGCTGTCAGATTTTTTTTCTTATGCTCGAACTCTGCTTTTGAGGTGTAATAGTTGGATATGCCATTGCTGTCGCCGGCCTCCTTCCAATATTCAAAAGCTTTTTCGTAGCAATACTCTGAGGAGTCCATTACTCCTTTTACGAGGTAGGTATTTCCTAGATTTCCCCAGGCTCCTCCCAAACGGTGGTGTATTTGCAGCTTACTATAGAGCGAAATGGCGCTTTTTAAATGGAAAATAGCCAGGTCGAACTCCCTGAGGTTATTGTACACATTGCTTATTCCGGACTGACTTTGGGCAAGAAGTGTGTCGTTCTTAATTTGTTTGCTGAGTTGAATGGCCCGGTTAAAATGTTTCAGACTAAGTGCAAAATTTCCAATGTAAAATTCAGAAACACCCTTGGCATAATTTACCCGAACGAAGGACGCATTCAGTGTGTCGTCCGCCAACAACAATTCTGCCTTGCGGGCAAGGGAAAGGCTGGTGCCGGGATCGGCATTGTAATTTTTTCCTGCTTCCCTTATTAAGGAATCCACGGTCTTATGCGTTTCGGATCCGACCAGTGTTATTGAAGTCCCGAGGGTGGAAAACAAAAACCAAAGAAAATAAAAAGGAGCTGTTTTCATATTTCAAGACCTATAACTAATACATCATCTACCTGTTCGTGATTTCCTTTCCAGATTTTAAATTCTTTTTTTAGTTCCTTGCCTATTTTTTTCATGCTCGTTTCCTGATAGGATCCCAATAACCTCTTAAGATTCTTTGTCATTAACTTTTTTCCTTTTTTTCCGCCAAACTGGTCGGCAAAACCATCGGTAAATACAAACAGGCGGTCGCCCGGTTTTACCATAATGCTTTGGGAACTGAATTTCTTTTCAAAGGGCCCTCCGATGGATTGTTTACTGCCTTTGAACTCTTCAGCTTCTGTTTTCCCATTCCTGAATAGTAAAACGGGTCTGTTTGCCCCGGCAAATATTATTTCTTCCGATTTCATCGAATACCTTAGTAAAGCAATATCCATCCCGTCCTGAACACCCGATTCGGCATTGTTTTGACTGAGCTGAATAAACAGGTTTTGGTTCAATTGTTCAAGGATAAGTCCGGGATCGGAATATTTTTGTTCCCGTATTACCTGATTCAGAATGGATGTACCCAGCATGCTCATCAGGGCACCGGGTACACCGTGACCGGTGCAATCGGCTGCGGCCAGAAAAATAAAACCGTTGGGGTCCTTCCAAAACCAATAAAAATCACCGCTTACAATATCCTTGGGCTGATAGAAGACAAAGGACTCAGGGAACAGCATTTGTAAGTTTTCTTCTTCGGGAATAATAGACCGTTGTATTCTCCTCGCATAGTGAATACTGTCGCTGATGTCTTTATGGGCCAGTTCTACTTTTTCTTTTTCTTCACGCAACTCCCGTGTCCGCTGGGTTACCATACTTTCTAAAATAAGCTTCTCCTTTTTCAGTCTTTGTTCTCGTAAACGGATGTACCCAAAAATAACACTTCCGGAAAGGAGAACAAGCAAAGCATAAAACCAGGTAGTTTTATAAAAGGGAGGATGTAAAATTAACCGAACTCTGCACAGTTCCGGATTGGGAACCCCATCGGAATTGAAGGCCTGAATTTTTAATAGGTATTCTCCATGATTTAAGCCGGTGAATTTTATTTCCCGGTTGTTCCCCAGTTGTATCCACCGGTTATGAAATCCTTCCAGAAAATACTGAAAGGTGTTGCCTTCAGGATGAGAAAACTCAAGTCCTGAAAACCCGATGCTGAAATATAAAATTTCAGGATCTACTTCAAGCGTTTCCAGAAATCGCACATTCAAGGGTCCGGAATATTCCTGATCCATCAGCTGCACTTTCGATAATACTACTTTGGGCGGGTAAGGATTTTTAATAATTTTTCCGGGAAGGAAACGGTTGAAGCCATTGGATCCGCCAAAGTACAAATGCCCCGATTTGCTTTTTAAAGCCGACCTCACGGCAAACTCTTTTCCCTGAATGCCGTGTTCTACATTCAGGCAGCGGGCGGTTTTGTTTTCAGGATCAACGCGAAAAAGACCGTTTGAGGTGGTCATCCAGATAATGCCCTTGTTATCTTCGACTATAGAAGAAACCAATTTATTTTCCGGCATTCCGTAACTTTTATCGTAAATGATCATTTCGCCTTTTTCACGAAGTAAGCGGGCTCCTCCCCCGGAAGTGGCAATTAACAAATCGCCATTGGATGCATGACTAACATGATAAACGGTTTTTCCGGGTAAACTGTTTTTTTGGCCGGGTTCATACCGATAGTGTTCAGATTTCAGAGAAAATGGATCGAATAAATCAAGCCCGCTGTTGGTGGCCACCCAGATTTTTCCATTCTTTTCGGCAAGTATATAATATACATTGTCGTCTGAAATGGATCCCGGATCGGAGGGGGTATGAAAATAATTTTCGAATCGTTTGGTGGCATAATTGAATTTGCAAATGCCGGCACCCAGGGTAGCCACGAAGAGTTCATCATTTAATGTCCTGGCAAATCCGGAAACGGTATGGTAGGAAAGTGCACCGGGCTTGTTTTCATAATTATAGTGCTCGTAATTTTTTGTGGCAGGAAAATAACGGTATATCCCCGCCCCATTGGAGCCTATCCATAAACTGTTATCCTTATCCAGAAAGAGGGCCTGGGCAATGGTTTTTTCTGATGGAAAAGTTGGATTCAGGTTTTTGTAGGGCAAAAGCTCAAACTTTTTGGTTTCGGGATTGAAGAGGGTTACGCCACCCGAGGTTCCCACATAAACTTCGCCGGAGTTTGTTTCCGCAAAGGCCCAAACCGTATTGTTATGCAATCCTTCAAATTTGCCGGGTACTTTTTTGTAATGCTCCATGGCTGCATTTCTGGGATTTAAAATTGAAATGCCTCCATGCCAGGTCCCCGTCCAGATTAATCCGCTCTGGTCCTCAAGAAGGGCGAATGTGGTATTGTCGCTGATGGAAGAATGATCCTCAGGGTTATGTTCGAAATAGGTGAAGGTGGCTTTTTCATAATCGAAGCGACAAATACCATGCTCAGCGGTAGCCATCCAGACACTACCATTCCGGTCTTCCATGAACATCGAAATCATGCCGTAAGGATTTTTTGCGAGAAAATGATCCCTGGTTTGATGGGAATTTACTTTTCCGGTTGCGGATTCAATAATAGCAGTCCCCGCCTGCCACAATCCCACCCAGACGTTTCCGCGACTGTCGGCAAATACGGTTCTGACTTCGTTTGTCAGAAGACCTTCTTTTTGTGTAAAATGGGTGAACTTCCCGGAAGGAATATGATAGCTGCTCACCCCAGCATCGTAATAACCTATCCATAATTTATCTTTTCCATCGTAGGACAAGCTTCGGACATAATTGCTGGATAGCGATTGAGGTTCACCTTTTTTCTGACTTATTTGAGAAAAACCCCGGTCTTTTTCGTTGAATATGTTTATACCGCCTCCGGCGGTGCCTACAAATATTTGCCCGTGCACTTCCAGAATGCAGGTAATGTGATTGTTCGATAAACTACCTGCTCTGGTACTGTCAACCGAAAACCGGGTAAACTTTCCTTTTTCTGGGTCGTACAGGTTTAATCCCGAGCTTCGTGTGCCGGCCCAGATCCGGTTTTTTGAATCGGCAGCCAAACATTTAACGGCTAACCCGCTTATGGTATTTTCATCGTTCGGGTCATGAGCAAAAGTTATTACTTCAAACCCGTCGTACCTGCACAATCCTTCCGGGGTTCCAATCCAGATAAATCCGGTTTTATCCTGAACAATTGCCGTTACCCCGTTAACGGGCAGTCCATGATCAGCAGTAACGTGTCTGAAATGTACAACCTGCCCAATCAGGGAACCCTGCAGCAGAAGAGAAAAAATAAACAAGACATGTTTCATCGGAACGCACGAATTTATAGGGAAAAAACCACATAATAAAATGCTGTGAAAATCAGGTATTATTGGTTAGTTTTGTGTAAACCCTGAATTCATGAAAAACCCATTTTTTCTTTCCTGCCTTTTAGTAACGGTTTTGACTTTTCCTGTTGTGGGGCAAAACCGGGAAATTAATTTCGAAACCGGCACCTGGGCTACTGTCCTTGAAAAAGCCAAAGCTCAGAACAAACTTATTATGCTCGATGCCTATGCCGTATGGTGTGGCCCCTGCAAATGGATGGCGAAGAATATTTTCACCAACGACACGGTTGCCGATTTTTATAATGCCGGATTTATTAATGCAAAAGTTGATATGGAGAAAGGGGAGGGGCTCGACCTGGCCAAACGATATGAGGTTAAGGCGTATCCTACTTTTTTATTCATAAATGGCAATGGTGATGTGGTGCACCGGGTTTGCGGATCCGATCAGGCCGCCGGTTTTATTGAGACCGGAAAAATAGCCAATGACCCCAAGCGTAATCTGAGCGGATTGAAGAAACGACATGTTGAAAATTTGAAGGATCCCAAAATAGCATATGAGTATTTTGAGCTGGCCTCGCATGCCTGCATGAATTCCAAAGAGGAATTAAAGGCTTATTTTGAAGCTATAGATAATAAGGAATATTCCCAGCCGGGTAATTGGAGGATTTTATTCGATTTCGTGGGCGATAAAACCAATCCCGGGTTTTTGTATCTGGTTCAGAACCGTAGCAAGTTTGAGGCTATGTATACGGCCGATTCTGTTCTAACTAAAATTTCAGGTGTATACCGCCAGGAGCTCCGCAATCCGGAGCTTAAAAACGCCGATTTTTTTAAATCCTTTGTGTCGGAAGTTAACCAGGCCCTGGGGGAAAAAGGGAAAGGTTTATTGTTGGAAGCCGAAATGAATCATTACGCCATGAACACCAATTGGAACGGTTATGCAAAAGCAGCGGCTTCATTTGTTGAACTTTCCGGAAACGACAATCCTGCCTTGTTGAATTCCATTGCCTGGAGGTTTTATGAAAAGGTTGAGGATAAGGAAATGCTGTCGAAAGCCGCCGGATGGGCAAAGCGTTCCACAGAACTCGACGATAAATATTATAACAACGATACCTACGCAGCCGTTCTTTTTAAATTGGGAAGGAAGGCTGATGCAGAAAAGGCGGCCCTTAAAGCCATTGAAATAGGTAAAGCAGCCGGAGAGGATGTTGGGGACACGGAAGATCTGCTTAAAAAGATCAGAGCCCTTAAATAATTCTTGGTTATTTAAAACTCCAGTCGAATTTATGTATGCTTTCCAGGCACTTTTTAAGTAAGGTGATGGAATGGCGAATGTCGCCTTTGTCGGCCATTTCTATTACCTGATGTATATGGCGGGTAGGAATGGAAATACACCCGCTGATACTTCCTCCGGGAGTTCTGATTTGAAGTCCGGCGGTATCGGTTCCTCCGGCGGGTAAAATTTCCATCTGATAGGGAATCTTGTTTTTTATGGCCGTTTCACGCATGAAATTCACCATGCGATAATCGCAGATGGTAGAAGCATCCATTATCTTAATAGCCGTTCCTTTGCCCAGGTGGGTGATTTTTTCATGCTCCTTTGCCCCGGGCGTATCCACGGCAAGGGTAACATCCAGGCCAAAACCGAAATCGGGTTGAATTTTGGCGGCAGATGCCTGCGCTCCCCGTATGCCTACTTCCTCCTGAACCGTAAATACTCCGTAAATATCATAAGGGTGGTTTTTGATTTCACGAAGAGCTTCAATCAGAATAAAAACCGACAAGCGGTTGTCCAGCGATTTACAATTCACACAATTGCCCATTTCTATCAGGGCCCTTTCCCGGGTAACCGTGTCGCCTACTTTTACAAATTTTGCTACTTCTTTTTTGGGAAGGCCCAAATCGATGAAATAGTCGGAGATGGGAGTTACCTTGTTCTTTTCTTCCGCACTCATGATGTGAACCGGCTTGCTGCCCATTACCCCTATGAGATCTTTTTTTCCGTGTACAATAACCCGTTGCGCCGTTAATGTTTTGGGGTCGAATCCGCCCAGGGGAATAAAACGCAAAAAACCATCATCATCGATATGGGTAACAATGAAGGCAATTTCATCCATGTGGGCGGCAATCATCACTTTTTTGTTTCCTTTTTTGCCGTGGAGGCTTCCCTTTTTTAAGGCAATAACATTGCCCATATTATCCATGGAAATTTCATCCACCAGGGGCTTCACTTCTTTAATAACTAATTCACGAACCCGCTGTTCATGTCCCGGAGCTCCGGGAACTTCACAAATTTTACTCAATAAGGAAATGTTAATGGCCATGACTTATATGTTATGAGTTATTTTAACAAAAGAGATTACTCCTCCGATGGGAGTGTTTAATTTTTTAATGGACACCTCTCCGGAAATAATTTCCGGCCATTGCTTTTTCAACGAAGCTCCGATTCTGGCAGCCACATGCTCAATCAGGCTCGAAGGGGTTTGCATTTCCCGAACCACGATATTATAAACGGCAACATAATCAAGGGTGTCTTCCAGTTTGTCTGATTTCTCCGATTTAGATAAATCGGCTTCAAGTATTACATCCACTTCGTAGTTGCCACCGAGCTTTGTTTCTTCCGGCATGCAGCCGTGGTGTGCATAAAGTCGAATGCCGCAGACTTCAATTCTTCCCATGTTCAGGCATTTTTGCTGAGGAATAATTCTATCCTTTCCACACAAACATCGTTACCGAGTATTTCCGCCACTTCAAACAAGGCCGGGCCTCCGGGGAGTCCGGTAAGTACAACTCTGAAAAGCTGCATTACTTCACCGGGTTTTATGCCGGCTTCTGAGCAGGATTCTTTAAACAGGTTTTCTGCTGTGGCGGCATCAAAAGATTTTGCCGAACGGTATTTTTCCAGAATCAAAGCGGCAAATTCTTTGGCATTTTCATTCCATCTCTTTTTTATCACTCCTTCATCGTATCCTTCCGGTGCTTTAAAGAAATAGCTGCCCAGCTCAGTAAACTCGCCAATGAAGGAGGCTTTTTCCGTGAGTAAACCGCAAATTTTAAGCAAGCTCGCATCAGGAAGCGACAAGCCCTTTTGTTCCAGCTCGGGCTTCCAGAGCGATAAAATTTCTTGGGCCGGTTTATGGCGAAGGTAATGCTGATTGAACCATTTGGCCTTTTCAGGGTCGAACTTGGCCCCCGACTTACTTACCCGCTCCAGAGAAAACTGTTCTATGAGTTCTGCCATGGTGAAAATCTCCTGGTTCCCGCTGGGATGCCAGCCTAACAAGGCAAGCATATTTATAAAGGCTTCCGGAAAATAACCTGCTTCTCTGTATCCGCTGGCCCCTTCACCGCCTTCCGGTTTCCAGTCGATGGGAAAGACCGGAAATCCAAGCCGGTCACCGTCACGTTTGCTGAGTTTCCCGTTACCATCGGGCCTGAGGAGCAGGGGCAAATGCGCAAATTGGGGCATGGCCTCTTCCCAGCCTAAATACCGGTAAAGTAAAACATGCAGGGGAGCCGAAGGCAGCCATTCCTCACCCCTGATTACATGGGTAATCTTCATGTTGTAATCATCCACCACGTTGGCAAGGTGGTAGGTAGGCATCCCGTCGCTTTTATACAATACTTTGTCATCCATCTGGGCCGAGTTTACAAGCACCCAGCCACGGATCAAATCATTTACTCTTATTTCCTCGTTCCTCGGAATCTTAATCCGGATTACATAGGCATCACCCCGCTCGAGCCGTGTTTTTACTTCATCCTCACTCAGGGTAAGGGAGTTTTTCATGTTTTGGCGGGTAACGGAATTGTAGGATGCAGAGGCTACTTTGGCAGCTTCCAGTTTTTTCCGCATTTCTTCCAGCTCTTCCCGGGTGTCAAATGCATAATAGGCAAAGCCATCGGCAACCAGCTTTTCGGCATATCCCCTGTATAGCCCTTTTTCTTTTCTTTCGCTTTGGCGATAAGGCGTGTGAGGTCCATCCCCAAACCCGAGTCCTTCATTGGGTTCAATGCCGCACCATTTCAAGGATTCAATTATGTAGGCTTCGGCACCCGGAACAAAACGCTCCCTGTCGGTATCTTCAATTCGGAGAATGAAATCGCCTCCGTGATGTTTGGCAAAAAGATAATTATATAAGGCGGTGCGAACCCCTCCCATGTGCAAAGGGCCGGTAGGGGAGGGCGCAAAACGAACGCGGACTTTTTTGTCGGATGTCATTTTTTGGTTCGCAAATATATTGGTTTTATGCCGTTCGGATTCATTTTTCTTCTACCCTTCCGGCGGGGTTTTCTTACTTTTGAGCCATGAATTTTCTTAGTCCTTCCGGCTTTTCCGATTACGAACTTATCGATTGTGGCGATTTTCAAAAGCTGGAGAGATTTGGCAAATTTTTAACCATCCGCCCGGAACCCCAGGCCCTCTGGAAACCTGAAATGCCCATGAGCCGATGGGAAAAGCAGGCTCATGTAAAATTTATTCCCAAATCGAGCAGCAGTGGGACCTGGAAAAAACTAAAGGAAATGCCCGATCGCTGGCAGGTGCAGTATCTGTTGAAAGACCAGGATTTTTCAAAATCCATTCATTTCAGGTTAGGACTTACTTCTTTTAAACATGTGGGGATTTTTCCGGAGCAGGCAGTTAACTGGGGTTATATTTTCCGGGCCGTACGCACGCTGAAAAGCAGGCAGAAAGAAGTTAAAGTGTTGAATCTTTTTGCCTATACCGGAGGAGCTTCCCTTGCCGCTGCCGCCGCCGGAGCTACGGTGTTCCATCTGGATTCAATACGCCAGGTAGTGAACTGGGCCAATGATAACATGAAGCTATCGGGTATTTCCGACATACGCTGGATTGTGGAAGATGCCCTGAAGTTTGCTAACCGGGAACTGAAAAGGGGGCATCGTTATCAGGGGATTATTATGGATCCACCTGCATTCGGACATGGACCTAACGGTGAAAAATGGAAACTGGAAGATCAGATTTTTGAACTGGTGGAATCCACGCTGGGAATCCTGAGCAAAGAAAACAGCTTTTTAATACTGAATGCCTATTCTCTCGGACTATCCTCGCTCGTAATTGAAAATCTGCTGAAGAATTTTGCCGGAAAGAAACTGGAAACCGGAGAGCTTTTTCTTCCATCTTCCTCCGGACAGAAATTACCCCTGGGTGTATTTGGCCGGTTTTTAATGACCTGAGCCCGTCACGATTAAACGACGGACCGCGCTTTCTCCTCCAGAAAAATAAACTCTAATAAAATAGGAACCCCCTGAAATTCCTTCAAGGTCGAACGAGGTGAGGGTTGATAAGGGCCTTTTCTCAAGTTGTAATTTTCCTGAAAGATCTGATATTTCAATCCGCTCAATTTTTTCGTTAGCCTGAATGGAGATTTTACCTAGTGCAGGATTCGGGAAAACAGTAAAATGTTTTGAAATTCCAGAGGAAACAATTCCGGAAGGATTGAAATTTATTTTTACAAGACCGTTGTTAAAGGTTCCCACCCATAAAATTCCGGATGTATCTGTTACGCTCGCGCTGGCCCAGGTATCGGGAAAAGAAGAATTGCCCGGATCATAATTAACAAAAGAATTGCCATCGTAAATGATAATGCCTTTGTTTTGGGATCCTATGTATTTTTTCTGAGTGGCATCTATGTACACATGCGTTAAAACATCGCTGGGTATTCCCGAGTTTCCGGTATTCATCCAGTTCCAGGCAGGCCCTCCCATATGCACGATTATTCCCGTAGAATTCAAACAGGCCCAGGGACGGTTTTGATTGTCAACGGCAATTGAGGTTACAGTGTTTTCGGGAAAATTTCCTGTCCAGTAGGAATAAATTGTAAAGGTGGTATCGTTGAAATAAGCCATACCTCCGTTCAGGGTTCCGATGCGTTTGATATTGTCGCTTCCTATGGCAATGGAGGTAATGTGCGTGGAGATAAGATTGGAATTCGAAAAATCCCAGACCATCCAGGTGTTTCCATCAAACTTTGAAAGGCCGCTAGGGGTTCCCACCCACATATTGCCGGCCGTGTCCTGTGAAATGGCTTTAACCTGATTGTCGGGAATGCCGGAATTCCCCATATTATAAACCGACCACGAGAGCCCGTCGAATTTTACCAGACCACTGCCCTGGGTTCCAAGCCAGGTGTTGCCGGAACGGTCGATAAAAATTACGCGCACATCATTTTCCGGCAGGGGACTGTTGCTGCTGGTGTAAATTGTCCACCCGGCACTACTTACTTTAGCCACCCCAAGGTCGGTGGCCACCCAAAGATCATTCGTGCTCCGGTTACAGGTAACCCAGCGAACGGTATTATAGGGCAAAAAAGAATTTCCTGAATTGAAAACCTGAAAGGAGGGTTGGGCAGAGGAAAAAAGAAAAACGCCACCGGAAAAAAGTAAAGGCAGCGCTTTTCGAAAAAGGTTTTTCATTTCGAAACTTACCTGATTACAAGCTTTCTGTAATAAGGCTTTTCAGCAATATTAATCTCAAGGGTATATACTCCGCGAGGCAGTGAACTTAAGTTGATTTCCTCGTTGAACATTCCGGTAGGTGTTAACAGGGCAGAGGCATACACTTTTTGTCCTACCGCATTGAATACGGAATATTTTAACCGGGCACTACCGGGAAGGGCAACACTAAGGTTAAACAAT
>CALEYQ010000036.1 GCA_937924855.1 uncultured Bacteroidota bacterium | reverse complement strand
GGATACGGTTTCATTTTTCTCCAAAATTAAAATTTTGGAGATGGGAAAAATATACGGTAACCCAAATCCCCAAAGAAAAATAACCAAAATTTCAGATTTTTGTTTCCGGAAAAATAAAGGCCCGTAGGATTAATATGGATATGCGGGATCATCAAAGGGCATGGCTAACCTGCTAATTCCTTTTCCGGGAGGGGCGCTTACAATTACAGTTTTTGAAACAAACAGGATGTGGAAATTGTATTCCCTCCTGAAGGAATAAGGTATTCGCTGACAACTAACCTGCCAGGGTCTGGAAGCAGGAACTGCAAGGGCGAAGTTCACAGATTTAAAGCATTTAGGAGACTCTGACAAAACTATTTTCCCAAGTACTTTTTCTATTTCATTTTGCCTTGTTTCGAAATCAGAAACTACTTTAATTTTCCATTGTGATTGAAATCCTCGCATGGCAACAAAATCCCATTCCGGATCCTTAATAAAAACCATCCAGGAATCTTTCAGGTAATACTCGATCCGGCCATTTAAATTTAAATTCATTTCATTTTTTTTGAAATATTATGGTGGTTTAATCAAAAAAAAATGAAAAATGCTTCAATTTATAACATTCGAATTGAGGCTTTATAGCCTATATTTAACTATTTTTCAACTATTTACCAATCCAATTTGCAACATTTGAAATATCATTTAATCCCTTTTAGGAATACCTTATAAAAACAGGTGAAACGGTTTAGATTCATGCTCGGATTTCAAACCAAAACAAGCAAGTTGACAAAAAAGCACAAGGGGTTTGCAGAAATCTGCCATTACTGTCCTTTTCAAATAAGGAAACAATCAATGGATTGTGGTTCCTAATTTAAACAGGGGGAGGTACATTGCCACAAGTATTAAGGCCACAAATCCTCCAATGAAAATAATTAGAATTGGTTCAATAACGCTTCTGAGAGTTTCCGTTTTTTTGTCAATCTCATCCGAATACTCACTTGCAAGTTTTTGGAAAACAAACTCCAACCGATTAGACTCCTCCCCCACCTTAATAATAGACAACAATTGGCTTTGAAAAAAAGAATGCTTCTTTAAACTCTGGTGTAATGACATACCATTTTGAATATCCAATCTGGAAGCCTCAAGTGCTTTTTTCAAAGGGTAAAAGCCAATCATTTCTGAAACGAGTCCTAAACTTTTATCAAGCGGATTTTTGGAACTTAACAACAAATGCATGGAGGAAGCGAACCTGGCCAGGTATATTTTTTTCAGTAATGCTCCAAATATTGGAATGAGTGAGTTCATGGGAGAAATATGCATCACCCACCAATTGGACTTTCTGAATAATACAATAACAAATATTAGAAGGAACAATAACAATAAAAACCAACCCACCGATGAAGAAACAATTTCAGAGGCCTTAATTACAATCTTTGTTATAAGGGGTAAATCTCCTTTGAAGCGGCTAAAAACATCCGAAAACATGGGCACAATAAAGTGCATCATAAAAATCACGGTTCCAATGGCAGTAATCAATACCAGTATGGGGTAAGAAAGTGCATTTATTATTTGTCTTCGTTGCTTAATTTTTTTTGAGAAATATTCGGACAATCCCTTAAGCACCTCAAGCAACTTCCCACTTTGCTCGCCAATTCTAATACTGAATTCCTCATAAACCGAGAATCTTTTCGTGGACTTAAGTGCATTAGCAAAATCAAATCCGGCAACAATTTGTTCCTTAATTTTTATGAACAAGGCTTCGTCCTTTTTAATTTTCTGATTTCCTGCAATTAACTCAAGAGCTGACTTCAGATCAATTCCGGAAGTGAGGAGCATGGAAAGGCCTGAATAAAAACGTTCTTTTTTCGAATCTGATAATTCCCCATGGTTAAAAACAAAAATTTCTTTATGAAAAACCGCCAAAACAGGGGTTGAATCCTTTTCGTTATGGCGGATTCTATTCAGTTTAGATACATCAATTCCGCTCATTTTGAAAAAATTCATTTTTAGTAATTAAATCAGAGATGCTATATCTTTTACAAATTAGCTTCCGGCATTCCATTCCATCGCCCAAAGAGAATTTAATTTCCAATTTATCCCCAATACCTTCGCCATATACAGGAATATTATCAAATAACACCAGAAATTGGGGATTTGAAATACTAAAAGTATCAGTACCCTGGTCCCTTCTGACTATTGAACTCTTCAAAATTTCCCATTCAATAGTTCTACCTTCAACAATTAATCCAACGGAACGCTCGCCGAGGCAAATAATATGACTGGACTTTGCACAATCAAATTCCAATACAGACATGGCTTCGTGAGCTGCAATGCCCAGATTGTTTGAAACCCGGAATTCATGAAACGTTGTCAATAGGTAACGATATCCGGAATAGCCAAAACCAATAATAAGGCCGGAAATAACCAGAACCACAAGCATTTCCATCAAAGTAAAAGCCCTAATCATCTTCCATTCTCTTTTTCTCAATACTTCTGACCTGATAAATAATCCTTCCATCATTGCCGGCTATGCTTTTTATGCTCACAGATAATCCGGGAAATTTCTTACAATCGTCCTGATGTTCAACCTTACTATGACCTGGCAGCGGAACCAAACTATAACAAGAAACGATCTTCCTGTAAACACCCGATGAGGTCATTACACCCGAAAAAAGCGAAATTCCAAAACCTATACAAAAGGTCAATAAAACCATAGCTACCAATGATTCAATTAAACCGGCTGCCACCATTTTTTTATTTAAAGCCATTTTAGAACCAGCTTATGATTTGATCCATTAGAAAAACTCAAGCTCCCAAAAAATACCGGAAGGGAGTGACGGTCAATAACAGCGTCATGTAGATGATTGTCATAAATTGCCGATGGGGTTTTCAAGTGCAATTTTGAACAAATAACCAATCCGAGCACACTGCCTTTCAAATCGACTTTGTCGGAAGAATAAACAAATCCTGTAACTTTCGAATTTCGACCGAGGGAAAGAATAAGTTTATTCCCTTGAGTATGACTCTTTTCACATCCTATCAGTGCACCGGAAACCTCAGACTCATCCCCAAGTATTAATCCCAAATCCCTTCCTGATAAAGGTGTCCGAAACAAGCCAAGGATAGACGGATAATCAAAAACAACATTCTTTCCTATTAGGATAGAATCGGTCGAAAAACCCTGGAGTGTACCCCTAAAGTTATCCTCAAAAATAATTTTAGGAGCAAGTAATATTAACCCATCAATCCGACAGGATTTTGAGACCCTAATTTCAGTTGGGGACGAAATAATGATATTACCTTTAAGAAACTTCTCTGTAAGAAAAATAGCTGAGTTACTTTTAAAACAAATCCCTGTTAAGGAAAATGAACGAATACAAGAATCCGGAATGCCGGAAGATTCCACATGTACAATACTATCGCCGGTGTTGAAACCCCTTTCTATCAAATCGGTTATTGATTCGCAGAACTCCCTTTTAAATTCAGGAATTTTAACCGGCGACTTTAATTGTCGCCCTTCTAAAAAAGAACTACCTTGATAACTTTTGCCCTCTATATATGCCCGTTTAAATCCCGAGGATGGAACATAACAATCCCCAATCAGGCGGGTGTCACCACATAAATAAAGAGGTCTGTCAGAGTCAGCAACTAAAAGTGCAAGGGCAGTATCCCGACATGCCGAAAATCCAATGATTGCCGATTTCTTCAAGCGAATATCCTTAAAACATGCTTCACTCGAAATTACTTCAAAGGCACCCCAGGGTTTTCTCATTAAAATCACAGAATCTTCACCATCGTCAAATAAATCCATTGCAATGGTTGTATCAGACACAAATCCATTTTCCACAGAAAGCAAAATCTCAATCCCGGAATCCACATTTCTTATTATCCGATTGACTCGAAACCAATATTCTGAGGTTTTTGATGAATGCCATGCTACCAAAATAAAGCACCCGGCAACCATCGCAACCAACAGGGAAATAACTAAGGCAAAAATTAAAACCCCTCCCTTCAACATTTACTTTGATTTTTTTACAACAACTTTTCTGGCATTCCCTATGGACCTTTCGCGCTTTGGCAACTTCAACCCCTTTTTCTTCTCTGTTTCATCCTTTTGAATTTTTGTTTTATCCATGGTCTTTTTTTTCCTCCCAGGTTTCTTTACTTCAGCCCCGTTTTCGAATTTTGACTTTTGCTTTATTGTTCCATCACTCCATTGTATATACTTTCCATGCAATTTCCCCCTTTTATAAAATGCTTCCAAAACCAACTGACCCCCGGAACTATAAAGGAAATATTTACCATGACGTAAACCATCCTTGAAATGAACTACCTCGCGGGTAACTCCATTAGGGTACCAACGCCGCCAAATACCTTTCCTGAGCCCCTTTTCATACCTTCCCTTTTCTTTCAAATTTTTATCCGAATAACAACAAGTATATGTTCCATTTAAAAGCTTTCCGTCAAAATCTCCCTCGGAACAAAAAATCCTGTTGTCTTTATACCAATAGTAATATCTGTTTTCTTTAAGTTTAATGGATGGATTATTGTAAAATATTTCGGCTTTAATAGTTGAATCCTTTGCGGTAACATTTACAACATACGTTTTAATCTTTTCAGTAGCCTGGCCCGACAATTTTAATGGGCAATTAGTCAAGACTACAATACATAGCTGAGTAAAAACAATTTTCAGTTCTAAATTCATGGCCTAAATTTTATTTCCTAAATGTCTTTATTTCATTTCCATAACCTAATTCTATAGAATCCGGAAAAATTCCTAAAATCTTTATTTCTTTACAAATCATTCCCCGGGACACTATTTCCCCCTGACCGTTAATAGTTATTAATGCTGTTTGGTAATTGGTGTTTTGATTTTTTATCATTCCCCCATAAACAATTCCAGGCCAATTAACTGGAGACTTTATTTCCTGCCGTGATTTCTCGCTGTTAGAAGGTAATTTTTTATTTGTTGACACGGAAACAGTGGAAGCAAACCCGGAAAGAAATGGGTCACGGTAGTTTGCAAGCAGTGTAAAAGTGTCGGTTCTCACCCTCGCTTTTTCTGCAATTTTAACAGGAATTATGGAATTCAAATTTTGATCCCTCCGGAAAAAATTTCCGAAAATTCTATAAGCAATTAAACCCCAAAGCAAGCCTGTGCCTAAAAGCAAAACAAACAACAATTTTTTATTGCTCCACATTCAATTAATTCTAAATTTTCGCAAAGGGCTAAAACCACTCCAGTTCCCGGCCTGGTCGCGGGATCGGATCCTCCAAAAATAAATTTGACCGGTGCCACCTGAAAATGCATATGTGGTGCCACCGGTAATCAAATTAATCAGGGGTGCTGAAACCAGTGAATCAGGGTAAACATATAAAGAATCGGCCATTGCTGACACATCCCTTGTCCATGACAATTGCACCGGGCTACTAACCGTATCGTTAGGCCCGGGAAAATTCAGAATGGGGCTGGATGGTGGAGTAATATCAATAGTAAAAGTTCTTGTTGTATAAGGAGTATTACTAATACTATTTTGCCCCCGGACCCGCCATACCCAATTTCCTTCCTGTAAGAAGTATGATAATGAGTCTTCCCGAAGAATTTGTTCGTAAACCAGGCTGTATCCGGAATCAAGAATTTGAAACCGGTAATCTTCCGCCGCCGGTAAATCAGTCCATCGAAAATGGATATTTTGAAAATTCAAGAATGCACTATTTGTTGGATTTTGAAGAAAAATTATCTGCGAGGAAATGTTCGAGGTGGTATCAACGCGAATTGATCTCGGAGACGAAAACCCGGTGGAAGATGAAGCATTTTGGGCTTTAATTCTCCAGCTATAGTAACCCGGTTGAAGAGGTTGAATCCATGAAAATCCAGTAATTGCAGTATCAAGAATAATCCTCCTAATGAATGAAAAAACCGAATCCACTATCTGCAGCCGATAATGACTTGCACCTTCTACCTCCTCCCAAAAAAATGTTACCTGATTGGATTGTGTATAGAAATTATCAGGAGGGGAAAGCAAAGCAACATTTTTCCCCTCCAGATTTGGCTCAATAAAATCCCGGGTGCAGGAGCCCAAAACAAGGGCCGACAATACAACCAGCAAATAAAAATAACGCATCATATTTCTTTTTTCTTTACGTTTTGAAGCATAAAAATCCCGGAAAGCACTTTTTTCCCACCCTCCTTGTTTTGGTTAAGACGGTATTCAACAGAACTTAAATGGCCGGTTTTCAATTTTGTTTCAATTTCATAATGCAATTTCAGCAGACCTAAAAAACCACCGTCGACAATGAATGAATTTGTTTCAATTATAAAACCATTTTCAATTTGGGTGGAAACTCCTGGGATCTGCCTTAACAATAAATTATTCGACGAACAATAACCGGAAACAAAACTCAACAACACCTGTCTTGTATTACTATGGGATCCGGCACCAAGCAGATTCTCAGTGGTAATTAACTCCAGTTCCAGCTCTTTTAATTCTGTCTCATTAATGGCACCTTTTCCGGATTCGAGCAAGAGGCTATTTACCTCAGATTTCAATTGAATAGTCTTTTTAAAAACAAACTGCCATGAAAGGAAAAACAAAAGAATACCCCCTGCCCAGGAAAAACGGGTCAACTTATTATATGAAACATTTTTAAACATTTATCTAATATTTAACTCTATGCTAAAATCAGCAGGTTGATTTGTTGTTTCCCGGACAAAATTCCGAAGGTGAACATTTTCAATCCATTCTCTGGTTCTCATTTTTTCAATCCACTTGTTCAATGCATCGTTGCTGGTACAACTCCCATTAACAATTACTAAATCCTTAAGAAAAGAAACTCCCTGGCCACTTGCTAATTCAGTCTTTTTCACCGGAAAAAAAACAAGTCTATTCAAGTTAATTCCTGCAGGCATATCAGAAACAAGACGATCAGCAAAAAATGAAGTAGGCCCATGGTGGTTCGCACCTATTTTATCAAACAATTCTTTGTTTTTCAAAAGGGCATTTCTTGCTGAGTCAGCACGATTTTTAATTTCCCTGGTATAGCCTTGCTCTGTAATTAATCGCCCAAAGGATTCTTTATACCCTGAATAGAGGAAATAATTGACAATTAATGCACCAAACAAAAAGGGGTAAATCAAAAGCGATGATAATTTGAATTTTTTCTTCCAGGAAAATTCCTCTCGTGCAGAATTGACTTTGGGTGGGAAATTCAATTCGGGGTAATTATTAAACAAAAATTCGAGGCCGGAAGCAAACGCTGGGAGGTAGGAACTGTCAATATTCAGTTCCTCAACAAAAAAACTTTCAGAAATTTTTTCTGTCGGTGAAACACCCTGAATGCTCCCATTTTCAAATTTTATCTCATAATCCAAAAAGGACAGGCCTCCTTTATTCCCCAGATCAATATGCAGCAGGGAAAAAACACTTCCTACAATAGCAGGACCAAGAAATACAGCTAGAATCCGGTCATTATTCTGAGTTAATTCTTCCAGTTTGTTAGTTAAAACATCCAATCTCATCACGCTAACAATCCGGCTACCATTAACACATGGAAATGATTGTAGCAAAAAGTCCTCTGGCGCCGCACCCGGTAAAATCCGACCTAAAAAATCAGCATCCTCCTCAACATTAGTAAAGTTCCTGGTGATTATTCCCCGCCCTGTTATGGAAATACTGATAGGGATATCAGAAGGCAGGTTCTTTATGTTTTCAACGGTTACAACTTCCGAACGGGAAACAAGCAGCTTCCCCTTTTTCAATTCCATCCAGGCAACACGAAGCTCCTCCCCACCATCTTTTCTAAAATGAAGATTTAAGCCGATCACTTTCTTATTTACTCCAAAAAACAAATCCAATATTTTTAATAAACAACGGTGGGTTTTATAAAAACAGTAAGCTTATTATTTGACTTTGTTTTGGTACGACTACTAAACAACCATTTAATTACAGGTATTCTGGATAAAAAGGGAACCCCGGATCCGGAATCGCTGGTACTATTCTCCTCAAGGCCACCTAAAATAATGGTTTGACCGTTCTTTATTCGTATTAATGATTTAAACTCACGGGTAATGGTGCCCGGGGGAGCACTTGGATTAATCCTTTCTGTAAAACTGCTTTGTTTAACGGTAATCTCAAGCGTAATCTGATCATCACCCGAAACAGTCGGATTTATAGTAATCGACAAATCAGCATTCACAGACTTGTATTGCTGGGTAATAATGTTTTGTGGATTTTGGGTGCCAATTACATTGTTAGAAGTTTCGAGATAATATTCCGTTTTTCCTATACTCATATTGGCCATGTGTCCGTTCAAGGTTGATAATTTGGGGGTTGAGCGAAGTTTTAAAAAACCCTGGGTTTCCATAGCCTTCAGACTTATATAAAAATTGGGTGTAACATTTCCAAGGTTTACAATACCAAATCCATTTATCCCTGAAATAATTTCATTAATAGTTCCGGAGCTAAGCGTGAGATCAACCGAAGGAAATACCGTTCCGCCCGTTTGCGAAGGAGCGGTTCCCAACCCTGCTTTTATTCCCGTTGAAACAGTCTTTGAATCCCTTACATCGGCAATAATTACATCAATTACAATATTCGGAACTACCTTATCCAGGGACTGAAGGAATACCTGAATTTCATTTATTCTGGGCTGGGAACCTGAGACAATTATACTATTGAGGTCGGGAAATGTTTTCAATTCAACGCCTTTTCTCAAATCACCGGGTATCATATCAAGCACCTTGTCGATGGTTCGGTTTTGAAGCTGGATAACGGTTGTAGCCCTAAGTCCCTCAAGGTTTCTGTCTCCAATTAAATAAATTGACTTGTCTTTCCGAAATGTATAATCAGAACCGTTAAGAAGGTATGAAAGGAATTCTTCATAGGTTACATCTTCCACAACAAGGGTACTATTACCTTTAGGCTCAGAAAACAAAAAGTAATTGTTTCCGAGTTCAAGAGAAACCGCATTTATTATTTCACTAATGGGGATATTTTTGGCATCAAGGGAAATCAAACCGTTTGCGCTTTTTAAGTCCATTCCTTGTGATGAATTCGTATTACCCTTTTTAACTAATCCTGGTTTAGAGGATTCACCTTTCTCCAAAAAAAACGCCAACTCCGTGGAAGTTACCTTTAACCCATTGCCAAAAGCAAGCATTTCAAGAGCGTCGGAAAGGGGAAGATCCTTAACGAATGCTGTTAAAGATTTTCCCGCGAGCTCAGGAGCAAAAACAATATTTCTTCCTGTTAATGCAGTAAACTCTTTTGCAACATAAACCAGGCTGTCAGACTGAAGATCAAATGAGATGAGATTATTAGTTTTATCAAAGTTGATTTTGAGCGCTTTCGGGATAAATTTGAGAGGGGGAGCAACAGGAGGAACAAACTGGGAAAATGACAAGATTGAACCGATAAACGTAATTTCAAGATCGTATTTCCGGCATAGAAATAACAACACCTCTGCAACCGTAACATTTGAAAAGTTATTAAAGACTTTTTGATTCAGTGGGGCATCCACGCTAACATTAAGGCCATGGGTTGATGCCAGACCCCGAATAAAATCCTGAATGTTTGCGCCACTGACGGAAAGTTCAACTTTCCCATTCAATCCGGGGTTAGTCTGTGCAAGATCCCGGAGCTTATTTTCAATTGTAGAAAACCGATCCTGTCCCAGGCAAATAAAGGATTGAAAAAAAAGAATCAGCAAAACGAAATATCTCATTTTTTTTATCATCATAGCCCGGAGGATAAAACAGGGTAAACTTCATCAAGACTTGTGTAGCCCTCTGCCAAGAGACTAAAGGCATTATCCCGGAGGGATTTTGAATCCTGAAGTTCGAAAACTCCGGAGGGTGTAAAATCCCTGTTCCTTATTTTTTCAGCCAAATCCTCCCCAATCGAAATGACCTCATAAATAGCACGTCGGCCCTTATAGCCGGTATAATAACATTGCTCACAGCCGACAGGCTTATAAACCTCATTAAGGGTAAATGGTGATAAAAAGTTCCGGGGAAGTTCCTCTTTGCCCAGGGGTGCTTTCTTTTTACAATTTGGACAAAGAGTCCGAAGCAGGCGTTGTGCCACTGCCAGATTCAAAATGCCCGCAATTAAAAAAGGAGGTACTTCCAAATCGGCAAGGCGTGAAACAATACCCCAGGCTGAATTGGTGTGAATGGTTGAAAGCACAAGGTGTCCGGTCAGCGCGGCCCGTACTGCCATTTTAGCCGTTTCGGTATCCCGTATCTCACCCACCATGATAATATCAGGATCCTGACGAAGAAATGTGCGTAAAGCACTGGCAAAGCTTAAACCTATAGCCTCTTTTAACTGAACCTGATTAATTCCCTCCAGGGTATATTCGATGGGGTCTTCAATGGTCAGAATATTGCTTGTTTTTTTATTTAAAATCTTTAGGGTTGCATATAGGGTGGTGGTTTTTCCGGAACCTGTAGGCCCTGAGATTAAAACAATTCCGTGGGGTTTTTTGATTCCATGCAAATAAGATTTCAATTGACTTTCAGAAAATCCAACTTTTTCAATATCAATAATCGCTGCATTGGAATGCAAAAGCCTTAGCACTATTTTTTCCCCATGAAGGGTAGGAAGGGCGGAAACCCGAATATCGAATTTATCGGAATGATCCTGAAAGTGAATTCTGCCATCCTGAGGCAGGCGTTTTTCGGAAATATCAAGGTTTGCCCGGATTTTAATTTTATTTATGAGTGCCGGGTATTCTTGGGAATCAATCGAATATCTTTCAACCAATTGGCCATCAATACGGAATCGAACCCGCGATTTCTCTTCATACGATTCAAGATGAATATCGCTGCTACCCAGTCTCCTTGCTTCGGAAATCAATTCAGCAAGAAAATCCGAATGTTTTATTCTTTTTAAAGCAAGACCCTCTTCCTTTTCAAAATCCTTCCGGTAATAAGTACTCAGGGCTTGCTTTACAGCATCAGTAGATAATGGCTCAAGAAAAATGTCTTTTCCAAATAAAATTTCGAGCTCCTGTTGTAGTTCAACACTTAATTTTCCTTCATCCACGAAAAATGCCAGGGAATCAGATTCCGATGACTTAGGAATAATACCATAGTGCCATGCCTGTTCAGCGCTGAGAACCTGCTGAAGTTCAAGGGGCAATTGTATCACATCCAGTGTATTCATCAAAAAACAGATTCAGGGATAATTGAAGAATAAAAAAAATCCAGCCCAATAGACAGGCGAACACCTAACAATACCAGCAGGCAAAATCCCATTCCTGAAACAAGTGGAAAACCTGCTGTAGCCAACGAAATGCGGGATATCAGGGCCCAAATACAAAACCCTAAAAGAGAAACGATTAAAGAAAAAAGGAAAAAGAGGATGAAATTTGAAAAAGAAAACAAAAAGCAAAGGACCAGAAAAAATAAAATGTCGCCTTTCCCGAGGGCTTTATCAATAAAGCCCAAAAAAGACCCGAACCTTATTTGGGAGTATATGGACAAAAAGGTAAGTATCAGGCAAACAAAACCCAAATTCCGGATAGTTTGAGAAACCCAAACCTCGATTTCAATATAGGATAACAACAGGGGGCAAAACGAAAGGGGAATTAGGAACATAAAAACAGGAGAAATTTTTCTGAACCTGAAATCCTGAATAACAAGGATTGCCAAACACACAATTGAAAAAATAGAGCCTGTAATAATCATCAGTCCGGGGTAATTTCGCGTAATGCTTTATCCTGATCAATCTCCCATACATTAAAAATTCCATCGCCATCAAAATCACTAATAGCGGTTGCCCGCGCCTTAAAATGGTTTGAACCGGCTTCCACAATTTCAATCCGGTAATTGGCCGTCCCCCCTTCAGTATTCAATTTGGCATGTTCGAATTTAATTTCATTCAAATTGGGGGAGTATTTTGAATGCATATAGAAAAATGTTTTTTCAAGGGTATACACATGCTCTAACTCTAATTTCGCCTCAGTTGCTTTTGCCTCGGAAATAAGGGGAGTAAGATTAGGAAGCGCAATTAATACCAGGATACCGATAATAATCAGGACTACCAGAAGCTCCATTAGAGTCATCCCTTTTTGCGAAGGCCCAGGAAAAAAATGGTGTTTGGACCAGAGAAAACCAAGGCGGCAATGCCCTATTTTTTTTGAGAAACAAAACTCAAATAATCTTTTCATTTTCAATAAATTAATAATCAACCCGGGTATTTTTATTTATCAAAAAATCCGGATAACCTCCAGGATTTCATCTTTCAAAAACTCCATCCCGGAAAATTTTCAGTGCCTAATGTTATTGTGTTTTTCCCTAACCCCAAAACATGGAAAAAAGGCGGGATTGTTAATAAACCCCCATTTATCAACCAAAAAATTAATCAGCCCTTTGTTGGCTGCAAAGAAAATGGGCATTTATCAACGAATGGTTGATTGAATCTTTTAGGGAAATATCGGGGCATTTAATTGCTTTGGCGTGATGAAAAAGCGAAGCAACAGGATTCAATCCCTTTTAATCGGGATTACCCTTTGGATGGTTTATTATCCATCTTACAGCCAAAATTTTAACTATTCCTTATCTGTATCCAATCAGGTTTTTCAGCCTTTAGCAGACCCAACCTTGCTACCGGTCACCGGTTCTCCGGATCAAACCGCGACAATTGCAATTGGCTTCCCGTTTAATTTTGCCGGGGATACCTATAATTCACTAATTGTAACAAATTCAGGAAAATTACTATTTGGGACTGAAAGGAAGCAGGCCATTTCAGGGTTTGGTGGTATCCAACCCAGGGTAGACACTTCAGAGGCCCCCATTTCTGTAATAGGGTACAAACTAACAGGCAATGAAGGTTCCAGAAAGCTAACCCTTGAATTTAAAAATTTCAGATCGACTGAAGTAGACAGTTCTCTTAACTTTCAAATTTCTCTTTTAGAAAGTAGCAACAGGATTGTCATTCATTCCGGTGCCAATTCTTACGCCGGATTACCAGACTCAACAGTATTTTTCCATTTGGGATTTATCAATCCAATGATGGATTCGTACCATAAGGCAGCTTGCATTTTTGGCAGCGCAGGGAATTTAAGTTTAGAAACCATTTTCGATATAGGTGAAATAAAATACCTTACAAGGTTCCCCTCCTCCGGAACAAGGCTCGAACTTTCTCCTCAAAACAATTAAAAAAATGAATTTAAATTTTGGCTCACTCCTATTCTTCGTTTTGGTTACGGGCATTATGTGGCCGGCAAAGCGCTATTGGATTGGCAATGGATCCAACACCAACTGGAACAATACTTCCAACTGGTCGGCCACATCGGGTGGTTCAGGGGGTGCAAGTGTACCCGGAACCAGCGATACAGCATATTTTGATGGTAATGGTACCGGAAGATGCATTTTCGATATAGCAATAAATGTTAGGAGATTTGAAATTCTAACTGGCTATAATACGGATACCATTTTTCAAAACAAAAAGGGTTTAAGCACACTTAATGGATTCAGACAACAAGGCGGAGTTTTTTGGGGTGATAGTACCAATATGAATTTTACCGGAGTGTTTGTTCTGGATGGCGGGGTTTACCGGGCTACCAGTTCCGACATGTTCATTTATAATGGATTAACAAAAAACGGGGGAACTTTCCTTCATAATAATGGTAGAGTAAGGTGTAACAACAACCCGGCCACTTTCACAGGTTCAATTACTTTTTATCAATGGTATATCTCAAACACAAATAACTATATCTACACAATTTCATCAGGAACAATAATTTCTTTAGAAAATGATCTAACATTGGCAGGAACTGGCTTTGTCGCCATAAATGGGGGAACAATTAGAGTGGAGGGGAATGTGTATATGAATAGCAGCTCAACTGCTGTAGGGGGGTCAACCATTCTTGAATTTTTCGGTAACAAAAAACAACATTTGTATGGCAGGACAACTTCGAGCGGAACGTTGCCCAATGTCAAAATAAATAAAACAGGGGACACTCTGTTTCTTCACGACATTATCAGGATGGTTAATTCCTGGACTTATGTTGCAGGAAGCCTGGAATGTGGTAATAGTACAGTTATTATTTTCGGCCAGGGCCCGCCAGCTACTTTTACTGGCAATCATACCTTAAACAATCTTGTGGTTGTTACTGGATCCTTCCAATTTACAAATACAACAATTACTTTAAAGGGTGATTTTACAATAAATGGAAACACCGCCACATGTACCAACGGCACAATAAACATTCACGGAAATTTATTTGGAAGAGCAAATGGAAATCCTTTAAGCATTGGCAACACTTCGTTAAACTTAGTTGGAACGGGTGATCAAACCATATATGGCGACGAAACAGGGACTTTCCTTAACCCCTTTCCACACATTGTAATAAACAAGCCATCAGGAACCCTATATCTTTTAGGAACGATATATGTTGGAGGCGCATGGAATTACACAGCAGGTACTATTAGTCCGGGTACCAGCACAGTTTATTTTCAGCACAACAAAACCATATCAGGAACCCACACGCTTAATAACATTTCCTTTGGCAATGTACTAAACCAAACAGCAACCATGACCATTGCCTCAGGGTCCACCATAACAGCAAATGGAAATGTAACATTAAACGGTAACAATCAGTTAACCCTAAATACAGGATCTTTAAATGTAAAGGGAAATTTAACCATAACCAATACAAGCACAAGTACAAGTGGGGGCGGAACAGCTAATTTATATTTAAACGGTACAGGAGATCAAAAAATAACCGGACAAAACACTATTGGTTTAGGTGGTCCACCAAATATTTTTATTGATAAAACTTCGGGCACATTAACATTGGCCGGCTTAATAACCGCCCGGGAAAACTGGACCTACACACAAGGAAGCGTAAATGCCGACACTTCGACGGTTGGTTTTTACGGAACAAAAAATCTTGACGGAGAGGGCACTAACGGATGTATGGCTTTTAATAAAGTTGAAATTAACAACTCAAGAACACTTACCGGAAAACTGATTGTTACCAATAATTTTAAAATTAACGCTTCAGCAACCTTAACCACCGGTGGTTTTGACATGGTTGTAGGTGGAAACTGGACCAATAACGGCACTTTTTCAACATCCGGTGGTTTTGTAACACTCAATGGAACTTCAACCCAAACCGTTTCGAGGCCGGGTTCGACAGAAACTTTTAAAAAACTTAAACTTGACAAAGCCAATACCGGTACCGTAATCCTTGGAAATCCCATCATCATAACCGACACACTTGATCTGACGGAAGGAATTATTGAAGGAACCGCCTCAAACTACATAAAGTTAAATGATAATGCCTTTGCAAGAAAAGGTTCCGACAGCGGATTTGTAAAGGGCCCCATGCGAAAAGCCGGAAACGATGCTTTCGTGTTTCCTCTTGGCGGAACTTCAAATATAAATGGAGTTTCAACCCCTTTATATCACCCCCTGGAAATGGAAGCGCCAGCATCAACTTCTGATGAATTCACGGCCGAGTATTTTCCGACTGAACAAAGCGAGGGTTTTGTTTACGATGATTCAATTTCAGGCGTAAGTAATAGGGAATACTGGACATTCAATAGAAATGCAGGCACAAGTAATGTCAGAGTTACACTTTTCTGGAATATTAATTCCCCAAACATGGATCTGGTGGATGATTTTTGCGTTAGTCATTGGGACGGTGCAAAATGGGCCTATTCAGGCCAGGGAACTATTATAAATAATGGGAATACGGGTAGCATAAAATCATTAAATCCCCTATCCCAGGCAAACAATATATTGCTAATTGCAACAAAATACGGCATGCCCTTCATCCAATTGCAACGAAAATTAGATGGAGGCTATTTCCCTATAAAAAACACGCTTCGTGTAAAGTATCCTGAGGAATACAAAGGAATGACCAGCTCCTTAACCTATGAAATATTCAACTCCAATAGAACTTCCTTAATTAATGGAGGCTCCGATCCAAAAATTGTAAAATACGGAGATAATCGAATTTCCATAAATGTCGGAAGTCTGACAAATGGGGACTTCTATGTTCTTGAAGTAAAAAACAACAAGGGAGAAGTCTGGAAACTACGATTCAAAAAAACATAATATGAAAAAAAGAATAGTCTTGACATTTGCGGGAATAATTTCCCTGGCACTACTTTTTAGCGGATTTGCCTTATTACCCTCATCTGAAAAAATAGCTTATATAGAAAACGGGCGATTGTTTTCCGAATTCAAAATGAAAATTGAAATGGAAAATGAACTAAAAAAAACCGAATTAAAAAGGAAGGTTTCACTGGACAGTGCAAAAGTTATACTTCAAAATTACGGAATGCAGATAAGCGCAAACAAAAATCCGGGATTGGAGGAACTCAAAAGGTATGATCAAATGCGAAAGCATTATGAAAATATGGAAGAAGTTTTTTACAATCAAAATGAAGAAACAGCAACGGAATATAACAACCAAATTTGGACCCAATTAAATCAACTAATAAAGGAGTTTGCTATTGAAAACGGAATAGATATTCTTTTAGGAACAACAGGCCAGGGAAGCTTGATGTATGCCGAAAAAAAGTTTGATGCGACAGATGCCGCCATTTTAATTGTTAACGAATGATAAGAAGGAAAATGAGATTTTTTTTGATATTAAAAGGTATTGGCCTGCTTGCTCTCTCCTCTTTCTGGAGTAAGCCAAAGCATTTGGAGCCAAGGGAACTCATTAATTGGATTGAGAATCCTGAAAACGGACTAAAAAAAACCAGAGAATTCAACAATATATTGTTTTCCGTACAGCAAAAAACACCGGAATACATTGCCCTAAAAGAAGAGGGACTGGAACCCAATGAAAAATTAAAATTCCAATCTTTCATTCAAAGTCTTGGAAGTTTGGAATACTACACGCTGACTCTGGAGCATAAAGAAGGCCTTAACTTACTAAAAAATTATTCCGACAATAATGAAGCATATTCTAAAATTTTTAACTATTTCTCATTTAAGGTTCAGGAAGATCTTTTTCTTGTAAGTCAAGCAGATACCCTCCCGTGCTTAATTATCCATTCAGAAAGGAATTATGGTTTAAGTCCCGCTCTTAAAATTCATGCCGCTTTCCAAAAGCCAAAAGACTTCAGCCCGAGGGAGTTTATTTTTTATGATAAAAATTTTGGGGCAGGGAAATTAAAATTCCTTTTCCAGAACAATGACCCATCCACATATCCAAAATTGAAAGAATAACCATGCTTTCCAGAGTAAGACAAAATAAATATGTTAAGGCATTTGCCATTTATATGGCCATTAACATGCTCATCCAGATAATTAATCCCGCCACTTTAATGGCCTTAACAAGTGGCCCGAGCCAACCGGAGGTTCAGAGCTTTCAACCCGTTGGAATGTCAGATATGGTTGATCCATTCACCGGCGATTTTTCCTACAACATTCCCCTGCTGGATGTGGGTGGTTACCCTGTTAATCTTATTTATAATGCCGGAATAACCATGGACCAGGAAGCCAGTTGGGTTGGGTTAGGTTGGAATATTAATCCGGGGGTAATTACAAGAAATATGCGTGGGGTTCCGGATGATTTTAATGGCGATGAAATAAAACAGGAAAACAATTTGCGACCGGCTACCACCGTTGGTCTTAGTATTGGAGGCAACATTGAATTATTTGGGCAAGATTCTAAATGGGCTTTTGGCCTTGGTTATTCACTTGGCGTAAATTACAGCAATTATGAGGGGGTTGGATTTGAACAGACTTTAAGTCCCAAGCTTAGCTCAACAAAAAATTTAACCGAAAAAAACAATTATCATTTGGGACTAAACATCTCAGCCTCGAAAGATGGATTAAACCTGATGCCCAACATCTCGTTCGACCATAAACAAAAAGCAAAAAAAGATGGAGATTATTTACTCGGAGGCAAAATCGGGGTAACCATAAATAACAGAACAGGATTAAAATCATTAAGCTATGGAATAACAGGTGAAAAATATGTAAGTGAGAAAGAAAAGGCTGAACACAAAAAAAGCGGAAAAAAAGACGCAGAACTCTTAGGAAGCAATGGCGGATCTTCAATTAGTCTTACCCCAAACACTTATTTGCCTCAAATTCAATTTCCCAGAGTTAATAACTCAATTTCATATTCAGCAAAAACCGGTGCAGCAATTTTTGGATTTTTCAATAATTTATCATACGCTGGCTATGTTTCAACTTCAGAGCTGATGTTCAAAAAAGACATTCTCAAATCTTATGGATTTTTATATGAACAAAATGCAATGACAAATGATAAAGCAATCCTGGATTTCAACAGAGAAAAAGATAACTCATTTACAAGATCAACCACAAACTTACCGGTTATTAACCACACCTACGATGTATTCTCAATTGCAGGGGAAGGAATTGGAGGAACGTTCCGACCATTCAGAAATGATGTAGGCTATCTTTATGATCCATATTCCTTTTCACCTAGCGGTAGTGGTAACCTTGGCATGGAAATTGGGCTTTCAAGTGCGGCGCACTATGGATTTGATTTCGGCTTAAATGTTGTAAATTCCAGTTCAGGATTATGGAAAAACAAGCATAATAAATTAAAGGAAAAACTAGAGTTTCAAAATCAAAACGATAATAACCTTTACGAACCCGTATTTTTTAAACAGGCAGGTGAAAAAAATGTGGATGAAGATGCCGCAAACCCAAATGGACTCTTAAAGGAAATAGGAAGATTTGAGCCGGTTTACATTGAAATCGACAAAGGACCCGGATATCAAAGCACCACTACCGGTGACTTAAAATCCAAGTTCGGAACCACGGTTAGCAGTCCCACAGCTCCGCTAAAGCGCTTTCAAAATCCACAAAGCAGCAATTCCATCAACCGGGTAAAAAGAAACCAACCTGTTGGATACCTTAAAAAAAATGAAATTCAAAAATTTGGTGTTGAAGGTTATGAATCAGTTCATGCAAAAGGCCATCACATTGGCGAATTCAGCATTTACAGAACTGACGGGAACCGCTATGTTTATGGGATTCCTGCCTACAATACCATACAGAAAGACGTAACTTTCAATTGCACCGGAAATACCGCAGATTGCAATTCAGGACTCGTAAATTATTCCGGAACGGATGCCAGCATTCAAAACAAAAAAGGCATTGACCATTATTTCAATTCCTCCACCACCCCGCCCTACGCACACTCCTATTTGCTAACATCAGTATTGTCGGCCGATTATTCTGATGTTGATGCCATCCGCGGTCCCTCCGCCGGTGACCTCGGCTCTTACACAAAATTTAATTACGATGCTAATCCCACCGTTCAGGGAATTCAGCCCAGCATTCCCAAATACAGGTGGAGAACACCCTTTCCACAGAATAAAGCATATTATAATGAGGGATTAAAATCAGATAAGCTCGACAACAAGGGAAGTTTAGTTTATGGCGAAAAAGAACTTTGGTACATCCAGTCTATTGAAACCAAAACCCATATTGCAATTTTTCATACTTCTCCAAGAAGGGATGGCTTTGAATCGAATGGAGAAACGGGAGGAGTTGGACTGGTTTCCATGCTAAAACTGGACAGCATCAGCCTTTACTCCATTATAGATTACAAGGCGAACCCCCAAACCGCAGAATGTATTAAAAGGGTGCATTTCCGTTACGATTACTCACTTTGCCCGAATGTGCCAAACAACGACGGACAAATGATTGATGAATCCGGTAATATTTTATCGGTAAATGGGCCGCAAAATATTAACCAGGATAAGGGAAAATTAACGCTTACCAAAGTGTTCTTCACCTATCAGAAATCTCACCTTGGCAGGTTAAGCGGTTATACTTTTGATTATGGCAATACGGACCACACAGGAACCAGAGAAGCCAATCCTGCCTACAACATTAAAGGATATGATAGATGGGGCTATTACGCACCTAACAATGCCGCATCCAATTGCAACAATATTTCAAATCCATTATCGGCTGCAGAATACCCGTATACCACCCAAAACAAATCCGATGCAGACCTCTATGCAACTTCCTGGAGTTTGACCGACATTAAATTGCCTTCCGGAGGAAAAATACAAATAGATTATGAGTCTGATGACTATGCTTTTGTTCAGGACAAAGACGCTATGCAGATGTTTAAAATTACGGGGTCAGGGAATACTAAATACGATTCTCCAACAGGATCAGATGCACTCTATTCAGGGCAAAATCCATACAAATTTTTATTTTTCCAGGTTCCCTCTTCACTATCAAATATCGGAGATGTTGAATTTAAAAAACGGTTTATAAGAGATCTTATTGGATACAGGTACATGTACTTTCGTTTTTTTATGGGCCTTAAACGATCAAATCATCCCAATCAAATCGATGAATGTGATTTTGTTTCGGGTTATTGTAAAATACTGGATGCAGGAATCGAAAATGGATATGGTTGGGTAGAAGTTGAACCTGTTAGCAAAAAAGATGATAAGGGTTATGAAGACACCCAGGATTGCCATCCCATTTCTAAGGCAGCGTGGAATTTTGGAAGGACATACAACCAACGACTTATGTATAACTTCCCAGATCCTGTAAATGGAACAAGTTTGTCAAACTTAGTGAATGCCCTCGCCAATGCAAGCATAATAAATGGGATTGTTGAACTTTTCCAAAATGCAAATGGTGTGTTCCGAAGTAAAAATTATGGTCAAAAATTTGTTCAAAATAAATCATGGATCCGTCTTTATTCTCCGGAAAATAAAAAATTAGGTGGGGGCTTAAGAGTCAAAGAACTTAGGATTTATGATATGTGGGAGGATATGAGCAAAGACAAAAATGGGAACTCAACAGATGCGGGTTTTCATTACGGGCAGGTATATTCTTACAGCTTAGCCGATGGGTCATCCAGCGGAGTTGCCTCAAATGAGCCTCAGGCAGGAGGAGACGAAAATCCACTGCATCAGCCAATTTTCATTACAAACCGGCATATTTTGGCTCCGGATGAACAAAATTATGTTGAAACACCCTTCGGAGAGTCCTTTTTTCCGTCGCCAGGAGTTGGGTATTCCTACGTTACTGTAAAAAATTTACCCAGGTCGTATGGAAGTCCGATTAACAAGCAGGTAAAACGGCATGCAACCGGAAAAACGGTTAATGAATTCTACACCGCTAAAGATTTTCCTGTAAGAGTCGATTATACTCCCTTAAAACCCATTGAGCAAACAAGCAAAAAGCTTGGTAACTTATTAAATGTTTACTCAAGAAATAACATGACTGCATCGCAGGGTTACAGTATCGAACTGAATGATATGCATGGAAAACCAAAAGCACAATGGGTGTACGCAGAAGATCAAAGCGATCCCATTTCGGGTGCAAAATATATTTACAATACCTCCACCATTTCCCATACCTATTCAAATCCAATAGGATCAGGAAGTAATCAAACCATAACCCTTACCAGCCTCAACAATCTGGTGGATGTAATTTACCCCAATGGTAAAATAGATAAACGAGAAGTAGGGGTTGATGTCGATTTTGTAACTGACTTCCGAGAAATGGCAACCAAAGCCCATAGTATTGCAACACAATCCAATCTGTCGGCCTTTTTAATTGCATTTGTACCTGTAGCCGTTCCTACAATTTTGCCTTCCTACAGCTCCGAAAACACCCGGTTCAGGTCTGCCGTAACAACCAAGGTGATTAACCGTTACGGGATCTTGCGTGAAACCATCGCCTTCGATTTGGGATCCGAGGTAAGTACTGAAAACCTTGGCTGGGACGCAGAAACCGGTGAAGTAATCCTTACTAAAACCAAAAATAATTTCAACGACCCCATTTACAATTTTACTTACCCTGCCCATTGGGCTTATAACCGAATGGGTCCTGCCTACCAAAATCTCGGTTACATAATGGGTCCAGTGACCATAAATTCAAATTCCTCGGTGGGAAACACAAGTCCCTGCTACCTGGTTAAAGGTGATGAAGTGAAGGTTTTTAAAAAATATCCTTTAGGTGGAAACTATACTCTCGGAAAGGCATGGGTTTGGGATACGGATGACGATATTACCAATGGTTTTTATCTCATAGATAAATGGGGAAAAGAATATACAACTTCCAGTATTACCGGGGCATATTTAGAGGTAATGCGATCCGGAAGAAGGAATATGCAAACCTCCCCTATTGGCACTATTACATCTTTATCAAACCCTATTGTTGCCAACACCTCTGGACCGGAACCCTTTAAAATTGATTTTACAGCAAATACAAAAATTATAAATACATCCATGACTGAATTTTCCGAAAAATGGGGAACCTCCTGCAATGAAAATTTAAAATGGAATGGAGATTCCTGCCGCTGCGAAACCGAAACAAACACCCTAAATCAATGGAATTCAGTTTTCCAATATTTATTTAGTAATAATGGGTTTTGCAGTCAAAGCTTCCCGGTTCCTGCCTATTTCTTTCCTGAAATCACCGAAAATTGTGGCTATACCAATTTACAACATGTAAATTGGGAGGTTCAAAATTCCCTTTGCACCCTTACCTCCGGAAATCCCAATGGGTATGAAGTTTACCTGAACCCCATTTGTGTGCCGGGTTGCACCGGTAATTGTCCGATAGGCCAAAATTACATGGATTGTGGATTTGATTTTGCAGCCTTAAATCAAAATTTGCAGGCCCTTCAAACACTACCAGATAATCTAACCTGGGGAAATCTAACATCCCTCCAAATTATAGGAGTTTTCCCTTCCTCGTGCGAATTGGAGAATATTAATTCGGCTCTTGCTGTTGGAACTTTTATTACCAATGAAAACATTGCTGTTCAAATCATGGTTAGAATAACTTCTGATTGCTATACTTTTGGAAAATGCGGAGTCCAGCCGCCTTGTGTTGCGCTGTCAGGCAGTATTATAAATCCATTCGTTTCCAACATGCGGGGTGTTTGGCGCCCTAAAAAATCATGGCTTTACCAAACAGAACGGACCCAGGATCTCGTTGCCAGCAAAATTTATGTTCGAACCGATGGCACTTATCAGAATTTCAATAAATTCTGGAATGAGCCTGTAGGTTCATCGCCCGAATGGACAAAAAATACTTCAAACTGGACCTGGGCTTCTGAAGTAACACAATTTAGTCCGTTTGGATTTGAACTCGAAAACAAAGATGCCCTAAATATTCACTCGGCTGCCATTTATGGCTATGCGAACACATTGCCTAAAGCGGTTTCTTCCAATTCACAAACGAATCAAATTGCATTTGATGGCTTCGAGGATTACGACTTTATAGTGAATAACGGGTGCTGTCCCGGGCCATTTGACTTTTATTCATACGCTAACCTTAGAACAACCGAATTTGCGCACACCGGAAGATACAGCATGAAATTAACCGGTGGAGGTGCAAATTCAATCAATACAACCCGTCCATTAATTACCGGAACCTGCACCACTGCCGTGGACGATATGCCTTTTACCGTAAAACCCTGTGATATTATCAATCCTTTCGGACCACACACTACGAATCTTCCAACCGCCGGAATGGAGTATGTAATTTCTTATTGGGTCAAAGAAAGCACCCCAAACAATCAGAGGATTTTTGATTACACGGCAACTCAGTGCTCAATTGTTGTAAACAGCATCAACAAGACGTTAACCACACAGAAAGGTGACATTATTGATGGATGGCAGCGGGTGGAGCACAAATTCAACATATTGCCCACCGACGTGGGAAACATCGAAGTAGTGTTCAATTTTACCGGGCAGGCAGGAAATGCTGCCTATTTAGATGATATCAGGATTCAACCTTTCAAAAGCAGCATGAAGTCATTTGTTTACGATCCCATTTCGTTACGGCTTTGGGCTGAACTGGACGAAAGAAATTTTGCAACCTTTTACGAATACGACAACGAGGGCACACTTCTCAGAATTAAAAAAGAAACAGAAAAGGGAATAATGACCATCCAGGAATCCAGAAATAATTTTTCCAAATAAATTATGACAAAACGAATAATTCAATCTATTATAACAGGACTAACAGTTTTCCTTTTCCCCTCCTATACACCCATAGACGAGGCCAAAAATGAACTTGTAATCCTAATTGATGCCGTAAAGAAAGCAGATAATCAGCGGGCAGGAATCTCCATGAATGCCTATTATAAATTATTCGAAAATCATTCTACAACCAAACTGGAAGATGCACATAAAGGCTATTACTCCAAAATGGGAAAGGAAAACTTTAAATTGGATCTGTATGGAACAACCACTATCCGGAATAAAGAGTTTTTATTCATAAAAGATGATTCCAATCAGGTTATTATAATTTCCAGGGCAGAAAAAAACCACATAAAAGACCCAAAAGGAGATTGCGAAAAATTTCTTAAAAAAGCCACCGAAATCAGGAAACTTGAAAACACTTTTTTCGGAATCGGATTTGCTATCACCTACAAAAATCCTGAAGGTGACAACGAAAAATTTGAAATGTACATTGACCCAATTAAAAAAAACATAACCCGTCTTGTTTTTTATTATCACCAGCCTTTAATGTACGACTCGCAAACCGGTACTTATCAAAGAAAAAAACCAAGACTTGAAATAAATTACGCTGAAATAATTCATAATCCGGATTTTCCAAAGGACGAATTTTCTTTCTCCAAAATTCTATCCAGGGATAAAAACGGAAAATGGACCATTAAGGCTCCATATTCGGAATATGAACTGGTTGATCAAACAGATTTTAAATTAAACTGAGAATTCATGCAAGGCTCAATCCAAAGAATTTTTTCAGGGCTATTCTTAATCGTGGCTCTAAATTTTCATGCAACCGCCGCAGTAGAGGCAGTTTCCATGATAAGGATCGGTAATCAGGTAAGTCTTGGGGCCCAGGTTGCCCTTCAGGATTATCAATACTCCTATATGAATGGTAACCCTCAAAATGTTTGGCCCTTCGAAAATGCATCTGCAAATGCATGGCTTGAAGCAGGCGTTGATCATGGAAGCCTTAATTATGTATCTACACCCTATGATATCTTATTAATATTCGATGTTAAATATTGGACCTGGAATGGAACAACCTTTGTTCAAACTAATCAAAATTGCACCCTAAATGTAAAATACAACAGCCTTGCAAACACAATTGATGTAGACCGGAAACGAGAAATGTTCCCGGGGGCTCACAGATTATCCGCCAAATTAATTAATTGGATTTATCAAAGCTCACAATCTCCTCCTCAATCACTCCCCCCAAACATTTATTTTGAAGGGAATGTTACCGTTAAACGGTTTCACAAGTTTGACGAAACCATCACACCACCTTCGAACAGCATTTCGCATACCCAAATTGACCTTGACGGCGATGCAGTTTATGATGAACTGGAAATAAACTGGGGGTTTATACAAGGTGCTGAAGAATATGACCTGGAATGGACCTTTATCAATAACTATAGTGTAAACGGATACTCCTCACCCCTGAATGCTTCGGATATTCTCTTTAATGAGATTGAGTTTCAAAGAAATTGTACCCGTATTCGAACCTCTGAACAATTTTACAGGATTCCTTTGATAATGGATAGGGGATTTCTGATTTACAGAGTTCGAGGAATTGGAAGAGGAGGCCCGGCATCCGGTGACTTCTCCAAGGTAATTCCGGGAAAATGGTCCACGGACGGAATTCAACTAACTACCATTAACAACTTTCCACATAAATATACCGTTGGTTACAGTTATTCCAATCCAACGGTAACCGGGGGGCATGAAAATCGTAAAAACTGGCAGGTTACAACAACTTTTGCCGAAGATGGCAAAAAGAAAGAAGTAATATCATATTTTGACGGTTCGCTTAGAAATCGTCAAACCGTTACACGAATCAATACTGACAACCATGCCATCGTAGGTGAAACAATTTATGACCATCAGGGCCGAGGAGCGGTTCAGGTGCTTCCCGCCCCTACAGACAATAGCGTGTTAAAGTTTTACCCGGATTTTAATGTCTCGGGCACAACCGTAAATTACAACCGCCTCGATTTTGATTTAGATAACACCTCAGGAAATTGCATGGTAACAACCAATCCCATGGATTCAATTTCCGGGGCCTATCATTATTACTCTTCATTAAATCCGATCAATTTCCAGGGAAACAATTATATACCCAATTCAAAGGGTTTTCCTTTTACGCTCATCGAATATGAACCTGATAATACCGGAAGAATCCGAGCCCAAACAGGGGTTGGAAAGGAGCACAAACTTGGTTCAGGTCATGAAACCAAATATTTTTATGGCCAGCCCGAACAGGAACAACTCGATCGCTTATTTGGAGTTGAGGTAGGCTTTTCCCAGCATTACAAAAAAAACATGGTTGTTGACGCAAACGGGCAGGTTAGTGTATCCTATCTTGATATGATGGGAAGGGTAATTGCCACCTCACTGGCCGGAGACCCTGCTAACCTGAATCTTGATCCTTTAGTTAATCCTATATCGCTTAATTCCCTTTATTCGGAAAGTGTAACCAACATGAATGTTGACTTGCTAAACAAGCAGTATCCCGGAGATCCGGACAAATATTGGGATAACAATATTCTATCTTTTGACACCCTGAAGCTTTCTTATAACTCGCAAAAGGTGGTGCCAACGGCAGGTGATTATCTTTTTAATTATACGCTTTCCAATTCAAAGTTTACAGATTCATGCATCGGAATCAATTGCTTCCCGGCGGTCTATGACCTTTCCATATCTGTCAAGGACCAATGCGGAACTGAAATGCTAAATACCCCCATAAACACCACCATAAACGCCTTGGGTGGAAACCCGCCAAACTATACATACACTTGTCAAAACACGAATTATTCCTCTGGCACCCTGACTGCGGCGAATCTTCCCATCGGATCCTATTCAGTTACTAAAAATCTGAAGGTCAATCAAACGGCCCTTGACTTTTTTGCCGAGGAATATGTAAAACTTGCGGATACAAATACCTGCCTGTTAACCAAGCATGATTTTTATCTTGAAAATCTTAACAACTTCTTAAATCAAAGTGATTGTGACTATTCCTGTGCCGATTGCGTTTCAAACCTCATTGCAACCCTTGGCGACAGTACAACTTACTTTGAGAACCCTGTTAATCCCATAAAAAAAGCCGAATGGTATGCCCTTTACAACGAATGCATCGAACCTTGCGAACCGGTGAGTTTTTGCCAAAATCAATTTAAAGCCCTACTCGAGGATGTTAGTCCAAATGGACAGTATGGGAAAATACCCTCAATTTCAAGCGGAAACGAAATGATTCTTTCCGTCTTTAACACTTCAAATCAACTTCAAAATTACAACTACGGCATCTCACCAAACTGGACAAATCCAAGTCCGGATTACGTTGACGATCTTGGTCAGCCAAGCTATATTGGCCTTACATCAATGGGAAATGGTGTTTATTCGCCGGAAGTAATTACCGGCGCAACCATTATTTCCATTAACGGACAACCGCATTGCAAACCCAATGAGCTTAAACATGTTTCAGATTTCTTATCCCGATGGAAAAACTCATGGGCTAATTCATTGGTAAAATATCACCCGGAATATCCTTATTATCAATTTTGTGACCCACTTTCCAAAAAACGTTGTGGTGAAAATTACACCAGTGATGATTTTGAATACGCATTTCAAACCATAATAACCTGGGCTGGAGCCAAATCAGCAACTCTTGGAAATTATACAACACCGGTTAATATTACAGACAGCTTGTCAAATATTTTATCGTTAGATCCATTATTTAATTGCTCAACTTCTTACGGTGGAAGCAGCGGTTTAATAAACTCAACCACCGGGCAGTCCTACCATGCCATGATGACCGGAATCATGAATAACTATAAAAATGGCATGAGTATGAAAACTTTTGCGGCCTTTTCAGCCAATTGCGGAACCTGGTATGGAAATAATCCAACAAGTTGCCCGGGGTATAACTCGGGATATGGGTCCGGAACGACGACCATTAAAAATGCAACCTGGAATTTCTTCAGATCCTTTTATTTAAGTGAGCGCCAAAAAATCCTTCAGATCATGGCGGATGATGAGATGAATAAATTGGCCCTCAATAATAACTCCGCAGGATTTTGTGGCTGCATTGGAGAACAAGATTTCAATCCCTTTGTTCCGCCCCATGAGGCTCCAAAAAATTACGCTATTCCCTGGAGTAATTCCGCAGCCTTAATTTCTACCCAAACTTGCACCTACTCCAAAATTGGATATTTTTCATCGAAAGACCGGAGGTATGGGTTTGCCAAAATTGCACCGCCTGATTTCAATGCCATAGTTGCACTTACAGAATATCAAAGCTATCTTCAAACAGGGCTTTGTCCCCTGGCCATTAATCTAAAAAACTTATTGGAAGAAGCCGCTACAGGAGGATGGCTAACTACCACAACTCCTGCAAAAGCCTTATTTGGAATAAACTCCTTCTCCTCACTCCTATATACCACAATTACGGGAATGAATCCGAATAATAATGCCTATCCTAACAACCTAACCTACTCAACCTCAGTTTCAAACTCTACTTTAAATATTTCATTTGCCGGCTCTCTTCAAAACACTTGTACACTTGTACCTCATCTTACCCTCACCCTGCCCAACACTACAAATACCTGGGCAGGATATGGCTCATCCTGGTACATCAACCGGATTGTGGCAATTTCTGTTTCCGGTTCTAACTCGTTTAAAATAAAAATTGAAGCAGACAATGACAATAACCCTAATAACAATAACAGTTATTATCTGGTTCTTACCGGAACAACAAGTACCTGTTTCAATCTTACCGGCTGCTCAGGAAATTTTGCAACATCAGAATGTAAACCAAGCCGGGAGCTTCTTGACTTGCAGGAACTTATGAATATGTTATCTGCCAACGGGGTTTTAAACACCACTACCGGTCAGAATATTTCCAGCACAGCACCATATAACATTCCTTTCCTTAGAATTTTACGGTCTTATCTTCCATACAACACTACTACCAATTGGAAATGGAAATGGGATGGAACTTCAAAATATCTAATTTATGATGGGGATGCGAGCCCCGCTTTCCCAAACGATTACTTAGAAATTGTTTTTTCAGCGGGACAAATTACCGGAACGAATCCTGTTTTTACAAATGCAAACCACATAACTCCGGGAACTTACAATTTTTCAATGGATGTATCTACCATGTCACAAGGCATGAATGGCTACATTAAAGATTGCAGCTCAGGCCCTGTTTGCAATTTCATTAATTCGGGTGATTGTGGCTATCCGACCGGAAGAGATTGCGAATCATCAACCGCACAATTTAAAACCGGATTGCTCAATTTATTGAACTCCTTTGTTCAATACAATGTTAGTGCCGTCCGGGAACCCAATAACTCTTCCGGAAACAACAAGCATATATTATCCGGAACACCCTATTTCAACCAGGCTATGCACAATTACCTTGCGGTAACCGGAAATGAAACCTTTGCGGCCAATGGCACCATTTCATCTACCTTATTCAACATTCCCATAATTGATAAGAACAACAGTTCTTCACCGGTTTTTTGCACCGTGGAATTGTTTCCTTTAAACTCTTATCAGTCTTCGACCGATTTCACTAACATAGTTTCCTTCTCTAACCTGATGGCCGATTTAAATGTCCTGCACCATGGCCAAAATTTTGAATTCACCGTATTTGCCCACATGGGCGGGGAAACAGCATATCTCAGAGGTCGGAGTTGCTTTCCGATTTCGAATTGTGACAACTGTACACCGGAACCTAATTCCATTCCGGATTGCGATACAGAATATAGCGCATATGTTTCCTACCTGACAAATCTGAACATTCATAACGACAGCGGCTTTTACTACACAAGTTCGAAGTTTTGTCGTCTGGCCCTTGAAAATTGCAGAGAGGAATACACAAATTATTTAACCAGCCTAAACATCACCAGCAATACCCACAACGCCTATATCAGCCTGGAAGAGTTTTGCCAGGGCAATTTGGGCTATTGCGCTACCTCGTACGACGATTTTTATAATTCAATTTCCAGCCACCTAAGTCAACACCCTCACTTGTTTGTTTCCCTTAAGGATTTTTGCAAAAATGGCTGGGGTGGAAATTGCGTATCGGGTTACACCTCCTATATAAATAGTATCAACTGGTCCAATCCCCCGTCAACTATTCATACTATTCTGGATCACTGTCAGGATTTTCCACTAGAAATCCCTTGCAGGCCCACGCCGATTGTTTGCCCCTTTCCTCCCATTGACCAACCTGAAATAGATCCCTGCGAACAATATATTGAAAACATTGCCATGGCAAATGCAACGGCACAGTATAACCAATATATCGAAAGTGTAAAGGAAAAATTCAAGAGTGATTATAAAAAATTCTGCATGCTCAATGCCATTGAGACCTTTAATATGACCTATGACGATGCAGAATATCATTTCACCCTTTACTATTATGATCAGGGGGGCAACCTGGTTCGAACCGTTCCCCCTTCCGGGGTTAAAAAAATTGATTTAATGGCGGACCTTGTTACCCCTAACAGTATATTAGATGGACAAGACATCAAGAATGGTCGAATTGCGGGAGCCAGAACCACTCAACCGTCGCATACATTTTTGACAACCTACAAATACAACTCATTAAATCAGCTTGTTCAACAAAGCACTCCGGATGGCGGAACAACTAAATTTTGGTACGATGATCTTGGACGCCTTGTTGTAAGTCAGAACGCAAAACAGGCGGCCACCTCAAACTGGGGAAGCCCCGATTATCCCAACAATTATGAAGTTTACAGTTATACCCTATATGACCCCTTGGGAAGAATTTTTGAAGTTGGGCAATACCAGCATAATTCCGGAAGCCCAATGACGGAAACCATAGCAAAAAATCCATCCCAACTAAGCACCTGGTTATCTTCAGGAGCAAAACGCGAGATAACAAAAACATTTTATGACGACGACAGTCAGATTACATTTTCCCCCAACCCCTTTGGAAGTGCAGGTCAGGAGAATTTAAGAAACAGGGTAGCATCCGTTACCTATCAAAAAACCTATACAAGTAGCGCAAGTACATTTGATCATGGCACTCACTACAGTTATGATATTCATGGAAATGTTAAAGGGTTGGTTCAGGATAATCAGGAAATGGCAAATCAATTTTCAAGTTTGTCCGGAGAACAATACAAGTTTGTGGCTTATAAATTTGATTTAATCAGCGGAAAGGTAAATGAAGTGCAATATCAGCCCGGAAAAGCCGATCAGTTCTTTCACCGATATGGTTACGATGGAGACAACCGCATTACCTTTGTAGAAACAAGCAGTGACAATGCCTTTTGGATTCAGGATGCCAAGTACTTTTATTATCCGCACGGGCCACTTGCGAGGGTTGAATTAGGCAAAAATAAGGTTCAGGGTTTGGACTATGCCTACACACTTCACGGATGGATAAAAGGGGTGAATAGCGGAACTTTGAATGAAACAAGAGACATGGGCCAGGACGGAAACAACAATCAGGTTAATCTTAACTCTTATGTAGGAAGAGACGAAGCGGGATACACCCTCCATTATTATGATGGAGATTATCTCGCGAATGGAATTGTGGCGGGGAATCTATCCACAGCCACAAATTTCGTAATCAACCAGCCGGCGAACGCTGACTTTGGAAACACGAATTACTCAAAAAATCTGTATAACGGGAACATCAGGCAGATGGTAACTGCAATCAGAGAATTTATGAAAAACGGTGCAAAACCCTTAGGTAATGCTTATCGTTATGACCAATTAAACCGGATTACCCATAAACAGGTGTTCGATAATGCAGATATGCAAAACAATGCCTGGGGCAATACCAGCCAAAACTTGCAGGATTATAAGGAAAGCTTTGCCTACGATGGTAACGGAAACATACTCGAGCTTTCGAGAAACGGGTATGGGCAAAATATTAATATGGACTTCTTAAACTACTATTATGTTGACCCAAGTGGAAGCAATGGAGTTTATTCTCCGCAAAACAGTCCCGCATCGTTAACAGCAACAAACAAGTTGGCCTATGTAACAGACATCCATAGCGGAACGGTGTACACCGATGATATTGAGGCGGGGATGTCAACAACGCCGCATAATTATCAATATGATGAAATCGGAAACTTAGTGAAAGACCTATCTGAAGAAATTAATAAAATTTCATGGACCGTTTATGGCAAAATTGGAAAGATTGACCGTACCGGGGGTAGTAACAAGGCGGATATGGAATTCCGGTATGATGCCATGGGGAATCGTATAGCCAAGGTAGTAAAACCCCGTTCAGGGGGTAACCCGGGACCCTCCTCGGACCATGTTTACACCTATTATGTGCGTGATGCTCAGGGGAATGTGTTGGC
>CALEYQ010000035.1 GCA_937924855.1 uncultured Bacteroidota bacterium | reverse complement strand
CATATTTCCGGGTAAGTTCTTGCTTTACATCCCCGGTTCCCACTCCGGTGAGCCAATTATCCGCAATTAAATCCGCGCTTGCTTTCCAAACCAAAAATCTGACCGAAGTACTTTCGGTTGCGGATTTATCCGTTGCCGGACTCAATAGTCCGGAAATCATTTGATCGATACGGCTCTTAACAACGGCGCTTCCAAAATAAACGGCAAGACCCAGACCCATCAGGACCAGTAGAGAAACAACAGAAAGTTTATACAGACCTTTCCTGATAAGTACGGCAGAAATAAAAATTAACCAGCAAAGTGCCATACCGACAGACCCAATGCTGGCGGCAAGCAAGAAAACACCCAGCGAAAAAAACACAGCAAGGAAAATAAAAAATCCGGAATGGGAACCTGAAAACTGTTTATAATATACTGCGTGCAGCAAAAAGGAAATACAGAGAACCAGATACACAGAAAAATAGCCGGGGTGCATAAAGGCAGAGAGTTCCACACCAAAGAAAAAGCCGGTATGATTTAAAAAATCCGTGGCGCTCCAGCCTCCCTGAGCCTTATTCCAGTAACTCCAGACAACCCAGGATGCTTTTATAAGTCCGAACATAAGGCTGAGGAAGCAGCCGAATGAAAACCAGAGCAGAATTTTCCTGTAGCTTACGGTCGAGTGAACAAGCAGTAAAGAAATAGCAAGCGGGAGCACAAAAAGCGAAAGTTTTGTTTCCAGATCGCGAAATCCTGCATTTGTATCGGAAGTAAGCAACATACCGCAGACATAGGCCAGGTAAAGCAGGGCAAGAAGCATTGCTGGCGGGCGTGATTTCATCCAGGGCGTAAATCTTTTATAGGAACCCGAGAGAAAAACCAGAAGGCAAAGCAGCATAATTACCGGTGGGGCCAGCACTCGCCACAGGGGAATAACAAAAGCCAACAGATAAAGGGTGTAGGGAATAAACTTTGTGGCTTTTTCGGAAATCGCGTTCATGTAATTGTCAGCGTGTGGTGCGCGATTTTACAATGGTACCGTCATCGAGATATGTGTAGCTTTCGATTTTGCATTCGCTTCCGATAAGAACCCCACGGCCTACATGCACAAAGTCACCTATTAGGGAATCATGATCAACCAGAGAAAGCGCGTCCATGAGGCATGCGGTACCTAATACTGCACGGGGCATAACAACAGCCTTGGGAAGTATGATGGAACCGGGCCCAAGGGTAGCATCGGCAGATATAGCGGCTGTTGGATGAACAAAAGTAAAGGGCGACAATTTTCCGTTTAATTTCATAAAGGTCAACTCTCTGGCCTTATTATCTCCGATGGCGCAGATGAATCCGTTTATGTCGCCGGCCGGGTCAAAAGAATCGGGGCTTCCCACTACATTAATACCGGTTATTACTTCCGTGCCCAAGGGTTTCCGGTCATCGAGAAAACCCGCCACCACATGCCCCATATCCGTGAGTAATCCCGCAATGCAACGTCCGAGACCACCTCCACCGGCAATGAGTATTTTACTTTTTTTTGTCATGTGTCAGTTTTTCGTAAATCCCTTTCATCCTTTCCATATTTTTTTCCCAAAGGGCCTTTTCCTGAATAATATTAGAGTTAAGTACAGAAAACCTATCCGGAAGAAAAAGCCGGTTCCTGTAAACATACAAAATTTTCTCCGCGAGTCCATCTACATCGTCGGGTTGAATGAGGAAGCCATTTTCTCCATCCTTAATCCATTGCGTATTGGCAGGAATCCGGGAAGCGAGGGCAAATACATTACAGGCCATGGCTTCGTTCAGTGATACATTGTTTCCATCGGAATAACTCATCGAAAGAAAAACATGGGCGGCATTAAGATGCTCCGCAATTTCTGCCTGGGGAATCCGGCCTGTAAATCTCACCCTATCGGAAATTTCCAGATCCCGGCAGGCATTTTCAATTTCGCTACGCTGGGAACCGGTTCCAATCATAATCAACTCAATTCCGGGAATTTCATTTTTTATTTTACTTACCGCTTTCAGAATGGAAAATATATTGTAAACCGGCTCAAAATTCCGGGTAGAAACCAGAACAAATTTGTTTTCAGGAATACTACGATGGGCAGGATTAAAAATCCGGGGATCTATGCCGAACATAATTACCGAAACTTTATGCGGGGGGATCTTGAAGCTTAGAATTTTATGCTCCATGTGCGGCGCCATGGCTGTAATATGATCAGCTTTATGCAACACATAGCGTGTAAGAACCCTGTACAATATCGACTTATCGGGCGTAACAAGGATATCACTTCCCAGCCCGGTAACAACAAAGGGGCGTAAGCCGCTCAGGGCACCGACCAGCCCGTAACTTGTGGCATAATGAGCATGTAGTACATCGGGCTTTATTTCCCGGAGCAATTGCTTCACGCTCCCCATATTAAAAAGCACTTTCCAGTTTCCGCCGGAGGGATTTATCTTCCCGCCACCAACAACATGCACCCTGGCTCCCGGAACGGCTCCGGGGTTAAAGGAAATAACATCCACCTGATATCCTTTACCTGAAAAATACCCGGCCCAGCGTCGGGTATGAATGGAACCTGCATCGGCCAGGAAACAAAGTTTCATGATATCAATTTTTGATTCCGGTAAAACTCAAGCAATTTCACAAGTCCCGTAAGTGGCCGGAACTCAAGACCGGTAAGTTGAGATAACCTGCTCCCCGAAAACTCCACCTTATTATTCAGCGATTCAAGATAAGGTTGGTAAGGACCGGCAAAAAAAGCTGTTGCAGAAATCAGAAAACCGGGTACTTTCATGATTTCAGGTTTTTTACCAAGTAGGTTTGCTATGTGTGAAAGCCAGTACTCCAATAACATGGAATCGCCTGCATTATAAATTCCTGAGTGTTCCGGTTTGTCGATAAAGAACATGATAGCAGACGCCACATCACCGGCGTAAACAAAATTCACTTTAGCCCCTGGTGTAAGGGGAAGAAGTTTTCCCTGCTGAATCCTGCGCATCATCCTGAGCAAGGGATATTCGGGATTATGTTCGCCAAAAACATTTGTGGGACGTAAAATAACAGTCTGAGGGAACAAGAAGTCATTTTGCCCATGATGCAATGCCTTCTCCCCCTTGAGTTTGCTTTTTTCATAGCTGTTTTTGGGTTCAGGCCGGATGTTTTCGTCCACTATTCTGGGCCTACCAGACCAGGGAATTCCATATACTCCTACCGAACTCAGATGAAAAAAACGTTTAACGCCATGCTCCTTTGCTGCTTTCACAAGATTTTCCGTACCCCTTGCATTAACCGGAAAAAATCGTTCGGCTTCTCTCTTATTTCCCATCAGGTTAATCACAATATCGATATTACCCGGGAACTTTTTCGCCAGATCGGAATCTTCAACGGATCCATTAATATTTTCCCATGGGGTAGTCGCCTGAGGATTTCTTGAGAACAGGATTACCTCATGGGAAGAGTCCTTTAATTTTTCCAGGAGATGTTTCCCTATAAATCCGGTGGCACCAGTAATTAAAATCCTGCTCATTTTCTTTTAAAATACAAAAAGATGGACAAAAAGATTAAAAGTGCGGGCATTAAAAGATCTTCAACGATAAGGGTTTTATACCCTTCAGGCCCGGTCCGCAAAATTCCGGGGAGGCCGGCGGTAAATCCGGCCAGACCCAGACTGAAAAATATTTTCAGGAATCCGGCCTTCCCAACCGGCGAGGGTGGAACACAAACAGACCAGGCGAGTTTTGAGCGATACAAAAAACCCCAGATAAGACCCAGGATCAGGGCACCGGCCACAATGCCCGGAATACCGAAATTCAGATACCAGGCCGTGGCGTGATGAATGGTATATCCTTGTCCTGGCATGGCATGCACCTGTTCCACATAATATTCATAAACAGGCGGGGGCCGGTTTTCCCAAAATGCTCTTGGAATGGCAGATGCCGCCAGGCTGATGAGAGAACTGCCCCAGGTAAAGGGAACGGCATATAATATAACACCATACAAACTAAAATGGGCAAAGAAAATTTCATTGCTGAACAAAAAAGAAAGTGTAGCCCCTTTAGCCGTAAATCCAGAATATTGAAATTCCTTAAGCCGGCTGAAAGTGTTTTCCGAAACATCAAAATAATTCGTCAAAAAAACGGGGGAATAACTTCGGAGGCCACCTGAAAAGAAAACCGGTGTGAATGTCAATACCATGAACAAGGCAATAATTTTTATCCTTGGTTTGGGAGCCGCATTATGGAAATAAAACAAAAGGGCAAATATACCTCCGAAAAAAATCTCCTTCCGGTTCCCTTCCAGCAGGAGAATTCCTTCCACCATGATCAGTCCAAGAATATACAAAAACAGGGTGTACTTTTTCCGTTCTGAGGAAAATAGCTTACCCTCTTTTCCGGTTAGAAAACAGATAAGTCCTATAAATAGGGATAGAACAGCAGCCTGATTTAACAATTGATGCAGCGTATTCCAGCGACCCGGCTGGTGGCGGGTTACCACATAAACCGACTCTTTGAATTTAGCAGCCGTAAGAATTTCATCCGAAATAAGGAAAAAACTGATAAGGGTGGCTGCGATACAAAACAAAACCAAAAATTCATGGCGAATGACAACGGGCTGATAGTCGGGTTGAATTTCTTTGCTTCTGTTTTTAGTCATGATCCAAACCGTGGTCAGGATTCCCAGATAAAAAACACCATACAAAGCCAGGGAGGCATGGTAATAGGCATCAACCTGAACAGGAAAAACAAGATCGTTGAAATAATAGTATTGAAAACCGATTTCTTTCCCCAGACCGCCGCTAACTTCATCAAATATTTTCAGCCAGCCTCCAAGAATAGTCCAGTAAAAAATAAGAAATGAACCGATAGGAAAGGAAATTTCACGCGTGTTTTTCCATATTGCTCTCGTTAAGAGGAAGGCAAAAACAGTTATCAAAAAGGGTGTAAGGAAGTGTATCATGTAGTTCCCTTACCGGTTAATAATTGAAATGTTTGACGCAAGGTAAGGAAACCCAACAGAAAAACAGAAAACAGGAATCCGTACAGGATATACATAAAATCGAGCTTCATAAAGAATGTTGCACCGGAGATAAAAAGGAATACCACTGAAGTCAGGATAATATTGGAAGTGTTTACCGCCTTTATATAATAGGCATCAAGTACACTGCGGAGTGAAACATAAACACCAAAGCCGAGGATTCCGGGAACCACCCATCTCACAATTTCAGGCAGCGAAGAGGGATATGACCCAAGGTATAAAGTCAGGAGTTCTTCAGCAAAAATCTGGACGATTAAAATACCCACCAAGGAAGAAAGGGCCGTAAACCAGGTTATAATTTTCACCTCTTTCAGGAGTCCACCGGTATTGTTTTGTGCAAAAGCCGTACTTGCTTTAGGGAGCAGAAGGAGACAGATGGGACCAAATGCAGCTCCGGCCATATTCACCAGTGAAACGCTGAAGGCAACATCTCCGGCCGTGGATAGATTATCCGAAACCAGGTGGGCCGTGAGCAGTGCCGGAAGGGCCATAAATCCGGCCAGTGCAAAATCGCCGGGAACCCTGCGGATTCCGTAATTGAATAATTCCTTTGCCGGCTTTCTATCCCGGGAAAAGACCGGGGGATGAGAAATAAAAATCTGAAAAAGAAAAAACAAGGAAATGCTCATCCAGGCCAAACCGGTAAAGTAAAGAAGTTCAACAATATGCTCAGAATAATAAAAGGCCAGAATCGGAACGAGTCCGAGGTTCAGAAACTGAAAAGTATTTGCCTGAAATGTTCTCATGCTCCCCCGGAAAAATCCGTAAACCAGTCCATGAAACACCAGAGCCAGGATCATCAGTAATACAGGAGTTATCAGGTAGGCGAAGTCGGAAGAGCCGAAAAGAAAAAAAGCGGCTGTATCGGAAAAGACAAACAAAGTTCCCAGAACCAGAAAAGCAAAGCTCAGGGAAAGCGTAAGGCCGGAATAAAAATATGATCCCGGAGAGGCATATTTTTTATCGGCCATCGAAAAAGCCACAAAGCGGGGAATGCCAACTCCGAAACCTAAAATCAGCAGGGGCTGGAGGAAGGAAATACTTCTCCGGCACATGGCATACTCATCGAAACCCTGCTCACCAAATTGAAGTGAGGCGAGCCGGTAAACCCAGATTCCGGCAAGCAAAACACCGAATTCCGCCACCATGGTTGAAACATAGGCAGGTGGGATTTTCCGAAGCTGGGATAGCATAGTTAAAGGTAATCAATACCCCAAACGAAGGGAGGGCTGGAAAATTGGAAAGAATAAACAATGTCCGGTTAAAAAGTTATCGGAGGCCGACTACAAGTTCCACAAGGTTTTCTTCCGAAAACACATCGTTAAAAACCCGACCCACTTCAAGGGCATCGGCTGATGATACTTTGTCGGTAAAATATTCGTAGTAGTTTTTGTCCAGGCCGTAGAAAGCAATGGTTCTGACCTTATCACCAATTTGAAAGGGGGAATCAAGGCTCCCCAGAAAACTGCCAAGCATATAGTTCTTCACCGTAGCTAATTCATCCTGCGACAATCCCGACTCATTCATTTTCCTGATTTCGAAGTAAATTTCCTTCAGCGCATCGGCGGTAACATCGGCTCCCACCTCGGTGGAAATACTCCAGAAAGCATCGTATTCCAGCGACATAATTCCTGACCCTATTCCATAGGTGTAACCTTTATCCTCCCTGATATTGGCCATTAGGCGTGATCCGAAATAACCTCCCAAAGCCGTGTTGGCCAGGGCCAGCAGGGGAAAACGGGGGTCTTTTCGTCCATAACATCGCTTTCCAATTTTTATGGCCGACTGAAGTGCGTCGTCTACTTTAATATGAAATTTTCCAGACTCTGAAACGGGTATCAGGGTTTTGGGGAAAACCGGTTTTTCATCATTTGAAGGCCATGCAATTTTTCCAAACTCCTTTTCCAGGATTGATAGTATGTTGGAGCCGGGTTGACCGCTCACAAAAATCATCAGGTTGTCGGGGCGGTAAAAGCGATGATAAAACCGGCGAACATCATGAGATGTGATGGCATCAAAATCGGATTCTTCAAGTGCAGTTGAATAGGGATGATTATTCCCGAAAAGCAGGTCTGAAAATTTCCGGGAACAAATATGCTGCACCTTTTTCATGGCCACCAGAAAGCGCTGTCGTGAAAAGGCGGAATGCACCTCAAATTCATTTTCGGGAAAAGAGGCATCCCGGATTACTTCCCCCAGAATCCGGCTTGCATTTTCAACATGACGGGTAAGGCTATACAGATTTACGGAGGCGTAATCGAAAAAGAATTCATTTTCCAGAAATGCCCCATAGGCATCGATGCTTTCGGCAATTTGTTCGGCATTCAACCGGGGTGTGCCCGAGTCGGAAAGGGAGCTGGCAAAACTGGCAGTTAGTTTTTTTTCCTGAGCGGTGTTTCCGGCCTTAAATAAAAGTTCGATCCGGCACAAGTCAAGGGCCCCGGCTTCAACAATATAAACCGGAATGCCATTGGAAAGAAACAAGGGTTCAGGTACCGAGAGTTTAACTCTGGGAACCGGATTTATCGGAGGGGCTATGGATCGATCGGTTGTCATAAATCGGCATTGTAATAAACAACGGAAGCGTTGGAATCAACCACCTTATTAAGCATAATATCTGTCAATTGTTCTTTTTTGACCTTCCGGTACTTTTCAGCTTCCTCGTTAATCATGGAAGTATTGCCCATCAACGAAGCCAGGGCGAGATTGAAGGCCCGATTCTGAAGAGAAATTTCCGAAAAAATCAGGGAAGACTCGGCTTTATTAATCACCTTTCCCAACTCCTGCTCCCCTGCCCCGTTCTTCCTGAATTTTTCCAACTCTTCTTCCAGGGCCTCTTCTCCCGCTTCGGGACTAATACCCGGCAAAAGTTTTCCGGAAAAAACAAGAAGTCCGGGATCCAGGTCGCCGCTAACCGACATATTAATTTCGGAAAATATTTTTTTCTTCTGGACCAGATTTACCTGGAGGCGGGAAGAATTCCCCCGGCCAAAAATATCGCTGAGGAGATCCCATGCGTGATAATCAGGATCCATACGACAGGGCATGTGCCACACCTTATAGAGTGCACTTACAGGCACAGGACGGGTGACTTTCAGGCTTCGTTTTTCGGTTTGGGCCGGTTCAGGGGTAAGCACTCTCTTAAATTTAACACCGGGGGAAATCGGTTCAAACCATTTCCGGGCAAGGTCCATGCACTGTTCAAATCCGATGCTTCCTGCAATAACCAGGGTGGCATTGGACGGATTATAAAACCGGTTGAAAAAATCTTTTACATCTTCCATCCGGGCGTTTTCAATATGACTTATCTCCTTCCCTATGGTATCCCATTTGTAGGGATGGTGCTTATAGGCCAGGGGCCGCATCAAAAGCCATACATCGCCGTAGGGCTGGTTCAGGTAGCGTTGTTTAAATTCTTCGATTACCACATTGCGCTGGACTTCCAGACTTTTTTCGGAAAATGCGAGCGATAGCATGCGATCCGACTCGAGCCAGAAACCGGTTTCCACATTCGGATAGGGAACGGTCAGGTAATAATTGGTAAGGTCGTTGGTGGTAAAGGCATTGTTTTCTCCACCTACCTTTTGCAGGGGTTCATCGTAATTAGGAATGTTAATGCTTCCCCCAAACATCAGGTGTTCGAACAAATGAGCAAAGCCGGTTTTGTCTTCATCTTCGTCACGCGCCCCCACATCGTAAAGTACATTAACACATACAAGGGGAACGGATTCATCGCGGTGGTGAATCACCTTAAGACCATTATCCAGAGTACTCTCAGAGAATTTTATCATACTTTATTTTCCAACCCGCTCAAAAAACAGGGTTATTTTATTGAAATCGGCAGCCGCATTGATTACCTTTCTGAAATCTTCAAACTTTTCCAGCGGGAGTCGGATTTCACGATAATTCTCCTCGATAAAAACGGTGATCATTTTTCCGTCTTGTTTGTACCATGAAACAAATTCCGCGGCGGTGCCATCGTAAGTACAAACCACCTTCATGTTAAGAGCATCAAGGTTGGTAATTTTATACCCATCGGGGACAGGAAAAGAAATTTCGCGGTAATAACCCCGGTTATATTCATTTTCCACCGGAAGTCTTCGTTCTCTTTCCTGGTAAAGCTCCACCTGGGGGCCGATGGTCATGCCCACATGAAAAAGAGTTTTGTCACCGGCCGATTCAAGCAGGGTTCCCAGAGTAACCTCGCCGGTAAGTACAAAGGGTTTAACACCCATCATCATATCATTGGCATTAAAAACTTTAGAGCTACTCACTTTAGCATCGTCGCCCATGAACTTGAGCAAAGACTCGCGGGTCTCCAATTGGTTTTCAGATGGTATCAGGTTGTAAACAGCCTGCAATCCGGCTGCGGAGAAACCGGAAAGCGACCTTTTCACCTCGGCAGTAACCGAAGAAAGAGAGGGGCCAAATTGAATTTTTACAAACATGGAGTCGTAGCTCAGTTTGTAGGATGGGCATGGAATGGCATTGATCTTGGCGATGGGAACCGGATCTTTGGAATTGGCGGAGGGCTTTTCAAACGTAACGAACAAGCCGTAATGACACATCCATTCGCTGGGTATGACACCCAGGCGGGAATAAGGCATTCCGGGAGCCATGTAATTGTCGAACCCTGGGAAATACATGAGAAAATGATCCAGATAATGCCAGGTGTCGAAATCGGGATCGAAAAAAGTTGCTGTACGGTCGGAGGTAATGACAATTTGATTTTCAATCTTCAGTTGTCTGAATATTTCTACAAAAAGCCGGGTCATTCCAAGTGCATTTCCATATTTATTGACCAGGATTTTATCCGGCTGGTCCAATCCCTGTCCTGATGCTTCTTTAATTACAATGTTATTTTTCAGGTCGGATTCAATTTTCCTGACTTTTTGTTCAGGCGTTGCATTTTTTTCAAACTTCACCGATTTCAGGTATTTAGCCACAACCCCCTCTGTCTTTTTCCTGTTCTTCTGGGCTTCCGAATTTGTTTTCGCATCTCCACCCAGATAGGTAATGGCAGAATAATAGCGCTCGGCAGCATCGTTCCAGGTGAGGGTGCGGGTATTGCCCCTAAGGAGATTAATGGCGAGCTTGTATTCAATCCGACCCAACATGGCCTTGTAGGCAGAGTAACGCTCTTCCTTAATGCCGGGGAGGTTAAATGCTTTTATATGAAAAGACCTTTTCGCGTTTTCAATATCTGCTACCACCGGCTCCGGAATCCCGTTATATGACTTTCCTTCAAAAATCAGGTTTTCGGGGGAGTAAAGGGAGAATTCAAATTGCCGTTTATGGTCGTCGCTCTGTGCTTTTTCGGTTCCGAAAAGACTGGCATTTTTCTCGACCGTATAAAGATATTCCAGTTCGCTGCCAACTTCAGCCCCTTCAAAAGCAAAAATCCGGAAGGGTCCCAGGTTTTCGTAATTGTCGACTATCTTAATGGAGTTTTTATCCAGAATCTTTACTTTTCCATCAGGCCCCAAAGAACGGGCTTTCAGGTCTATGAGCCGCACCACTTCGCCCATGGGAATATAAACCCGGTTGTTCTCCTCAATACTCTTGTCATTATTTACTTTTATCCGGAGATGGCGGGTTTGATACATCGACAAATTTCCTTTTTCATTGTAAAAGAATTCCACAATTCTTTTGTCTTTGATTACGACCGTTCCCTCCTTTTTCTCTGTCTCATTTAAAATTGAGAGGGCAGGGTTCTTATCCCAGTCGTATTTAAAGTGTTCCTGGGAAAATAAAGAAGTGAAAAGGGAGGTAAGGAGAAAATAAATAATGCAAAAAGTTCCTTTCATGTGAAGCTTTTAGGTACTTTGCAAAGGTAAGAATTTAGTCCCGCCCTTGAGCCCTAGATATTTTCTTGTTTTCAAGCCTTATGGAGTTGTTTGCCGCTTTGGAAAAGAAGCCGGAAAAACAACTCTGGGTGATTTATTAACGGGTCTGCCCCGCGATGCATATCCCCTGGGGCGGTTGGATGAAAAAAGCGAGGGTTTACTGATCATCAGCAACGACAAATCCCTGCATCGTTTTTATTCCGACCCGGGCAAGGCACCGGAAAAGGAATCTCTTGTGTTTTTAGACGGACGGCCCGACCCGGAAAAATTCGAACGGATAGCATCCGGAATGGAGATAAGCATTAAAGGAAAAAAGGTTCCCACCCTACCCTGCCGGATCATGCTCCTTCCGGAAGAAATGAAATCCCTTATCCCCCCGGCCGAGCTTCCCATTATGAAAAGAGCCCCTGAAAAAACCTGTTGGGTAGTCGTTCAGCTAAACGAGGGGAAAAACCGTCAGATACGGCGGATGTTTGGAATGGAGGGATTACCCGCATTAAGAATAATCCGTACCCGAATCGGGAAATTGAAGTCGGAAGGAATGCTGCCGGGCGACCTGCGTGAAATTTCTGCTGCCGCCGCCCGTTCCGGGTTGGGGATAAAAGCCTGAATCTATACCTTAAAAACTCCATTCATCGTCTTTTTATGTATTCCTGCATAAAATCCTGAGAGCTCCGCCAAACAAATTTTAATTTTGCATATGCGACCCGTCCTGCATCTGTTGCCGGTTTTACTGCTTTCCTCTCTGTGGCTGTCTGCCGGCAACGATACCCTTAAACATTATTCGGCGGTTCGCATTACAAACCCACCCAAAATTGACGGGGTGCTGGATGATGCCTGCTGGCAAAACATTCCCGGGTTTTCAGATTTTGTACAACGACTTCCCGATGAGAACCGTCCGCCCACGCAAAGAACAGAAGTAAAAATTGCTTATGATGATCAGGCCATTTATGTGGGAGCCTTTATGTATGACACCTATCCCGACAGTATTTTGGCTGAATTGGGCAGTCGGGATGCCGGAGGATTAAATGCCGATGATTTCCGGATTATTTTCGACACGTATAATTCCCGCCAGGATGCTTTCTTTTTTCAGGTATATGCCAGCGGGGTTCAGGTGGATGGGAGGTTTTCCGACTATACTTATAATGCGGTCTGGGAGAGCAAAACCAAAATCAATGATCAGGGTTGGGTGGCGGAATTCAGAATTCCGTATAGTGCCATTCGGTTCCCAAACCAAAAAAACCAAAACTGGTCCATGCAGGCAACACGGGGCATCCGTCGTCTGAGGGAACTCGACCAGTGGTGTTTAATCCCCAGCGGTTCCACCAACATTCAGAAATTTTACGGCTTTCTGGATGGCATAGAAGACATACAACCTCCCCTTCGCCTTTCTTTCAATCCTTATGTTTCCTCCTATTATGAAAGAGTTCCTTCGGGAGCGGGGAACAACGAATTTGTGGAGGGCTTTTCCTACAATGTAGGAGCCGATGTAAAATACGGAATCAGTGAAAGCTTTACCCTGGACATGATTTTGTTCCCTGATTTCGGACAGGCTCAAACCGACCGAAGAGTGAAAAACCTGAGCTACCGGGAAGTAATTTTTGCCGAAAACCGGGAGTTTTTCAGGGAAGGAACAGATTTATTTAACCAGGGTGGTTTGTTTTATTCCCGGAGGATCGGGCGAACTCCCGGGAAATTTTACAGTGTGCCCTTTCTCCTGAAGCCCGGAGAAACCCTTGAAAAAAATCCTGCCCAGACAAATCTCATCAATGCCTTCAAGGTTTCAGGCAGGACCCTGGGGAAAACCGGAATCGGGATTTTAAATGCCATAACCGCTGAAATGAATGCTGTGGTAAGAGACTCTACAGGAGAAACATATAAAATTTTAACCGAACCCATGGCAAACTACAATTTATTTGTGGTGGATCAGCAGTTCAACAACAACCGGAGTATTGGCTTTATGAATACCAATGTGCTGAGAGAAGGAAATTTCAGGGACGCCAATGTTTCTGCCCTGGGCTTTTACGGTGAAAACAAAAAAAACACACTTTCCGTTGAGGGCGATTTTACTTACAGCCATGTTTTGTTGCCCGACCCCGAAACAGGAGGTTCAAAACCTAAAACCGGAACCCGTTCCAATTTTGAAATCGGAAAAATCGGCGGAGCCTGGGAATATTCTGCCTCTGTTTCTTCCGTGAGTCGTGATTTTGACCCCAGCGATCTGGGCTTTTTGGTTTTTGGAAATTTTACGCGGTTTTCTGCTGATGTTGAACACCGCACATTTGTTCCCGGAAAGCGGATGCGGAATACCAATACCTCCCTGAGTCTTGACTATTCCTACTTTAATGAAACCGGAAAGCCAACCGGGAGTTTTATCAATGCCTTCTTTTTCGGAACCAATTTAAAATTCCATTCCTTTTACGGAGGATTTACCGTTTCTCCATTAGCTAATTACGATTATTTCGAACCCCGGATTCCGGGAAGGGTTTTCAGAACCTGGGAATGGTATTACATGAACTTTGGCATCAGCTCCGATTACCGAAGAAAACTGGCGCTCGACGGAAATGTCAGAATGGGCAATTTCCTCCCCGGAAACTTTCACAATTTCAAGAGTCCGCCCGGAGGCGGATTTCGCTTTGGCCCCAGGTATCGCTTTTCCAATAAGTTCTCCTTAACCTATAATATCGATTGGGACAAAGACCCTTACAACCCCGGCTTTGCAACCATGAGCCCTGTGGGCGATATTGTATTCGGAGGAAGGTCAATCACCACCATCAGCCATTCCGTTTTCGCAAGGTACCTTTTCAAAAACGATATGGCCCTTACGCTCACAGGAAGACATTACTGGAGCAGCGGGGTTTACAAGGATTATTATTTTCTGAATGATGACGGCAGCCTGAATCCTGCTTTAGGATACACCGGAGAAAACGACTATAATTTTACGGCTTACAGCATAGACCTTGTTTATTCCTGGTGGTTTGCGCCCGGAAGCCAGCTCACCCTGGTTTACAAAAACATCATCGATAACGACCAGGTTGGAAGCCTGCCCAGGCCCAATTACCCTAACGACTTCATGAATTCCTTTACTTTTCCCATGACGAATTCCATTTCATTCAAGGCATTTTACTGGCTTGATTACTTATATTTGGTGAAGAAAAAAAAGAAACAGGACTATGGCAATGGTAAGGGCTGAGGGCGTAACGAAAAAATACGGAATCCTCGAAGTGTTGAAGGGAGTTGACATCACCATAAACGCCGGGGAAATTCTTGCCATTACCGGACCCTCCGGCGCAGGAAAAACCACCCTGCTTCATATTTTGGGAACCCTTGATAAGCCTGATGGCGGTCGAGTATTTTTCAAGGATGCCGACCTTTTGGGCTTCGGCGGAAGTCAGCTGGCCCGTTTTCGTAACCGGAACATGGGGTTTGTTTTTCAATTTCATCATTTACTTCCTGAATTCACCGCACTGGAAAATGTTTGCATTCCGGCCTTCATCGGAGGGAAAAGCAAAAAAGAGGCGGAGGCAAAGGCGGAGGAGCTTTTGAAATTATTAGGAGTGTACGAACGCAGAGAACATAAACCTGCGGAACTTTCCGGCGGGGAAAATCAAAGGGTAGCCATTGCCCGTGCCCTCATCAATGAGCCCGGCATTGTATTTGCGGATGAACCCTCCGGAAATCTGGACACACAAAATGCCAGAGAGCTGAATCAGGTTTTTTTGAATCTTCGTGAAAAGCTGGGACAAACATTTGTAATTGTTACCCATAATCCGGAGCTGGCCGGAATAGCCGACCGTGAGATAAAAATGGTTGACGGGAAAATTATTTGATCAGACCCTTACCCCCATCACCAGAATATCATCCACCTGGGGAAGATCTCCCTTCCATACTGAAAGTGTATCCTGCAGGATTTGTTTCTGCTCTTCCATGGGTTTTTCAGCAATTGAAACCAGTAATTCCTTAAACCGCTTGTAAAGGAATTTTTTACCTTTTTCTCCACCGAACTGATCCGGGAATCCGTCTGAAAACAAATACACTACATCTCCTTTTTCCAGTTTCAGTTCCTGGTCTGTAAAAGGCACACCACCGGAATCGGGTGAGGCGGTAATGGGTTGTTTGTGGGGCTTCAATTCTGTTATTTCTCCATTCCGTATAACATAAGCCGGGTTGTTGGCTCCGGCAAAAGAAAGCTGGTTTATTGAAAAATTGATTTTTACCAGAGCCATATCCATGCCATCCCGCACCGGGGTGGAGTCCTGCTTCTGGTTCAACATCTTCTTTATTTCCCGGTTCATAAAATTCAATACTTCGGCCGGGGTTTTTATGGTGGGATCCGTGATGGTACGATTCAAAAGCGTATTTCCAATAATACTCATAAAGGCTCCTGGCACCCCATGGCCGGTGCAATCCACGGCCGCCATCCACAATCGGCGGTCACCGTTTGATTCTGCAGACTCAGCCTCAATTCCATCGGCCTCCAGGCCGGGGAACCAAAACCAGTAAAAATCACCACTTACTATGTCTCTGGGCCGGAAAAAAATGAAGGACTCCGGGCAATACTTTTTAATCAGATCCTTTTCCAGAAACACCGAACGCTGAATCCGCTTGCTGTATTCTATACTGGCGGTAATGTCTTTGTTTTTTTCTTCAATGATGGCGCTCTGATGCCGTATTTCATTTTGCATGGTCAGCCTTTCCGTGATGTCTCTTGCGTAAATCACAATGGCGGGACGGCCGGAAAAGGGAGCCACCTTAGCCGAACATTCCACAGGAATCTGGCTTCCATCGGCTCTTACAAAGGGAATGTCATCGAATATCAACCCTCTCTTTTCCCAAACATCCGCTACGGTCTGACTACTCTTAAGAAGGAATTCCGGGGGCTGAAGATCGAAAAGTGTTTTTGACACCAGCTCACGGGGAGTATACCCCAGCAATTCGCCAGCTGAAGGATTGCATTGATGAACACGTCCGTCGGCAATGTCGATTACAAACATGGCATCGTTGGCCTGTTCGATAATACTTTCATAATTTGATTTTTGTCTATCAAGTTCCCCTACCCTTTTCTCCAGAAATGAATTCCTGAGAAAAGCCGCCGCCGTAATTACCGCCGTCATAAGAAGGAGGCTGATACCAATTACGGAAAGGGTATAAATCATGGCTATTTCAGGTTATCTATTATGGGGAAAATGCGGGAGGGATCGAGAAACTCCCCAACTTTATCGGGCCGGGAAACATATCGCACAATGCCGTCCTTATCAACCAGGAAACTTGCGGGGAGGGGAATTCCTTCATCGTATTTGTCGGCAAAATCATTATCGTAATTTTCAAGCTGAACACCGTATTTCATGGCGGTTTGCTGACGATCGTCGGAAAGCACGCTGAACTCCAGACCTAACTTCATCACCATTTCCCGGTTCACACCTACAGGATCGGGACCGATGGCCATGCAATAAATATTTTTCTCCATGAACTTCTTTACGTTTTTTTCATAGGTACGAAGCATCATGTGACAAGCTGGACACCAATCGCCTCTTACGAATATCAGGAGCAAATGCCTTTTCCCGCGAAAATCGGCAAGGTTTACTATTTGTCCGTTCTGATCGGGCAGGGAAAAATCAGGCGCTTTGGTTTCCAGTTGAACTTTATATCCTTTCAGGGCGTGGGAACCCAGCTGCTTCATGTCTTTATAAACTCCCCATCCAATCAACATCTGGAAAGCGATACAAATTCCGGGGAGTACCCATCCTTCCCATCCATAGGGAAGGAGTAAATTTCCTGCCAGATAAGTCATTATTGCACCGGCAAGCATGAGCGGTTCAAACCATTTGCCTCCGGTGAGGGTAAGGCGGGTAAAAAAGATGACCCTTCCTATGGTTCCAAAATAGCAGAACAACATACAAACTCCCATCCAGGGAAAAGCCGGGAAATGCTCCCATTCGAGCAAAAGGGCTACCGAAGCACAGGAAACAAATACGGCAAAAAACTGGAAACCTGAAGTGTATTTTGATACCTCCTTCAGGCTTGAGAAAAATCCCAGGGTGGCATAAACAAAGGCAAGCCAGGGAAAAGCAGAGGGAAAAAGGAAAAGAGCGGTTAGGGAGCTGATGAGGCCCAAAGAAGTAAAAACATGGATATTTCGTATTTCCATGACCGAATCTCAAACCTACTATTTTTTTCTGAATCCAGTCCCTGAACGGGGATGATAACGAAGGATTGTTTCCCTTAGAAAACGCCGGTCGATATGGGTATAAATTTCAGTCGTGGTAATAGAGGCATGGCCGAGCATTTCCTGTATGGCCCTTAAATCGGCACCGCCCTCCAAAAGATGTGTGGCAAAGGAATGCCGCAGGGTGTGTGGACTGATTCTTTTCCTTACGCCCGCTTTTGCGGCCAGGGTTTTTATCAGGTTGAACACAGAAATTCTGGAAAGCGGCCCTCCTTTCAGGTTGAGAAAAAGAATGTCTTCCGCTCCGGATTTTATTTTCAGGCTGCCTCGCCCATGCTCCCGGTAAAGCTTCACGGCGTCTATGGCTGCGCCGCCGATGGGAACCAGTCTTTCTTTATCGCCTTTGCCGGTAACTCTGATAAAACCCTCATCAAACTTAAGGGCGGAAATTTTCAGGTTTACCAATTCCGACACCCTCAGGCCGCAACTGTACATGGTTTCGATCAGGGCTTTGTCGCGATGGCCCGACTTTCTGGAAAGGTCAATGGAACCCAGCATTTTTTCTATCTCTTCCAAAGAAAGCGTATCCGGTATCTTTCTGACCCGTGCCGGTCCTTCGATCAATTCACAGGGGTCGGATTTCAGGACATCCTCTTTTATCAGGTAGGCAAAAAAGGCTTTTAGTCCCGACAAGACCCTGGCCTGAGAGCCCTCGCTAAAGTTTTTATCGTGAATCCAGGCCAGAAAATTTTCAATATGCGACCGGCTTATGCCCCCGGGGGATGCGGACAGTCCGGTTTCTGTCAGGTAGGTGGTAAGAAGGTTCACATCGTGGAGATAGGCATCCAGGGTATTTTCCGACAATGAGCGCTCCAGCTTCAGATAGGCCTTAAATCCGTTCAATTCCGCTTTCCACATGCTTAAAATTACTTCCAAATACGCCCTGCCGGAATTTCTCAAAACCGAATTATCAACAAAACAATGCACCGAATTTGTACTTTTGGCCAATGAAAATCCTGGTAATAAACGGCCCCAACCTCAATCTGACCGGAAAGCGGGAAAAAAAAGTTTATGGAAAGCTGAGCCTTGAAGAGGGCATGAAACTTTTAAAGGAAAGTCACCCGGAAATCAGGTTTTCTTTTTACCAGAGTAATGTAGAGGGCGAAATCATCAACCGGATTCATAAGGCCGAGGGGAACTACGAGGGCATCATCATTAACCCCGGGGCTTACACACATACATCCATTGCCATTGCCGATGCCATTTCAGCCGTTGAAATTCCGGTGGTGGAGGTTCATCTGAGCAATATTTTTTCCCGGGAAGACTACCGCCACATCAGCTATACCGGATCCCGGTGCATAGGAACCATTGGTGGTTTTGGATTCGACTCTTACCGTCTCGCTGCGGCAGCCCTGCTTCGTTATCTGAACCGGGATTTATCGAGGGCAGAAAAAGTGCGTAAGCCCCGCAGGTAAAACTCAAAGACAATACTTTTCCGGTACATGGGAAATTCTGAAATCCGGTTTCGGGATTTGGCAAGCTTCCTGCGCTTTCGGATCATGGGAATCAGATGGAAATAAAAGCTCAGGTGGCTCCGGAATACGGCCAGGAAGTGCATGAAATTACCTTCGGCAATAAATTTCAGGGAAGCTATTCCGTCGAGGAAGAGCCGGTATAAAACAAGAAAGGGTACCTTCCATCCCCTGCCGTTTTTGACCAGGCAAAAAAGACTGTTCCTGAAGTTCAGAAAAGTTTTTTGGGGATTAATTTTTTGGAGGGTTGCACCGCCCACATGATGAACGGTAGAATCGCCGCAATAGAAAATCCGGTGTCCTGAATTTTTCATACGCCAGCACAAATCAATTTCTTCCATATGGGCGAAGAAGTCTTCGTCGAAACCTCCGGCCTCATGAAAGGCTTTGGCTTTAACGGCCAGGCATGCACCGGTGGCCCAGAAAATTTCGGTGGTATCGTCGTACTGGCCCATATCCAATTCGTGATTGTGAAATATTCTTCCCCGGCAAAAGGGATAGCCCAGAAAATCAATAAATCCTCCGGCAGCTCCGGCATATTCAAACTCATTCCGTTTATCGAAAGAAAGTATTTTGGGCTGGCAGGCGGCGATATCGGGTTCAGAACC
>CALEYQ010000034.1 GCA_937924855.1 uncultured Bacteroidota bacterium | reverse complement strand
GTGTGGATGCTTCCTCAGGAGGCACTCTATAGGAAGGGCGCAGATCGGAAAAATCCTTGTTATTGGGCAGGGGACCTTGTTCGGTTATGCGTTTTATGAAAAAAAAAAAAAATAAATGCTTGTCGATCTCCTTTCCCTCGTTAGTCTCAGGAAATTCGTTGCGGATCTGTTCGTACAAACCGGCAGCTTCTTTGTATTTTCCAAGCAACTCGTACGACTTTCCCGCTTTCATCAAAAGCATAGGGGTCGTCATTTCGTTGCGATCCATATTTGCCCCCTTGAGGTAATGATCAATAGCTTCCTCAGTTTTCCCTAATTCCATCAAAGCATCACCAAACAACGACTCAGATACGGGCCCTACAAATAATCCTTTAGGAGAAAAATCATCCAGCGATTCAATGCAGGCTTCATAGTTTCCCTTCTGGAAATAGCAAACACCCAGGTAATATTTGGCCAGATTACCGGCCTTGGTGCTTCCGTATTCTTCTACGATTTCAATAAAGCCGGGATTTGTTCCATCTCCGTTCATGGCCTTATCGACCGAATCTTTCTCAAAATATTTCTCTGCGGCAAACATCGCTTCGTAAGCCTGTTGCTCCATGGGTTTACTGTAGAATTCGCGGTATCCGAAAATCAAAATGATCAAACCGGCAACAACACTCAGGATTACCAGCAGGGATTTTTTGTTCTGTTCAATGTATTGTTCGGTTTTGCTGAGGGCGCCCTGAACGTCTACAATTGGTTCTTCTTTATTATCAGCCATTTAAATTAAAAATTGAGGGGTCAAAATTAAGATTTTTTTGTGAATAACCAATTCGGCCTCTTTATTCCGCCTTGGCTTACCTTTGTACCATGTTTTTGAGGAATATCCAATTGGTTAACTTTAAGAATTACCCCGAGGCGAACCTTCTCTTATCGCCTGAAATTAACTGTTTTACGGGAAAAAATGGCTCGGGAAAAACCAATTTTCTGGATGCGGTTCACTATCTGGCCAATTGCAAAAGTTTTCTCCCCCCGGCAGATTCCCAGAACATAAGAAATGAAGCCTCTTTTTTCCTGATAGAAGGCAGCTTCGAAAAACAGGGTAAGGTGCTGGATATTTTTTGCGGCCTTAAGAAAGGACAGAAAAAGAGCTTCCGGAAAAATAAAAAAGAATACGAAAAACTTTCCGAGCATCTGGGGCTCATTCCCCTGGTCTTGGTTTCCCCTTCCGACCAGTCTATTCTGATTGGGGGCGGGGAGGAGCGACGCAAGTTTCTCGACAGTTTTATTGCCGTAATGGATCCTGATTACCTCCGGAATCTTATTTTCTATATCAATCTGCTTTCCCAAAAGAACAGCCTGTTGAAGAAAATCCGCGAAAACAAAAACGGCGACCAGGAAATGCTCGATGTGTACGACAGCCAGATGGAAGGCCCGGCCACGGAAATTTTTCTTAAACGGCAGCGCTTTTGCCAGTTATTAATGCCGGAGTTTATCCGGAATTATCAGAATCTTTCTTCCGGAAAGGAAGAGCCACAGATAGCTTATAAAAGTGCCCTGCTGGAGTCGACCTGGGCTGAATTGATGGTGGCGGGAAGGGAGCGGGATTCCTGGCTGGGATATTCCGGAACCGGGATTCACCGCGATGATCTGGAATTTATGCTCGACGGTAAATCGCTGAAAAAGTTTGGTTCCCAGGGACAACAGAAAACGGCCTTGTTAGCCTTAAAGCTGGCTCAGTTTAACATTCTGAAGGAGAATACCGGCACTACGCCCCTCTTATTGCTCGATGATCTGTTTGCCCATCTGGATGAAGTCAGAATAAGGAAAATGCTGGAAATGGTAGGGAACCGGACTTTCGGGCAGGTTTTTATAACCGATGCTAATGCCATTACCATGAAAAATTTGTTCTCGGGCATTGATGCAGAAGTGAAAATGTTTACGGTAAAAAACGGTGAAATTTTAGACGCTGAATATGTCGGGCAATAACGAAAAAACGCTGAAGCAGGCCATTGAGGACCTTTTGCGCACCTATCGCCTCGACGATAAAATGCGGGAGGCAAAAGTGAAAACCTTTTGGGAAAAACGCCTGGGAACCCTGATTTCCAAAAATACCCGGGAGTTAAAAATCCGGGATGGGATTTTGATCGCTTTTATCGAATCTCCGGTCATCAGAAACGAAATTCTTATGGGAAAATCTGCCCTGATTGATGATATCAATAAGGAGCTGGGAGAAGAGTGGATCAGAGACATCCGGATTTTTGCCTAAGTCTTTATTTAAAGGAAGGTAGCACGTATTGGAAAAAATCATACATTTGCACATTAATTCTTTCTTCTAATGAACATTTTTATCGGAAATCTTGATTACGCAGTTAAAGAAAGCGAAATCAGGGAACAGTTTGAAAAATTCGGAACAGTAAATTCTGTAAAGATTATTACCGACAAAGTTTCCGGCCGCAGCAAGGGATTCGGTTTTGTTGAAATGCCGGATGATGCGCAGGCCCAGGCAGCCATTGCAGGTCTTAACGGACAACCCGTGAGAAGCCGCAATCTTGCCGTAAGCGAAGCGCGTCCAAAAGCCTGATAGTTTACCGGCTGTCCTGATTCAATGCCCCGTCTTACCGGGGCTTTTGGTCGTTGGTTCCAACCCTGCCAGTTCACGCAATCCGTTTTCGTCCAGCTGCCCCTCATGAAGCCGGCGTGGCTCGTTCCAGCCTTTTAAAGCCAGGGTAGTGGGAAGGGTGCCGCTCCATTTGGGATCTATGGCAGGAATGAAATAGTTGGCATTAATTTCATCCAGCAAATAGGTTGAGCCGGGTAAGCCGTGTTTCTTGAAAAACGGAAGCAATTTGCTTTCATAATCTTCGGCATAATCAAGACTTACCAGCAAAACTCTGGCTTTAAGTTTCTTTTCGGTGATTTCTTTGTGTAAAGCCAGAAAATGAGGCATTTCCTGTACGCAGGGAACGCACCAGGTAGCCCAGAAATTAATGATGTACAGGGTGTCGCCCGAATCCGGTATCATTTTTTTCAGGTCCTCGACCTTAATTATACGGGGTTGTGCAGGCGCTCCGATGTAGAAGAGCATTTGAAAAAAAAACAGGGTTAAGAATATTCGCATATAACAGAGTATAATCAAAAATCATGCTTTTAATCGGGATGCAATGGCCCGGTGGAGGCCTTCCTGGTCGTTGGTTCCTATCCGAAACCGCCATTTTCGGTCTTTAAATTCAATTTCCACGGCATCGAACCCCCTTATATTATAAAGTGTGTAGCCCGGACCGAATCGTATGCCCCAGCCGATGTATATCGGGTTTCTGACTTTGTTAACCCTGAGAATTTTACTCAGAGAAATTCGCTTTTCAATGAGCCCGAGTCCGAACGAAACCACAATCTCATGATCATTTACCGTGGTTTTCAAACGGTAAAACAAAAATGCAAAAACCATCAGCAGAATAGAGAACGCCAGAGAAAGAGAAAAAAATTCTTCCGGCAAAAAGTTAAATTGAACCCAAAAGACAATAACAAACAAAAATATGGTAATCCACAAAAAAGGTTTTCCGGTTTGGATATTCCGATATTCCATGGCTGGAAAGGATGAACGTTTCGGGTTTCTGTTTTCAAGATAAGTATATTGTTTCGAATTACCCAAAAACACCTGTTTTTTTCCGCTCATCCCCTGCAATTAACCCCTGAAAAAGAAATTAAAACGGTTCAGGTTATTTCCTTATTTTTACATAACCAAAAAACCAATTATGAAATCCATTTCGCTCCGGTCACTCCTTACCGGAATTCTGATTTTTGCCTTCGGCATTATTTCAGCTCAGGCTCCTAACTACAACATGACCCTTTCAGGCCAGCTTGCTTACCCGGGCCAGGCTCTCAGCAACATCTGGCATTATGTAGGAAGCAATGGTAATGAATATGCGCTGGTAGGAGCCCAAAACGGACTCTCCATTGTGAATGTTACCAATCCTGCCAATCCTGTTCAGATTACTCAGGTTCCGGGCCCATCATGCTCCTGGCGGGAAGTAAAAACCTGGGGTAACTACGCTTATGTAACTACCGAATGCGGCTCTATTGGTCTGCAGATTATTGATCTTACCAATCTGCCCAACCCCTCTGTTCCTGTCTATACCTGGACCCCCACCATTATGAGCACCCAGTTGCAAACCATCCACGCTTTGCACGCAGATAACGGGAAATTATATTTGTACGGAAGTAATATCGGAAACGGTGGAGTAATAATAGCCAGCGTTGCAACCACTCCTACCAATCCTCAGTACCTCGGTATTTATAACACAAACTATGTGCACGATGGGTATGTAAGAAACGACACACTTTACGGAGGGCATATTTATGCCGGATATTTTTCGGTAATGAATCTTACCAATCCCGCTTCTCCCCAAGTGCTCCAAACGCAAAATACTCCCTCCAACTTTACCCACAATACCTGGCTCCCAACCTTCAATTCCAAATTCCTGTTCACCACCGATGAAGTAAATAATTCCTACCTCGCCAGTTACGATATCCAAAACCTGGGAAATATTCAGGAGTTGGATCGTATCCAGTCTCAAAATGCCGGAGGAGGAAGCGTGGTTCACAATACCCATATCATTAATGTGGGTGGAAATGATTTTGCCGTTACTTCCTGGTATAAAGACGGGGTTGTGATTACAGATGTTGGCCGGCCGAATAATATGGTAAATGTAGCCTGGTACGATACATACACCCAGGGACAGGGAGGAGGCTTCTCGGGATGCTGGGGAGTAAACCCCTATTTGCCTTCCGGAAAAATTATTGCCAGCGATATTAATAACGGCCTATTTGTGCTGAATCCTACTTATACCCGGGCCTGTTACCTTGAAGGAACTATTACCGATTTCTCAACCGGTTTGCCCATTAATGGTGCCTCGGTTCAAATACTTACCACCCCGGGCAATGCAAGTTCTGCACCTAATGGTTTTTACGGAACCGGAAATGCAGTTGCCGGAACCTATAGTGTGCAGTATTCCAAGCCGGGATATTTTTCCCAAACCATTTCAGTTACCCTTAACAATGGGGTTGTAACTACTCAAAACGTGGCTCTGGTTCCCATAGCAACCATTCCCATTACCGGACAGGTTATTCAACTATGGAACGGCGCAGGAATCCCAAATGCAAGAGTAAAAGTCTGGAACGCAACGTTCCGCTTCGATACCATTACAGATGCTAACGGAAACTTTACTTTCCCTTCCGGATATCCCGGGACGTATGAAATAATGGCAGGAAAATGGACCTACTGGACCCAATGCGCCGGTAACGTAAACATTTCCTCTACCTCCGGCCCTCTGGTTATTGCTCTAGATTCCGGTTATTACGACGATTTTACCTGGAATTATAACTGGACTATCAGTTCCACCGCCACGGATGGCTTTTGGGAGCGCGGTGAGCCGCGAGGAACCTCGAATGGTAATTCCCAGGCAAACCCTGAATACGATGTAAATAACGATTGCTTTGAAAATGCCTTTGTTACCGGAAACCAGGGTAATTCCGCCGGCGATGATGATGTGGACGGCGGCCATACCACTTTGATTTCTCCTGTTATGAACCTCACAGGTTACCCCAACCCATATCTTCGGTATTCAAGATGGTTTTACAACGGAGGCGGAAGCGGAATGCCAAATGATACTTTGAAAATATCCATCAGCAACGGTACAACAACCGTGGCAGTTGATGTGGTTACTGCCATAAGTGGACCGCAAAGCACTTGGATTCAGAGGGCTTATAAGATTTCCCAATATATTCCCATTACCTCTACCATGCAGGTTAGGGTGAGAGCCGTTGATGCAAGTCCCGGTCATATTGTGGAAGGTGGATTCGATTACTTCCGTATCACCGACAGCAGTATAACCACTAGTTTCGTTCATGATGTCAAAACTATTGAAAATCAAATTGTTGTATATCCAAATCCCCTCTCTGAAAACAGCAAAATTATGTATGCCCTGACTGAACTTCCCGGCGGATGGGGTAGTATTGAACTGGTCGGCCTGAGCGGTCAGATTATTCAATCCAGCCGAATCAATGCCAAAGTGGGCGATTTCCAGGTGCAGCCCGGAATTCCTCAGGGAATTTATTTTGTTGTTGCTAAAGGCTCTGATGGTAACCTTCTCGGAACACCGTTTAAAATCGTCAAAACCCGATAAATTAACTCAAACTGATCCTGTAAACCCCGGCACGTTCCGGGGTTTTTTTATGTCTCTAAAATCTCACTCCGTCGATTGGTTTAGCCTATTGAAGGTCAGTGAATTCCAAAAAAAAATAAATCATTATCTTCGGGGGTTCTATGGTGAATACAGGCCAACAATACGACGAGCAGGTAAGATTCTGCAAAGACATTTTTGTAAAAAAAATGAAAGATTATGGAAGCGCCTGGCGGGTTCTCAGAACCAGTTCCATTACCGATCAGATTTTTATCAAGGCAAACCGTATCCGCAATATTGAAATCAAGGGAAAGCAAAGGGTAGAGGAGGATATTCGATCCGAATACGCAGGTATTTTGAATTACAGCGTAATCGGCATGATGCAGATTGCACTGGAACAGGATCCGCGCATGGAAATTCCGGCCGATGAAGCTGCATTACACTTCGATAAGATAATGAAGCTGGCAAGGGAATTGATGGAAAATAAGAATCACGATTATGGTGAAGCATGGCGGGAAATGCGCGTAAGTTCCTTAACCGATCTTATTTTAATGAAGATTCACCGGATCAAACAAATTGAAGATAACAGCGGGAAAACCATAATATCGGAAGGTATTGATGCCAACTACCTGGACATGATTAATTATTCTGTGTTCGCACTTATAAAACTATCGGAATGAAAGCACTGGCATGGTTCCTTCGAATTGCGGTAGGTTGTCTTTTTGTATTTAGCGGATTCATTAAGGCCAACGATCCTGTTGGGTTCGAAATAAAAATGGACGAATACTTCTCGGTATTCTCCCAGGGCTACTCCTGCGACCGCCCCGGTTCCGTTCCCACCGATCCTGCAGCCGAACCTTCTTCCTTTTGGTTATTCTTCAAAGGCTTTGCTCTGGAAATTGCCATGTTAATGGTGATCGTGGAAATGATTCTGGGATTGATGCTTCTGATTGGCTATCGGGTTAAACTTACCCTGATTTTGCTGATGCTGATGACGGTGTTTTTCACCTTCCTTACATTTTACAGCGCTTATTGCAATAAAGTAACGGATTGTGGTTGCTTCGGTGATTTTCTTCACCTGAAACCCTGGCAATCTTTTTACAAAGATGTGGTGCTTATTGCCATGATTACACCTTTATTTTTTCTTCAGAAACATATCAAACCTTTGCTCCGGGGAAAGTTAATGCTCATTGCCATGGCTGCCGGGACAATAGCTTCCGTTGCATTCCCCGTCTATACCCTTAACTTCCTTCCGGTTTTCGATTTTCGTGCGTATAAGGTGGGAACCAATCTCCTGGAAGCAATGTCTATTCCTCCCGGGGCTCCCACCGGAAAATATGAAACTTATTTCCTCTACACGAATCTGAACACCGGGAAACAACAGCAGTTTACACTGAAAGATTATCCCTGGCAGGATACACTTACCTGGCGTCGCGACAGTATGTGGACAGTTACGGTGGAAGAACCCTATCAGCCCCCCATTCACGATTTTCACCTGAACAATCTCGATGGTTTTGAATACACCGAAGAAATACTTGGTGCGCCGGGATTGAAATTTTTTATTGTTGCTTACGACCTGAGCGCAACAAGTATCCGTGGAATTCGGAAACTGGAAGACTTTACCAGCCTTTGCCAAAAAGAAAACATTCCTGTTTACCTGCTCACTTCCTCTCCTGATCCTGAAACCTTTGTGAAAGAGAACGACCTGAAGGTGGAAATTCTTTTTGTGGACGGAACCCAGCTGAAAACCATGATACGCTCAAATCCCGGACTGGTTCGGCTGAACGGACCGGTGGTAACGGGTATGTGGCACTATAATTCTTTTCCAACTTTTAACGAGGCAAAAGCGAACAGTAACTGATGGCGATTTACCGTTTTATTATAAAAAGAGTATTGTACGGATCACTGGTGATGTTGGGTGTAACCACGGCCGTGTTTTTTATTTTCAATGTGCTGCCCGGTGATCCTGCCCGATTAATGCTTGGGCAAAATGCCACCCAGGAGCAAATTGATGCCATCAATAAAGATCTGGGCCGGGATAAACCCATTTTGGTTCAATACCTGATCTACCTCAACGACCTTTCGCCGCTTTCCATAAACGATGTTTCCGATCCCGATCATTATTTGTTTTTCAATCCCACCAAATATTCGGGGGCTGCTTTGTTTTCTGTCTCCGAGTCAAAATCCCTTTGTCTTAAATATCCCTACCTCAGAAAATCATACATAACCAAAAGAAAGGTCAGTGAAATCATCAGCGAAAAACTACCACCCACTGCCATTCTTGCCGTAAGTTCAATAGTATTAGCCTCGCTGTTGGGAATTATCATTGGTATTATTTCCGCCATCAAGAAAAACTCTCTCTTTGATAAATCCATGCTGGTTTTTGCCGTTTTAGGAATGGCAGGCCCATCGTATGTAATTGCCATTATCGTAGCCATGGCCTTCGGTCACATGTGGACACGGGAATTTCCTTTCCCGGTCTTGCTCCTGGCCATAATTCTTCTGTGGTCTGCCATATTGATTTATTTCGAATTCAGAAAGCGCAACGATCCCGAAAAACTGTTTATGGGCTGGACCTTTCCACGGGCCATTGGTGAAAGTTTCTGGAAAGCCACTTTGTGGGGCAGTATTACCTGGACGGGACTTTATTTTGTGGGAGCCTTTGTGGATTTGTCCTTCATTCCCCTTTTCGATTCCTATATTCATTTCCCGGGCACCGGGTTGAAAAATCTGGGCTCACTTTATGAATACGATGATCTGGGGAACAAACAACTGGCCCTGAAAAATCTTATCCTCCCCGCCTTTACCCTTGGAATCCGCCCGCTCGCTATTGTAATCCAGTTGATGCGGAGTTCGCTGCTGGAGGTGTTAAGCATGGATTATATCCGTACTGCCAATGCCAAAGGCCTCTCGTTTTTTACGGTGGTGGTAAAGCATGCATTGAAAAATGCCATGAATCCTGTGGTGACTGCTATTTCGGGGTGGTTTGCCGGACTGATGGCAGGGGCGGTTTTTGTAGAAATGATATTTTACTGGAAAGGCCTAGGTTCGGAAGTGGTTGATGCATTGTTTAAACAGGATCTTCCGGTGCTTATGGGATGTGTTTTGGTATCAGGACTCATTTTTGTGATCATCAATATTCTGGTAGATATTATTTATGTCTTCCTGGATCCCAGAGTACGAGTTGAATAAGCTTTTTTAATGCGGAAAAAAATTGTAGCCGGAAACTGGAAAATGAACGGAGACCCTGAGTCGGCCAAATCTTTTTTTCAGGATTTGAAAAAGGAATTCAATGGCGACAATCCCCTGCCTGAGGTGGGTATTGCCGTCCCCTTTCCTCTGGTTTCATTGGTTTTCGAAATCACACCCTCTTTTTCAAAAGTAGGAGCCCAGAATTGTTACCCAGAAGAAAAAGGGGCATATACCGGCGAAGTTTCTCCGGTGCTGTTAAAAAAATGCGGATGTTCTTTTGTGATTCTGGGTCACAGCGAGCGGCGTACGCTCCTGGGCGAGAAGGATGCCTTTATTCTCGAAAAATCCCGCATGGCCATAAGTTCAGGTCTGGAAGTGATTTATTGTCTTGGTGAAACTCTGGAAGAGAGAGAATCGGGAGCGGCGGAAAAAGTCATTGAACGCCAGCTAAGGGATGGAGTGTTTCAATTGGAAGCAGGCCAAATAGATTCCCTAAGCCTTGCCTATGAGCCGGTATGGGCCATTGGAACCGGAAAATCCGCCACCACAGAACAGGCCGGTAAGATGCATGCATTCATCCGGAAAAAAATAAAAGAACGGTTTGGCCCCGAGGTAGGGGATAAAATCAGAATTATCTACGGAGGAAGCTGCAATAAATCAAATGCCGCTGAACTGTTTTCCCATCCCGATATCGATGGAGGTTTGATTGGCGGAGCTTCCCTCATGGCTCGTGATTTTGCGGCCATAATCAATGCTGCCTGCTGAGCGTGAATTACCTGGCAATATCCTTTCAAATTCAACCTCCCGAACCCCTGCGATCTCTGTTTCCGGATTTGCTCACCGCAGCAGGATTCACCATGTTTGAAGAAACTCCGGAAGGGTTACGGGCTTTTATTCCATCATCAGATTTTGATGCCGACAGTCTTGAAGAATCCATCAGTTTATTTCGCGAACAAGCCCAAATAACCTGGAATAAAAAAGAAATTCCCTTTCAAAACTGGAACCGGATTTGGGAAGAAAATTTCAAACCCATATACATTGGCACCCGGCTGTGTGTAAGGGCTCCATTTCACCAACCTGAACCGGAGTATACCCACGAAATAATCATGAATCCGGAAATGGCATTTGGAACCGGACACCATGAAACTACGTATGCTATGTTGGAAATGATACTGGAACTGGATTGCAGGGGGAAAAGGGTGTTGGATATGGGGGCAGGAACAGGAATACTTTCTTTGCTGTGTGAAAAGCTCGGTGCTATCGAAATATCAGCCATTGACATAGACCCCCTGGCCTGTGAAAGCATCCGTAAGAACCTGGAAATTAACAATGCACATAATATAAATGTTGAAAAAGGAGGGGAAGTTCCTGAAGGCGTTCCGGCCTTTAGCATTATCTTAGCTAACATCAACCGAAACGCCCTGTTGGCCCGGTTTTTGCCCTTTTCAAGGGTATCGGAACCGGGCACTGTTCTTTTAATCAGCGGATTCCTGAGTGAAGATAAAACCGAGGTTTATGCGGCTGCCCAAACCACAGGTTTCAGACTTCAATCGGAAACCGAAAAAAATGAATGGATTTGTGCCAAACTGATTTTTGAAGGAGTATGAAAAAATTAATTCCTGTCTTTATCTTTTTTTCCCTGCTTGCCGGTTTTTCCGCCCGTGCCCAGGCTGTAAAAAGCTTTACCCACGACTCCCTGAAATTCATGAAAAAATTTAAAGTATTAATTAACATAGAAAATAAAAATAATGGAAAAAAATACATTCAAGACGATTTTAAAAAATACTAGCTTAAAGATAAGCAAAGTCTGAAAATAAAAATGACCGATGAGGAAAGGGAGTTCATTTACAAGACCTGCAACGAACTGATGAAAAAGAAATACAGGCCCTACCCTGAATTCAAAAACTTCCTGCAGTCCATCATGAATGCTTACGACCAAAAAATTCCGGCAAAAACAATGCTGGAATGGAAAAATTCACTGAACAAAGTGCTCGAGAAGGGGAACAAAAAGGAAACTTCCCAGATGCTGGAAGCCTTTGAGCTTCTCTTTTCAGGAAATACTATTTATAAATCCAATTCCGTAACCTGGTTTGCCGGAAATAGTAATTACAGCATTACACACGATTCGGTTCCAAGGGTTGTATGGACTCAATTGGATTTGTACGGAGCGGTGAAAGGAGATACACTGGTTATTAAAAATACCAAAGGAATTTTTTTTCCGCTTAACGACCGCTGGGAAGGTGCAACCGGACGGGTTGACTGGACCCGCACCGGTCTGGATGAAAACCAGGTATATGCGGAATTGAAAAGGTATAAGATTCAACTCCGCCAGCAATATTATGAAGCCGACTCAGCGGTGTTTTACAACAAGCAATATTTTAACAAGCCCCTGGTAGGCCGTTTGATGGACAAGGCCGTTTTTGATGCGAAGCCCGAAACCTCCCAGTATCCCCGTTTTTCTTCCTACACCAAGCGTTATAAAATTGCAGGGGTGGTGGAAGGACTTGTTGATTACGATGGCGGATTTACGATGAACGGAAACAAATTCGTAGGCTCGGGTAGTAAAGAGGAAGATGCCATGTTGGTTTTTAAAAGAAACAACAAACCTTTCCTGATTGCCTCCAGCAAAGGCTTCATATTTAAAAAAGGCAGTATCTCTTCCCAGACAGTCAGCGTAAAAATGATTCTCGACAAAGATTCAATCGTGCATCCCGGATTGCAACTGAACCTGAACCTGGAGCGAAAAGAACTAAGTCTTATCCGTACTCAAGAGGGAATTTCCAAATCGCCCTATTACAATACCTTCCACAACATCGATATGTATATTGAGGAATTGAACTGGAAACTCGATTCCGCAAAAATTGATATGCGTACCCTGATTGGAACCACCGAGGGTAATGCCTTTTTCGAATCTTCTAATTATTTCCGCGAAGCCAGATTTATGGATTTAATGGGTTATGGACAGGTAAACCCGCTTACCCAGTTGAAGGACTATTGGAAAATTATGGGGGAGTCGAGAGAATTTTCAGGACAGGGATTCGCCAGTTTTCTTAAGTATGATTTGCACCTGGTTCAACCCATGTTGATCCAGCTCAGCGCCCAGGGCTTTATTGTATATGATCTCGATGACGACAAAATTACCCTAAAGGAAAAGGTTTTTGATTATATATGGGCCAAGGCAAAAAAGAAAGATTACGATGTGTTGGCCATCGCCTCAACCGTAAAGGGAGGGACGAATAACGCGGTTATGAGTCTACTCAATTACGATCTTAAAATTTATGGGGTTGATCAGATTTTCCTGTCCGACTCACAAAACGTATTTATATATCCCCATCAGCGGATGATTGTAATGAAAAAAGACCGGAGCTTTGCCTTTCAGGGATATGTCAGAGCCGGGCTTTTCGATTTTTATGGAAAAGACTTTTATTTCGATTACGATAATTTCAAAATCAATCTGAATAACGTTGATTCATTGCGCCTCACCGTGCTTGAGAAGGTCGGCGATATGGTGGTTCAGCGAAAAATTAAAACCGTTATTGAAAATATTACCGGCGACTTACTGATTGATGACAAGGGTAACAAATCCGGACTAAAATCACAAGATTATCCCAGCTACCCTATATTTAACAGCAAGAAGAATGCCTTTGTATTTTATGACAAACGAAGCATTCAGAGAGGGGCCTATAACAGGGATAATTTTTATTTTAAGCTGGATCCTTTTTCTATTGATTCCCTGGATAACCTGTCAGCTGCCGGAGTTGACCTTGCCGGTGATTTTGTTTCTGCCGGAATTTTCCCTCAAATGCGGGAAAACCTGAAAGTGCAACCGGATTATTCGCTAGGCTTCAAGCGCACTACCGGAAGCGATGGACTTGCATTGTATGGCAACAAAGGAAATTTTACCACAACGGTCCGCCTTTCGCACAAAGGGCTGCAAGGTGATGGAACCATCAAGTTCCTTACCTCCACCGCACATTCCACCGATATTTTATTTTATCCCGATTCCACAAACGCCCATGCCGATACTTTCTATCTGGTAGGCCAGGGAAAGGGAAGCAAAGTGGAATTCCCCAATGTGAAAGTCGATACGGCCTACATACATTTCATGCCCAAAAAAGATTTTATGCAGGTTTATAAGGTTGACAGGCCTTTTGATATGTGCGACGGGGAGGCAAAGTTTCATGGGCGTCTCGATTTGAGACCTAAAGGACTAACAGGAAAAGGAAGAATTGATTTCTCCAGCGCTGATCTTGATGCGAACCGGATTGAGTTTAAAAACAGAATTTTTGAGTCTGATACGGCCAATTTCCGTCTTCGGTCCTTCCAGGAAAACCTTTCTGCATTTTCTACACTTAATGTTAAAGCAAAGGTTGATTTTGATAAAAGGGAAGGTGAATTCAAGTCTAATGGGAAAGGTTCTATTGTGAAATTTGATGTAAATAAATACATCTGTTTTATGGATCAGTTTAAATGGTTCATGGACAAGAGCGAAATTGAACTTTCAGCTTCCAATGCTCCTAAAAAGGAATTGAGTCCCACCGAAGAAATTACTTTTGAAGGTCCTGAATTTATTTCTGTTCACCAAAAGCAGGATTCCCTGCGCTTTTATGCTCCCAGAGCCCGCTTCGATCTGAAAAATTATATTATTTCCGCCAAAGAAGTTAAATACATCAATATTGCCGATGCCCGCCTTTATCCGGATTCCGGGAATGTTACCATCCTTAAGGATGCCGTAATGAAAACCTTTACAAATTCGAAAATTATTGCCAACAGCGTAACCAAATATCACACCCTGTTTGATGTTAATGCAAATGTGTTTGGAAGGAAATCGTATTCCGCCTCGGGCAAATACCAATATGTAGATCAAAACAATCAAAAACACCTGATTTTCTTCAGTAATATTTCTGTCGACACCACCTTCCAGACGGTGGCTGAAGCTCAGATCCAGGATACCAGCAAATTCATGCTGAGCCCGAACTTTGAATTTAAAGGGAAGGCAAAACTCATGGCCTCTAACCAGTTTCTGGTATTCGATGGTTTTTTCAATATCCAGCATGCCTGTAACACCATTGGAAAGAGTTGGGTGAAATTTAACAGCCAGATTAACCCCCAGAAAATTCTAATCCCGATCGATTCTGCCCTTTACGATGACAAAGACCGGAGGCTTGCCTCAGGAGTAATGAGTACTATAGATTCGAATGCTATTTACACTTCATTCCTTTCGAAGCGGGTTAGCCGTAACGATGTGGAAGTGCTCAGCTCTACCGGATTCCTGTTCTACGATAAGGTTACCCGGGAATACCGGATTGCCAGTCAGGAAAAACTAACGGAAAGAAACCTTACCGGCCAGTTCCTGAGTATGGATGCTAACTCCTGCATGGTTTACGGTGAAGGGAAAATTAATCTTGGAGGCGACCTCGGACAGGTTAAAATGCAAACGGTGGGAACCGTGAATCATAATTTGAACAATGATTCGGCCTATTTCGACCTGATGATTTTAACCGATTTCTTTTTTGATAACAGCGCTTTGAATAAAATGGCTGATTTCCTTAATGCCTGTTCTTCTGCTCCCCCTACAAATTTCGGACGCTCGGTTTATGAAAAAGGTTTGCGGGAGATCATGGGTAAGGATAAAGCGGATAAACTAATCTCCGAAATTAACCTTTATGGAAAGTTCCGGAAATTCCCTGACGAACTGGAAAAAGCTATTTTCTTTACCGACCTGAAAATGCGCTGGAATGCCCGGACAAAATCCTATATCAGCAGCGGAAAAATTGGCATAGGCAATATTCAGAAAAATCAGGTTAACAAAATGGTTGATGGAGTTATTGAACTCAAGCGCAAACGTAGCGGAGATGAACTAACCATTTATCTGGAGTGCGACGGGACCTGGTTCTTCTTCAACTATACTAATGGAATCATGCAGTCCATTTCATCTAAAGATGAATACAACAACATCATAAAAGAATTGAAGGCTGATAAGCGGCAGAAGGAGGTTCAGAAAGGGGAAAAACCTTACCAGTTCAGCCTTAGTACCACCACGAAAAAGGATTTGTTCGTTAAAAAGATGAAGCAGCAAAATGCTTCAGATGATTAAATTATTGCTCCGCTACTATTTTTAAGCGGGCGAATTTTATCAGCAGATTTTTGGTTCCCACATCTTCGAACTCAATTATTGCTTTGTTGTTCGGGAAGATACCTTCCAGCGAAACCACCTTTCCGGATCCAAACCTGTCGTGTTCTACCTGCATGCCAACCCTCAGGTCTTTGAGATGAGAATTGTCGTATTTGCTCTCTGTATATGATTTTCCTGCCTGTGCCAGTTTCACCATGTTTTTTCCCGGTCCCTTTTTTGAGGGAGGGTCTTTCCGGAATACCTTTTCTTCGTACGGTTCTTTGAATCGCCGGATGGGTCGTTCATCTTTCTTTTTAAATCCACTCTCTTCGAAGGCGAGGCAGCCCGGATCCAATTCCCCAATAAACCGGGAGGGTTCGCAATTAATAAGGCTTCCCCAACGATACCGTGTCTCGGCAAAGGAAAGGAATAGGCGCTTTTCCGCGCGGGTAAGCGCCACATAAAAAAGCCTGCGCTCTTCTTCAAGGTCGGCTCGGGAATTTACGGAGTATTGACTCGGAAATAAATTCTCTTCCAGTCCCACCAAAAACACATAAGGAAATTCCAATCCTTTCGATGCATGTATAGTCATAAGGGAAACCCTGTCGCGACTGTCATCTTCCTCGTCGGCATCCGTCAGCAGTGCAATGTCGGCCATATATTCTATCAGGCTTGGTTTTTTCTCCTCTTCCCCGGGTTGTGTCGGAGGAGCAAGAAAAGAGGTTCCACCTTCCGAAAATTCCTTTAAACCATTCAGTAATTCCTGAACATTTTCATAGCGGCTAACCCCCTCAGGGGTTTTGTCGTTATACAATTCCTTCAGCAATCCACAGCCATTGGCAATTTCCATCCCCAAATCATAGGGGTTGGCTTCGTGAGCCCTGATATTGAAACTCTTTATCATGGCCACAAAATCCGAAATCCTTTTCCGGGTGGCAGGGGTAATGTCCACGCTGAAATCCTGGATATTCTCCATTATGGTCCATGTACTTACATCGTGATCGTTTGCCGTTACCAAAAGTTTATGCAGGGTTGTTTCACCAATCCCGCGGGTGGGATAGTTAATAATCCGTTTCAGACTTTCTTCGTCGCCGGGATTAATAACAAGTCGGAAATAGGAGAGTAGGTCTTTGACTTCTTTCCGTTGGTAAAAAGAAAGACCGCCATAAACCTTGTATGAGATATTCATTTTTCTCAGGCCCTCTTCCATTGAGCGACTCTGGGCATTGGTTCGGTAAAGAATGGCAATATGGCGATTGTAAGCCTGCTCATTCATCTTAAGATCATAAATGGTGCGAGCCACCTGATGACCCTCTTCGTTATCGGTCAGGGCTTTGAGAACTCTGATCTTGTCTCCCTCCGGATTGCCGGTCCATACTGTTTTTTTAAGCTGCTCCTTGTTGTTTTTGATAACCGAGTTGGCCGCCTCTACAATAGTTTTTGTGCTTCGGTAATTTTGTTCCAGTTTAAAAGTCTGCAAGTCCGGATAATCCTTTTCGAAATTTAATATGTTCTGAATGTTAGCTCCCCGGAAAGCATAAATACTCTGGGCATCATCACCCACCACGCAAAGATTACGATGCCGGGCTGCGAGCTGTTTTACAATAACATACTGTGAAAAGTTCGTATCCTGATACTCATCTACGTGAATGTATTTGAAGCGATCCTGATATTTTACCAAAATGTCAAGATGATCGCGCAACAAAACATTGGTATTGTACAATAAATCATCAAAATCCATGGCTCCTGCTTTAAACAGGCGCCGGTTGTAAATCCGGTACACCAAACCAATTTTTGGTTTGCCACTCATTTTGTCATCTTCCTGAATCTGTGGGTTGTTATTGTAGGAAGATGCGCTCATCAGGTTGTTCTTCGAAATCGAAATCCGGGCCTGAACCATGTTGGGCTTATAAATCTTTTCATCCAACCCTTGTTCCCTGATAATGTCGCGGATCAGGCTGCGGGAATCATCGGAGTCGTAAATGGTGAAGTTTTTGGGATAACCCAGTTTGTCGTGTTCGGCCCTTAATATCCGGCTGAAAACACTGTGAAAGGTTCCCATCCAGATATTTTTCCCCTCATTTCCACCCACAATTTTCACAATACGCTCCCGCATTTCACGGGCAGCTTTATTGGTAAAAGTCAGCGCCAGAATGTTAAAAGGATCCACTCCCTTTTTCATCAGGTGAGCTATACGGAAGGTAAGAACCCGGGTTTTGCCTGAACCGGCACCTGCTACAATCATTACCGGACCTTCGGTGTGAACCGCAGCCTTCCGCTGAACCTCATTCAATCCATCCAGAAAATTTCCGGAATTCTTCATGCGGCAAAAATACCGGAATTAGCCGTGGGAATTTGAAATGTTGAAAAAAATAAGAGGACTAAATTATTCCTGAATTATTCAGCATATAAAACCAATCCTTTCAGGTATTCTCCTTCGGGATGGAATATATGTACGGGGTGGCAGGCGGGTTGCGACAAATGAGCAACAACCCGGCAGGCGCGACCGGCATGAATGGCCGCGGCTCGAACCGCATCGTAAAATAATTGTCTGTCCACGGCCTGGGAACAGGAAAAGGTAAATAAAAACCCTCCCTTTTTGATTTTTTTTAATGCAAGTGAGTTGATTCGCTTATATCCCGACAATCCTCTGTGCCGGCTTTTGTGGCTTTTTGCAAAGGCCGGCGGATCCAAAACAATAATATCGTATTCCCCGGATTCCTTTTCCAGAAATCTTGATGTTTCCATTTCAATGCCTCTGTGTTGGGCATCGGAAAAGCCGTTCAGAGCAATATTCTTATTGCATAATTCAATGGCCCGCGCCGAGGAATCAACCGAATCAACTCTTTTTGCCCCTCCTGCAAGGGCATAGGCAGAAAAACCACCCGAATAACAATAAGTGTTTAATACTTCCTTCCCGGCGGATAATTCCTGAAGCAGTTTCCGGTTTTCACGCTGGTCAATAAAAAAACCTGTTTTCTGGCCGGTTATCACATCTACCAGAAATTTCTTTCCGTATTCGGAAACCTCCCTGACACCCTCGCTGCCCCAAAGAAATTTCCCAGCATCCGTCGGGTTTTCCCCTGAGGAGGAAACGGGCTTATGATACAAAGTGTCGATTTTTAATTCTTTGATTTTCTGCAAGGATTCGGAGATAAAACCCAGGCTCTGTTCCATGCCCCTGGTATGGGGCTGAACAACGGCAAGGCCATTGTAATAATCAATAACCAATCCCGGCAAGCCGTCGCCTTCACCAAAAACCAATCGGAACACATTGGTGTTCTCCAGTTTTGTAATACCGGAATTTTTCCTGAACCGAAAAGCCGCATCAATTTTCGAATCCCAAAAATCCTGGTCGGGTCTCTGAGTTTCGCGACTGAGCATCCTGACCGCAATGGTACCCTCGTGAAAATGACCGAATCCAAGAGTTTTTCCTTCATGAGAAATTACTTCCACCAAAGCTCCGGAAGAAATTTCACCTTCTTTTTTTTGAATGGCACCGCTGAAAATCCAGGGATGCCCTCTCAGCAAACCGGCATCCTTGCCTTTGAATAAGTGAACTGCGCTCATGAATGGTCTGACAAAGAATAAATAACCAGACCGTTTCGCATTTTCGGCTCTACCCAGGTAGTTTTGGGAGGCATGATTTCTCCGGCATCGGCAATGGCTTTGATTTCATCAATGGAGGAGGGGTAAAGGAGAAACAAAAAATTCCCATTTCCTTCCTTCGATAAGCCTTTTAATTGTTTCAGGGTTTTGGTTCCGGGAATAAATTCTATGGTGGGATCGTTTTTCAGGTCTTTTATTCCAAAGCAGGGTTCCAGAATATATCGATTCAGTATTTCTGCATCCAACCAGGAAACAGGACCACCTGCGGTTTCGCGGATTTTAGCCCTCAATGCATATCCTTTTCCTTTATGAAATAAATGAATTTCTCCCTTGGTGCCTGGCAAGGCAAAAGCATTACCGGTTTCCTTAATTTCAAAATGTTTGGAAATCCGCTCTAATACATCTGTAAGGGATACGGTCCCATCAGACTTTACAAGCCGGTGAAAGGGAAGGATGTTCAGATTGTCGTTCGGAAAAAAAACACCCATGTAATAATTCCAGCCTTCGCTGCCTGTATATCCCGGATTTTTTTCCCGCATCTCTTTTCCCAAAAGGGCAGAACTGGCTGAGCGGTGATGCCCGTCGGCAATGTAAACACAGGGCATCTTTTCGAAACACTTTTGAATGGCTTCCACCTGCACTGAATCCGATATTTTCCAAAGGGAATGTCGTACGGCATCGGAAGTGGAGAAAAAATACTCCGGCTCCTCACCTGAAATTTTCTTTTTGATTTCCTTCAGTCCGGCATCTTCCGTATAAAAAAACAAAACCGGCTCGGCGTTATAATCACAAACTTTCAGGTATTCCCTGAGCTTTTCTTCGCGCTGGGTCAGTGTAGCCTCATGTATTTTTATTCTTCCCTCCAGGTATTCATCAATGGAAATAGCGGCAATGATACCCAGGTATTCAAATCCGTCTTTTTCCTGCTTATACAGGTAGTATGATTTCTCCTCGTCACGGACTAAAATACCTTCCTCAATAAATTCTCCATAACTTTTTTTTACTTTTTGGAGCCTTTCTGCAGAGCCGGGCCGTGTTTTTTTTCCGTCGCGGAAATCCGGCTGAATGATATGAAGAAAAGTAAAAGGATTTGTCTTCAGTTTATCGAGAATTTCATTCCGGGTATAGCGATCCACCGCCCGGCTGGCTACCAGATGGGCCTTATCCCGTGTAGGCCTTATCCCGTGAAAAGGTATTATTTTGGTCATTCCGCTTGGTATCAGTATTGGGGAAGAACCGGTTTGTTGCCAAGGATTCCTTCGATTTTTTCCATGAGTCCTTCATCAAGCTTTTCAAGGGCCTCAAGGGCTTTGAGATTTTCGGTCAGCTGTTCCGATTTGCTTGCGCCGAGAATTACCGTACTCACATTCGGGTTTTTTAAGCACCAGGCTATGGCCAGGCAGGGCAACGTAGTGCCTAAAGATTCAGCGAGTCGATTCAAAGCACCTGCTTTTTGAATTTTCTCTTTTCCTTCCTGACTCTGAAATTGCTCTTTCAACCATTCCATGCCGGGGCGGTCGAGCCGGGTTCCTTCCGGAAATCCTTTGAGGTATTTTGGAGTCAGCATTCCGGAAGCCAGCGGCGACCAGATTGTGGTTCCCAGGCCAATATCCCGGAAAATTTTAAGAAAATCAGCTTCCATTTTCTGGCGGTGGAACATATTGTATTGAGGTTGTTCCATAACCGGTGGAACCAGATTATACTGCCTGGCCACCATGTGGGCCTCCATTATTTCCTGAGCACTCCATTCCGAGGTTCCCCAGTATAAAACCTTGCCTTGTTGAATCAGGTCCGACATGGCCCGCACGGTTTCTTCCATGGGGGTAGTTTTATCGGGGCGGTGACAGAAATACAAATCCAGATAATCAACCCTCAGGCGTTTGAGAGCGGCATGACAGGCTTCCACCACATGCTTTCGCGACAATCCCGACTGATTTGGTTTTTTTCCTCCCCAAAACACCTTCGACGATACCAGGAAGGTGCTTCGATCCCACTTGCTTTCCTTCAGAATCTTTCCCATCACTTCTTCACTTCGCCCGGAAGCGTATGCCTCGGCATTGTCGAAAAAATTTATGCCTGCATCATAAGCCGTGTACATCAGGCGTTCTGCTACATCATCGCCAATCTGAGCACCGAATGTTACCCATGAGCCCAGGGAGACACAACTGACCTTCAAACCGCTTTTTCCCAGATTCCTGTATTGCATAATAGTTTTTGCTTTCCACGAATATATGTATTATATTTTTTTGTCAGGCTTTCGGAAATAATTGCAAAAGGCTGGTCAATTTGGCCGATATTTATACCCCCGCAAACAGGGAATGTAAATTGATTATCAGAAAAAAAACGAAAAAATGAATAAATCAGTAATTACCCTTGGAGTTATAGGAGTTCTCCTCCTGCTGCTTGTTATGAACGGCTGCAACAGTTATAATAAAATGGTTGACCTGAATGAGAAGGTCACCGAATCCTGGCAACAGGTAGAAAACCAGTATCAGCGCCGGATGGATCTAATTCCTAACCTCGTGAGTACGGTGCAGGGGTATGCAGATTTTGAGAAGTCAACCTTGCGCGAAGTTATTGATGCCCGTTCCAATGCTTTCGGAGTAAAAGTAGATCCCAATAACCTGGATCCCGAATCGCTGCAGAAATTTGCTCAGGCGCAAAACAACCTGAGTGGTGCCCTGGGGCGGCTGATGGTTCTGGTTGAAAGGTACCCTGACCTGAAGGCCAATCAGGGCTTTTCGGATTTAAGGATTCAGTTGGAAGGAACAGAGAACCGCATAGCCACTGCCCGACAGGATTTCAATACCAATGTTAAAGACCTGAATGTGCTGGTACAGCGCTTTCCATCAAAAATTTGGGCAGGTATTTTCGGTTTTGAAAAACGAGCCTATTTTGAATCCAAAGATGGGGCAGAAAACGCCCCGGAAGTGAATTCGACTTTAAATAATGGGTAAAACAGCATCCCTTTTTTCTGAAGAAGCCTCTGCCAACATCGTGGCTGCCATTGCCGTAGCCGAAGAAAAAACTTCTGCCGAGGTAAGAGTGCATATAGAGAATACCTCCGGCGGAGATGCCATGAAGGCCGCCAAAACATGGTTCCATAACCTGAAAATGGACGAAACCGAAAACCGAAATGGGGTTCTGATTTATATTGCCCTCAAAGACCGGGAGTTTGCAATTTTTGGCGACGAAGGCATTTATTCCAAAGAACCTCAGTCGTTTTGGGATGGCCTTGCCGGAAATATGCAGGAAGATTTTTCCCGTGGCGAATTCGAAAAGGGACTGATTGCAGTTATTGATAAACTGGGTGATGAATTGGGGAGGTTTTTTCCTTCTTCCACGCAAAGCAACCCGAATGAACTTAGCGATGAAATCAGCCATTCAGATAATTAAAGGTCTTTTTCTTTTATTTCTTTTATTTCTTTTTGTTCCCATACCCGGTTGGGGCAAGGATGCTCCATTGCTTCCCCAGCCAAATCCACCCCGGCTTTATAATAATTTCAGTGTGGAATTCCCGGCCTTTCTGAGCCAGGGCGAGGCGAGGCAAATGGAATCCAAACTGACTGAGTTTTCCCGGGAAACCTCCAATCAGATCGTGATAGTGATTGTGGATGATCTTCAGGGCTTGCTGCCCGTTGAGTTCGGAACACGGATTATACGGGAATGGGGAATAGGACAAAAAGACCTGAATAATGGAATCGTAATTCTGGTTAAGCCCACCGGGGGGGCAGGACAAAGAGAATTGGCCATTGTTACAGGGTATGGACTGGAAGGAGCCATTCCTGACCTTGCCACTGCAAAAATCAGGGAAGAGGAAATCATTCCGCATTTTGCCAATGGGAATTACTATAAGGGACTTGAAAGCGGGATAGATGCCCTGATGGCGCTGGCAAGGGGGGAGTATAACTATGCCGATACGAAAAGCGGAAACAAAAGTATCTGGAAACCTTTGCTCATAGGGCTGGCCGTATTTCTGATAATTTTATTTTGGGTAGGAAGAACAGGGGGAGGAGGAACCTCATATACGGGTGGAGGCTATTACCGGGGTTTCAGAGGGGGCTTTGGAAGGGGCTATTCGGGCGGAGGTTTCGGAGGGGGTGGTTTTGGCGGTTTTGGTGGCGGAAGTGGCGGAGGAGGAGGATCTTCGGGAAGGTGGTAATTTTATTGTAATTTTGTTGCATGTCGACCCGGAAAAAGGAAAAAGTTGTTGTTGAAGTCGATGTTCTGGAGGCCGAAGAAAATACCATAATCCTCTGGAACGACGACCACAACACTTTTGAATTCGTTATTGAAACCCTGATTGAAGTGTGCGGGCATGAACCCATTCAGGCCGAGCAATGCACTTACCTCATTCATTATACCGGAAAGTGTGGGGTTAAAAAAGGCAGTTTTGACGAGCTCAAGCCGGTGCAGCAGGCACTGCTCGACCGGGGTTTAACAGCTACCATTGAATAATTACTTATGAAAGGAAAAATTTTATTTGTTCTTTTTGCCTTGTTTATCTGGGAAGCCTGCAGCAGGGTTCCCATTACCAACAGAAAACAAACCATTATGTTTTCTGAAAATGAGTTGATAGCCTTATCACTTGGGCATTACAATGAATTCCTTACCAAAAATCAGCCCCTGCCTGCAACTGATGCGAATACCCAGTTGGTAAGAAAAGTTGGCGAGAACATTAAGATTGCCGTGGAGAAATTCATGAAAGAAAAAAAGCTTACCAAAAGGATCGAAGCCTATAAATGGGAATTCAATGTGGTAAACAGTCCGGAAATTAATGCCTGGTGTATGCCCGGAGGTAAAGTGGTTGTGTATACCGGTCTTTTACCCGTAACGCTTACCGAAGAGGGTTTGGCTGTAGTAATGGGACACGAAATTGCCCACGCCATTGCCCGTCACGGAAATGAAAGGATGAGTCAGGGTGCATTGGCCGAGTTTGGCGGAGCCGCTCTGGGAGCCATTTTTCAAAGTTCAAATCCCAAAGCTTCTAATATTTTTCTTCAATCGTATGGGGTTGGTTCCACGCTTGGACTTTTGAAATACTCCCGCGTTCATGAATCGGAAGCCGATAAACTGGGCGTGGTGTTTATGGCTATGGCAGGCTATAATCCCGAGGCTGCCATCTCGTTTTGGGAAAGAATGTCGAAAGCCGGAAGCGGAGGTGGACCTGAAGTGCTCAGCACACACCCGAGCGATGAAACCCGGATTAATGCCCTGAAAAAATTCATGCCTACCGCAAAAAAATATTACAAACCCGCAAACTGATGTCGCTAACCGCAATTATTATTTTAATTCTTCTTGCGCTGATTCTTCTGGTAATCGAAATATTATTTGTTCCCGGGATGATTCTCGGGATTATTTCTTTTATTATGATTGGAGCCGGGGTTTACTTCGCTTATGAAAGTCACGGTGCCATTACCGGTCATTTAGTGCTTGCAGGAAGTGTTCTGGTTGGCGGAGGATTAGTGATTTGGGCTTTTAAATCAAATGTGTGGACCAGGGTAGGGGTGAACAATGTAATGGATGGAAGAGCTAATGTGATTGATGAAAATAACGTAAAGGTGGGCGACAAAGGCGTGGCAGTGTCGCGGCTGGCACCCATGGGCAAGGCCATGATCAATGAGCAATTGCTTGAGGTTGTGGCGTATGAAGGATTTCTCGATCAAAACTCACCCATAGAGGTTTATCGCCTGCAGGGAAATCGTATTATTGTAAAAAAATCAGAACCCTAAAACTACTTATACATGGAACAAAAGTTTCTCATTTACGGATTGTTTGCCCTGGCCGGGCTTATTATGCTTATTATATTCTTCCGGTTTTTTCCGGTTGGATTATGGATTGCCGCCCGACTTTCAGGAGTTCGGATTTCTCTGCTTCAGCTTGCCCTGATGCGGATCAGGAAAGTACCGCCTGCTACTATTGCCAATGCCATGATTAATGCGGCAAAAGCGGGTTTGAACCTTACCCGCGACGATCTTGAGGCACACTATCTGGCCGGTGGAAGAGTACAGTCTGTTGTAAATGCGCTTATTTCTGCGGACAAAGCCAACATCCCCCTTACCTTCAAACTCGCCACTGCCATTGACCTTGCCGGTCGCGATGTTTTTGATGCCGTTCAGGTATCCGTAAATCCCCGTGTAATTGATACACCTCCGGTTTCGGCCGTTGCCAAAGACGGAATTCAGCTTATTGTAAAAGCCCGTGTAACGGTGAGAGCCAACATCAACCAGTTGGTGGGTGGTGCCGGTGAGGAAACCATTTTGGCAAGGGTAGGGGAAGGTATTGTAACCACCATCGGGTCTGCATCTGATCATAAAAAAGTAATGGAAAATCCGGATCAGATTTCCAAAACCGTTTTGGCGAAAGGACTGGACGCAGGTACAGCTTTTGAAATTTTATCCATTGATATTGCAGACATAGATATCAGCGAAAACATAGGTGCCAAACTTCAGACTGAGCAGGCCTCTGCTGATTTGAAGGTTGCCCAGGCAAAAGCCGAAGAAAGAAGAGCCATGGCAGTGGCCTATGAGCAGGAAATGAAGGCAAAAGCCCAGGAAGCCAAGGCCAAGGTTATTGAGGCCGAAGCTCAGGTTCCACTTGCGATGGCTGAAGCATTCCGCAGTGGAAATCTTGGCATCATGGATTACTATCGTATGCAGAATATCCAGGCCGATACCAATATGCGTGGAAATATCGGGAACCAGGGTTCTGACAAAGGTAAAAAAGGATGAACCCGGTTTATTGCAACACAAAAAAGGGCCCCTTGAGGGCCCTTTTTTAATAGATATAGCCTTGTCCGCCTTCCTTTTCCAGTTTAACCCCTAAAGAAAGAACCATTCGGTTCACAAAGTTGAAATAGGCAATTACAAGGGTAGCATCCAGAATTTCCCGGTCGTTCAAGCCGGTTGATTTCAGCTTTTTTACAAAGTCAGTCTTTTCGAAAATATCAGGGTTGATGGTAAGTTCTCTGGCGTATTCGCAGAGTTTTTTGTGTTTTTCGGAGAGTTCAATTTCAGAGAAATCTTCCGCCAGGAGGTTAACCTTATCCTGATCTTTCCAGTAATGGTTAAGCGCATCGCCATGATGCTTTACACAATAGGAGCAACCATTGGAGGAAGAAACTACCACGGCAATCATTTCGCGTTCGGCGCGGGTAAGGGGCGACTGGCTGAACATGATGCTCAGATAAAGCTCCATGTGGGTAATAATAGTTTCGGGATTCAGACTTTGAATCTTGTGAACCTCAGCGATTTTACCCCGCTTGTTTACTATTTCACCGTAGATTTCCTTGAGGCGGCCATCGGCCGTTTCCGGTTGTATAATTTCTATTCTTGGCATAAAAATGATTTTGCGATCCCGGCAGGAGTCGAACCTGCGACCTACTGCTTAGAAGGCAGTTGCTCTATCCAGCTGAGCTACGGGATCAGTTTGGCCCTTGCAGCGCAAAAAAAGAGCAAAAAAAAAGGCCGGTGGAAGTCGGGGTGGCAGGATTCGAACCTGCGGTCTCATGGTCCCAAACCATGCGCGATAACCGGGCTACGCTACACCCCGATGCCTGAATTCTTACCGGCCTTTAGCGGACTCGGAGGGAGTCGAACCCCCAACCTTCTGATCCGTAGTCAGATGCTCTATCCAGTTAAGCTACTAGTCCGGAAAAAATCCAGAAAAGGACGGCAAAGATAACATTTCAATCCCTATAAAAAAAGCCAATTTTTATGCCTGTTATTATATGTACTTTTGGGACTGGATCGCTTTTTATGAGAAAGTTTTTTGCCCATAGGGCCATCAGAAGGGAAATTCAACAAAACCCCCGCAACAGGGCTTTTGTAGGCCTTTCCCAGGCCCATACCATTGGAATCCTGGCCAAATTTACCGGCAAAGAAGACTTTGAACTCCTCAAAAAATATGTGGCTTACGTGAAGGAATACGGAAAAAAGATTAAATGCATGGTATTCTCGGAAGGGAAGGCAATTCCGGAAGACATAAGCTGGTCGAAAGTTGAATTTGAGTTTTTTCTCGGCACCGACCTTAACTGGTATGGAAAACCGGGAGGCGTGTATCTCAATAATTTTAAGGAGGAAGCCTTTGATGTTTTGCTGGATCTTAATTTAGGATCGGATATTTGCCTTAGTTTCCTTGCCGCCGGGAGCCGCGCCACCTTTAAAATCGGACCCTCCGGTTCCTTAAACAGGGAGTACCTGGATATGTGTATTGAACTTAAGGGGGATCAAACCTTAAAAAATTTACTTCGCCAGATAGATATTTACTTTGAAATGCTCAACAAACCTGAGAAAACACAATGAAAAATTTAAAAGGAACCGGTGTTGCCGTAGTAACTCCCTTTCTGAAAACAGGGAAAGTAGATTTTCCTTCCCTTGAAAAAATTATTCGTAAACTGATTCGGGGAAAGGTTGAATACCTTGTGGTTTTGGGAACCACCGGCGAAAGCTCTACCCTGGTTTTCGAAGAGAAGAAGGAAGTACTGGCTTGCTTTAAATCGGTTGCCGGAGGAAAAGTTCCCCTGGTTTTGGGAATCGGAGGAAATTCCACTTCACAGGTAATTCAGCAAATGGGCTCCTTCGACCTGAGGGGCGTAACTGCTATCCTCAGTGTTTCGCCTTATTATAACAAACCCAATCAACGCGGACTGGCAGCTCATTACAAGGCCATCGATAAAGAAGCAAGCATTCCTGTAATCCTTTATAATGTGCCCGGAAGAACGGCCATGAATCTGACGGCGGAAACTACCCTAAAACTTGCGGAAGAATGTAAAAATATCATCGGCATCAAGGAAGCTTCCGGAAATATGGAGCAGATCATGCAAATTATCAAACATCGTCCGAAAGATTTTCTGGTAATTTCAGGCGATGACAATTTAACCTTTCCTATTCTGGCCTGCGGTGGTGATGGGGTTATTTCTGTCGTTGCAAACGCCTATCCTCTGGAATTTTCCACAATGGTTCGGAAGGCGCTGAGCGGAAATTATGTCCTTGCCCGTAAATACCACTACCTGTTAACCGACCTTACCAGCCTGCTTTTTTCCGATGGAAACCCGGGAGGGATAAAAGCTGCATTGGCGGTCCAGGAATTTTGCGAAGAACATGTAAGACTTCCCTTGGTGCCTGTTACACCCGAAGTGAAAAAGAAAATTCTACGCGAAATGAAAACCATCGGATGAGATAATGAGTCAGGAAAAAAATACCGGTCAGCAATCCGATTTATCCGGCTATAATAATTCCTGGTATTATCCGGGCCGGGGAATGATTGTTCGTGCTCTCTGGTATTTCACAAATGCTGCCTTTTTTAATTCCTGGTTTCCATTCAACGGTATCAAGCTTTTTTTACTCAGAATTTTCGGTGCTAAGGTGGGAACCGGAGTAATTATTAAGCCCAGAGTAAATATTAAATATCCCTGGAAATTATCGGTTGGAAATTATTGTTGGATAGGGGAGGGGGTTTGGATCGACAATCTCGAACAGGTGGTGCTGGAAGATCATGTTTGCATATCTCAGGGCGCGGTTATTATGTGTGGGAACCACAATTACAAAAAGAAACATTTCGACCTGATGGTAAATCCGGTTCACATCTCCAGAGGAGCCTGGGTTGGTGCTTTTTCAATGCTTGCACCGGGCATTAACGTGGGTGAGCATGCCGTACTTCAGGCCCGGAGTTTTGCCACAAAAAATCTCGATGCAAACGGTATTTATGCAGGAAACCCTGCCGTAAAAACAGGCGAGAGGGTTATTGACCCATGAAAATTTCAATCATTACGGTTTGTTATAATGCAGGGAAAACAATTCGTCACACCCTTGAGTCTGTATTGGGTCAATCTTATGCAGATATAGAATATATTGTAGTGGACGGCGGAAGTAAAGACGAAACCTTCCAAATCATAAATGAATATTCCACGAAAATTTCCCGCTTTATCTCTGAGCCTGACCGGGGTATGTACGATGCCATAAACAAAGGCATAGGAATGGCAACCGGGGATATTATCGCCATTTTAAATGCCGATGATGTGTACGCAAACCGGGAGGTTATTGAAAAAGTAGTAAGCCGTTTTTCAGAAACGGGAACGATGGGACTTTACGGAGATTTGGTTTATGTTGATTTCAATAATCCCGATAAAATAGTTCGCAAATGGATTTCCGGTTCCTACCGTACAGGAGATTTTTTAAAAGGCTGGATGCCACCTCATCCGGCCTTTTTTGTACGGCGCGAAGCCTATGAAAAATACGGAATGTTCAGAACCGATTTAAAAACCGCTGCCGATTATGAACTTATGCTTCGCATGATTCACAAGCACGAAATAACGCTTTCTTATCTTCCCGGAATTTTAGTGAAAATGCGGACAGGGGGCATGAGCAATAACAGCATGGCTTCCAGGATAAATGCCAATAAGGAAGACCGCCGGGCCTGGGAACTCAATGGGTTAAAACCCAAATGGTACACACTCTGGGTGAAGCCACTCAGAAAACTCGGACAATTTTTCTAAAAGAAACAGTAAAAGGGAATTAAAACTTGGCCCGTACTTTCCGCTTCTTGTACTTGCGCGACTTGAAGTAAGAGCTATATCTGGATTTGGAGAACTTACTTCTTCCCTTGATTACATAGCTGTAATTAAAGGTAGAGAAGAGGTAACTGTCGTTATGGGTAGGATCGCCCCGTTTGGAACCCGGAGAATAATTATTAGCATGTGGGTAGGAGGGATCGTTCGCAAACGAAGGACTGTATTGATTTGCCAGTGCGATAGAAGTTGCGTTTGGCAAAGTAGAAGGATCAGCGTAAACAGTGCTTACATCATCCAGGTAATCGGTGAAGGTTGTTCTCCAGCCGAGTTCCCAGCCAATACGATGCTGCTTTTTAATGGTAAAATATAAGCCGGCTCCGGCAGGAATTACAAATTGCAACCTGCTGTAGGGCTTCGATTGTCCTTCCGTGCGCAGGGGCTGCAAAGGAACCCAGCTTCCCTGATAATTGGCTTTAGGGCTGTGGTAAATTCCCCCGGCACCGATAAACATATAGCAACGAAGATCGTTTCGGAAGCGATACGAACGACCCAAATCGGAAATTTCATAAAAAACATATTCACCCTTAACAGACAACTCTACCATGTCGTTCCGGAAATGGAGGTTTCGTCCTTTGCGGCCTGGGTTGGATGAAAGCGAATCAGCTCCTTCAAGACGGGCGTAGGTTATTTCACCTTTGATAAGTACGTTGGGGTGTAATTTGTAACGGGCAAAACCCTGAACGGCCCAACGGGTTTGACGAAGCTTGATATCGGCAATAAAATCGCGGCGTGTCAATTCATCGCCACCCATTTCACCCAGAATATTTGCAACTCCAAGTCCGCCACCAAAATCCCACTTAAACTGGGCGTAGCTTCCAAGGGCACTGAACAAAAAGAATAAGGTAAAAATCCGCTTCATGGGCATTCTGAGCAAAGTTAGAAATTCTTTTTGTCCTGTACAATACCCCAGGACATGTACAAGTAACTGTATTTTAAGGCATTAGCCTCTATTCTTCCTTCTTGTTCTTTTTGGTGGACTTTGAAGGAGGTTTTGAAATATTAATTTTCAACTCGTTTTTGTCCTTGTCCAGGGTAACTTCGATCAAATCACCTTCGTTAAGATTCGATTTAATAATTTCCTCGGCAAGCGGGTCTTCAACATATTTCTGTATGGCTCTTTTCAGTGGCCTTGCACCAAATTGCTGGTCGTAACCTTTGTCGGCAATGAAATCTTTCGCATCATTGGCAATTTTGATGGAATATCCCAGTCCGCCAATTCTGCCGTACAACTTTTGCAATTCAATGTCGATGATTTTGTGAATGTCATCTTTGCTCAGCTGATTGAATACAACCACATCGTCAATCCGGTTCAGAAATTCGGGGGCGAATGCTTTTTTCAAAGCATTTTCAATTACGCTCCGGCTGTGTTCATCAACTTGTTCGCTTTTGGCATGCGTGGCAAACCCAACACCCTGTCCGAAATCCTTCAACTGGCGAGAGCCAATATTAGAAGTCATTATGATGATGGTGTTTTTAAAATCAACTTTTCTACCCAGGCTATCGGTCAACTGCCCGTCATCGAGCACCTGAAGCAACAGGTTGAAAACATCGGGGTGAGCCTTTTCAATTTCATCCAGCAATACAACGGCATAAGGTCTTCTTCTTACTTTCTCGGTAAGCTGACCGCCTTCTTCATAACCAACATATCCGGGAGGCGCACCCACAAGGCGGGAAACGGCAAATTTTTCCATGTATTCACTCATGTCTATGCGAATGAGTGCATCTTCGGAATCAAAAAGGTTTTTGGTAAGAACCTTGGCCAATTGCGTTTTTCCAACGCCGGTAGGACCCAGGAAAATAAATGAGCCAATTGGTTTGTTGGGATCTTTCAATCCGGCACGGTTTCTCTGGATGGCCTTTACAACTTTCGCAACGGCTTCGTCCTGTCCAATAACTTTCCCCCTCAATTCATCACCCATTTTAACCAGCTTGTTACTTTCGGTCTGGGCAATCCGTTTCAGTGGTATGCCGGTCATCATGGCAACCACTTCGGCCACATTTTCTTCGTTAACCGTTTGCTTATGTAACTTGGTTTCTTCTTCCCATTGTTTCTTGGCGGCATCCAATTGTTCGAGCAGTTGCCGCTCGGTATCGCGGAGGCGGGCAGCTTCTTCGTATTTCTGACTTCTTACGACCCGGTTTTTCTCTTCCTTGATATCTTCAATTTTCTTTTCAATTTCCAGGATGTTTTCAGGCACCTGGATATTGGTAATGTGAACCCGGGAACCCGATTCGTCAAGTGCATCAATGGCCTTATCCGGAAGGTGGCGGTCGGTAATATATCTGGCCGTCAGCGACACACAGGCTTTAATGGCATCCTCGGTGTAGCTGACATTATGATGGTCCTCGTATTTCGATTTAATGTTCTGCAGAATCTGAATGGTTTCCTCCACAGAGGTAGGATCCACAATAACCTTTTGGAAACGACGCTCCAGAGCTCCGTCTTTTTCAATATATTGTCTGAATTCATCCAGGGTTGTTGCACCGATACATTGGATTTCTCCGCGTGCCAGGGCAGGTTTGAACATATTGGAAGCATCGAGAGAACCACTGGCTCCGCCGGCTCCTATAATAGTGTGAATTTCGTCAATGAAAAGGATTACATCCGGTGACTTTTCAAGTTCATTCATCACCGCCTTCATTCGTTCTTCAAACTGGCCCCGGTATTTGGTTCCTGCCACAAGCGATGCCAGGTCGAGAGTAACTACACGTTTGCCAAACAACACACGGCTTACTTTTCGCTGGATAATGCGCAAGGCCAATCCCTCGGCTATGGCCGATTTTCCCACACCGGGTTCCCCGATAAGAATAGGGTTGTTTTTCTTACGCCGGCTCAATATCTGGGAAACCCTTTCGATTTCTTTTTCCCGGCCTACAATGGGATCCAGCTTGCCTTCCTCGGCAAGTTTGGTGAGATCCCGACCGAAATTGTCAAGAACCGGGGTTTTGGATTTTGAATCTCCCGTTTTTTTACTGGAGGCAGAAAATTGTTGTCCCTCATCCGGATCATCATCATCGGCCGGGTTTTGAGGAAATTCAGCGCTGGGCTGAATGTCTGAGCTACCAAGGCCCTGAAGTTCTTCCTTCACGGTATCGTAATCCACCTGAAATTTCAATAAGGCACGGGTGGCAACACTTTCCTGATCTTTCAGAATACTGAGCAAGAGGTGTTCGGTTCCGATTACCGCACTTTTAAAAAGTTTGGCTTCCAGGTAGGTAACCTTGAGGGTTCTTTCTGCCTGCTTTAACAAAGAAATATTATCCAGGTTTGAAACATTTTTTTTGGGAACCGGTGCTACGGCGTTTTCAATTTCCTTGCGGAGTGAACCCAGTTCAACTTCCAGTCGCTTCAGAATCTGAATGGCCGTTCCTTCTCCTTCTCGGATCATACCCAAAAGAAGATGTTCCGTACCGATATAGTCATGTCCGAGTCTGAGCGCCTCCTCTCTGGAGAAGGTAATCACATCGCGTACCCGGGGTGAAAATTTTGCTTCCATAAATAATTTTTTCCGTTTCCTTTTTCTACTAAGATAGGTATAATAACCCTGCTTTCAAAAGTACCTTAACCCTTTGATTTTTAGGCGGCCGGATAAGCGAATTTATCAACCCGTTCGTGTTGAAAAAAACGACGAACTATGTTAATAACTCCATTCGTTTTATTCCGCCCTAAAGCACCCAAAAAAGGTATCTTCGTTTCCCTGAAAACCAGGCTTAAAACAGGCTTCAAAAACCATGCAAATCTGCCGGGGAACTCAGGGGAAATATTAACAGAAACCAACTTTTATGCATGACGGAGAAAAAATCATAGAGATTAATATTGAGAATGAGATGAAGTCGGCCTACATCGATTATTCGATGTCGGTTATTGTTTCCCGGGCCCTGCCCGATGTGCGGGATGGGCTGAAGCCGGTGCACCGGAGGGTATTATTCGGGATGCAGGAGTTGGGGGTTCTTTCCAACCGGCCATTTAAAAAGTCGGCCCGTATCGTGGGGGAGGTGCTGGGTAAATACCACCCACATGGCGACAGTGCTGTATACGATGCCATGGTTAGGATGGCTCAGGACTGGAGTTTACGCTACCCACTGGTTGACGGGCAGGGAAACTTCGGATCCATTGACGGGGACAGTCCGGCCGCAATGCGTTATACCGAGGCCCGTCTTAAAAAGATTGCAGAGGAAATGTTGTCGGATATCGAAAAGAATACCGTTGATTTCCGTCCTAATTTTGACGACAGCCTTGAGGAACCTACTGTTATGCCTTCCCGTATCCCAAACCTGTTGGTTAACGGAGCCAGCGGAATTGCGGTGGGAATGGCTACCAATATGCCTCCCCATAACCTGGGTGAAATCATTGATGCCACCATTGCTTTTATAGACAACCGCAATATTGAGATGACGGAGCTGCTGAAAATTGTGAAAGCTCCCGATTTTCCTACCGGTGGAATAATCTATGGATATGAAGGAGTTCGCGATGCCTTTGAAACCGGTCGCGGCCGGGTAGTTATCCGGTCCAGGGCCAACATTGAAACCTTAAGCAATGGCAGGGAAAGAATTATTGTAACTGAAATTCCTTTCCTGGTTAACAAGGCCGAAATGATCAAAAAGACGGCGGATCTTATTAACGAGAAAAAAATTGAAGGGATTTCAGATATCCGTGACGAGAGTGATCGCCAAGGACTGCGCATTGTTTATGAGCTGAAAAAAGATGCCATAGGCAATGTAGTTCTGAATAACCTTTTTAAGCATACCAGCCTGCAGTCAACCTTCAGCGTAAACAATATTGCCCTGGTTGGCGGGCGACCCATGTTGCTTAACCTGAAGGATCTTATCCGGTATTATGTGGAGCATCGTCATGAGGTGGTAATCCGTCGTACCAAGTACGATCTGGAACAGGCCGAAAAACGGGCTCATATTCTGCAGGGTTACCTGATTGCCCTCGACCATCTGGACGAGGTAATCAAGCTGATCCGGGAAAGCGAAACGCCACAGATTGCCCAGGAAGGTTTGATTACCCGGTTCGGACTTTCAGAAATACAGGCAAAAGCCATTCTGGAGCTTCGTCTCAGGGTTCTTACCGGCCTTGAGCGCGACAAGATCAAGGAGGAGTACAACAACCTGATGGAGTTGATTAAGTTTTTGAATGAAATTTTGAGTGATGAAGTGCTCCGGATGGAAATAATTAAAGACGAATTACGGGAAGTGCGTGAAAAATACGCCGATGAACGACGCACCGAACTGGTATTGGCTGCCGGTGAATTCCGTATGGAGGACATGATTGCCGAGGAAGATGTGGTAATTACCATTTCCCACCTGGGTTATATTAAGAGAACACCTTTGTCTGAATATAAAGTGCAGAACAGGGGAGGGGTGGGATCGCGGGGTTCCTCGACCCGTGATGAAGACTTTTTGGAGCAGATGTTTGTTTCCTCCACCCACAATTACATCTTATTCTTTACGGAAAAAGGAATGTGTTACTGGCTGAAGGCTTATGAAATACCCGAGGGAAATAAAACCAGCAAGGGCAGAGCCATTCAGAATGTTATTAACCTGCAGCCGGGCGACAAGGTAAAGGCTTACATCAGGGTACATGATCTTGCCGATGAAAATTACCTGAACAATAACTTTATTGTGATGTGTACCAAAAAGGGAGTTATTAAGAAAACCACCCTTGAGGCGTATTCACGACCCCGCCAGAATGGTATTATTGCCATCAATGTGCGGGAAGGAGACACACTGCTTGAGGCCGTGATGACCGATGGAAAGAGTGAAATCATGCTTGCGTCTAAAGAGGGTAAGGTATGTCGTTTCCCTGAAGAAAAAGTAAGGCCTATGGGCAGGGGAGCCAGTGGTGTTACAGGCATGAACCTGGATGAGGAAAGTTTCCCGGGGAATGAAGTCATCGGGATGATTGCCATTGCCGACCCTTCTTCGAATGTACTGGTGGTTTCCGAAAAAGGATTCGGTAAGCGATCGGATATTGAGGAGTACCGGATTACCAACCGGGGAGGAAAGGGAGTAAAGACCATTAATATTACCGAAAAAACAGGAAAATTAATTGCCATAAAGAGCGTTACCGACGAAAACGACCTGATGATTATTACTCGTGAGGGTCTGACCATACGGATGAAGGTAAAAGACCTCCGGGTTATGGGAAGAGCTACCCAGGGCGTGCGATTGATTAATCTCCGCGAGGAGGATAATATAGGTGCCGTTGCCAAGGTGGATGCAGACGATGAGGAAGATGGCAGTTCAGAACAGCCCCTGAATGAGGGCGGTGAAGTTCAGCCCCAGGCTGAGGGGGACGAAAACAATGGCAAAGAAATTGATAATGACGGAGAAGAAACCAAAAATCCAGAATAACAGCCTTATGAGAAAAATAAGCACCCCTTTTTTAGCGCTTATACTTTTTGTTTCAGGAGCCCTGGCCCAGAACAATAACGTGGTAAGTGCCATCAAGTATCACGATGAGTTTAAAAAATTCAAAGATGTGGAGTCTCTGAGAAAAGCTCAGGCACGAATTGATACAGCCGCAAAGCATCCGGACACGGACAATAAAGCCAAGACCTGGTATCACCGGGGCGAGATTTATTATACTTTGTTCAGCTATAATTGGGAGCTTGAAAAGCAAAAGGCCAGGAAGGATGATCAGGCCAAAATGACGGAGCTTGAGAAAAAACGGGAAGCCGCCAAGACGGAAGAAGAAAAGAACAAGGTGGTTGCTGAGATTCAGGCACTGATCAAAAAGCATGAGGAGGAGGCCTTTCAGGATGTATCCCTCGACGAACTGGAGGCTTCACTGGAATCCTATAAAAAGTGTATTGAGTACGACACAAAGGATGATTTTTCGGCAGATGCCAAAAAGAAGATTACCATTTTTTCTACATTCTTTGCTTCAAAGGCCGTGGCGCTATATAATGGTAAACGATTGGAGGATGCTGTGGCCGGATTTGAGAAAGCCGATGAAATCAGCCGTAAGTACTTAGGAAGAATTGATACAGGCTCAATTGATAATGCAGCGTTGACCGCGGGCAGGGCAAAAATGTTTGACAAAGCAGCGGAGCTTTACAACAAACTGATTGCAATGAATTACAAGGCCGAGGAAAACCTGGCTTATCTGATGGAAATTTACCGGGTTTCGGAAAATCAGGCCAAATTCGTTGAAACAGTGCAGATTGGACGTAAGAAATTCCCTGGAAACTATAATTTTATTATCGAGGAGTTAAACCTTTACATTACGTAGTGCAAGGTGGATGAGGCCATTGGAATTATTAACCTGGCCATAGAAAAAAATCAAAAAAATGATGCATTATATTTAGTTATGGAT
>CALEYQ010000033.1 GCA_937924855.1 uncultured Bacteroidota bacterium | reverse complement strand
TGGAGTTCAGACGTGTGCTCTTCCGATCTAGACCGGCTTCCGGAAAACAATGACATTCAGGCCTCTTATTATTTCCGGTCATACGAAAACCAGGAGAGGCAAATAATTTTGTGCAGCACATACGGATTATTTACACTTGATGAACGGGGTCGGGTAACAAACAGAATATTGAGTAATCCGGGCAACAAAAAGAGTCTGAGTTATAGCATGGCAACCTCTTTTCTTAAATCACAAACAAAAAAATTATGGGTTGGAACCCTGGGAGGGGGCATAAACCTAAAAGAAACCGAATCCGGTGATTTTATATATTTTAATGAGAAAAAGGGTCTCAAAAGTGCTGTTGTGTATGGCATTTTGGAAGATTCTGAAGGCAGAATATGGTTCACAACCAACGGCGGGCTTCATGTAATAGAAGAAGAACAAAAAACATGTGCCTGGTATGGTCCCAGAGATGGGCTGCCTTGTCCGGAATTCATTCAAAACGCCTATTTAAAAAACGAGGTTGGAGAATTTCTTCTTGGCACGCCTGAGGGGTTGGTTATTTTTAACCCCTCTCAGTTCCGTCCGGAAAAACGAAGGGTCAATGTATTGGCATCGCAGATTTATGTAAATCATGAACCTGTATTTTTTCCCGGAAATATCCTTCTTGAACCATCACAGAGGGCAATATCTTTTGAGTTTGCAGCCCCGGATTTTGAAATACAGGAAAAAATAAATTATTCCTTCATGCTGGAAGGGTTTGATTCAGATTGGCATCCCGCAAAGCACCAAAACCGAATTGCCACATACACGAATCTGCCTCCGGGTGATTATGTTTTTAAGGCAAAAGCTTTTGTGGACCTTATGCAGGGGGAAGCCGGTTTTCTGGAAATTCCATTTACAGTAATTCCTCCTTTCTGGAAAAAAACCTGGTTTATTGCATCTTCTACGGCCCTTGGGATACTGTTGCTTCTGTTAACAGGATATACCCTGTCCCGAATAAAATATCGAAGGCAATTAAGAGCTGCAGAGCTTCAACAAAAACTACATCGGGAAAAAGAAAGAATATCACGGGATCTTCATGACAATATTGGTTCCCACCTGACCTATATTACAAACACCATTGAGAATATTTCTCTCGACTTTAAAAAACCAAATTCCGGATTACTGGAGAACAGATTGGAGGAATTATCGGATTTTTCGCGCAATGTAATTCGCGAGTTAAGAGAAACCATTTGGGCCTTAAATCTGCAAACCATTACATTAAATGATTTGCAAAGCAAAATTCTGGATTTACTCAACCGGGCCTCGGAATCGGCACAAATACCCATTGATTTTTATTTTGACCCCGGAGATCTTACCATTATTGAAGCCCAGAGAGCCATTCAGGCCCTGCGGATCACTCAGGAGGCCGTTCAAAATGCTTTAAAGCATTCCGGCACTCCCCGGATCCGGGTTTCCATTACCCGGGAAAACAAAAATGCACTACGGTTTAAAATTGAGGACAGGGGTTCAGGACATTTTAAGACGAACAAAGAAGGATTTGGCATTGGTAATATGAAAAAGAGAGCCCTTGAAATGAGAAGCGAATTAATTATTGAAGCAAAAGAAGGTACAGGGACAAGCATTAGTTTTTTGCTGCCGGTTTAATTAGGGCAAATGCCCTACCTGAAATTTTCCTGAAGCACTTAAATTTGCAGGTATGATAAAAGTTGCAATCGTTGACGACAATCCGGGGCTTGCTAACCGGATATCAGAAAATCTTGAAAAATTCAGTGGTATTGCCATTTCTTTCATTGCTCAAGGCGGCGGAGAGGCCCTGAAGTTAATTCCATCCTCAAATCCTGATATTATTTTGATGGACATTCAAATGCCAGACATGGACGGTATAGAATCAACAAAAAGGATAAAACATCTGTTTCCATCAGTCAGAATCATAATTTTAAGCGTATTTGATGATCCCGAAAACATTTTCGCAGCCATATTAGCCGGAGCGTCCGGGTATTTGTTAAAAGATGAAAAGACCGATAGAATTGTTGAATCCATTAAAGAGGTTTTGGAGGGTGGGGCCCCTATGTCACCTGCCATTGCGAGAAAAGCCCTGGATATTATACGGAATAACAATGTAAATAAGGTATCCGAAAGTGAAGAACCTATCCTTACCCCCCGGGAGTTGGAAATTCTCAATTATACGGCTGGGGGAAAAACCTATCAGCAAATAGCAGAATTGCTTTTTATTTCACCGAAAACAGTCAGGAAGCACATCGAAAATATTTACTCCAAACTTCAGGTTCACAACAAAACCGAGGCCATTAACAAAGCCCGGAAAAGTGGATTTTTGCAACTCTGATTCATGGGGCATATTTTCCATCCTGCTTTTTCCTGAACTTCCAAAATGCTTTTCCGAGAGTATTTCCCCACCGCCCCTCATTGTGAGCACAAAGTCGTTGAGCTATATCCACCGTCATTCCTCGGTAAAAACTCCCATCCTTCT
>CALEYQ010000032.1 GCA_937924855.1 uncultured Bacteroidota bacterium | reverse complement strand
CCAAGGCATCCATACCTTTTCTCACTTCTTCTGATTCGTAGGTAGAATCAATGGCAGTTGACATTTCATCCTCAATTTGGTCACCCATTGGAGATAGCATTTCCATGGCTGTCTGAGTAGCTCCGGCAGTAGCCAGATGGTAAATTCCCATAATAATTCCTAAGCCGGAACCGATAAAGGAAAGGATACAAAGAACGGTTAAGAAAGTTGGGCGTTTTGGTGAAGGGTTGGTTTGTTCCATAATTTTTGATTTTTTTTGGTTAAATCTATCGGCAAATCTTGGTCAATTTTCGACAAATGCCAAAAAAACTTCTTTTATTTTATAAACATACCCCTGAGACTTTCGGTAGACGGATAACAAGAAATAACACTAAACATCTACTATTCAATGAATTATCCCCCAGGCTCTAAAATAGGCCTTCGGGTCCATGCTTTGAAATTTTCCATTTGGGCCGGGGTCAGATTCCCCTGAATACCCAGTTCCCATTTACGGTAATAGATGCCCCTGTCGGCCGGGAAAGAACAGGATCTTATTTCGGAATTTCTAAGAACCTGCAATACAAATTTTTCAGGATGAAAGTGCTTTAGCCATTCATCGAAATCCTGGTTAATTCTAATATTGTTAACTCCGGAAATTTCATCGCCGGGACGAAGGCCGCTTTTCTCCGCAATAGAACCCGGAAAAACAAGGCTTACCTTAAAACCTGAGGGGCTTTCCTGGCCTTTGATGCCTAAAAATGATTCGTAATATTTCCCGGTATTCTCAACCCTTAATTCCAGGCCCAGAAAATTCAGGCAGTGGTTTAAAATTTCACGATAATCATTTTTTCCAAAAACATACCTCATCAGAAAATCATCCAGGGAGGTTCCTGCCACCTGGTTAATCAGATTCCTGAAATCCTCTTCCGAATACCCCATGTTGTTTTGGGCATGTTGAAAAAACAACAGCCTCATAACATCATCGAGTGAATTTTTATTGGATGTGTTTTCACGGATGAGGACATCCAACATAAAAGCAATCAGGCAGCCCTCATCATAAATATTTGTTTTCCGGTGGGGAACGCCGGGCTGATATCCATCCAGCCAGGTGTCGAAGGAGGAATCGGCAACACTCAGATTAAAACGCCCCTGATTATCAAAGTGTTTTTGAATTCGCTCATTAAAAGTGGCGAAATACTGATCCCGGTTAAAAACCCCACTCCGGAAAAGGAACAGATCGCCATAATAGGTAGTAATTCCCTCATAAATAAAACCCTGACGGCTGTAATTCTCGCGGGAATAATCATAAGGCATCATTTCAATGGGACGTATGGCCTTAACATTCCATGAATGAAAAAGCTCATGGGAACTCACACCCAGAAGGTTTTCATACCCTGATCCTTTCATCATCCCATATCCCGGACCCAAAACAATAACTGTACTGTTAAGATGTTCAACCCCATGATAAAACCGGTAGGGAATAATCTGGAAGAAAAAATGATATGCCGTGGCCGGGAATTCCTTCATGGTAAGGAATTGCTCGTTGATGAAAATAAAAAAATCATTAATCAGCTTGCTCCAGTCGGGCTTGCACTCGCCCTGAAACCAAAGGAAAAACTCAACCCCATCCATAATAAAATTATTTCCTTTGAGGGTAGGACTGGCAATAAAAGGGGAGTCGACTAACTCATGAAAAGAAACTGCTCTGAGCAAAATACTTTTTTTACCGGATTCGGGTAATACCTGTTGCTTATCAGCAGGCAGAGCGCAGGCCACATGAAAATCTGCGGGAATTATTAGTTCCAGCACATGTTCCTGTTCTATCTTTTCGGGGCAATACAGGCAACAATTTACCGGGTTCATATACAGCTGACTTTCATCCAACCAGGTGGAACCGGCATTTAACTCGGCGGCGTAATAATTATATTTTACGGTAATTGATTTTTGCCCCTGGGTTTTAACAAGCCAGGCATCTTTTGATATTTTCCGGAATGGCAAAGGGGAACCATCCTCACCCACAGGAATCCATTGCTGAATGTTCTTTGCAAAATTCCCAAGTTCATAGCGACCGGGTCGCCAGGCAGGAAGATTAAGTTGTATTTCTCCCGCCCCACCGGTAGGCACAGTGAGCTCAATATCAACATATCGGGTCTGTGGATTTTTCCACGAAATTTTATAATGCATAGGAAAATAAAACCCTCAAATATAGGGAATACAATCTTTAAAATATCTACTTTCGCCTACTGTTAACCATGTAATCTTTTTTTCATGTCATACGATGTAATTGTTATTGGAAGTGGCCCGGGAGGGTATGTAGCCGCCATCAGGGCTTCTCAATTGGGATTAAAAACCGCCATTGTTGAAAAAGAAAGCTTAGGCGGTATCTGCCTGAACTGGGGATGTATTCCAACCAAAGCCCTGTTAAAGTCGGCCCAGGTATTCGAATACCTGAATCACGCCGCTGATTATGGTATTTCCATTTCCGGAAAACCTTCGGTGGATTTTCCGGGCGTTATCAAGCGTTCGAGAGGGGTAGCGGATGGCATGAGCAAGGGCGTTCAGTTTTTGATGAAGAAAAACAAAATTGAAGTGGTTACCGGGCATGGAAAAGTGCTTCCCGGAAAAAAAGTAGAGGTTACCGGCGGCGACGGCAAAAAGCAAACCCTCGAAGCCAAACATATTATTTTAGCAGTGGGAGCCAGATCAAGAGTATTGCCCAACATTCCTCAGGACGGAAAAAAAATTATTGGTTACCGCGAAGCCATGTCGCTTCCTTCCCTGCCCAAGAGTATGGTTGTGGTAGGATCAGGAGCCATTGGCAGTGAGTTTGCCTATTTCTATGCTACCATGGGAACCAAAATTACTCTCGTTGAATTCTTGCCCAATATTGTACCGGTAGAAGACGAAGAGGTTTCCAAACAACTGGAAAAATCCTTCAAAAAAGCCGGCATGGAAATTCTTACGGGCTCGGAAGTTGTTTCTGTTGACACCAAAGGATCCGGTTGCAAAACAAAGATTAAAACACCTAAAGGAGAGCAAACCATAGAATCGGATATCGTCCTTTCAGCGGTGGGCATTCAGGCCAACCTTGAAAATCTGGGACTGGAAGCTGTGGGCATTGCCACCGACAAAGGGAAAATTCTGACTGATGCCTACTATCAAACCAATATGCCGGGCTATTATGCCATAGGTGATTGCGTTGGCGGACAGGCCTTAGCTCACGTGGCCTCAGCGGAAGGAATTATTTGTGTTGAAAAAATTGCCGGACACAGCCCTGAACCTTTAGATTACAATAATATTCCCGGTTGCACTTACACTTCCCCTGAAATTGCTTCGGTAGGATTTACAGAAAAAGCCGCTAAAGAAAAAGGATATGAATTGAAAATAGGAAAGTTTCCTTTTTCAGCCTCCGGAAAAGCAAGTGCGGCCGGCGCAAAAGACGGATTTGTTAAAGTAATATTCGATGCAAAATACGGCGAACTGCTGGGAGCACATATGATTGGTGCGAACGTAACCGAAATGATTGCAGAGATTGTTGTGGCACGTAAACTGGAAACAACAGGTCATGAAATCCTGAAATCGGTTCACCCCCACCCTACCATGAGCGAAGCCATAATGGAAGCAACCGCAGCAGCATACGGAGAAGTTATACATTTATAGGCACATGAAAAATTTCCTGATCATACTGGGCTTCCTTTTTGGGAGCCCCTTTTTTTTGTTTTCCCAGCAAGAGCCCTTTTCCGGATTTGACGGGTATGTAGAACAAAATATGAAAGCATGGAAAATTCCCGGACTGGCTGTTGGGGTAATAAAAGACGGAAAAATAATTTTTGCCAAAGGGTATGGAGTATTGGAAGAAGGAAAACCGGAAAAAGTTAATGAACACTCCATTTTTGCCATTGCTTCAAATTCAAAGGCATTTACCGGAACTCTGATGGCATTATTAGAGCAGGAGAAAAAAATTTCTCTTTCTGATCCGGTTGTGAAATATCTGCCTGATTTTCTTATTTCCGACACAAGCCTTACTCCCCTGATTACCATTACCGACCTGCTTACCCACCGGATTGGATATAAAACCTTTGACGGTGATTTTACCATGTGGGCCACCAATTATACTTCGGAACAACTGACTCATAAGCTCAGGTATGTACCCTTGTCATACCCTTTTCGTTCGCACTGGGGATATTTTAACATGGGCTATGTGGTATGCGGTGAAGTAATAAAAAAGGTAACGGGGAGCGATTGGCACTCCATGGTAAGAACCAGAATACTGGATCCGCTTGGGATGCACCGGACTTTTTCCAAGGTTTCGGAATTGGAAAAAATTTCCAATGTAGCGAAACCCCATACCTATAATCCGGAGCACAAAGTAATTCCCATTCCCTACAAAATACTTGACGAAATCGGACCCTGCGGATCACTCAACAGCTCTGTGTCGGATGTATGCAAGTGGCTGGCTTTTCAAATGGACACCGCTCAAAAAATTATTCCACGAACGGTATTGAGGAAAACTTATGTCCCTCAAACCATAGCCGGACAATTTGTTCCCTTTGGCAGGAATTCGGCCGGAAATGCCCATTTCAGCCTTTACGGCCTGGGCTGGTTTATTCAGGATTTCCGTGGCCGGGTTCTCATTCAACATTCCGGCGGAGCCGACGGGATGCTTTCCAAATCCGGTTTTTTACCGGAGGAAAATTTAGGCATTGTGGTTCTCACCAATTACGACAATCAGAACTTTTACGACGCCCTCTTCAGCACCTTGATAGAAGCTTATCTTGGAAACGGAAAAACAGATTATTCAGATCCACAATTGGAAAGGTTCAAAAAAGCCGAAGAAAAAGAAAAACAGGCATACAAAAATCAGATTGCCGGTTTGCCTGCCAATGCCACGGTTCCCACCCATTTAAAAACCGCCATGATTGGGAAATACAAACACCCACATTATGGCTCAGCGGAAATAAAATTGTCGGGAAAAGATTTGATTTTAACGCTTGAAGGCCATCCCGGAGCAACAGGAAAACTTGTTTATCTGGGCAAAGGAAGTTGTCTGGTTACTTTTTCGGATCCTACCCTGCGCTGGAGCGAAATGCCCATAACGGTAGAAAACAACAAATGCGTTTCTTTTTCGCTGGACGTTCCCGATTTTGTAGATACGATGATTTACACCTTTACCAGGGATTGATCATTGCCGGGTTTTCACAACCCTTACGGCCATTCTTTTATTGAGTCCGGTAACCTGAAGCACATAAACACCGGGATTTAAATTTTCCGAACCTTTCACTTCAAAAGGACTGAGGGAGTTGGCAAAAACAAACTCATTTTCCTCCATCAAAATACGGCCTGAAATATCGCTCAGGCGAATTTTAATCTCCTGATCATTGGCCGAATAAAACTGAAACCAGAAAGATCCGGTAAAGGGATTAGGATACACCTGATAAATTTCATCGTTTGAGAACGTAAATGAATTTCCCTGAGAGGCAATCACATTGGCAGAACAAAAATTCGGAATTCCGTAACCCAGGTTTGTATCCGGAGTAGCAAACTGGGAAGCGCTCATCTGGATGGCATTAAAAAGCTGCATTACGGGAAGAGAGGGATTGGCCTGCCACAAACACGCCACCCCGCCGGCAACCAGGGGAGATGAAAAACTGGTGCCATTCGCATTAGCGGTTCCGCCAATAGGACTCTGGGAAAGCACCTGGCTGCCTCTTGCGGCAACATTGGGCTTAACCCGACCGTCGTAACTGGGTCCGTTACTACTGAAACTTACATAAGCACCGGTATTATCAACAGCACCCACAGCCAGTACGCTGTCGGCATCGGCAGGAGCTCCGATAAAATTCCAGGAACTGTTTCCCGAGTTACCTGCGCTGCAAACCGCAAAAATTCCCTTGCTTACCGCAATATCGGTGGCAATGGTAATCCGCGTGGTATTTCCATCCATATCCTGATAGGTGTGATTCTGCGCGGGATTATCAAAGGTGGTATAACCCAGCGAGGTATTCAAAATATCGCAACCTACGCTATCGGCAAATTCGGCGGCCGAAACCCAGTTATCTTCTTCAATAATATATTCACTTCCCACATCTTCGGTGCGGAACAACCAGTAGGAAGCATGAGGGGCGGTTCCAATAAGCGTTCCGGGCCAGTTAGCTGCCATGCAGGCAAGCACCATGGTACCGTGCCAGTGATCTTCATAAACCGAAGCGTGATTATCCACGAAATCCCAGGTTCCCAAAATCCGGTTTTGCAAAAACAAACTATCGAAAGAAGTTAGGGTATCCACATTCATAAATCCGGCATCCATTACACCTATCATTAATCCTGCTCCCGTATAGCCGGCATTGTGCATGCATACCACGCCAATCTGATTTACCTGATCGAAAGATGAACCGTAATTGAAACTCTGGGAGGGCGGATTTACCTGTAGCTTTTCCAAAGGTGAATACGGATCCCAGGATTCAAAAGGATTGGAACGCACAATCCTGTTCACCGGTTGAAGTCCGGAAACAAAGGGCAAAGCCTGAATGGCATTAAGCGCATTTTGATCCGTAGTTTGAATGGTAATGGCATTAAACCATTTCGAACGGTTTAATAAAGTAACATTTCCGGTTCCCAAAACCTGCTGGATGTAGGAAGGGTTCACGGGAATATCCTGAATGGATACGGGAATATTTTGGGCCGTTCTCCGGTTTATTGCCCTTTGGGAAAGAAATGCAGAGGGGTTGGAAACCGTATAAGGACTGCTGTTTTTGTCGGTAAACTGAACCCAGTATTTCGTCTGGGATTTGCCCTCAACACCCCAAAGAGCAAACAAAATAATCAGTGCGGGTAATAGTCTTGTCATAGTATTTCTAATTTCCCCAGGAAACAATCCTGGCTTTGTAAAAAACAGCTTTGTCGGGGTAGTACCAATAGGCGGGAATAAGACCCAGGCCAAGAGTATCATCGTAAGGGGGGGTATCGGTAGAATCGGCCTGATTGGTTTGATACAAGGCATATTCCTTATAAACCAGGCCAATGCCTTTGGCATATTTTTCAATGCTGAATTTATGCTCCACAATATTTTCCTGATTGATTTGCTGAACCGTTATCACCGAGTCAAATGAAAAATTATTGATGGTTTCCCGCACATGAACGGTCTTGTATTTATAAGGCCAGGCTTCAAAAACATTATATGCATTTCCGTTCCAGGTTTCAGATTTGCGGGGAGGAAAAACCAATTTGTGAAATTTCACATTCTCTTCCACCTGCTCGAGGCCGGTTAAGGTTCTTGTGGCATACCAGACATCAGATAAAACCCAGGACATCTGCGCATAAGGAATATTGGGATTGAATTTTTTCCGGAAGCGTTCAATTCTTAATGAAGGTCTGCCGCTGTTGTCGGTAAAAGTACCTGCAACAACTATTTTCAATCGGTATTTATAGGTAGAATCGAAAGGGAGATTATCATCCTGCACCATAGAATCAACTTCCAGTTCCACATAGCTTCCCACACGATCGGGAAAATAATTGAGACCCAAATCCACGGTTTCCGGTTCTTGTTTTTTACAGGAAACAATCCAGACCATTCCGGCGAGAAGGAAAAGAACAACAGCAGGTATAAAACGAAAATTCATTTTAACTTCTCATAATAAAACCACCTCCAACCACATCATCTCCTTCATAAATAACCGCACTTTGTCCGGGTGCAATTCCGGAAACGGGTTCGTGAAAAATAATTTCAACATAGGCATCAGTCCGGTTTATCTCACAGGGGGTACCGGGATCCTTATACCTTATTTTGGCATAATAGGAACCGTCTTCGGGAATCTGATCGTATTTAACTCCATTATAATTTCTGATTCTTACAACGGTTCCCAGCAAATCCTCTTTCTTTCCCAGATAAACCCGATTGGTTTCAGGTTCAATACGGGTTACGAAAACCGGTTCGCCAAGGGCAATATCAAGACCTTTTCGCTGACCAATGGTATAAAAAGGATAACCGCGATGCTTTCCAACCACGGTTCCGTCAGTTAAAACAAAATCGCCTCCTTCCACTTTTTCTTCCAGTCCAGGAACTTTGTGCTTTAAAAAAGAACGGTAATCGTTATCGGGAATAAAGCAGATTTCATACGATTCGCTCTTTTTGGCAAGTTCAGCATAACCGAAATCCTCGGCCATTTTCCGGATTTCGGATTTCCTGTATTTTCCCAAAGGGAGCAATGTCTTTGAAAGGCTTTCCTGGGTAAGACCCCATAACACATAGGACTGATCTTTGGTAAGGTCAATCCCTTTGGAAATTACATATCGTCCGTTTTCCTGTCTTATCTGGGCATAGTGGCCCGTGGCAATGAAATCGCATTTGAGTTGTTCAGCCCTTTTAAGCAATGCTTCCCATTTGATATGGGTGTTGCAAAGCACACAGGGGTTTGGGGTACGGCCGGCCAGATACTCTTCCACAAAATTATCGATGATAAAATCACCGAATTCACCACGGATATCCAGAATGTAATGCGGAAAGCCCTGCTCCACGGCAAGGATACGCGCATCGTTAATGGAATCAAGGGAGCAACAACCGGTTTCTTTTTTGGCACCGCCGGCACCTGCATAATCCCAGGTTTTCATGGTAATGCCAATAACATCGTAGCCTTGCTGCTTCAGCAATAAGGCAGTAACGGAAGAATCAATTCCTCCGCTCATGGCAACCAAAACTCTTCCTTTATTGTTCATTTTTTATCCCGGGGAGCCGTTACCAACTGCCCGTCTTTATACTCTTCTGTTTTCTCTACTTTTCCATCGGTTCCAAACCAGGTAACCGTTCCTTCCAATTTTCCGTCTTTGTAATTTCCTTTGCACTTAACTTTTTGCCCCACCAGCACTTCTTTCATTTCTTCAACACCTTCTTCATTTACAAAGGGTTTTATTTCTTTTTTGGCTCCCGGGTGAAACTCTACAAAGGGACCGTTTTTCTTACTGTTCTTAATCGTGTATTGTGCTTTAGGAATTTCGCCCGGAAAAAACTCCTCCTGAATTCCGTTGTCGATTTGCTTTTTTACCACCGTACCCGACTTGTACACAAACTGTGATTCCGGCTCACCCTTTTCGGTATAATGCCTCCAGATTCCGTCCTTCACGCCTTTAACATATACACCCTCGGCACTTTTGTAATTCCCGGGGTAATAATAAACAGCTTTCCCGTCCAGGAAATCATTCACAAAAGTACCGGTCATTTTGGGTGAACCGTCTTCATAATATTCTTTAACGGGTCCGTTTTTTTTATCATCGGTATATTGATGTTCGGCGGCAAGGGTTCCGTTTTTAAAAAAGGTTTTACTGGGTCCGTTTTTCTTTCCTGCTTTATAATTTTCTTCATTGATAACCCATCCCGATTCCGTAAAAAACTTCCAGGTGCTGTCTTTTTTTTCATTGACAAATTTTCCCTGGGCCATAAGTTTCCCGGTTTGTGAATATAATTTAGCACGGCTTACGGTTCCGTTGTCGGAAAAAACCATTTCAGCTTTTAAGGCCCCGTCGGGGTGCAGGTATTTAAAATAGCCTGTGGGTTTATCGTCTTTGAAGGTTCCTTCATAAACCACCTTATTGTTTTTATCTCGTTTAACCCATTTTCCCTGTTTCCAGCCCTGGGCATCGGTCAGGTTCAAATCAGAACCCGGCTTGGGCTGGGCCAAAACCGTTCCTCCTGCCACAAGGGCAAAAACCAGAAGTAGGGTTTGTAATTGCTTAATAACCATATAATAAACAAATTTACGCATACTTATCCAAAAGCCATACCAGAGCAGGATTATTACGCATAAAAATCAAATAAGTTTTTATCAATTTACTAAAAAAGTCTATCTTTGCCATCCTTAATAAAGCCTTGAATTAAAATGGATTACAAGAAAACAAACGCAGAACCAACTACCATTACCCGCGATCTTCGCACTTTGGATGAAACCAGTGGTAATGTTTATGAAACCATTGCCATTCTGGGCAAACGTGCCAATCAGATTGGAATGGACATAAAAGAAGAGCTTTCCGGAAAACTTCAGGAGTTTGCCACGCATACCGACAATCTTGAAGAAATTTTTGAGAACCGGGAGCAGATTGAAATTTCCAAATTTTACGAGAAGTTACCTAAGCCTTCGGATATTGCCATTCAGGAATTCATGGAAGACAAGATTTACTTCCGTAATCCCCTGACTGAAAACGGGCAGGAGAATCAGTAATATTCTCATTATTTTTTCAGCCGCGGGGACATATGTTCCGCGGCTGTTTTTTTTAAATAATCAGGGATGTTAAAAGGTAAAAAAATACTGCTGGGTATTACCGGAGGCATAGCCGCCTACAAATCGGCATTTCTGGTTCGTCTGCTTAAGAAGGAGGGTGCCGAAGTGCAAGTGGTTGTAACCCCTGAAGCCCTTGATTTTGTAACTCCCCTTACCCTCTCAACCCTATCCGGCAATCCCGTTTATCACTCTTTTACGATCGACGCAGAAAAAGGCACATGGACCAACCATGTTTCATTGGCGGGTTGCGCTGATCTTATGGTAATTGCACCCTTAACCGCTTCTACCCTGGCCAAAATGGCCTATGGAGTCTGCGATAATTTGCTGATGGCCGTGTACCTGTCGATGAAATCAGATACTCTGGTAGCTCCTGCCATGGATCTGGATATGTTTAAACACCCTACCACCAAAACAAACCTGAAGAAGATTGCAAAAAACGGTGTTGGAATTATTCCTCCGGGAACCGGATTTCTGGCCAGCGGTTTGAGCGGAGAAGGGAGAATGGAGAAACCGGAACAAATCCTCGAAAAAATCAAAGAATATTTCAGTGCTTCACTGCCTTTGAAGGGTGTAAAAATACTTGTTTCCGCCGGACCTACCCGTGAGCCCATCGACCCCGTGAGATATATTGGAAATGAAAGCAGCGGATTAATGGGCTATTCCATGGCTTCGGTACTGGCCGAAATGGGCGCTGAAGTATGCCTGGTTTCGGGACCGGTGTCGCTGCCACCTCCATCGGGGATATCGGAATTTGTTCCGGCAAAAACCGCCCGCGAGATGGAAAAAGCATTGGTAAAACGATTTCCTTCTTCGCGAATGCTTATTATGTCGGCGGCTGTGGCCGATTACAGGCCCCAAAATCCGAAAACCACGAAAATTAAAAAGGGAAAGGAAAATACTTTGCCCCTGACCCTGGTAAAAAATCCGGATATACTTTCGGGTTTGGGTAAGACCAAAAAGAAAAATCAAATTGTTATTGGATTTGCCCTTGAAACAGAAGCCGGAATTGAAAACGCCGCGAAGAAGCTAAAAGCTAAAAATGCCAATGCCATAGTCCTCAATTTCCAGGTGCCTGAAGTTTCCGGTGCCGGCAGCAAAAAAAACAGGGTTTGGGTACTCACCGGTGACAATAAAATCCATAAATTCAAGTTTCAGGAAAAAGAAAGTCTGGCCCGTGAATTGTGCCATTTCTTTTACGAGCACTATTTCATAAAAAAATGAAACTGCGAAACATCCTTTTCGGTCTTGCCTGCGTGGTTCTTTTGTCTACAGTCCGTGGACAGGAGCTTAATTGCAGCGTTCAGATTTTGTCGCCTACCATTCAGGGTACTACCGAGAAAAGGATTTTTGAAAATCTCCAGCAGGCCATTTTTGAATTCATGAACAACACACGCTGGACTACCGACCAGTATAAGCCGGAAGAAAGGATTGAATGCGGACTGGTAATTACAATTACCGATAAAATATCCATGGATGAATTTAAGGCCACGCTGCAGATAACTTCCACACGGCCGGTTTATAAGACCTCTTACAAATCCAGGGTTTTCAACCACAACGATGTAGATTTTCAATTTCGTTACCTGGAGTTTCAGCCCCTTGAATTTTCCCGGTCCCTTCACACCTCTAATTTAACTTCTGTTCTGGCTTTTTATGCCTTTATGATTCTCGGGGTTGATTACGATTCCTTCTCTCCCACCGGAGGTACACCCTATTTTCAAAACGCACAACAAGTAGTAAATAATGCCCAAAATGCAATTGAGCGGGGATGGAAAGGTTTTGAAAGTCAGCGAAACCGCTATTGGCTGGTTCAGAACATGATGGACGGTGTTTACCTTCCCATCAGAAACGCCATGTACAAATACCACATGGAGGGCCTCGACAAAATGTATCAGGATGCTGTTTCCGGCCGCAGTGCCATAGCAGATGCCATCGTTTCGCTGAAAGTAGTTCATGGCGACAAGCCGCTTTCCTTTCCTTTGCAACTGTTTTTTCAGGCAAAATCCGATGAAATCGTAAACATATTTTCGGCTTCTTTTCCTGAAGAAAAAAACCGGGTTCTTAATGTGCTCAATGAGATCGACCCCGGAAACAGCCAGAAATATCAAAAAATTCTCAAAGGAGGGAATTGATACCGGGTCTTTTTCTAAATTGGCCTGATGAAACAACTCTCCTTTTTGCTTTTTCTACCCTGCTTTCTTTTCGGCCAGGATAATTACAGTCCCGATTACGACAGTATAATTTCCTTTTACCGGGCACTGGACAAAAAATACCCCGAAGCCCTTTTGCTGGAAAGCGGAAAATCCGACATAGGAAAGCCCATTCATTTGTTTATCCTAAGCAAGGATGCAGATTTCAACCCCGGCTCACTTCGGAAAAAGAACAAACTTTTTTTACTGGTCAACAATGGGATTCATCCCGGCGAGCCCGACGGAATAAACGCATGTATGGAATTATCGAGGGATCTACTTTCCAGAAAATCCATTCCATCCACCATGGTAATTTTGATTATTCCCGTATATAATGTCGATGGTGCTCTCAACCGCTCCTGCTGTTCACGGGCCAATCAGAACGGTCCTGAAGCGTATGGCTTCAGGGGAAATGCTAAAAACCTTGATTTGAACCGGGATTTCATTAAATGCGATTCCGAAAATGCCGCAACCTTTTCGATGCTTTTCCAATCCTGGAATCCCGACATTTTTGTGGACACCCACGTTTCAAACGGGGCCGATTATCAATATACCCTAACCTTAATTACTACTCAAAAAGACAAACTCAACCCCCATCTTTCATCCTTTGTAAACCAAAAAATGGAGCCGGCTCTTTATGATGCCTGTTCGAAAAAAGGGTTTCCCGTGGCTCCGTATGTAAATACCAGTGGGAAAACCCCCGAAAGCGGAATTGTTGGTTTCATGGAAACACCCCGTTACAGCACGGGGTATGCAGCGTTGTTTAACTGCATTGGTTTTGTTACCGAAACCCATATGCTGAAGCCCTTCAAACAAAGGGTAAAGGCAACTCGGGTCTTTCTTGATGAACTGATAAACTACGCCAATAAAAACGCCGAGGCAATCATGGAGGTTCGTAAAAAAGCCCAGGAATCACTGGCTTCGCAAAAGCAATTTTGCTTAAGCTGGAAACTTGATACTTCAAATTTCAGCTATTTTAAATTCCGGGGGTATGAACCCGAATACAAAACCAGTGAAATATCGGGAAAGCCGCGTTTGTTTTACAATCAAAAAAAACCCTTCGAAAAGAACATTCCTTTTTTCAATAATTACACTCCCCAAAACTGCGTTTCGATTCCCGATTTCTATTTGGTGCCGCAGGCCTGGAAAGCGGTAATCGACAAACTAAAAATAAACCAGGTTCCCATAAGGATTCTCACCCGCGACACACTGATAAAAGCAGAGGTGTATAAAATTACCCAATGGAATTCGCTGAAAAGTCCCTACGAAGGTCACTTCCTCCACCATTCCGTTAAAACTGAAAAAGAAACAAGAGAGATAAAATGTTACGCGGGAGATCTTCTGGTTCCCACCGGTAATATAAAAACACGGTATGTGGTAGAAACGCTTGAACCCGAAGGACCCGATTCGTTTTTTGCCTGGAATTTTTTCGATCCTATTTTGCAGCAAAAGGAATGGTTTTCCGATTATGTTTTTGAAGACCTGGCTCTGGAATTCCTGAAAAAAAATCCACAGCTGAAAGCGGATCTGGAAAAGGCCAAAAAAGAAAATCCGGATCAGTTTAAAGACCCGGATTCTGAATTATATTTTATTTACAGGAATTCACCCTGGTTTGAAAAATCTTACATGATTTATCCGGTAGCCAGAATTTTTTCCCGATAAAATTACTTGGCAATATTAACGGCCCTTGTTTCCCTGATAACGGTAACCTTTACCTGTCCCGGATAGGTCATTTCGGTTTGAATTTTCTGGGCAATATTAAAGGAAAGCAATTCTGCGTCTTTGTCGTTAATTTTTTCGCTTGAAACAATAACCCTGAGTTCACGCCCTGCCTGAATGGCGTAGGATTTTTCCACACCCGGATAAGCCAGAGCCAAGCTCTCAAGATCTTTCAGGCGTTTCATGTACTGCTCGGCCATTTCCCTGCGGGCACCGGGGCGTGCACCACTGATGGCGTCGCAAACCTGAACCAGTGGAGAAATAAGAGAGGTCATTTCAACTTCATCGTGGTGAGCTCCGATGGCATTACATACTTCGGGCTTCTCCTTAAACTTCTCGGCCAATTTCATACCCAGAATAGCATGCGGCAATTCCGGTTCCTCATCGGGCACTTTACCGATGTCGTGAAGCAGGCCGGCCCTTTTTGCAATTTTCGGGTTTAGTCCCAATTCAGAGGCCATAATGGCACAAAGGTTGGCCACCTCACGCGAGTGCTGTAAAAGATTTTGTCCGTAAGAGGAGCGATATTTCATTCGACCCACCATCCGGATCAGCTCAGGATGAAGTCCGTGAATACCAAGGTCGATACAAGTTCTTTTACCGGTCTCGGTAATTTCTTCTTCCAGTTGTTTTTTAACCTTCTCAACCACTTCTTCAATACGGGCGGGATGAATCCGTCCGTCGGAAACCAGTTGATGCAGTGCCAGCCGGGCCAGTTCACGGCGCACGGGATCAAAACAGGAAAGAATAATAGCTTCGGGGGTATCGTCCACAATAATTTCAACTCCGGTGGCGGCTTCCAGGGCCCGGATATTTCTTCCTTCCCGGCCGATAATCCTGCCTTTCATTTCGTCGCCTTCAATATGAAATACGGAAACAGAATTTTCAACGGCATGTTCCGTGGCTACCCGCTGAATGGTTTGAATAACTATGCGTTTCGCTTCTTTATTGGCCGTAAGCTTAGCCTCTTCGATTACATCTTTTATGTGAGAAAGGGCATCGGTTTTTGCTTCGGCTTTGAGGCTTTCCACCAGTTGGGTTTTGGCTGTTTCGGCAGAAAGACCTGAAATGGTTTCAAGTTGCTCCACCTGACGCTTATGCATTTTTTCGATCTCGCCCTTTTTCAGCTCAACGATCTCCTGCTGAGCCAAAAGATTCTTGCGCAGCGTTTCAACCTCCGCTTCCTTGCGTTGGGTTTGTTCAATTTTCTGATTCAGGGTTTGTTCCTTTTGGCGTATCCGGTTTTCGGCCTGTGAGATGCTGTTGTTCTTTTCATGAATGTGTTTTTCATGATCGGATTTCAGCTGCAGAAACTTTTCCTTAGCCTGGATAATTTTCTCATTTTTAATTTTCTCACCTTCAATTTCAGCCTCTTTAAGCCGAAGCTGAACTTTTTTCAAAACCCCCTTCCTGAGAACCGAGGTTGTTAAAATTATACCGAGCACAAGGGCCAGCATGGCAGCCCCGCTCATGAGAATAATTGTCTCAATGGAAAATTCAAAATTCATCGCGCGTTCCGTTTTATGCCGGAACGGGAAATTCTGATAGTATTAATGAATCGGGTTCTTTTTTTCGTTGAGGTAGTCGTTCACAAACTGCTCAAGTTCCACAAGACGGAGTGCAATATCCTCATCAATCCGAATTTTATTTCCCTGGTCAATATTTGCTGAAAACAATTGCAATGCCGCCATGGCCAGGAGGTCCTGGGTATCCTTAACAGCGTAGTTCTCGCGCATTTCGTTCATCTTCTTATTGATAAGGTTAACCGCTTCCCGAACCGACCCCTCCATGGATTTTTCAATCCGGATAGGATAGTTTCTGCCAGCTAATTCAATTGTTATAGACACCTCCGACATTTCTACCAACTATTTGTTTAAGAGCCCGATGCATTTATCTATTTCCCGCACCAGTTCGTTAATTTTTGTTTTTATTTCTTTGGACCCCTCTTCATTTTCAAGGGTTTTTCCGGTTTTCAGTGCCAGGTTTATCCGGCGCTGTTCGGAAACCTCCTTTTCCAGCAGAAGGATCCGGTTTAACAATTCTTTTTCGGAATCGCGGAGGCGCTTGTTTTCATCCTCCGATTTCCGGTGCAAATGTACTAATTTTTCAATCTTTGATTGAAGACTAAGCATTAAGCGGCCAAGGTCAGTTTTTGAGCCCATTCACCCAAAATTATTCATTTATTTGAAAATAAGGAACTTGAATCCATTTTCCTACCTTTATAGGGTGGGAACCCTGCAACATACCAATCCCGAAAAACCCGACCCGGAGTTAATTCAAAGGGCTGCCGAGGTGCTTAAAAGCGGGGGACTGGTAATTTACCCCACCGACACCATTTACGGAATTGGTTGTGATATAGAAAGCAGCAAGGGGCTTGAGAGCTTATCCAGGGTTCAGGGGATTGATCTGGCAATAGCTCATTTTTCGGTTATTTGTCCCGATTTGAGCCACCTGGCCGGTTTAACCCGACCCATTCCCAATCATTTGTTCCGGATATTAAAAAAAGCCCTTCCGGGGCCCTATACTTTTATTTTGGAGGCAGGAACCCAGGTTCCCAAAACCTTCCGGAAAAGCAAAAAAACAATTGGAATCCGGATTCCGGATAATCCTATTCCGAGGATGCTGGCCGAGGCTTTGGGCCGGCCGGTTCTTAACTCGAGTATAAAAGATATGGAAAGTGAATTCCTGGATTACGGAACCGATCCGGAGCAAATCTTTGAGCAATAACGAGAAAAGGTAGATCTGATGATATCGGGAGTTTATGGGGGATTAATTCCATTCACCATAATTGATGCCAGCGGAGACGAGATGATAGTGGTAAGGGAAGGAGCAGGCGATGTTTCCGGCCTACTTTGAATTTTCCTTTAATACCTTATTCACCAATTCAGCCGCTTCCTGAAGTTCAATGGCGGAGTACACTTTCAGACCGCTTTCCTCAATAATCTTTTTGGCTTCCACGGCATTGGTTCCCTGAAGGCGTACAATGATGGGAACCCGGATATCGCCAATGTTCTTATAAGCATCCACAATTCCCTGAGCAACCCGGTCGCACCGAACGATACCTCCGAAAATATTAACCAAAATAGCCTGCACGTTAAAATCTTTCAGAATAATGCGGAAAGCATTTTCAACCCGCTGTGCGTTTGCGGTTCCACCCACATCAAGGAAGTTTGCGGGCTCTCCACCGCTCAGTTTAATGATATCCATGGTAGCCATGGCCAGTCCGGCACCATTTACCATACAACCCACATTACCATCAAGCTTAACATAGTTAAGTTCATGTTCCGAGGCTTCTACTTCCGTAAGATCCTCTTCCAGGATATCGCGCATGGCTTCATAATCGGGATGACGGAATAGAGCATTGTCGTCGAGGACAACTTTGGCATCAACGGCCACAATCTTATCATCAGAAGTTTTCAGCAGGGGATTGATTTCAAACAGAGCGCTATCGCTCTGATCGTAGGCGCGGTAAAGTTTAGGGATAAATTTTACCATTTCCTTAAAAGCATTGCCTTCAAGGCCCAGGTTAAAGGCAATTTTCCGGCACTGAAAAGGCATCACCCCTACTTTGGGATCAATTTCCTCTTTATATATTTTTTCAGGGTGCTTTTCTGCCACTTCTTCAATATCCATTCCTCCTTCGGGGGAATACATAATAATATTTCTGCCCGTGCCGCGGTTCAGCAGCACGCTCATGTAAAACTCACGGGTTTTAGAGGGGCCTTCGTAATACACATCCTGAGCAATAAGCACCTTATGTACTTTTTTACCCTGGGGACCGGTTTGTCTTGAAACCAGGTTCATACCGATAATAGCCTTGGCTTTTTCTCCGACTTCATCAATGTTCTTTGCCAATTTTATTCCGCCGGCCTTTCCACGGCCCCCGGCATGCACCTGGGCTTTTACAATAAATACAGGAGTATTGGTTTCTTTTTGCAATTCCCTGGCGACTGCAACCGCTTGTTCCGGAGTTTCGGCAACCTTCCCTTCCTGGATGGTAACCCCGAAGGATTTCAAAATTTCTTTCCCCTGATATTCGTGTAAGTTCATTGGTTGTTTTTTTTGGTTGACAAACCTAATTAAATTCTCTAAACTTTCCGAGCTTCCTTAACTTTTCCTGATAATTTCGGTCATATAAAACCCATCATGCCCGGACCTATGGCCCAAAATACTTTTTTCTCTTACCAACTCAAAACCCGGGCTTGATTTAAGAAAGGCGGCAACAACTTGTTGGTTTTCGGCCGGAAATATGGAACAAGTTGCATAATACAATTTTCCCTGAGGTTTAAGCCAGGCCGACATTTCTGCCAAAAGTTCGAGTTGAATTCCGGTAAATTTTAATATTTGTCCGCTGTTTAACCGATACTTTTTCTCTGGTTCTCTTCGGATGACTCCGGATCCGGAACAAGGCGCATCAATAAGGACTTTGTCAAAATAACCCGGGGGAAATTTCCGGGACAATTCACTTTTACTCACAAGCTTAATTGAATTCGTTTTATTTCTCATGGAGCGAACCTTTAATTGCTCCAGCCTTTTGTCGGACAAGTCAGAAGCTACAATTTCAGTTTTGTTTCCGGATAAAGAGGCAAGATGTAAAGATTTCCCACCTCCACCGGCACAGGCATCTAAAATTCGTTCCCCGGGCAAGGGGTTCACATAATGAGCAAGCGACTGCGAAGACGGATCCTGAATTTCAAAAAAACCTTCTTTAAACAGGCGGGAATTCCTCAGGTTTTTCTTCCCCTCAATCAACAGGGCATCGGGAAAATCATCCAAAGGGGTAGCTTCTATTTCTTCCTTTCCCAAAAGCCGGATTAGTTCTTTTGGGGATGTTCGGATGCTGTTCACCCGGACTACCAATGGAGCCGGGCTGTGCTGAAATTTCATTTCTGCTTCCCAAATTTCTCCGCCCATTTGGGAGCGGCCAAAATCATCAAGATCCTTATTAATTGAAAACAGAATATGAAAGGGGAAATTCAGCGCGGATGTCAAATTTGAGTTATCGGTTTGAAGCCAATCCAGTGCGTCAATTAAACTTTTGCCGTCCTTAAAATAATCAGGGTTGTTGCAATGATGCTGAAGCAGCAAATGATTCCTGAGAATTTGGTAAAAAGATTCCGAGAACAATCTTCGGTCGCGGGATCCCCACTTTTTTTGTTCAAACAAAACTTCGCGAAGGACGCGGGCAGCGGGCTGACCACCGACCAGAACTTTTTTTAACGAATCAGCCACCACACCGGCGATGCTCAGGTAAATCTTTCTCTGCTTGGTCTCCATGCAACCAAAATTAAGCCCAATTTGTCTTTCTGACACCATTCTAAATATTATTCTCATGAAAATAATCTACGCCGTTCTCTTTTTTTCTTTCCTGGGTCTTTCCAAAAAAATTCACTCGCAATGTGCGGTGTTTGCCCAGGCACAAAACTCTTCCTGCGGTTGTAACGGAACCCTGTTTTCTTCCGGAACCGGATCGCCACCCCTGACGTATTCCTGGAGTCCGGGTGGATATACAACCCAAAGCGTAACAGGTGTTTGCCCGGGAACTTATACGGTAACATTAACCGATGCCCAGGGTTGCAATTCCACCTCAACCGCCGTTGTCCAAAACCAGGGAATTTTTGTGAATGGCGGTTCCCAGCCATCAAACGGCTGTACCAATTGTACCGGATCGGTTTTTGCAGGGGCAAGCGGAGGTCAGCCGCCCTATACTTATTTATGGTCGCCGGGCGGAGCCACAACCCAAACCGTAACAGGGATGTGTCCGGGCGTTTATACCGTTGTAGTTACCGATAATAATAATTGTACCGGGAGCACAACAGTTACGGTAAATTTAAATTCCAATAGTCCCTTGGTTGCGGTATCCACCTGTGGTTCCTCTTCCTGTACCGCCAACAATGGGTTTGCAGCATCTACGGCTAACGGAGGAACACCTCCATATTCATATCTGTGGAATACCGGTGCCACAACCCCAAGCATTTCCGGATTATCGCCTGCATGTTATACCGTTACCGTAACGGATGCCGGTGGATGTACTGCTACTTCTTCCTGTTGCGTTACCAGTTCGAACGGGCCAAGCATTTCCAATGTTCCGGTGACTCATGCCTCCTGCCAGTCTTGTTGCAACGGATCTGCCGGTCCGCCGGCTATTACAGGTGGAACACCGCCCTACACTTATTTATGGTCTCCCACCAACCAGACTACAGCCACCGCTACGGGCTTGTGTCCGGGATCCTATACCGTTTGTGTGACCGATGCCAATGGATGTTCCTTTTGCACCACTACCCAGGTTATGTTTGCCATTGGAATGGATGAAAATCCTACCCTTCAGTTTGATGCGTATCCCAATCCGGCATCTGAAAGCATAACCATTCAATTGCATAATGAAAATTTCAACCCTGCTGCCATCCGGTTGTTGGATTTAACCGGAAGGTTAGTGGAATCACCATTCCAAACCGGGAATGATTTTATCCGGTTGGATCTGAAAGGTCTGTCGCCCGGGATTTACTTTTTGGAGCTTAGTTGGGGTGATAAAAGGGGACTAAAGAAAATTATTAAGCAATAAGCTCTTTTACCCAAAAATCTTAGCGGCTTCAATAAGCGCTTTCTGAAAAGCTTCCCGGTTAATGGGGAGCTTTTCATTTTTTTCATCGGCGAGTTGGATGATATTTTCGGTAGGCATATTTCCGGTTAAGCGGTCCTCGGCCATGGGGCAACCACCAAAACCCTTTATGGCTCCGTCGAACCTGCGGCAACCGCTTGCGTATGCTGCTTCCATTTTTTCCCTCCAGGTATCCGGGGTGGTATGCAGATGGGCGCCAATATCATAGTTGGGGAATTGGGTAATGGTGTTTTGGAAAATTGTAGTAATGCTGTTTTTCCCTGAAACTCCTACCGTGTCGGACATGGAGAAAATGCGGATGCCCAATTCACCCAATCTACCCACCCAATCAACAGCGACATCGGCACTCCATGGATCGCCGTACGGATTTCCAAAAGCCATGGAAATATAAATGACCAATTCCTTTTTCTTTGTCACACACAAATCCTGAATCTCTTTTACCCGATCCAAAGATTCCTGCATAGAACAATTGGTATTTCTTTTCTGAAAGGTTTCGGAAATGGAAAATGGATAACCGAGGTAAGATATTTCAGCATAGTTACAGGCCGTTTCAGCTCCCCGCAGATTAGCAATGATGGCCAATAATTTAGTTTGGGTTCCTTCCCATTTCAGGCCTGCTAATACCTCGGCCGTATCAGCCATTTGAGGTATGGCCTTTGGAGAAACAAATGAGCCAAAATCCAGGGTATCAAAACCAACTTCGAGCAAGGCATTGAGGTAAGAAATTTTATCCTGCGTTGGAACAAACTTTTCCAAGCCCTGCATAGCATCTCTGGGGCACTCGGTGATTTTCATTTTACCTGATTTATATTGTTCAATATCGCCTTGTTTATTCGCCTGACAATATCCGGGCCTTCGTAAATAAATCCGGTATAAACCTGGATAAGATCCGCCCCGGCATTCAGCATTTTCAAAGCATCAACTCCCGAATGAATTCCGCCAACGGCAATAATCGGGAAACCTTCGGGAAGCTTATTCCGGAGGCAGGAAACCACTTCCAGAGATCTGGCAAATAGTGGTTTTCCGCTAAGGCCTCCCGGACCAAAAGCTTCAATTCTATTTTTTTCGGAAGTCAATTTCTCGCGGGAAATAGTGGTGTTTGTGGCAACTAACCCGTCAAGTTTAAGCTCTTTGGCAATATCAACAATATCATTCAGTTGGTCATTGTTTAAATCGGGAGCGATTTTAAGCAATACCGGTTTATACTTTTCAAACTTCTTTCTTTCTTCGAGAAGGGCAGTCAGCATTTCTTTCAGCGGCTCTTTCTCTTGCAGGTTTCTCAGGCCGGGTGTATTGGGAGAGCTCACATTAACCACAAAATAATCAACCAGGTTGTATAGTTTTCTGAAAGAAATCAGATAATCGTCTTTGGCATTTTCGTTTGGAGTGTTTTTGTTTTTCCCAATATTTCCGCCAATGATCTGACCTTTTTGGCGATTTTTGTTTTTCAGGCTTTCAACCATGGCATCAACACCCAAATTATTAAATCCCATTCGGTTGATCAGGGCTTCATCTTCTGGAAGTCGGAACATTCTTGGCTTGGGATTTCCGGGTTGTGGCAAGGGCGTTACGGTTCCCACCTCTATAAACCCAAAACCGAGTGCAAACAAATCCGGAAAATAAACCGCATCCTTATCAAACCCCGCGGCAAGCCCAACCGGATTGGGAAACTCAATTCCAAACAGGGTCCGTGATAAACCGGGATTAGTTTCAGAAAATCTTTTGCGAATAAAATAATTAAGTCCGGGTATTTTCATTGCAAAGCCAAGCAGGTGCATGGCAAGCTTATGCGCCTGTTCGGGACTCAGGAGAAAAAAAACAGGTTTGAGAAAAAATTTATACATAAAAAAAAGGGTTCCCCGGCAACGAAGAACCCCAATTTGCGGTTTTATTTTTTATTTGCATCCTGTGGCGTAATCTTCGGCCTCTTCATTGCCCAGATTGGCAGCTTTCTTAAAGTCGCTGCAGGCCGTTTTATCTTTCAGTTCCTGTTTTGCCAATCCACGGCGGTAATAGGCAAATCCATCTTCAGGTTTAATCCGGATAATTTGTCCGTAATCGTAAATAGCAGATTTAAAATTTCCCATGCCTTCACAGGAATAAGCACGATATAAATAGGCATCGGAGAAATTGGCGTCCATGGAAATAGCTTTGGAGAGATCCCCGAAAGCAAGTTTATGTTTTTCGGAGCTGTAATAAGAAATGCCACGCAGTAAAAGGTAGTTGGCATTATTGGGGTCGATCTGAATAGCCCGGGAAAAATCGGTTATGGCATCTTGAAATTTTCCCATGGCATGATAACACTTTCCGCGGGCGGCGAAGTTAGAGGCAGAATCAGGGTTAAGCTTGATGACCAGGTTATAATCGGTGATTGCGGCATCGAATTGTTTGAGAGCCATTTTGGTGTTTGCTTCTTTCAGGTAGTTAAAACTGTTATTCCAGCAAAACTGTTCTTCAAACAATTCCTTTGCAGCGGCGTTACCCAGGTCGGTGGCGGTGCGAAGATCTAAACAGGCAGCATCCTTCTCACCTTTGGCGCTCCGGATTTTGCCCCTTTCATAATAAGGGCCGGCATATTTAGGGTCGAGGAAAATAGCATAATCAAAATCCTTGAGCGCTTCGGCGGTTTTTCCCAGGGCTACCTGACAAAGACCACGAAAGAAATAGGGTTGTGCATAATCGTTACGGGGTTCAAACAACTGAGCATTTTCCACCAGAGCCTTTTCATAATCGGACAACTTTTCATAAGCCTTTTTCTTGGAGGCATAATCAGAAATCTCGGCTTCTTTGGTTTTAATAGCCGCTGAAAAATCGCTCATTGCACCCTGGTAATTTTTTTGGTCAAGCTTAACCTGCCCCGATTTAATAAGGGCATTAAAGTCCTGAGCCAGGCCAAATGAGAAGGAAAAAAGCAATAAAAGGGGAAGGGTAGAAAGTCTGATCATCGTACGATTTTTTGCAAAACTAAAATAATTAAACATAATTACGCCTGCTTACAGCAAGCATTGTGCCGATAAATTGGATAATTACCGGGGATGAATGCTCAGAAAATCCCCATGTGCCTAATTATCAGTTATGTAACTTGAAAACTTACGTCTTTCCGTTTTCTTTCCATGAAAATCCCTTGCCTTTTCCTTAACTTTATATTATTGACTGAAGTTGGGGTTGATGCAACCTTCCGATTTCAAAAGTGTTCTCTATGATTGAAAAGAACCCAAAAATGACCGAAGAAGAACTGGTACGGAGGTGTGCGCAAAATGACCCTCTGGCACAGAAAGGTTTGTTTGAACGGTTCAACCGGAAGATGATGGGGGTATGTTTAAGGTATTCCAACGACCGGGACGATGCGGAGGACATTTTGCAAATGGGATTTATAAAGGTCTTTGAAAATATCGGGTCATTTAAAGGAAGCGGCTCGCTGGAGGGCTGGGTAAGAAGAATTATGGTAAATACCGCCCTGAACCATTACCGGCAAAACAAAAGGTCGCGGGAAAGCGTAAGTCTTGACGATGTGGATTATATGCTGGAAGGCTCTGAAACAGGTCCGGGCGATAATATGCAGGCCAAGGAATTGTTAAAAATGGTACAAAAACTGCCTCCCGGTTTTCGGGCTGTATTTAACATGTTTGCCATAGAAGGCTACAGCCACAAGGAAATTGGCCAGATTTTGGAGATATCGGAAGGAACCTCCAAATCACAATATGCCAGGGCCCGTGCATTTTTACAGAAATTGATTGCAACCGAAAACGCTTTTTGAGTGTCTACCCAATGTAAAACAGGTCAAAAAAGAGATTAATTGTGAATAAGAATCAGAATATAGAAGAGCTTTTCAGAGACGCCCTCGGGAACTATGAGGCGGATACCTCTCCGGGCACCTGGGAGCAAATCCAGGCGGGTCTGAAAGTGACTAATTCGCCGGTTTCCGGCCCATCCGGCCTTGGAAGCGGAATCTCAAAAGGCTTGTGGTTTAAACTTGGATTAGGTGTAATCGGAACAGCTGCCCTGGTTACCTCACTTTATATTATTACAGGCCCCTCCGAAAATAAAGTTCCTGCACCGGTTGAGCCTAAAAACATTGCTACTTCCGAAACCAATACAAGGGATAAAGTTGACCAATCCGATAACCTGACGGCAAAAGCTGAAAACAATAGTAAACCCGTTGAAAATCAGCCAAATATTGTTGTTCCGGTTGAAAACAAAAAGCCTGAAAATCCTGAACACAAAAGAACTTCAGCAGAAACTTCTGGAAATACAAGCAAACCTATCCAGCCTGTAGAAACATCTGGAAATCAAAATATTACCGGAGAAAACAAAACCAAGGATGGAAATCAGGGTCAGCCCGAGAAGCTGAACAAACCTGAATTTGGTAACCCTCCGGTTCAACCCAAGACCGGCAAGCCTAAAACAAATGCTCCTGAGGTTCTGAATAGCTCAGAAAGCGGGGTGTATGTTCCTGTGGTTGTTAAGAAAAATCTGGCCAAAATAAAGGTAACTGCCGCCAATGGTGTTGCGCCTCTGGTTGTAACCTTCAGCAACGAGTCACAGGTGGATAATATGCTATGGAATTTCGGAGACGGAAGTCCCGCTTCTGTTGAAACTTCCCCGGTGCATGTTTTTGAAAAGCCCGGAAAATATATTGTAACTCTGTCGGTAAAAGATGAAACCGGTGAAACACACACCGCATCAGAACTTATCGAAGTTAACGGACAAGATCTCTTTCTCCCCAATAGTTTCACTCCAAATGGTGATGGCATCAATGATGAATTCCGGATTACGGATGAAATCAATATCCGGGACTTTACCATCGTAATTCAGGACAAGCAGGGAAAAATTGTTTCCCAGTGGTCCGGATTCGAAGGTTTCTGGGATGGCCGTAACCTGAAGGGTGAAATATGCCCCCCCGGAACGTATATTTATGTTCTGAACTACACCGACTGGAAGGGGCAAAAGCTGCAGAAAATTGGAACGATTACCATTCCTAATAACCGCTAGCCTTAAACAGCCGATTTTTATCGGCTTTTTGTTTTTTTAAATTTGGGGAAATTAATTATCTTGCAACGCTCAAAATCAAGCACTTCTATTTAATTTATTGCTATGAAAAAAGCCCTTTCATTATTTCTTGGAATTTGCCTTACGGCCCTTGCTTCTGGCCAAACAGACACTTGTTGCCGTAACATTGGTTTCGAATCAGGTTATTTCCTTATTCCTTCCAACCCATTTAACTGGGCCGGAGAAAGGGGTAGCTATACTGCCACCCCACCTTTTGTCGGAACTCCCTGGATCGCTGCCGACACTTCGGTTAATACCCCTCCAAATAATGCCGCCCGCTTTCATATGCTTTCCATAAACGGAACAGACCCGAATTGTTGCGGTAATGCCCAAATGTCTTTTATTGCTCCCGGTGGCGGAACCCGTTCTGTAAGGTTAGGAAATGCAATGACAGGGTATGGTGCTGAAAGATTAACTTACTCAATGGTTGTTGATAGCTGTAATGCAGGATTTTCATATTCCTATGCCGTAGTACTTCAGGATCCCGGTCATACCCCCACTCAACAACCCCGGTTCGACATTCGGGTAACAGATGCAAGCGGAAATATTTTGGGTGGAAATTGCGGAACTTATTCGGTTTATGCCGGTTCCGACCCCAGCTTCCAAGCATGCGGACAAGTGCGATACAAAACCTGGGTTACCGTCGGAGTTGACTTGATTCCATACATTGGAATGACCGTAAATCTTTCTTTTGCCACTATGGATTGTGGACTTGGCGGACACTACGGTTATGCCTATATAGACGCCGGCTGTTCAGCCCTAACCGCCAATGTTAACTTTTGCCCCAACTCAAACAACTCCATTATTCTGATTGCCCCTCCGGGATATGCCCAGTACCAATGGTATGACCCACTTGGAAATCCTATTTCGGCTCCCCAGGGAACCAATGACACCTGCGTATATACAGGAACCGCAAATATTGGTGATCAGTTTACTGTGGCCATGATTTCGGTTTCAGGTTGTACAACCAACCTTACCGTAGTTCTTAACCCAACTCTTATTCAGGCTGCAAATGTTTCAACTAATGCAACTTGTTATGGAGGTACTGGAACTATTACTACTACTCCCCAGAGTGGATTTCCAAATTGGACCATCACTTATACAGATCTTAGCAACAATTCTGTTGTTTTTTCTTCAACCACTAACGGCCCACCCGTTAGCGATTCTTTAGGAGCAGGAACCTATTTGGTTACTTACACTGACTCGTTGGGTTGCCGTCACCGGGATACACTTACCATTACCCAACCTCCTCCCCCACAGGATACGCTACCCCAAACCATTGGCTTCTGTAACGGTGATTCCGTTGCCTGGTACTATTACAGTGTTAATCCCGCCTATCAGTCCGGCCCCTATCAGTGGTTAAACTTCCCTTCCGGAAGTCCTATCACGGGCGCTACCGATACTCTGATTTATGTTCAGAATCCAACGGTTGGACAGAATTATTACTTTACCTGGTTTGATCCCAATGGCTGTAAGCGCCGTTCGGTAGTTACAAGTGCTTTCGCCGCACCGAACCCATTGTTCGGACCTGATACCACGGCCAACGTATTTACTCCTAACGGGGATGGACAAAACGATGTTTACTATCCATATATGTCACTTCGCTGGAGAAAAGACGACATCGTGTACTACACCAAAGAATTCAAAATTCAGATTTTCAACCGCTGGGGAAATCTGGTTTTCGAAACCGATGACTATAACAAAGGCTGGGATGGCAGAACCAAAACCAATGCCGAAGCCGGCGCCGGAGTTTATTTCTGGATTGCAACTTATAAAAACCGTTGCGCTCCGGAATCCGATCCACCCATTCAGAAAACGGGATATGTACATATCTTTAAATAAACCATTTAACCCCGGAAAAATTTTCCGGGGTTATTTTCTTCCCCTGATTTTTTTATTGAATCCCGTATCCGCCTTTCTTGAAGGAGGTGGTTCCTGCACCGTTTCCTTTGAAGGAATTTATACAGCCCCCATTGACGAGGAAACCGACGGACATATCCGTTTCTACAAAGACGGTGTTGTATTGGTTTCAACCTCAGTAAAAGACATAAAAGATGTAAAGACCTGGTTTCATAAAGAAAACGAAGACAGGGTGCTCAGGGGAAAATACAAACTGAGAAAATGTAACATTCGTTTTTCCGTAAGCGGAGAAACCGGAGAGCAGATTTATTCGGGACAGGTTTCAGGTGATGAGTTGATTCTCACCATTGAAAATGTAAAAAACAAGGCCCGTACGACCAGGGTATATAAACTGATACCCATTTAATTTTTCGCTGCCCTAATTTATTTTTTAGGCAAATCTAAAATTCTTACCTTTGGGGAAGGATTTGCCATGGCTTCATTCACGGAAGAAAATTATCTGAAAACCATTTACCACCTCGCTGCATCGGGAGAGGGTAAGGTAACAACCAATGCGCTGGCCGAAAAACTGAAAACGGCGGCTGCATCGGTTACGGATATGTTGCGAAAGTTATCGGACAAGAAACTGGTAAATTATAAAAAATACCAAGGGGTTTCATTAACCGTATCGGGAAGGAAGATTGCTTTAAAGGTTATCAGAAAACACAGGCTCTGGGAGGTGTTCCTGGTTGAAAAATTAAATTTTTCCTGGGACGAAGTGCATGAAATGGCTGAACAGCTTGAGCATGTTGAATCGGATGAATTGATAAGAAGATTATCTGTTTTTCTTGGGAACCCCAATTCAGATCCCCATGGAGATCCCATTCCTGATGAGGACGGGAATTTTGTTACCACACGATATAAACCTCTTGCCAAATGCAAGACAGGTGCTTCCTGCGTAATAAAAGGCGTTGTTGATCACCGTCCCGTCTTTCTGAAATACCTGGATGAAATTTCGCTAAAAATCGGAGATGTCATCCGCATCGTCAATGTAAATGAATTCGACAAGTCGCTTAAGGTGGAAAAAAAAGACGGCAGTCGCCTGAGTTTAAGTCGCGAGGTATCTAACAATTTATTATCGGAGGAAGAAAATGCTTGAAACCATTACTGATTATATACGCGAAATAAATCCCATTTGGGCTGCATTGCTGGCCACAACATTCACTTTTTTGGTTACCGCCGCCGGAGCATCTATTGTGTTTTTCTTCAAAACTCTATCGCGGAAAGTATTAGACACCATGCTGGGTTTTACCGGTGGCATTATGGTTGCGGCAAGTTTTTGGTCGCTGCTTATGCCGGCTTTGGAAATGTCGGAAGGAAGGGGCGTTCCCATCTGGTTGCCGGTGGCCATTGGATTTTTGGGCGGAGCGGTATTTTTATTCATTCTGGATAAGTACATCCCTCATCTTCACATAAACTTCCGGACCAGTGAATCGGAGGGTGTAAAAACCAATTGGCACAGGACCACGCTGCTCGTTTTGGCCATTACCCTTCACAACATTCCTGAGGGATTAGCAATAGGGGTTGCCTTTGGGGCTGTAGCAGCCGATTTGCCACATGCCGACATAGGAGCTGCCGTAGCGCTTGCCATTGGCATAGGGATTCAGGACTTTCCGGAAGGCATTGCGGTGGCGGTGCCCCTTCGCAGGGAGGGCTTGTCGCGCTGGAAAAGTTTTCTTTGGGGTAGTTTGTCGGGAGCCGTTGAACCCATTGCGGGAGTTATAGGAGCGCTGACGGTAATGTATGCTGCACCGGTTCTGCCTTATGCCCTGGCCTTTGCAGCCGGAGCCATGATATATGTGGTGGTGGAAGAGGTAATTCCCGAAACCCAGAGAGATAAATACACCGATTTTGCCACCATGGGCTTTATGCTTGGCTTCGTGGTAATGATGATACTTGATGTAGGATTGAGCTGATTATGGCAAACGACATTCAGATAAAGAACCGGAAAGCGGGCTTTGAATATACCTTTCTGGAAAAATTCATTGCCGGTCTGGTTCTTACCGGTACCGAAATAAAATCTATCCGCGGAGGAAAATCCAGCATTGCCGAGGCCTTTTGCGTGTTGGATAAAAAAGGAGAAGCCTGGGTAAGGAATATGCAGATAGAGCCCTATGAAAAAGGGGGGCACTATAACCATGAGCCAAAAAGAGACCGGAAACTGCTACTCAGCAAAAACGAATTAAAGAAAATAGCAAACCGCCTGAAGGATCAGGGAATTACACTTATTCCACTGAGGGTTTTCATCAACGACCGCGGCTTTGCAAAAATGGAAATAGCCCTCGGCAAGGGCAAAAAGCTTTACGACAAGAGGGAGTCAATTAAAAAACGGGATACCGAAAGAGATTTGGGCAGGAAGCTAAAATAAGAAAGCCCCTTGCGGGGCTTTCCTGAAAAGTATTTCCTTCTAATCTACTAGAAATGGAAGTTTAAGCGAAGGGTAGCAGAGTTGGTACCGAACATGTTCTGATCAGTATCAAGCCAGAAACCTCCGGAAGTACCAGTCTCCATGGTTTGAGTTCCAACATTGGTACCATCGATAGATTCCCAAGTCATGGAACCAGCTCCGGTTTTGGAAATTCCAAGTCCCCAGCCGAATTCACCGGCAATAGAAATTTTTGGGAAAATGAAATACTCAGCTCCGATGAATCCGCGTACACCGAAACCAATGGTAGTTCCCATTTTGCTTTCGAGCACACGGGCAGCGTTTCCATAAGTATCCATGGTCATGTTTCCACCAAAATTGGTACTGTTAGCAACAGTTACAGGAGGAGTTCCGGAAGGGTTAAGACCATTACCATAAGTGTAAGTGTCTTTTCCACCATACATCCAGAACATAGCATCACCACCATAAAAGCCCTGAAGACGGGTTTTACCGCGACGCATTTCCAAGCCTCCGCCAAGTCCGATAAAATTACCTGCCGATTTCCAGGTATCTTCAGTCATTGCAGGTACATTGGGAAATGTTGGTGCAGTAGCCTGAGGAACCCCGATTAGGGCAGTTTCCTTGTTCGACCACATACCAATACGAAGAATACCGCGGTAAGCAGTAGCCTCATCAGTAAACATTTTACCGATGATGGTTTGTGTGGCATTCATAAAGTTCCAGGTAGGGGCATTGTTCATGCCGGTGTTACCTGAAAACAGGTTACCCATGTAGTTTAGGAGGGGGTTGGCATCGATACCGATAGACCAATCGCCGGCCTCAGGAAGATAGGGTTCTCCCTTTTTGGATGTTAAATCCTGTGCAAAAGCTCCCGAAATTCCGAAAGCAAGGGCAAGTGCAAGTGCTGTTTTTTTCATAGTTGTTTTTGTTGGTTTTTGTTCGAATTAAACATTCAACGGTCAAATATACCAAAAATCCAAGATAGAGATTGTTATTAACAATTCCAAGGTTATGAACAGCAAAATGTTAATTACCTGGCTTTTTCCCCCAGCATAGGGACAAAGCGGAAGGCTCCAAAATCGGTTATTTCGTGCTGATTTTCAGACACTTTGACAAGAGTCTTCATGATTTGAACTTCACCTGATCCGGTGGGAACCACCATAATCCCTCCCACCTTAAGTTGCTTTATTAACTCGTCGGGAATCTCCGGAGCCCCGCAGGTAACCAGGATTTTATCGAAAGGGGCAAAAGCGGGCAGTCCCTTGTAGCCATCACCATAAAACAACCTGGGGTTATATCCCAACTGGGGCAAAAGCACCCGGGTTTTATCGTACAGCAGTTTCTGACGCTCAACGGAGAAAACCCTGGCTCCCAATTCAAGCAAAATGCAGGTTTGATAACCCGATCCGGTTCCAATCTCCAGAATCCGGTCGCCCTTTTCTACCTGAAGCAGTCCTGTCTGAAATGCCACCGTATAGGGCTGGGAAATGGTTTGTCCTGCCCCGATGGGAAAAGCATTATCCTGGTAGGCAAACTCAATAAAGGCATTGTCGAAAAAGAAATGTCTGGGAACCGTTTCTATGGCTTTCAACACAGCCTGATCGGTAATTCCCTTTCGTTTAATTTCTGCAACCAGATTTTTGCGAAGGCCCTGGTGACGATAGGTGTCTTTCATATCAACAACAACATATGCAAAACTCCCCTTTTAATGAAATATTCACCGCATAAAATCCAGTACTTTTACACAATTTCCTGTTAAAGGCGGAATTTATGGAAATGGTTAAAATCGGATTATTCGGATGCGGGCATCTCGGCAAAATTCACCTGAGACTGGCCCTTTCAAACCCTTCCATGAAAGTGGCAGGCATCTACGATACCAATGCCGAGGTATTAGACGCCTGCGCAAAGGAATTCGGGGTTCAAACCTATACCGACCCCATACAGTTAATGGAGGATTCGGATGCGGTTCTTATCGTTACCCCTACCCTTACCCACTATAAAATAGCCGCCGATGCCATTAAACGGGGCAAACATGCTTTCATAGAAAAGCCGGTTACCGAATCGGTAAAAGAAGCAAAGTCTCTGCTTGCTCTGGCCCACGAAGCCAATGTTATTGTCCAGGTGGGGCATGTAGAGCGTTTTAACCCTGCCTTTTTATCGGCCCGGGAATATTGCCTGAATCCCATGTTTATTGAAGGACACCGGCTGGCACAATTCAATCCCCGTGGCACCGATGTTTCCGTTGTGCTCGATTTAATGATCCATGATATCGACATTGTGCTCAGTCTGGTTAAATCATCCATCCGAAGGATAAGTGCCAGCGGCGTAGCCATCATCAGTAACAGTCCGGACATTACCAACGCCCGCATTGAGTTCGACAATGGTTGTGTGGCCAATCTTACGGCCAGCAGGATTTCGATGAAAAACATGCGAAAAATCCGGGTTTTTGGCCCCGAGGCCTATATTTCCATGGATTTTTTAGAAAAAAATTCCAGTATTATCCGAATTTTGCCTGTAATTGATGAATCCGATCCCCTGGCTGTAATAATAGACCCGGGCGCCGGAAAACCAAAAAGACAGATAATTATGGAAAGCCCTCAGCCCCTTGAAATTAACTCCATTGGCCTGGAACATGAATCCTTTTGCCGGGCAATTTTAAAGGGAGAAAACCCGGCGGTAAGCCTTGAAGACGGCCTCTCAGCCCTTGAGGTGGCCTATAAAATCATCGAAAAAATTGAACTCACCAGCGATTTCCCCCCGCTTCCTACAATATCCTGATTAATATTTCGTTTCGTTATAGCCCTAAAGTGTGTTTATGCGCTTTTCATTACTCGTTATTAGTCTCATATTCTGCCTTTTACCAACCTTCTCCGGTTGTTCGCTTTTCGATAAAGAAGAGCCGGTTCCCTCCTACATTAAAATCAACTCCATTGGGGTTACTACCGATTACCTGAATCAGGGCACCAATAAGCATAAACTGGTAGATGCCTGGGTTTATGTAGATAATCAGTTAATCGGAGCATTTGAATTGCCCGCAAAATTCCCGGTACTTGATTGGGGGGAAGAAAAAAAAATCCGGGTGAGAGCCGGGATAAAAATGAACGGCATTTCCGCGCTCAGGGTTGACTATCCTTTTTTCCCCGGCTACGAATCAACGATCAATCTTTCTGCCGGACAAATCACAGAGGTTCAGCCGGTGGTTGCATACCGGCCAACAACAACCTTTGTATGGCTTGAAGATTTTGACGGAGTTGGACATACCATTAACGATACCATTCAGGGACCCAAACTAAGCCAGGATACGGCCAATACTTTTCAAGGCAGGGCCTGTGGCAAAATACGCCTTCAGGGAGATACGCTCTCCTTCGAAATCCGAAGTTCTTCTGCCTTTCCCCTGCCAACGGATGGAAGACCCATCTTTATGGAATTACATTATAAGTCGTCTCATGAATTCCGGGTGGGCGTTATTACGGCCAGCAATGAGCATAGGATTTCTTTGGGTGTGAACGCCACTTCAACCTGGAACAAAATTTATATCAATCTGATTAACGAAACGAATCAGATACCCACTTCCACAAACTACCGGATTTTCTTTTCCATGTTGCGTGCGCAGGGAAGCGGAGTCCAGGAATTTTTTATAGACAATATTAAGCTCTTGTATTAGCCGGTGAAGAAAAAAATGCAAATAGCCAAACATGTGGTTGCCGATGCGTTGGCGGCTGCCCTGGCATGGGCCGGTTTTTACGTTTTTCGCAAAACGTATATTGAGCCTGATAAATTCGGTGGGCCTATCGACCTTGAATTCGGCGACCGGTTTTATTTGGGGCTGGCTATGGTTCCTGTTTTCTGGCTGGTGCTTTATGCCGCCACGGGGCAGTACCGGAGCATTTTCCGCAAATCAAGGTTGCGGGAATTCGGACAAACTTTTCTTTTATCCCTGATTGGTGTTCTTGTAATATTTTTTGTTCTGATTCTCGATGATCAGATCCCCAATTACAAATCCTATTACCAGTCATTTCTGGCTTTATTCGGTCTTCACTTTTTAGCTACTGCAATTTTCCGTCTCATCCTCACCACCATTACCGTTCACCGGGTTCACAGTCGAAAAATTGGCTTTCCTACCCTGCTCGTTGGAAGCAACCTCAATGCCCTGAAATTGTATCAGGAACTGGAGGGACAAAAAAAATCATCCGGAAATAAATTTGTCGGCTTTGTGCATGTGGATCAGAAAAACGGATTCAGTGAGGAGTTGAAGGAAAAAATTCCACACCTGGGGGAGCTATCAGAGATAAAATCCATAATAAACGCGCATGCGGTTGAAGAAGTAATTGTGGCCATTGAGTCATCCGAACACGACAGCATAGGAAAAATTGTAAATGAACTCGACGACCCAAAAATTGCCATCAAGGTTATTCCCGACATGTATGATATTCTTTCAGGCTCGGTAAAGATGAGCTCCATTTTCGGAGCGCCGCTGATTGAAATCAACTTTGCCATCATGCCTCCCTGGCAACAAACGCTGAAGCGTATGCTCGATATTTCCGTTTCTCTTACCTTCCTTACCCTTTTCTCTCCGGTGTATCTGATCATTGGTGCCTTGGTTAAATTTACATCCCGCGGTCCGGTTCTATACAGCCATGAACGCATCGGTCTGCATGGAAAACCTTTTATGATTCACAAATTCCGGTCAATGGTTACCGACGCGGAAAAAAACGGCCCCGCCCTCAGCAGCCAGAACGACCCGCGGATTACACCCTTTGGAAAATTTCTGCGGAAATCACGCCTCGATGAATTGCCTCAGTTTTACAATGTACTTATCGGGGAAATGAGCCTGGTTGGGCCAAGGCCCGAGCGACAGTTTTTCATTGAAAAGCTTTTGAAAGTGGCGCCCCATTACAAGCATCTGCATAAAGTAAGACCCGGCATTACCAGTTGGGGACAGGTAAAATACGGTTATGCAGAAAACATTGATCAGATGGTAGAACGGCTCAAATATGACATCATTTATCTTGAAAACATGTCCATTGCCGTAGATTTGAAAATTATTATTTACACCATCCTGATTGTATTTCAGGGCCGGGGAAAATAATTTCAGAAGTTTTGGAAGTCCTTCAGGAGATAATTTTTCACATAATCAGAAATCCCGGCTTCCAGGGAATGAAAGGAATGCAGATATCCGGCTGATTTCAATTTGTCCATTTTCGCTTCCGTAAAATACTGGTACTTATCGCGAATATCTTCCGGAGTATCGATAAATTCAATTTTTTCAGGTTTCCCGGTAGCTTCAAATACTGCCCTTGCCAGATCCAAAAAAGTTCTGGCCTTTCCGGATCCCAGATTATAAATACCCGGATTTTTGCGATGGTTCAAAAGGAAAAGGCAAACCGCCACAACATCTTTCACATAAATAAAATCCCGTAGTTGTTCTCCGTCTTTAAAATCGGGGTTGTGGGAACGAAAAAGCCTTACGCTTCCCTTTTCTGCAATTTGTTTAAAGGCATGGAAAACAACCGAAGCCATCCGGCCTTTATGGTATTCATTGGGACCATAAACATTAAAAAACTTTAGTCCGGCCCAGAAAGAAGGAAATTTAGTTTGGGTAAGCACCCATTTATCGAAATCATTCTTTGAATCGCCGTAGGGGTTGAGGGGTTTCAGATTTGGAATGATTTGGTGATCGTCGGCATATCCCTTTTCACCCAGGCCATAGGTAGCTGCAGAAGAGGCGTAAACGAGGGGAATACCGTAGCGTGTACAAATATTCCATACTTCTTTTGAATAATCGAGATTCAGTTTATTAAATACAGCAACATCAAATTCAGTAGTATCGGTCCTGGCCCCGATGTGAAAAACGAACTGAACGAAGCGTTGGTTTTTTTCCAGCCAGGAAGCAAAAACATCCCGCTCTACTTTTTCGGTAAACTTTTTTCCGGAAAGATTTTTCTCCTTGGCTTCAACAGAAAAATCATCCACAAGAATCAGGTCATAAAAACCTTCCCGGTTCAATTCCGAAACCAGGCAACTTCCAATAAAACCTGCGGCACCGGTAACAACAATCATCCGACAATAATTTTTTTTGCGAATATACGGATTTGGAACCGTGAAAATTAAAAGAAAACCTGAGCAGGCGGCGGAGGAATTAATCCTTCCGTATGTGCCATGGCAAAAAGTTCCTTCACTGCTTTTTCTCCCCCCGTTCCCGGATCAAGGGAAAAATCGTTGACATAGGTCTGAATGTGTAATTTTTGGATTTCGGGACTCATTTCGCTGGCGTGTTTGGCCACATAAGTGGTCGCACTTTCGGGATTATTAAAGGCAAAAAACACGCTTTGCCGGATCATGAGATTAATAGCAAGGGCATGTTCTTTACCCAGGGATCTTAAAATACCAATGCCTCCCAGGGGAATGGGTGATTTTTTAAAGCGTTCCCACCAGGTTCCCAGATCGGTTACCTGAAAAAGACCTTTATCGCGAAAGGTAAACCGGTTTTCGTGAATAATAACCCCGGCGTCAACCTTTCCCGAAATTACGGCCTCTTCGATTTCGGAAAAAACCATGAATACTTTTTTAGTAACCCGCGGGTAGCGTAATGAAAAAAGCAAATTCGCTGTGGTAAGTTCGCCGGGCAGGGCAACGGTATGCGAAGGTTGTAATCCATCCAGCGCCATTCCCGGTCGTGCTGAAATAACCAGGGGGCCGCAACCAAAGCCCATAGCACCCCCTGAGGGCAGGATCGCGTATTTTTCCAGCAATTTTCCCAAGGCGTAATAGCTCAATTTTGTAACCTCCAGCTTTCCTTCTTCGGCCCATTCATTCAGGGTTTGCACATCTTCCATAAAAACCTCGAATTGATATGGACCGGTTTCAATTTTTCCGTTTACGAGCGCGTCAAAAATAAAGCAGTCGTTTGGACAGGGACTGAAGCCCAATTTTATTTTCATGAGCTGCCCTCCCATGAATTTAAAATTTTTATGCCTGTTTTTGCGAGATTGTTTACTGCGAGGGGAATATCCCAGGCATCGCGGTTTCGTTTTTCAACCCGGTTTGAAACGGAGCGGATTATGGCCGATGGAATTTTAAACTTTTGACAGGCAAAAAGAAAAGCACCCGCTTCCATGGTTTCGATAAAAGGAAAATGAGTATCGAAAACCCGGGCGATGGAATTTTCATTGCCATGAACCGTATTAACGGTAATACCGGAAACCACCGGCAGTTTATCAATTTCAGGATTTTTAAGCGGCAGGTTGTTTTCTACAAAAAACACCCCGGGAATTCCCAATTCAGGGAATGGAATAAAGTGCTCATCATCTTCGGCTCCCAGTTCAGAGAAGGTTTCGCGGGTAGAATGAACTACCGTGCCCGGACCAAAATCATAAAAGAAACTGCCGGCAATGCCCAGATTGAGGGCAGCCTCATAGTTATTTCCGAGTTCTTTTCCCAAATAGAAGGCGGTGGGAACCATGCCTGCGCCGGTAACGAGTAAATTACCCTCCAGATTACCCAAAGAAAAGGGAGCCAAATTTCCCTCCACCACCTCCGGAATATTTAATTCCCGGCAGAGGGGAGCCACTTCAGAAAAAGTTGCCGCTACCAGTAAAATCCGCATATACCAAAGGTATGATATTACCCGGTTTGGCTCCAAAAACTATTATCTTTGTGAGCCATGATTTATTTGACCCGAAGAGAAACTTTTAATGCCGCCCACCGGCTTTTCCGGCCCGATTGGGACGATGCAAAAAACCAGGAGTATTTTGGAAAATGTGCCAATCCGAACTGGCATGGGCATAACTACACCCTGTTGGTTACGGTAAAAGGGAAAATGGATCCCCAAACCGGTTATCTGGTAAATCTGAAGGATCTGAGCCGATTAATCCGGGAAAAAATTACCGACAAGGTAGATCATAAAAACCTGAATATTGATGTGGATTTCATGAAGGGAAAAATTGCCAGCACCGAAAACCTGGCCATTGCGGTTTGGGAGGAAATAGAATCGGATATCCGGAAAATGAATGCCGAGTTGCATTGCGTTAAAATCATAGAAACCGAAAATAATTTTGTAGAATATTATGGAGGCTGAGGAAAATAATCTGGCCGGGCACTTCCAAAAAATCATCACGGGCCTGGGCGAAAATGCTACAAGGGAAGGATTATTAAAAACTCCTTACCGGGCTGCCGAAGCCATGCGTTTTCTCACCTCAGGTTACGCAGATAATCCACGCGAAATATTAAGTTCCGCTTTGTTTCGGGACGATTACCGCCAAATGGTAATTGTGAAAGACATTGAACTTTACTCCCTATGCGAACATCATTTGCTTCCCTTTTTCGGGAAAGCCCATGTAGCTTATATTCCTAACGGAAAAATTGTCGGGTTGAGTAAAATTCCCCGCGTGGTTGATTCTTTTTCCAGGAGGCTGCAGGTTCAGGAGAGACTTACGCATGAAATAAGAGATTGCATTCAGGAAACCCTCGATCCCCTGGGTGTGGCTGTTGTTATTGAGGCAGCTCACTTATGCATGCAGATGCGGGGCGTTCAAAAACAAAATTCCATTACAACTACTTCTGCCTTCACCGGTGAATTCATGAAAGAGCCTACCCGTCGTGAGTTTATTGCATTGATTTCAAAAAACAGTTGATATGAAAGCGTATATTTTTCCCGGTCAGGGATCTCAGTTTCCGGGCATGGCCAGGGATTTGTTCGAGCAGTTCGACATTGCCAAACAAAGATTTTCGAGAGCCGCTGAAATTCTGGGCTTCGACATCAGTAAAATAATGTTTGAGGGAACCGAAGAAGAGTTAAAACAAACCCGCGTAACCCAGCCGGCAATTTTTTTGCATTCGGTAATTCTTGCCGAATGTTATGCGGATAAATTTTCACCGGAAATGGTGGCCGGACATTCCCTTGGAGAATTTTCGGCTCTCGTTGGAAATAAAACCCTCGATTTTGAAACCGGTCTTGCTTTGGTTGCCAAAAGAGCAAACGCCATGCAAAAGGCCTGCGAATTAAATCCTTCTACCATGGCGGCCGTTCTGAACCTTCCCGACGAAAAAGTGGAAGATATATGCAGCCAAATTCATCAGGAAACCGGCGAAATTGTGGTGGCAGCCAATTACAATTGTCCGGGTCAGCTGGTTATATCAGGAACCAAAAAAGGCATTGAAATTGGCTGCGAAAAGATGAAGGCGGCCGGAGCTAAAAGAGCTTTGGTACTTCCTGTGGGAGGAGCATTCCACAGCCCCTTGATGGAACCTGCAAGGAAAGAACTTGAAGATGCCATAAACAAGGCTTCATTCAACCAACCCATTTGCCCTGTTTTTCAAAATGTAACTGCATCGGCTGAAACAAATCCCGATTCTATTAAGAAAAATCTGATAGCCCAGTTAACAGGGCCCGTAAAATGGACCCAGACGGTTCAGGCCATGGTGGCTGCCGGCGGTAAAACCTTTATTGAGGTGGGACCCGGAAAGGTATTGCAGGGATTGGTAAAAAAAGTCAGTCCTGAGGTTGAAGCGGGAAGTCTTCAGGCTTAGCCCCTGATAATTTTATTTCTTATCAATTCCACTTTCTGGCCAAGGGTCTGAAGTTCATTTCTGGTGATTTTATTTTTATCAGACAAAGAGCCGTAAACATTCTTTATTTGCTGAAGGTCTTCAATCAGGGCCGCAAAAAACGGCTCCGACTTAAACTCACCCAAAAGATCAAGTAACGCATTGAGGTGGCTGCGCTGTTGCAGAATTTTCACATTCAGTTTATTTCCAATTTCTCCTTTTCCTTCGAGGGCGGTTTGAACCGTGGTGTAGAGTCCTTCCAGCCATCCTCCGGTAACCACGAGGCTTGCCAACCCAATTCGTTCATTGGATTTCAGGGTCTTATCCACTTCGGCATAAGAGCTGAAAATAATTTTCTCGAGTGAGTCTTTATTGGATTTGTTACGCTCGAAGCTGGCCAGTGCTTTTTGGTCGAAAGCAATAGGAATTCCTAATTCATCGGCAAGTTTTTTGGTGCATTTCAGGTAGGGAGTAACTTCCTGGTATCGTTCAAAACAAATAACATAAGCCATGTCTGCGCCAAAAATTCCCAGGTTAATGGCCTTGGAATGACTTTCGGAATATTTCACCAGGTTATCGGGAGGATTGAGCAGACTTTTCTGGAAAAGCGCCTGCGAAGAAGAAAGCGTAGCCAGAATATCAAAGGGAATGGGAATATTACTGATGGTAAGATCGTATTTAAACTGCTTTAAATCATCAACCGTGCTGGTTACGGTATCGTAATTCACCTCACCTTTTCCCTGACCGGAATTGGAGGATTCATTACCGCAGGAGGTAAAAAAAGAAAAAGCTGACACAAGGGCCAGGCCGGAAAAAACAATGCGCAACATATTCATAGTATTTAGTTCAAAGCTAACCATTCTCTTATTTAAAATAGCTGAAATCCTGTCCTTTTTTAATGGACTGGAGGGTTTCATAGATAAGTTTAACCACATTTTCCACATCTTTCTGATGCACCGATTCAACCGTAGTATGCATATATCTCAGGGGAAGTGAGATGAGGGCTGATACTACCCCGCCTCCATTAAAGGCAAAGGCATCGGTATCGGTTCCGGTATTTCGGCTAACCGCCTCTCTTTGAAAAGGAATATTCCTCCTTTGGGCGGTTTGAATGATTACTTTCAAAAGATTGTTGTGAACCGCGGGGCCATAGGCAAGAACCGGGCCTTTACCGCAGGCAATATCGCCCTGAGCCACCTTGTTCATCATGGGGGTTTGGGTATCGTGGCAAACATCGGTAATGATGGCCACATCGGGCTTAATCCGGTTCACAATCATTTCCGCACCTCTGAGCCCAACTTCCTCCTGCACCGAATTGGTAATATATAATCCGAAGGGAAGTTTTTTCTTGTTCTTTTTTAAAAGCCGGGCCACTTCTGCAATCATAAAGCCCCCTATCCTGTTGTCAATGGCTCTGCCCACAAAATAGCGGTTATTCAATTGCATAAAGCTGTCTTCATAGGTACAAACACAACCCACATGCACGCCCATTTCTTCCACTTCTTTATCGCTTGAGGCACCTACATCCAGAAAAATATTCTTAAGCGAAGGATTTTCTTCCTTTCCGGGCTCTCTGACGTGAATAGCAGGCCATCCGAAAACCGCTTTTACGATACCTCCATCGGTGTGGATATTTACTCTTTTGGAGGGAGCAATCTGGTGGTCGCTTCCTCCGTTCCTGCGCAGGTAAATAAAACCATCTTTGGTTATATAATGTACGAACCAGGAAATTTCATCGCAATGGGCCTCAATTACTACTTTGTAATCGGCTTTTGGGTTAATGACGGCCACGGCGGTACCGTAATTATCGGTGAAAATAGTATCGCAGTGGGGACGAATATATTCCATCCACAACTTTTGTCCTTTCGACTCAAATCCTGTTGGAGAGGGGTTGTCAAGGTAGGTTTTTAAAAATTCCAGAGCTGGAGCATCGAAAAAAGAAGGGCTTTTCTTTCCTTTTTTTCCGGTGGTTTTCTTTTTAGGCATAAAACTTGTTTGAAGGGGCAAAGGTAAGTATTTTGACAAAACCATATACCGGTTTGTTTATCAGGTGTTTATGCCCCAAATAATCGTTACTAAAATGTTAAAAAGTTGATTTTTTTATCCGTTTTTAATTTTCTTTTTTTGAACCTCTAAATTATATGTGTATGAACCTCAGATCAGTTGTTTTGATATGCCTTTCGGTATTTTGTTTTGGTTTAACCGGCATTTCCCAAACCCGTGCCCCGCTGAAAAAAGGCGGCCCACTGGATGGAAAAATCTATATAATAGAAATATTTATTGACGGAAAGGAAAAGAAGTGGAATGATGACGACCTGAAATTTACGGGCGGAAAATTGAAATCCGTTTTATTCCAGGACTGGGAATTTGGCGCTGCGCCGTACGAGGGCATAGTAATAGACTCTGTTTCGGAAAAGAAAATTTACACCTTTAATTGCGAAACAAAACCCAATCCAAAAGGCGAAATTATGATCTGGTCGGGTACGGTAACCGGGAATGAGGTGGAAGGAACCATTGAAATTCAAAGCAAGAAGGGAAAAACCACCAAATCTTATGTATTTAACGGTGCTGAGAAGGAGAAAAGAAAAACTCCCGGCGGCCGCTAAACCATTCCGGAGCCTTCTCCCCTCTCCGGTAATTTTGTATATTCGAACATCAAACTAAAGACTATGAAAAATCTGGTCATTGCCCTTTTTATTTTATGTGGTCACCTGACCTTTGCGCAGGACACCGTTAAGGTGAGCACCATTCCCAATCAGGAGGCCGAAAAATTATTCAATGAAGGTATCAGTCAGTATGCCGGAAGAAATTTCCAGTCGGCCATTGGCAGTTTTTCCCAGGCCATTACCCTGAGGCCCGATTTTGGAAAGGCCTATTTCAACCGGGGAATCTGCAAATTTGAGTTGAAGGATTATGCAGGTACCATTGCGGACCAAACCAAAGCCATCGAGCTCGACCCTTCCAATGAACAGGCCTATTTTTACCGGGCTCAGGCTCATTACCATACCGGCAAAAAAAATCTGGCTTTGGCCGATTATACCAAAATGATTGGCTTAAATAACATGAGTTTTCAGGGTTATTATTACCGGGGCGGAATAAAATTCGAACTGGAAGATTATCCCGGAGCAATAGCCGATTTCGACCAGGCTATTTTAGCCAAAAACGATTATGCATTGGCCTTTAATGACCGCGGCAGTGCCAAATTGCAGAAAGAGGATGTTGATGGTGCCATCAGTGATTACAGAAAAGCTTTGCAGATTGATCCGAAATTTTCACTGGCACAGGCTAACCTGGGTTCGGCACTCCGTAAAAAGGGAAATTTCCAGGATGCCATTAAAGCCTACGATGCTGCCATTAATCTTAAACCGGATCCCATTCTCTTCAACAACCGGGGAAGCGCTAAATACGATGCCGGCGATTATCAGGGAGCGATAAAAGATTTCTCGGAAGCCATTAAAATGAAATACGATTATGTATTTGCGTATAACAACCGGGCCGGAGCCAAAATCAAATTAAAAGATTACAAGGGAGCAGTCTCTGATTGCGATTTTGCGATTAAACTGAACGACCAGTACGGGTATGCCTATTTGAACCGTGGCATAGCCAAGGAAATGCTACGCGATAAAACCGCCTGTTCCGACTGGAAAAAAGCCGCCCAGTTAGGGGTGGATATTGGAAAAACATATTCAGCAGATTGTAAATAATACAGCAGCCATGAAAAACATCAAATTCTTATTCGGTTTTTTGTTTCTGGGTTTTGGCATCGCCTCCGGGCAAACCAACGTAGAATTCAAAAAAGATAATTTCAAGGATAAAAAAGATCAGTTTAAAGAGGCTGTAAAAAACCTGGATCAGGGCGACAGCTATTATAAGCAGGGAGCCGTTGGCTATAGCCTTGCCCTTCCCCTTTATCTGAAGGCAAACGATTTCAACCCCAACAACGCAATGTTGAATTACAAAATCGGGGTTTGTTATCTTTCCAGTCCCTTCAAGTGGAAGGCTCTTTCCCACTTTGAAAAAGCCTACAAATTAGATCCAAAGGTATCGAACGACATATTTTACAATATAGGCCGGGGCTATCATCTTACCATGAAATGGAATGAGGCCATTGCCCAATACGAAAAACAAATTCAGGTTAATGGCCCCAAGGAGGAAGAAAAAAACAAAGATTGCAAAAAGAAAATTCAGGAATGCAAATACGGCATTGAATACGAGAAAAAGCCCGTCCGCGTTTTTATCGACAATGCAGGTCCTGAAGTAAATTCTTCCTACCCTGATTACGGCCCTGTAATTACCGCCGATGAATCTATTATGTTTTTGACCAGTCGCCGAAACAATACAACCGGAGGCGGAAGCGACCCCTTTGACGGAAAATATATGGAGGACATTTACATTTCGAAAAATGTAAATGAGAAGTGGACGATTGCCGTGAATGCGGGCAAACCCATTAACAGTGAAAGGCATGATGCCACCGTTGGAATTTCTGCCGATGGAACCAAGCTGTTAATCTATCTGGATGATAACGGGGATGGGAACATTTACGAGTGCGACCAGAAAGGAGATTTCTGGAACAAGCCCGACAAATTGAGCTCGAACATAAATACCAAAGCACACGAGTCGTCGGCTTCGCTGAGCAGTGACGGAAGAACCCTGTTTTTTGTAACCAATAAGGATGGAGGAATTGGAAAGCATGATATTTACATGTCTAAAATGGACGAAAAAGGAAGGTGGGGAAAAGCCATAAACCTGGGTCCTACCATTAATACCGAATACAACGAGGAGAGTGTGTTCATCCATCCTGATGGGAAAACCCTTTACTTCAGTTCCGAGGGGCACACCTCTATGGGGGGATATGACATCTTCAAATCAATCTGGGATGAAAAAACCCAGAAATGGTCGACCCCGGTAAACCTGGGTTATCCGGTAAATTCACCCGATGATGATATAGACTTTGTGTTGTCAGCCTCCGGCAAAAGAGGATATTATTCCTCTTTTAAAATTGACGGGTACGGAGAAAAGGACATTTACATTATTACATTCCTTGGGCCCGAAAAGCCGCCCATTCTCAATACGGAGGACAATCTCCTTGCCAGTTTATCCGCACCCGTGAAACAAACGGTGGCTATGGAGAAAATAGAGATTGTATCTGCCCAGCTTACCATTTTGAAGGGAACCATTACCGATGCCTTTACCAAAAAGCCATTAGAGGCAGAATTAGAGTTGGTAGACAATACCTTAAATCAGGTAATTGCCACATTTAAAAGTAATTCATCCACCGGAAAATATCTGGTTTCATTACCGGCGGGCAAAAACTATGGTATTGCCGTAAAGAAAGAAAACTATCTTTTCCATTCCGAGAATTTCGACATACCCATGACGGCATCGTATCAGGAGGTGGTGAAGGACATTGAACTGAAAAACATAAAAGTTGGAAGTAAGATTGTTCTCCGAAATATTTTCTTCGATTTCGATAAAGCTACCCTGAGGCCGGAATCAAAAGTTGAGTTGGATCGATTGATTCAGTTATTAAAAGATATTCCCACCATGAAAATTGAAATTTCGGGACATACCGACAGCAAGGGCTCCGACGATTACAATTTGAAACTAAGTCAATCCAGGGCTCAGAGTGTGGTGGATTATCTGATAAATGCCGGAATCAATTCCACCAGGCTTAAAGCAGCCGGATATGGCGAAACCAAGCCCATCGACACCAACGACACCGATGAAGGTCGCCAGAACAACCGTAGGACTGAGTTTGAGATTTTGAGTAAGTAAGGTGGATTGATGGGAATGGTATGATTCAGTAAAAGGGTTTTCCATTTTCTATGTTTTATTCCGGGGGATCAAAGCGTAAGGCAAATGAAAACTCCATGCTACCCCACCCCCTCACAGGTTCGGGAAACGAAGCCCGGATTGCGACTTTACCCACAAACCCAATAAGGAGTTAGTTCTTGTGGAAACATCAAAACTGTTTTTTTCTAATCCTGGCATGAACCTTTTCCATTTCCCTGCTCAT
>CALEYQ010000031.1 GCA_937924855.1 uncultured Bacteroidota bacterium | reverse complement strand
GGAATACTTTAAATAACCGGTGGCCGGATTAGGGGAGAAAACAAGCTTTGCGGAAATTTCGGGAATAAGATTAACATCAAGGCCAAATCCCAATCCAAAAAAGTCGGCGGAAAGGGCCTGGTAAAACTGATTGGTAATACTTGCATCTTTAATAAAAAGCAGGTTTTCATCATTCTTGGTATCCGCCGAAACAGTCCAGTTATGGCTTCCGGTTAAAACAGCTGGGTTACTGTTTGTGTCGCCGTGATCGAACAGCATATATTTATTATGATAAAGGGAGCCTTGCGAAAAAATCTGCAGGGCTGAACCCATAACAGGGGCCAGGGTATCATCAGGTGCATAAGGAACCGAAAACTGATCCATAATTCCAGCCACATAAAGACCGCCTTGTGCCTTCGTTTTTAAAGCAGATGCAATGGGGGTATAAGTAAATGCATAAATCCCAAAATGAATATCCCTGCCGCAATCGTTAATAAACCTCAAGATCTGAGCATGGGAGTTTTGGGAAGGGCTGAAATAAATTTCAACCGGTTTTCCACCCACCACGAAGTAATGAATATTGTTACGGAATTTGGCCGAACCGAAACGGGAATTAGCCGGAACCGGATTAACGCCTGACCCGCCCCACATCTGGTCGAACTCTTTCCGGAAGCCTTTTGCCATTTCCTTGTCTCGAATTATTACCGCATTATTAAAATCGCTGTTGAATTGTTGTTCCGTGAAATTTACCGAACCCGACCAAACCACCGCATCACCAGCAACCGGAGACTCCTCATCAATAATGAGGAACTTATTGTGCATAAGTCCGGCAGAGGCCGAAACGGGACTACCTAATCGGGGTATGGAAGGGTTTAATAAGGAAAGACCGGTATTGGATGAGGAGCCGTCATAAATCCACCGAATTCTGACTCCGCGATTAAACGCATTATTAACGGCATTGGCGATATGGGCCATATTGGAACCCTGAACATAATTATACACGCACACATCCAGTGAAACCATACTTCGATTAATATAAGCAACCAGGGTATCGTCCAATGATTGGTTCAGATAAACCGCATTGGTTCCGGTAGAAACATTAATATTTACGGGACGGGTGAAATAAATTTTAATGTTTCCTGAGGGGTTGTTGGGAACCGAAAAAATTTCGAGATCGTCGAGGGAAAGATTCCCGGCAGATTTAAAATAAGTCAGGCGAATGAACTTTGAGGAGTCTTGTAGCGGAAATTGAACTACCTGAGCCGCATTCGAAAGTGGTTTTATTAGCGAAACCTGGTTCCATAAATTTCCGTCGAAAGATTCTGAAAGAATCAGGTAGCTTGCGGTGTCAACCCCTGCCCCTTTTAGCCAAAAGCGAATGCTGTCGGCATTTAAAAACTGGGGGCTGGTTAAACTAGCATTCTGGATACTGAACTTATAGGCATTAGGGCCGGAGGCTCCGGAAAAACCTGTGCTGGAGTAAAAATCGTGATTGGAAATTGTCCACCCGGCGGGTGCGCTGGCCTGGGTTCCCACATAACTGTTAAAGGTTTCGTAAATCAGCGAGCCTGAAAAAACCGGCACTGAATTCAGAAACGTGGCAAAGAAGAGATATGATCGGAACTTTCTAATGAACATTATTTATCAAATATAGTGCCCCGGATTTAAAATATGGCAAGGTATTTGGGATAATTTTGATAAATTAACGCTGAATTAAACCCTGCCCGTTTTAATTCGTCTAATATTAAAACGCATTGTTATGAAAAAGCTGAGAACCTTAATTTCGATCCTTGCCTTAGGCTTATTGCCCATGCAGGGATTTTCTCTGGGAGATGACATTTCCGCAGACAGTACCGGCCTTCCCGGTGATCATTTTTCGCTTCCGGGAGCATTGGAATTGTTTAAAAAATCGAAAAGCCTTGAAGAATTTGAAAAGGGGCTTAATGTAGAAAATAATTACATCAACAACCTCGACCTGAATGAAGATGGCAAGATTGATTATGTGCGGGTGGTTAGCAAAAAGGATAATGGTAACCATGTAGTAATTCTGCAGGTTTATGTATCGGAAAAAGAAATTCAGGACGTGGCCACTATTCTTATTGAAAAAAACGGAGAGCAAAGTGCCATGGTCCAGATGGTGGGAGATGAGGAGTTGTATGGTGATAATCGTTTTGTAGAGCCTTTTGAGGAAGACGGGAAAGAGGAAATGAAGCAGGGCAAAGGACCTGCCGGACATTTTGCAACCCACCGGATTTGGGTGAATGTTTGGTTTTGGCCTTGTGTTTCATATATGTACGCACCCGGTTATGTAGTTTGGGCTTCACCCTGGTATTGGGGCTATTATCCACCCTGGTGGAGACCCTGGAATCCTTACCCATGGGGATGGTATCGCAGACACTGGTGGCATTATCACGGACACTATCATTATGTGCCTAACTGCAGGTTAAATAATGCCCATGCGTTTTATGGGCCGCACCGCAAAGCTTCGCCAACTGTTCATCAGAAGGTAAAACCTGTCAGGGCGAAGTATGAGGCAGGTAAAAATCAACCCGGCAAAACGGGCCCGAATAAAAACCAGGGGAATTCCAAAAACGAAAGTTTTGGTCCACCGAAACCGGTAAATAAACAACCTAACCAAGGTCCGGGTCCGGGTAAGGACAAGAGTAACAACCCGGGGGTAGATAAAAATCCCGGGAAAAACCAACCTTCCGGAAATCCCCAAAAGGGTAGTCACCAAAATAATCCACCAAAAACCAAACCGCATAAAAGTGGTGGGTCAAAAGGCAGCCCTCCCAAATCAGGTGGAGGGGTCCAGAAAGGCGGTGGAGGTATGAATAAGGGTGGCGGAATGAACAAAGGTGGCGGAATGAACAAAGGTGGCGGAATGCAAAAAGGTGGTGGCAGCCGGGGTCCGAGATAACCCATTTAAGATATGAGAAAAAGGAGGCAATAGATTGCCTCCTTTTTTATTTACCTGATAATCACAACATTATATTAATTGTTGGAATGGATATTACCGAGAATATAACCGATTAGGGCCATAATACTGGCCAGTAAAGAGGCTGGCACCCCTAAAACGCCTCCTTAAAGCCCCCACTTATCAGAAAAAGGAAAATTGACCTGTACAACCTTCGGGGGTATTTTTACATCTAAACTAAACAACCAAGCAAATATTTAATCTGCACATGAAAGCAATTTATAAAATTCAAATCAACATCCTGGTAGCTCTCCTTTTGGTTTCGGGATTTAATTTGCAGGCACAATCCATCGACCATACCGGGCACCAACATTTAATAGAATATACTTTTCAGATTACCGAGGGTTTAACTGTCCCGGATGATGCAACGAGATTGGATCAAATCCTGGAATCACTTGCAGACCTGGTGGCCGAGTCAAGAACCGATTTTACAACCCGCTTTATTAAAGTAAGAGTTTACGACCTGAGAATTCCTTATGAGTCTCTCGTGTTTGCTATTGAACAGCACGGATTTCGTGCCGGACCTCTGCTAAACACACAGGAAATCCACAACCACTAAGCCAATCCAAAAAATCTTCCAACCCAGATATTAAAGGAAATGAAAAAAATAATCTTCGCACTACTTTCACTCCTGGCTTTCGGCCCTAAGGCTTTTTCTCAGGGAGGTAATACCTGTGCTGCCGCACAGGCCGCACCTATTACCCTGAACACAGCCTATCCTGCCCAAACCACCTGCGGTCAGATTAATGATTATACAGGAACTGCAAGTACCTGTATGACGACCACTTATTATACTGCACAGGATTGGTTTTATTATTTCTGTGCACCTTCTGATGGGTGCGTTACTATATCCATGCAAAACGTTACTTCAGGTGTGAACGGACAAGCGGCTTATCCTTCTATATCTGTTTTTAATGGATGTCCGGGTACCGGAACCTGCGTTGGAGGAATGTATCAGATCGTGGCGGCTAATGCAACGCTAGTCAACGGGCCCAATGTTCAGCTTAATGTTTTGGCAGGACAATGTTTTTATATTGTTATCGATGGTTATACCAATGCTACATACGCAAACTGTGTAAACTTTACTCTGAACACTACATTCACTGCGCCCCTGGCTCAAACTCCCGGAGGTAACACTTGCGCCACGGCTCAGGCTAACCCAATTACTCTCGGAAACAGTTACCCAAACCAAACCACATGTTGCGCCGGAAATGATTTTACCGGAACAAACTCAACTTGTATTGGAGCAAATTATTACAACTCACAGGATTGGTATTATTATTTCTGTTCTCCTGTTGATGCCTGTGTAACAATTTCCCTTTCAAATCTTACCTCGGGTGGAGTTGGACAAGCAGCTTATGCTTCTCTTTCCGTATTGAATGGTTGCCCCGGAACCGGAACCTGTGTGGGAGGAGGGTTTACTTATATTGCACCCAATGCCACGGTAGCCAACGGGCCTTCTGTTCAATTAAACGTAACCGCCGGCCAGTGCTTTTATATTGTGGTTGATGGATACAAAACAGGCACCTATGCCGATTGTTTCAATTTCACGTTGAACACAACCACGGCCCCGGCGCTGGTTCAAACCCCGGGAGGAAACACCTGCGCCACGGCTCAAAGCAATCCTATAACTATTGGTCAAACCTATACCGGACAAACTACCTGTTGCGCAGGAAATGATTATACAGGTACTAACTCTACTTGTATTGGAGCAAATTATTACAATGGAAGTGATTGGTTTTATTATTTCTGTGCCCAGCAAACCGGCTGTGTAACTATTTCGATGCCTAACACAACCAGCGGATCTCCCGGTCAACCTGCCTACCCTTCACTTTCTGTTTTCACCGGATGCCCGGGAACCGGAACCTGTATAACCGGTTCCTACCTGTACGTTGCAGCCAACGCAACCGTAAACGGCCCCTCGGTTAATTTTCAGGTAATTGCCGGACAATGTTATTATGTAGTGGTTGACTCTTATGTAACCGGGACTTATTCTAATTGTGTAAACTACAATCTGACATCCACGTTTTCGCCTCCTCTGGCTCAAACCCCGGGTGGAGATAATTGCGCCACTGCCATGGCCAACCCTTTGACTTTAGGTCAAACATACAATAACCAGTCAACTTGTTGCGGAGGCAATACCTATACAGGCACTAATGGATGTCTGGCGGCCAATTATTATAATGCCAATAATTGGTTTTATTATGTCTGCGCAAACCAAACCGGATACCTTCAGGTAACCTTAAGTAACATCACTGCAACTTCAGCTGCTTACCCTTCACTTTCTGTTTTTACTGCCTGTCCCGGAACAGCCAATGCCTGTGTAGCCGCAAACTATCAATATGTTGCAGCCAACGCCACCGGTACTTTGACCGTTACTTTTCAGGCAGCCGCCAATCAATGTTATTTTATTGTAGTTGACGGTTACCAAACGGGAACATATGCCAATTGCATTAATTACAATATTGCCACGAGTTTAACCCCGGTACCTCAAAATCCCACTTGCGTAAACATGGATTTTGAAACCGGGAATTTAACCGGATGGTTTGCTACCTCAGGAACGGCTTTAGCAGGCCCCACAGGTCCTCCATTAGCCCCTACCCCAACCTATAATATGACCGGACTCGGTGCAATTCCCGGTCGCCATGATGTAGTTGGTCCTACCGGAGTTGATCCATGCGGAGGCTTTCCGGTTGTATTTTCAGGAAACTACTCAATGAAACTTGGAAACAACTTAACCGGTGCCCAGGCTGAGCAAATCAGCCAGACATTTATGGTTACCCCTGCCAATTCAAGTTTTTCATACTCTTATGCTGTTGTGTTTCAGGATCCGAATCACCAATCGAATCAACAGCCCTTCTTCAAGGCACTTATGAAGGATCAAAATGGAAACATAATTAACTGCTCACAATTTATTGTTGCTGCGGGCGTAAACCTTCCCGGATTTTTCAATTCAACAACCTGTTCTACGGTTCGCTACAAACCCTGGTCTACGGTAAATGTTGACCTTACACCTTACCTGAATCAGTATGTCACCATTGAATTTACCAATGGCGATTGCTCCGCAAGCGGGCACTATGGATATGCTTATATCGACGCGCAATGCGGTCCTTCACTACTGGCTGCAAACAATGACACCATTTGTTTTGGAGCCAGCACAACCCTTACGGCACCGATCGGATATGCAGGTTATAATTGGAACCCCGGAAATTTCACCACCACTTCAATTACGGTTAGTCCAACTACTACTACCGTGTACACCCTGACTTTGACCGGATTCAACCAATGTATTACCACACACTACGATACGGTTTGGGTGATGCCTAATCCAACCGCAAACTTCACATTCTCAAACCCACTTTGTAATATGCCGATTAACTTCACCAGCACTTCCACGGTGAATAATCCTTCTACTATTACCAACTATGCCTGGACTTTTAACGGTGGAAACCCTGCAAACTCGAACGCTCAGAATCCAAACGGTGTGCAATGGAGCAATGCCGGGAATTATTCGGCTACCCTTACCGTTACTACCGATGCAGGATGTACCGCCTCATTCACCGCATCTGTTGTTATACCGCCATGCGTAGTGAATGTTCAAACTACGGGTGATACGCTTTGCCTTGGCGGATGTGCTTCCCTAACAGCTACTCCCAGCAGCGGAATTCCGCCCTATACATATTCCTGGTCGCCCAATATCGGAAATGGACCCGGACCCCATAACGTCTGTCCGACTTCCACCACCAGCTATATTGTTACCATAACCGATTCAATAGGTAACGTGGGAACCGACACCGCAATTGTGGTTATTATTCCTCCGCTTACCATTAACTTTACACCCAACAACCCGGGTTGTTTCGGTGGATCTAATGGAAGTGCCACTGCTAACCCTGCCAGCGGATTTGCTCCTTACACTTATTCCTGGAATAACGGGCAAACCACTCAAACCGCAACCGGGCTTTCCGCCGGTACTTACACGGTGAACGTAACCGATAATTTCGGTTGTACCGGATCAGCAACCGTTACACTTTCCGACCCTCCCTTGCTAACCACACAGGCTGCAGGGTTTCCGGCACTTTGTGCGAATCAGTGTAATGGTCAGGCAGTAACAATTCCGGCAGGCGGAACACAACCATTCAGCTTTAGCTGGGCTCCCACCGGCGGAACCGCAGCAAGTGCAACCGGACTCTGTGCAGGAACCTATACCGTTACAATTACCGATGCAAACGGATGTACAGTTACGGATACCGCCATAGTTACCCAACCGCCTCCCATTGCGGCCCAGATTTCTTCTGTTGATTCCAGTGGATGCGGCCCCTTCTGTACCGATTTCAGCGATATCAGTCCCGACGCTGCAACTTCCTGGAACTGGAGTTTCCCGGGTGCGATTCCGGCAAGTTCCACACAGCAAAATCCTTCGAACATTTGCTATCCTATAGCCGGGTTGTACGATGTAACTCTTACCATTACAAACAGCAATGGATGCACCGCAACTATTGTGGTTCCGCAAATGATTGATGTTTGGCCAAATCCTGTTCCTGCCTTTACAGCAACCCCACAGGTTGTTACCCTGTTGAATCCAACAGTTTGCTTTACCAACCAAAGCCAGGGTGGTGTTACTTATAACTGGGATTTCGGTAACCCACAGGATGCCAATAACACCAGTACCGCATTCGCACCTTGCCATACTTACACTGACACCGGAACCTATTGTGTTGAACTTATCGTAACCAATGCCGATGGTTGCCGTGATTCGATTACTCATTGTGTAATCGTCAGACCCGACTTTGTGATTTGGGTTCCTAATGCATTTACTCCCAATGGCGATGGAAACAACGATTTCTTCTTCCCCAAAGGCTACGGTCTTGATGAGTCTACTTACAAGCTTTGGATTTACGACCGGTGGGGAAATATGATCTTTACCACCACCAACTGGAACGAACATTGGAACGGAAAAGCAAACGGCGGATCCGACATTGCCCAGGAAGATGTTTATGTCTGGAAGATTGTCGTAAATGATGTTTTTGGGAAAAAGCATTCCCTTGTTGGTCACGTTTCACTAATCAGGTAATTACACTGACCAATTAACCGGAAAGAAGGCGGACTTGTTCCGCCTTTTTTCTTTTCCACCTGTTCACGGATTCATTTGACTATCTTTGCAAAAATTAATCTGTGACTTTTAAAGAATTTAATCTACACGCCCAGCTCCTGGAAGGTCTGGATGCCATGGGTTTCGACAAGGCAACTCCCATCCAGGAACAAGCCATACCGGAAATCATGGCAGGAAATGACCTCATTGCCTGTGCTCAAACCGGAACCGGAAAAACCGCCGCTTTTATTTTGCCCGTCCTGGACAAACTCCTTACCTCCCCTCCCGGTGATGGCGTAAACACCCTGATTCTTGCGCCCACACGAGAGCTGGCCATACAAATTGATCAGCAAATAGAAGGCCTTGCCTATTTTACCGGTGCCAGTTCCATAGCTATTTACGGAGGCGGTGATGGTATGGCCTGGGAGCAGCAAAAAAGAGCCCTGGTTTCGGGTGCCAATATTATTACCGCAACACCCGGCAGGCTGATTGCCTTATTAACTTCAGGGGAATTAAAATTTCCCTCATTGAAACACCTGATTCTGGATGAAGCAGACCGTATGCTCGACATGGGATTTTATGAAGACATCATGCGGATCATTACCGAGCTTCCCAAGGAGCGTCAGTCTTTACTTTTTTCAGCCACTATGCCCCCTAAAATCCGACAACTGGCAAACCGGATACTAAAAAACCCAAAGGAAATTTCACTCGCCGTTTCAAAGCCCGCTGAAAAAATAATTCAAAAAGCTTATGTTGTAAACGGGAAAGATAAAGATTCACTGACGGGTCATATCCTGAAAGAAAAAAAATATCAATCGGTCGTAATTTTTTCTGCAACCAAGGAAAATGTCAAGGTGCTTGACCGGACTTTGAGAAAGTCAGGCTTCAATTGCAAAGCTTTTAGCTCAGATCTTGAACAGGCTGAAAGAGAAGATATTTTACGAGACTTCAAATCCAAAAGATTGAACATTCTGGTAGCAACAGATATTTTGAGCCGGGGGATAGACGTTGAGGGAATTGATTTGGTTATTAATTACGATTCGCCTTCCGACCCCGAGGATTATGTGCATCGTATAGGAAGGACCGCCAGAGCGGAGGCTGAGGGAACTGCGGTTACCCTGATCAGCGAAAAGGATATTGAAAAGTTTATGCGAATCGAGAAATTCCTGGGTAATCCAGTACAAAAATATCCACTCCCCGAAGGTCTTGGTCCGGGGCCTGATTATGTAATAAAGTTTCGTGACACCCGAAGAAAACCACCTTTCAAAAGGACCAAGCGCAGGCATTAATCCTCCCCTGGAATTCCCAGACTTTTCATTCTTTCCCTCCAATAGGTTTCCAGCACCAGGGGTGAAACAAACCAGATTTCAGGATCATGGGATGATTCATTTTTCAATCCTATCGGAATTTTCATGTCCCCCTGTTAAGCAAACATGAATCTCCAAAAACCGAAAGCAGAAAGATTCCTTTTGAACCGTTACACAATTCTATTTCCTAAAATTCTGACTCGCCTGAGATGAACAATTATTCCGGATCAGAAAATCCAAAATTCCCGAAAGGGCAATGCCAGCATGGATCCAAATTAAAACACATGCGAAAAACTCAAATGAATACCAAATAAACAAACATGAACGATATCTATCTGACAGCGATTCATCTTTCCGGCTCGTATTATTTGTAAAAACCCGGATAAGGGTTACCTTTGCAAAAATCCATATTCGCAGAAATCTGAATTTGCCCGCATCAATCTGACCAAAAATACTCACCTACCAGGATAATCAATATAAAATCTGGTTAAAATAAAATTTAACGTCCTTTATAGGGACTTTTCACAACCCAAAACAATGAATTTCCTTTCCGTTGAAAACCTCTCTTTTTCCCTGGGCGAAAGAACTTTATTTCAAAATCTCAGCTTCGGTATTCAAAAGGGTGAAAAAATTGCATTGGTAGCACCCAACGGAACCGGAAAATCAACTTTATTCAGGATTCTGTCAGGAAAAGAAAATAAAACATCGGGGCAGGTAATTTTCAGAAGAGGAATAACCACAGGATATCTGGATCAGGATCCGGTTATTGACAGCGACTTAAGCATTGGAAACTATATCAAGCAATGGCCATCCGTTACCGCGGCTCTGTTAAAAAAATTCGAACAATTATCCGAAAAAAGCCAAACCGATTACTCTGCGGAAATCCTGGATGAAATGCAGCAGGTATCCGAAGAAATCGAGCAACACGACGGATGGAATTACGAAAGAAGGTTGGAAACCATAATGGAAAAGCTTGAAATCAACCATCCGGACCTCAAAATAAGTCAGTTATCAGGGGGGCAAAAAAAGCGACTGGCTTTATCGCTGATTCTGGTGGACAAACCCGACATTCTGCTGCTTGATGAACCCACCAACCACCTGGATATAGAAATGACCGAGTGGTTGGAACAATACCTTTCAGAACCCGGAATTACTTTGTTTATGGTAACCCACGACCGCTATTTCCTGGACAGGGTTTGTACCCATATCCTGGAAATGGAAGATGAAAAACTATACCTGCATAAAGGCAATTACGAATATTATCTCGAGAAAAAAACCCAACGGGAAGAAGTTGAGGGAGCCGAAATACACAAAGCCCAAAGGTTGATGTTGAAAGAGCTTGAATGGCTGAGAAAACAACCACGGGCCCGCACTACTAAATCAAAATCGCGCATTGCTGCCTTCGACAGCATAGAGGAAAAAGCAGGCAGCGGCAAAAAAAAGCAGGAACTTTCGCTGGGCATTACAATGCAGCGACTCGGAAACAAAATTCTGGAAATAAAATCACTCTCCAAATCCTTCGGTTCCAATACCCTAATCAAAAATTTCTCATTTGCCTTTCAGCGTGGCGCAAGGATTGGAATAACCGGAAAAAACGGGACCGGGAAAACAACGCTTTTGAATATTATCTCCGGGAAGGAAAATCCTGATGCAGGAACCATAGAAACCGGTGAAACCCTTAACATTGGATACTTCACCCAAAAAAACACCCTGTTTAAGGAAGAGAAGAGAACCATAGATGTAATAAAGGATATTGGCGAATACCTGGAAATAGGCGGCGGTAAAAAACTTTCCGCTTCCCAGCTACTTGAACATTTTCTTTTCAGTCCCTCTTCCCAATATGCTCCGGTATCAAAACTCAGCGGAGGAGAAAAGCGCCGGCTTCAGCTGGTTTGCATATTAATGAAAAATCCGAATTTTCTCATTCTTGACGAACCAACTAACGATCTTGACCTGTTAACCCTGCAAAAGCTGGAAGAATTTCTGTTGGAATTTCAGGGTTGTCTGGTATTGGTCTCACATGACAGATACTTTATGGACAGACTGACAAATTCTCTGATAGTTTTTGAGGGAGATGCGGTGATTTCAACTTCCCCGCTCTCGTGGTCGGCCTATCGGGAAAAAAAGAAAGCAGAGAATGCCCTTAAACCGGAAAAAGAAACTCAAAAACCACCAGCCCCTGAAGCAAATGCGACCGACCGGAAAACCCAAAAATTAAGCTATAAGGAAAAACTGGAACTTGAAGCTATAAATTCCGAGATGGAAAAAAGCGAGGAAAAAAAATCAAAACTGGAGACTCTTATGCAGGGCGGGGAAACAGATCCGGAAGCGGGGGTCTTTGAAAAATACTCAGTCCTGAATGAACGCCTGGAAAAAATTACCCAGCGCTGGTTTGAATTATCAGAAAAAACACAAGCATGAAGATATTTCGCTTTCTGGCCCTCATGGAGGGAAGTTCCCTGCTCTTGCTCCTCTGTGTGGGTATGCCACTGAAATACGTATTTAATGTACCGGGGCCTAATTTTTACATTGGCCTCGTGCATGGTATTCTATTCCTATTATATGTTTGCGGCGTTTTTATGGTTAGGGAAGGAGCCGGATGGGGATGGGTTAAAACGGGACTTGCCCTATTGGCAGGAATATTGCCCTTTGGCACCTTTGTGGCAGACCGAAAACTGTTTTCAAAGAAAAAGCCGGATTAAATAACCCGGCTTTCAATTTCATGGATAATGAACTATCTGGCTCCACGCCATGTAATTGATTTTTCAGCAGTTTTGTTTTTTACTTCAACAAACAATTCCTTTTTAACGGCAAGGGTATAATTTCGGCTGGGAACAAACAATCTCGCGTTTTTACAATAGTTAATAATAGCAACAGGGTAGTCTTCCATCTCTGGATTTAAGGATTCTGTGTCAGGAATCATAAAAACGAGGGCATCCACCTCATAAGTCAGGGAGGAGTTTATTCCGGGAGGTAATTCCGTATTGATACTGATTTTTCTGGGATGGTAACCGGGTGCCAAAATGAAAATGGTGTAGTGGGTATTGGCCTTCAATGAAAACCGGAATTTTTCATCCGGACATTTCAAGGGATTCACCGGAAGAATTTCGTTGTTTTCCATCAGCACCCATTTTATCTGAACGGGTGCCTCGGAATCGAGCTTAGCCTTAACGGTAACCTCAAGTACCTTTCCCTTAAAAACAGGATTGTTGGGATAAAAATCAGCGGTGAAAAGGAGCAGTGCGCAGCATGTAATAAAGTTTTTCATAAGCTGTGTTTTTTGTAGTGAATAAAATCCTAAAGCGCTCTCACCCACTTCAACGCAGCGAATAAAAATTAGTTATTCGAAAAACTGAAATAAACCAACAATAAAGGGTATCGTTTTAAAATGCCGGCCGTATAAAATGCTCAGGCTTTTCCGGAGAATGTTTTTCCCCATTTCAAATATACCCCGCCCCAGGTGTAGCCGGCGCCGAAAGCAGTTAGAATAATATTGTCCCCGGGCTTGAGTTTATCTTCCCATTCCACAAGGCAATTAGGAATACTGGCACAGGTAGTATTTCCAAAACGGTCGATGTTCACCATTACCCTCTCCATGCCCAGACCCATACGGTTAGCCGTAGCCTCGATAATTCTCAAATTCGCCTGGTGGGGCACCAGCCAATCAACCTGATCAGAAGCAAGGTTGTTGCGTTCCATCATTTCGGCTGCAACATCGGCCATTTTCGAAACCGCCACTTTAAAAACCGACTTTCCATCCATACGGATAAAGTGTTGCTTTTTAGCCAGGGTTTCTGAAGATGCCGGATTTAAGGATCCGCCGGCAATCTGATTCAGTACTTCCGCACCGCTTCCATCGGAATACATTTTAGCATCGATCACTCCATTACCCGAATCAGAAGCTTCCAGTAAAACGCCGGCAGCGGCGTCACCAAAAAGCACACAGGTATTCCGGTCGGTATAATCAACTATTCCCGACATTTTATCGGTTCCCACCACTAAAATGCGTTCGCAGGATCCACTTTCAATAAAGCGACTGGCTGTCCATAAAGCATAAACAAAGCCCGAACAACCCGCCATAAGATCAAATCCCCAGGGTTTTGTTGCGCCCAGCATGCCACCAATTACATTAGCTGTTTCCGGAAATTGATATTCAGGGGTGGCGGTACAAACTAAAATCAAATCGATATCGTCAATACCAATACCCCGTTTTGCCAAAATGCGCCGGCATACCTCGGCTCCCATAAAAGCAACGGCTTTTTCAGGGTCTTTCAAAATCCTCCTTTCTTTTATCCCACTCCGTTCCTGAATCCAGGCATCGTTGGTTTCGACCAGTAGTTCCAGGTCTTTATTGGAAAGTATGTTATCGGGGACATAATTGGCCAAGGCCGTAATAAGGGCTTTTTTCATAGTTAACAAGGTAAGTATAAAGGGCCGGAAGAACTAATCAAAAAGTAAATTTTAATACACTTTCTATACCCTATATTTTTATACCTTTAATTATATAATTATGATTTATAATACAATTTCTAAACGACATTCAGACGCCCTTTTCCGGCTGATTAAATCTTTGGGGAAGGCGGAAAAAAGGGCTTTGGCGCTGGAAATGGAAAAAACGGGTCATGGAAATAAGAAGTATGCCTTACTGTACCGGGCCCTGGAAAATATGAAACATTACCATGAGACCGATCTGATTGAAAAGTGCCCGGATATTAAACCGGCTCAGGTTCCAAATCTTAAAAGAAATCTCTATCGTTTCATTCTGAATACACTTTCTGATTTTCATGCGGCAAGGACTCCGGAAATCAGAATCATGAAGCAAATGGAAGGAGCCTGGATTCTGTTCAACAAGGGCCTTTATATGGATGCGGAACTCGAACTTAAAAAATCGAAAAACATGGCTCATGCCCTGGATAGGAAGGGCTATGCGATCGCTTTAAGCAGGCTTGAGAAATTGCTTCTCCGTCAAAATCCCATTGGCATGGACCTTGAAGTATTAAATGCGCTTTCAAAACGGGAATCTGATCTACTTGAACAAATAAGGGAGGAGACGCGCTTCAAGGATCTTTATCTTTTACTGAACGCCCGTTACAGGGAGCAGGGGTTTATTTCGGATAAAACCGGCTATGAAAAAATCAAAGAACACATCCTGAAAAAACTTGGAAAGTTACCCATCCGGGAATCTGGTCCGGTGGCCCGGATATACTATTTAAAATGTCATATTTCATTTGCTCTTTTTTCCCAGGATTTCAAAATGGCATTTGACTATTCCAAAAAACTTGTTTCACTGTTCAATGCCGAAAAAGACTCCATCAAAAAATTTCCTGAATTGTACCTCGGAGCCTTGAATCACGCCCTGGTCTCCTGTCACAAACTCGGCCGGCTCGCAGATTTTAATCACTTTTATTCCCTGTTGCTTCGTTTTTCAAGAAATCCGGGCTTGATTAAAAATGAGAACCTGGAAATCCTGGTGTTCAGGTATAAGTACCTGCACAAAATAAACCACCATTTTTTAACCGGGGAATTCACCCGTGGCATTAAAATAATTAAACCTGCCGAAAATATGCTGGAACGCTGGGCGGGCAGGATGAATCCGCACGATGCCCTCTTATTTTATTATAAGCTTGCCTGTTTGTATTTCGGGGCGGGCCATTTCCGGAAATCACTGAAATGGCTGGGCAAAATAACCGGTGATTACCCTCCTGAATTCAGGCAGGATCTTCAGGCCTTTGCCCGGATACTGACCTTAATTTGCTATTACGAACAAAACGATTTCCGGGGCATGGAATATATGTTGCGATCGACATACCGGTTCCTGGCCAAAAAATCTGAAATGCACTCCTTCTTCAATCAAATTGCTGCCACTTTGAGGAAATTCCTGAGTAAGGATGCGAATCCAAAAAAACTAAAAAGCCATTTTGAAACACTCCACAGCCGGCTCAAGCCTCTCTCCAGGAAGCCTTATCAGAGCAAACCATTCCTTTATTTTGATATACTTTCATGGCTTGAGGGCAAAATAAAAAACAGGACGGTCGAAGAAATAATTCAGGAAAAGGCAGCTGAAAAACTAAAAGGGGAGTTCTCCCGCAAAAAGAGACTTTAAATAATTTATTAGGAAGTTCAGAAAAAAGTGTATCTTTGCGGACTTTCTTGAAGATTGTGGATTGCAGCACAATCATTATGTGGACCCGATTCTCTTAGTTCACAGTACAATTTTCCAGACAAGTATTTTATCAGAAATCAGGGTTTTAGACCCTGACTGAGGTATGTTTGTTTAATTAAAACTAGAAAAATGAATTTTGAAGACTTGAATCTGGAAACACGACTGTTGAAAGAACTAAAATCAAAAGGTTACACCACGGCTACTCCCATACAGGAAAAGGCCATTCCTGAAATTCTTGCAGGAAATGATTTACTAGGTCTGGCTCAAACCGGAACCGGTAAAACGGCTGCCTTTGCCCTGCCCATTTTACAAAAATTATCTGCCAGCCCGCGGAAATTCAAAAAGATCAGAGCCCTTGTTTTGGCTCCCACCCGGGAACTTGCCCAGCAAATCAGCCAAAGCTTTTTCAATTACGGAAAAGGACTCCAGGTAAAACAAACCGTGGTTTATGGTGGCGTAAGCACCCGTCCGCAGGCAGATTCCATTCATCGCGGAACGGATATTCTTATTGCCACTCCGGGTCGACTACTCGATCTGATGGACCAACGCATACCTGATCTTTCCGAACTGGAATTTTTGGTGTTGGATGAAGTAGATCGTATGCTGGATATGGGATTTGTAAAGGATATCAAATCTATTGTTGCTCAAATTCCTCCACAACGGCAAACCCTGATGTTTTCAGCTACTTTGCCAGGGGAAATAAAAAAACTGGCGTCAGGGCTGTTGAGAAACCCCATTACCATCCAGGTGGCTCCTCCATCAACCACTTCGGAAAATGTAAGTCAATCCGTTTACTTTATTCAAAGAGAACTTAAGCGAAAGCTTTTGGTAAGCATACTCGGGACTGAGCCCTCGCATTACATGCTGGTATTTACCCGCACCAAACGCGGTGCCGATCGTTTGAATAAAACCTTAAATGGAGCCGGATTTCCTTCCGATTGCATTCATGGCGACAAAACTCAGGCCGCCCGTCAGATTGCCTTGCAAAAATTCAAAAACAAAAAGGTACGCATCCTGGTAGCTACCGATGTAGCAAGCCGTGGACTGGACATAAATGAAATTTCCCACGTGGTAAATTATGATTTACCGGAAGATTCCGAATCATATGTACACCGTATCGGAAGAACCGGTCGTGCCGGAACCCTTGGAAAAGCACTTACTTTCTGCAGTCAGGATGAAATGGGTTTCCTAAAGGACATCAAAAAACTGAATGGCATTAAGCTGGAAACCATTCAGGTGCCGGATTTATCTGCCATTGACATACCCGCCGGTGAAAACACACCGAAAAATGAAGATTTCAGGCGGAGTGAAAACTCCTTCAGAAGAAGAGACAAGCGTCCCCGCAACGAGGGTAGAAATGAAAACCGTAACCGTAATCGGAATGATAACGGTCAGGAATTCAAAAACCGGAATGAAGGCGGAAACGAGAATCGTAACCGTAACGAAAACGGTCAGGAATTCAAAAGCCGGAGTGAAGGTGGAAATGAAACCCGCAACCGCAATGAAAACGGCCAGGGATTCAGAAAGCGCAATGCCGGAGGCGGTGAAAACCGGAACGGCGGATACAAAAAATTTGGCGGAAAGAAAAAAGGGTTCGGCTTTAAAAGGAAAAGAAAGACTGAAAGTGTAGCTTAGGTTCCCAAAAAGGACCTAATCCTGCACCAGTAACTTCCCTCCTGCCGGAATCTGATTTTCACCGGAAATTATCACAAAATAAACTCCGGGAGATAAATCCCCCCTTTCGATTGAAAGGGTTCGGCCATATAAATTATTCAGTTCACGCACGAGCATTCCTCGTGCGTCGAACATTCTGAGGGTTCCCCCGGTAAGGTATTCATCGAATTCCAATTGGGTAATTCCCGAAAAAGGATTGGGAAGAGATTTGAAGCCTGTAAGTATATGGCCCTCCATGATTCCGTCAATGTTCTGAAAAGACAGGCTATCTAAAATGTAATAGGCCCCATTTTCTGAAATTGTAAGCGGATTGGCAAGGCCGAAATCAAAACGGATAGAAACCGAATCCGGAATACCGGGCATAGTATATGAAATGTTTACTACAAAATTCTGGAAAGAAGAAACATTCAGGGCATTAGAAAAAGTGCCACTTCCAATTACCACTCCATTTGACTTCAAATTAACCGTGGCATTAAAGGTTACACTTGCATTTGCGGGCCGGTCAAAAATAAAACACCCATGCAATTCATGAGGTTTTACGGAAATTGGGATATAGGGGTTTGTGGAGGTGCCTGTATGAACCGGTGAAGAAATATAAACATTTGGCTGCTGGGAAGGAATAACGGTAGACTTTAAAGAATAATTACCCCAACAGGGTAAAGAGCTACGGGTAATAAAAACATACGGAGATGTAGGATTATTCCAGGTGTACCAACCTGCAGGGTCCGGATTGTTGCCCGTCCAATTTTCAAAATTACTGTTTGGGATTTGAGCTGTCAGGCCCGAGGTTAGGACCCAATAAAAAGCAATAATGGAAGGGAATAAATTTTTCATATTTCTCTTTTACGAAGATTATTTGTTTAAAATCAGCTTTTCTGAATACAATTGCTCGCCGTCCTGAACTAACCTGAGCAGATAAACACCAGGGGAAAGGTCACCCGCGTTGAAGCTAAATTCCTTTCCATTGAGGTTATCCCTGCGGAAAACTATTTGCCCGGGAAGGTTACTCAAAATTACACTTCCATTTTTTAGGGGTAATTCTGATTTCAATGAAATTTCAGAACTAAAAGGATTGGGAAAAATCGTCACATTTACTTTTGGATTTTGCAAAGGCAAACCAACCGTCAAATTGCAACCAGGTCCTTGAGAAGGATAATAAGCGGTATCATTAAGACTATAGCAGCCCAAACTATATCCACATTCCAATATCACCCCTATGGGCTCAATCAGACCGGCAGAACTGCCAATGGCTTCAATAAGATACTGAGCGGAATTATTTCCGGAAAGGGAAAATCTTTTCAGGTAACCATAAGGGGTATAAACACTGTCGATGCCGGAAACATATACAGTATTTTGGGGATTATTATAGGTTATGGGAAGGGTATCGCCAACCTGCAGATTAAAATCATACAACAGGTATTCATTGGTATCGTTTGGAACCCTGATAAACATTTTTTTTCCGGAGGAACGTAGAAAAAAAGAAGGTGTACTATCAATATAATTATAAGATCCTGTACAACCTGAAGATGGAGGAGGTGCCATCCAGGAATAGTATCCACTACCCTTCTTGAAAATTTTCTTGTAGGTGAGCGTATTAATAATTGTATCGCCATTAATGTAATAGTTGTACGTTTCATTTTGAATGCAGGGGTTTGGAACCGCACATACAGAATTGACTTTCCAGATGGGATTATTTAAAAAATAAAGATTGACTTGGCTAGTGCCAGAGGAAAAACCAAACAAAAAACAAATCCCAATTAGCTTTTTCATATTACAAATATTAAATCAACTAATTCACTATCAATTCAACCCCTTAAGTGCCGCAATAAAGTCTGCGGTAGTTGTCTCGGTCAATGAAAAATTAACAGAAAGGTTAGGCGAAACGGTTATGGGAATAAACGAGGAATACAATTTACCATTTTTTACACCCACCGCAACCATAGTGCATGGCAGCCCTTCGGGTGCATACAAATAGGGGAAGTGGCTATTCTCATAATTAATTTTTATCATGGCATTAATCCCGGAAAATATTAAAAACACCTCTGTACCGAAATCTGTGGGAGTATCATCAGGATGAAAAGATATTTGGTTTTGGTTATAAGCTAAAAACAAAGAAAAATCATCTGAGTTATACCATCCACCCTGACCACTGCTGTTCGTGGCAAAAATCTGATACACATAACTTACTCCACTATTAAAAAGGCTGTCTGAGCGGGCAAAATCCCAACCTTCCCCCAACTGGTTATCGACCCAGACAAAGGGCATCATGGGGTTCTGGGGAATAAATCCGCCGGTAAGGTAAGTGGGTTGGCTTACCCTGATACTTTTACCGGGCTTAAGCATTAAGGTATTACCACCCTGACTGGCCTTAAAATAAAATTCGCCTCCCGATCGCAAAGGACTTCCATTAACCTGGGTCGTGGGCATTCTCGATAATACCATATCACTTTTTTTGTAGATGTCTTTAAATTCAATGGTTACATTTCCTGCAACCACAGCTCCGGACAGGGTCATAAAAGCCATAGGAGGTATAGTAATTGTGGTTCCCTGGGGAGTCGTGATGGTTCCTCCGGAAAAAGCCTGTATCGCATAGGTTTGCAGGGGAACCCCATTCTGGGTAAAGAAGTCCTCAACTGATGCATATGATTTATTTTCATTGTATCCGACATCGCCATTATCCTTTTTACAGGAAACCTTAAGGCAGGCCAATGCAACTACTAAAGCAAGCGGGGCAAATGTTTTCATGTTTTAAGATTTTCAAAATTTGTTTCCCAATAACCCATTCCGTGAATCATCAATTCCAGAACAGGAATTCATTCCGGATTATCATTATGGGGAGAGAGAAATGCTCCGGATAAACAAATATAAAACAAAATTAAATCATTCCAAAAATAAGGCTAGAGGTGGAATTTAGCGGAAGATTACCCTGCCGGGAATCCCTCCTCATGGGTTCATAACTTATTGAGATCGGCCAAATTGACCCATGCTTTGTGATCGGCCTTTTTAGTAAAACTCCCAAAGATAAAAGTACGAAGGCGGTTTTCTCTTCAGTAGCGGGTTTCACCCGCCGAAGTCCCGATTCAGGGACGAAGGCGGGGGCAGGACTCCCTTCGGCTACGCTCAGGGTAAACTTCTCGTCCTCCTTTCTTACAAAAGAAAAAACCGCACAAGGCGGTTTTCTCTTTTGTAGCGGGGGCAGGACTCGAACCTACGACCTTCGGGTTATGAGCCCGACGAGCTACCAACTGCTCCACCCCGCATTGTATTTTTTTATTTTAAGAACAAAAATCAAAACAAACATTCCAACGAGTCCTGACGAATCCCTTTGGGATTGTCAGGATCCTGACCGGCCTGGCCGCGTCAGGACTACAAACTGTGCAGACGCTTCGGTCTGCATTTTCAACTCCACCCCGCATTGTATTTTTCGAGTGCAAAGATACGATATTATCGCTTTGCATTCACTTATTCTGCCAAAACAATCATTTTGTTGTTCTGCACCTCTACCACCCCACCCTTGATTTCAAAATTGTGAACGGCATTGCTGTTATCAATCACTTTCACAACTCCTTTTTTCAGAGAGCTGATGATAGGAGCATGCCGGTTCAAAACACCAAAGGAGCCATCGGCACCGGGCAACTTCACAGATTTCACTTCTCCGGTGAACAACTTTTTATCAGGACTAATAATTTCAAGTTCCATTTTTTCTGTGCTGCAGAATTAATTTACTTCGGCCAACATTTTCTTTCCTTTCTCAATGGCTTCTTCTATGGTTCCCACCAAATTAAAAGAAGCTTCAGGGTATTCATCTACTTGTCCGTCAAGAATCATATTAAATCCTTTGATGGTATCTTCGATAGATACAAATACTCCTTTTAGTCCGGTAAACTGCTCTGCCACATGGAAAGGCTGTGACAGGAAACGCTGAACGCGACGTGCGCGGTGTACCACAAGCTTATCTTCTTCAGATAGCTCATCCATACCTAATATAGCAATAATATCCTGAAGTTCCTTGTTACGCTGCAGGATGGCCTTTACGCGCTGGGCACAATTGTAATGCTCATCGCCCAGAACAACAGGAGTTAAAATCCTTGAAGTGGAATCAAGCGGGTCAACCGCAGGATAAATTCCCAACTCAGCAATCTTACGGCTCAAAACCGTTGTGGCATCAAGGTGAGCAAAGGTGGTTGCAGGGGCAGGGTCGGTAAGGTCATCCGCAGGTACATAAACCGCTTGAACGGAAGTAATGGATCCGCGTTTGGTTGAAGTAATTCGTTCCTGCATGGCGCCCATCTCAGTGGCAAGCGTAGGCTGATACCCTACCGCAGAAGGCATCCTTCCCAAAAGAGCTGACACCTCGGAACCGGCCTGGGTAAAGCGGAAAATATTATCAATAAAGAAAAGAATGTCGCGACCACCTGATTTCTCATCACCATCGCGGAAATATTCAGCGCATGTTAGTCCGGATAGTGCCACGCGTGCACGGGCTCCTGGAGGCTCATTCATCTGTCCGAAAACAAGAGTAGCCTGCGATTTTCCCAACTCGGTCATGTCCACCTTACTCAGATCCCAGCCACCTTCTTCCATCGAATGTTTGAAAGCATCGCCATACTTAATTACTCCCGACTCAATCATCTCACGCAACAAATCGTTTCCTTCACGGGTGCGCTCGCCTACTCCTGCAAATACGGAAAGACCTGCATATCCTTTCGCAATATTATTAATCAGTTCCATGATGAGAACCGTTTTTCCCACACCGGCACCACCGAACAAACCAATTTTTCCTCCTTTAGCATAAGGCTCAAGAAGGTCGATAACTTTAATTCCGGTAAATAATACCTCGGTAGAGGTGGAAAGATCTTCGTATTTCGGAGGTTCACGGTGAATGGAATAACCACCTTCATTTGACACAGGTCCAATGCCGTCGATGGCTTCACCTACCACATTAAACAGCCTTCCTTTAATTTTCTCTCCGGTAGGCATTTTAATCGGCGATCCGGTAGCTACCACTTCCATGCCACGGGAAAGACCGTCGGTGCTATCCATAGCAATGGCTCTTACCGTGTCTTCACCAATATGCTTCTGACACTCAAGAATTAATTTTTGTCCGTCCGGACGCTTAATTTCCAAAGCATCCAGAATATTAGGAAGCTTTTTGTCAGCATGGTCAAAACTTACGTCCACAACCGGACCGATTACCTGTACTACCTTACCAATATTTACAGCCATAATTTAAATTGATTTACCTGGTTTTAAAAACGGGGCAAAAATAGTGTTTTTGAAGGGATAAGGCTCCCGTGTTAATAATTTTATTTTCCTATTTTTGCCCTAATTCCGGTCGCCTTAAACCCCTGTCTTATAGGCCATTTTGGGGCGGCCGTCGCAGGCCTTGAAAATTTACAACGACATATCGCAGTTTACCCCGGTTAATAACCCTGTTGTTACCACCGGAACCTTCGACGGAGTTCATCTGGGTCACCGTAAAATCCTGGGGCATATGCGAAACATTGCACTCAAAACCCGGGGAGAAACCGTGATTTTAACCTTCTATCCTCATCCCCGAACGGTTTTATTCCCGGATGATACAGGGTTAAAACTGCTGACCACTCAGGAGGAGAAAATGAAATTGCTTGAATCCCAGGGGGTTGACCACGTAATTGTGGTTCCTTTCACCAAAGAATTCAGCCGGATATCATCCCTGGATTTTGTTAGAGAAATCCTGGTTTCCAGGTTGGGAACCAAAAAGCTGGTGATCGGATATAACCATCATTTTGGCAGAAACAGGGAGGGTTCCTTTGAACATTTAAAGGAATTCGGGCCTTTATATGGTTTCGAGGTTGAAGAGATTCCGGCTCTTGATGTTGACCAGATTGAAGTAAGCTCCACAAAGATCAGAAAGGCCCTGGAATCGGGAAATATTGAAATGGCCAATGCATTTTTAGGGTATAATTACGGATTGAGCGGAATGGTTATTGAGGGAACTAAAACGGGAAGGGTGCTTGGCTTTCCTACCGCTAACCTCAGCATTGCGGAAAAATTTAAGCTAATTCCGGGCAACGGTGTTTACGCAGTTAAGTCTATATATAAAGGAAAAGAATTGTTGGGCATGGCAAACATAGGTATCAGACCTACATTCGGGGGAAAAACGCTTCAGATCGAGGCACATTTTTTTGATTTCAACGACAATCTGTACGGGGAAGAAATTAACCTGGGTTTCATAAAAAAAATCAGGGATGAAAAGAAGTTCTCCTCGGCCGAGGCGCTGAAAACCCGCCTGGAAAATGACAAAGCCGAAGCGCTGGAAATTTTGAAATTATGATGCGAATTCTTTTGGTCCTTTTTATCTTTTCAAGCTCCCTCCTTCAGGGTCAGCTCCTCGACTCCGTTGCCCTGCAGGTGGCTCCGGTTCACACTTCCTTAAAAGATGCATTGAAGGAGCCCGACAAAGTGGTTCGCCTCCACCTGAAAAAGTTAAAACTCGATTCTATTCCTCCGGAAGTTTTTTCCCTGCCGAATCTTCAGGAATTGGATGTGTCCAGAAACAGAATTACCTACCTATCGCCCGATATTGCCAAATTGAAAAATCTTCAGGTGTTGAATATATCCTCGAACAAACTCGAGAAGCTGCCTCACGAAATCGGGGAACTTGGGAACCTGAAAAAACTTTTTGCCAACCGGAACAATATTATTTCTCTTCCACCTACCATCGGTGAACTTTCCCAACTTCGATTACTTGATTTGTGGAGTAACGACATTGGCCATTTTCCGGAAGAGATGAGCAAACTTACCTCCTTACGAAAACTCGACCTGAGAAACATTGTTATTAATGAGGAGAACCGAAAGCTCCTGAAAGAAATGCTGCCAAACACCAAAATCTATTTGGATCCGGACTGTAAATGCGGTAATTAAAAATCAGGATAGATCAGGTACTTTTTCCTCACCTCTTTGAATTTCTGAAGGTCTGATGCCCAGGTTTTACGGATTTCCTCCTCTGATTTTCCACTCATAATCTGTTCCTTTAGCACATCATTGCCAGCCAGATTCCGGAAATAAGGGTTAAAAAATTTCTCTTTTAATCCGCTGTTTTTATAGGTTTCCAGCAACCAGAATAAATACAGTTTCCGCGAATACTTCATGTACATATCTCCGTAAAAAGACACATCAAAGCCTGAACATTCCTCACCTTTATATGGAGGATCAAGACTGGCCCCGGGTGTGGAAACGGGCTTGAAGGTATATCCATTAGATTTCATGCCCGGGTAACCAAACTGCTGGAAAGGTTTGGGTGTTCCCCGTCCTACACTGACAATAGTGCCTTCGAAAAAACACAAGGAAGGATAGAGATAAACCGAAGCCATGTTTGGAAGATTTGGGGAAGGACGCACGGGAAGCTGGTAAAAATCATTGCGGTCGTAATTTTTTAGTGGAATAACCTTTAGCGAACATTTTTTACCGCCGCTCAACCAGTTTTCACCCAAAATCATCTGTGCATATTCACCTATGGTCATACCATATACCACGGGAACAGGATGCAAACCCACAAATGATTTGGCCTGGGTTTGAAGGACTGGTCCGTCTATATAATGCCCATTAGGATTGGGTCGGTCAAGAACAATGAGGGGTTTTTTATTCTCTGCACAGGCCTCCATAACAAAGTGCAAGGTGGAGATATAAGTGTAAAAGCGAACGCCTACATCCTGCAAATCAAAAAGCACAATATCCAGGGAAGCCATATCCTGTGCTGAGGGCTTTTTATCTTTCCCATAAAGAGAAATGCAAGTAATACCCGTTTGGGGATCCTGGTAACTTTTCAGGTTCTGACCCGCGTCTTCATTTCCACGGAATCCATGTTCCGGGAAAAATATTTTCCGCACCTGAATTCCCGAGGCAACAAGGGTATCAACCAGATGGGTTTCCTTTAAGCGCGAGGCATGATTGGCCACCACCCCAACTCTTTTCCCTTTTAGCAAGGGGAAATAGGCTTTGGTTTGAAGCGCTCCGGTCAAAACCTCTCCCTCATGCACAATTTTTCCTTTTCCTTCCTGAGCCCACAGAAAAGCAAACGGGAAGAAGATTGTACATAAAAGAAGGAAGAACCTAAGCATATTGCGAATTTAGTACTTTTGAAAAGGAACCCTATCAAAATGAATACCGAACATTTCATTGCCCGTAGAATTCTGAAAGGAAAAAAGGGGGAAAAGCAATTTACCCGGCCGGTAATCCGCATTTCCGTATTGGGAATTTCCCTGGGTTTAGGTGTAATGATTCTTACCCTGGCGGTAGTAACGGGCTTCCAGAAGGAAATACGGGACAAAGTAGCCGGTTTTGGTTCCCACATTCAGGTTTCACGCTTCGATAACAACGAATCGTATGAGCCCAGTCCGGTGGTTGCAGACCCTGAAATGGCTTCTGAAATACGGAAAATTCCCGGGGTAGTACATATTCAGGAATATGCCCAAAAGGCAGCCATAATAAAAGCCAACCAGGAAATGGAGGGCATTGTACTCAAGGGGATCGGGCCCGATTTCGACACAACATTTTTTGCTGAAAATATCCTTGAAGGAAGAATATGCAAAGTGGGAACCGGTTCAGAGAGCCGGGAAATTGTCATCTCGGCCCTTTTGGCCAAGCGGTTAAAACTTTCCCTGGGCGACTCAATTCCCTTGTTTTTCCTGCAAAACCAAAAACAAAGGGCCCGGAAATTTGTGGTCAGGGGAATTTACGAAACCGGTTTGGGTGGACAGTTCGACGATCTGATGGTGCTGGGTGATATCAAAATGGTGCGTCTGATGTCGGACTGGACTGAAAATGAAATTGCCGGGTATGAACTATTTGTAAATGACTTTAAAAAGCTGGATTACATTACCGAAACCGTAAATTCCATTATTCCTTATGATCTAAAAGCGTATTCAATTACCCAGGTTTATCAAACCATTTTTTCCTGGCTCAATGCCCAGGACGTGAATGCCCTGGTTATTATCATATTGATGCTGGCAGTTTGCATAATAAACATGATTTCAGTTTTGCTGATTATCATTCTGGAACGAACCCGGATGATTGGCATCATCAAAGCCCTTGGATTTTCCAATTTTCAGGTACGAAAAGTGTTCCTCATAAATTCCGGCTACCTTATAGCCCGGGGATTGTTCTGGGGAAATTTAATCGGAATCGGTTTTTGTCTTTTACAATTATATACCGGGTTTCTCAGTTTGGACCCCGAGAGTTATTTTCTTAGTAAAGTTCCGGTAAACTTATCATGGGAATGGATTGTTGGGGCAAATGTATTAACCGCTCTTGCCTGCCTTGCTTCACTTTTGTTGCCTTCCTACCTGATAACCCGGATTACCCCTGTTCGGGCCATTCGGTTCAATTAATTAGTTTTCGCTGCCGATGAGATAGTCTACGTTGATGGAATATCCTATTCCGAATACATAATCATAAACGGGCCTGCGCACATTAAACTCTCTCTGGTGCATCCAGAAAAACGAGAGGTTGTGAATTTTATTCAATTCATAATCCACGCCGAAGGTGAACCGAATATTATCATTAACCCGCTCGGCAATATCCGTAAACAACTCAGCTCCGAAATAAGGCCTGTATTTTTTATCAAGATCCATTTTAAGCCCAATCCTGTTCCTCCAGTAATTGGTGGGAATCCTGCCATCGTCTGAACTTAGCACATTTCGGTATTGACTTTGAAACCGGGTGCGAAAAGTAAGAGCCAGTGGGCCGGCTTTTTCCCGATAGGCAATGTCAATATTATACCGATGCCTTTTCGAATACGAATCATCGAGGCGGCGCTTGTTGGCAAAACGGTAATTGAATGAAGTGCGAAGTTTCCTGTCAAGGAATTTATACATTACCCCTACTTCGGTAAAATAACTTCCCAGTTCAGAGATATTCTCATTAAACCGAAACTCCTGATTCAGCTGAGCGGAAAGCTCCATACTGAAATTATAATCAGCGGTGATGCTCGTCCACAATCCTGCATCCTTTGTAATCTGTGCTTTTCCTTCCGTGAGAAAAATGGAGCTCAGCAAAAGAGCCAAACCAAAAAAAGGGGACTTATTTTTTCTTATCTGCATAATAATAAATGCGTATTTGGGCGGAGTCCCGAAGGAAATCAATTTTAACTACCGAAAAGCGATGAATGGGAAGTCCGGTACGTTTTTTCAAATCTTCCAGAAGGGCAACGTGGTTTTCTTTGCGGATGAGTTCGATGTTTTCGTATTGAATAAGGTGATAAAACTCACGGCGCATAAACAAATTGCTTTCCAGCACATACACCAGTGTAATTATCAGAATATTTATCAGACCAAGTTCCAGGGCAGTTCCCTTGGCAACAGCCGTTATCAGACCAATGGCAATAACCACAAAAAGATAGGTCATTTCACGAGCCGAAATCCCTTCGGTTCGATACCGCAACATACTGAACACCGCAAACAATCCGAAGGCTGCCCCCAGCGACATGTCTACTTTATTCAGCAGGTAGGTAATCAGAAAGATTACCATGTTAAATACCAGAAAAGTGAAAAAGAACTCCCCGTCTTGATAGGTTTTATAATAAATGAACCGAACCAACAGCAATACACTCAGGAAATTGATAAACAAACGACTGAAAAACTTATCGTTCAGTTTGTCTATGGTCAGATCGAAGAATTCGCCGTCGTCTTTCTTTTTCTTTTTCTTTTTCGTTTCCTCATCCTCCATGGTTTGCTCGGTTCCCAAACCTTCAAACTGGGCAATAGCCTGTTTAAAGTCACCCACGTGAAAAAGAGATTTTAAGAGTTAGGTAATTTACTTAGGCGCTTTTACCATAACTCACTTTGTTTATTTTCCTGATTTTTGGTTTAAAGTTATTCCTTTTTACGAAATCATAGAGTCCCATTATGCCCAGACAATATTTACTGATAGATCCCTGCCGGATATGAAGCTCTTTCATATGCCGGATAAAGGGTGACCGGGCCGAGCGATCCTGCTTTGATTCGGCTATAATTAATTCTGAATAATTAATATCCTTCCCATTGAAGCGATAGGCAAGATTAAAATCGAGGGTTAATCGCTCAGGACTATGCTTTCCTACAAGAGTTGCCCGATTATAATAAACCCAAACTACTGGAATTAAGCTATTGGGGTCGAGGGGACTAATTTCCCGCAAAAAATCAGCCTCTTTGCCGGAAATTTCAGTATGGATGGCCTGGCTTGTAATCCGGCGTTTAACCGTACGCCCACGGTTGGATTTAAATTTTACTTCAAAAAAAGTCAAATCGCTGTCCACATATTTCCTAAACCTGACCTTATAGCGGTTTAATTTGCCCCGGTGGTGACTGTGAAACAAATCCATCGCCGGGGTATCAAAATAAAGGGTTTCATAGGGACTTGCCCGTTTTCCATTGAGTTCCAATATCCGATAATCCGGGCTTATCCTTTCCAGAATGTTGTTAAGCTGATCGGCATGAAACACAAACTTGGTATCCGTCCGGTCCTGTAATTTTACCGAATCCATTTCCTCAAGAGAAATGGGCTCAAACAAATGCAGATTATGGGAACCGGATTTCACTATTTTGTGTAAGAGTAGGTTTTAACACTGATCAAAACATCATCCGCGTTATACGTTTTCTTTTCGGTTCGCAAACCATTTTTATCGTAGCTATAAGTCTCCTTTTTGGTCAGCTTTCCATTCCCGTCGTAGGTCATTTCAGATATTTTCTCTCCCCGGCTGTTATAATTCATTACTATCTTTTTCAGAACCTTGCTATTCCCGTCCATTTCGGTTTCTTCAGAACGCAAACCACTGGAATTGTATTTGTAGGCGGTTTTCCGGTCAATTTTCTTTTCCGGATGAAATTCGGTTTCCTCAATTTTATTTCCGGAACCATCGTACTTCCAGGTACTGCGCTTCTTAATATTTCCGTCTTTTTTGTATTCGGTTTCTTCAATGAGGTTTCCGTTTTTGTCATACACCTTAAACAAATCCTTATATGTGTTGTCTTTCCCATCGACTTTATCTGTGATGGTTTCCATAGAACTCTTTATTCCAAGAGATTTCACCTGTTTTTTGGATTGGGAAAAGGCCGGCAACAAAAAAACTAAGGCTCAGAGTAATAAAATAATTTGTTTCATACGTTGT
>CALEYQ010000030.1 GCA_937924855.1 uncultured Bacteroidota bacterium | reverse complement strand
TGGACGTAAGAAATTCCCTGGAAACTATAGTTTTATTATCGAGGAGATAAACCTTTACATTAAGGAGGGCAAGGTGGATGAGGCCATTGGAATTATTAACCTGGCCATAGAAAAAAATCCAAAAAATGCGGAATTATATTTGGTTAAGGGTCAGCGATTTGCCCAGCTTGCTTTTCCTGAAGGAGAGACCAAAAAGGGGCCTAAATTCGATGAATATTGCAAAACTGCGGAGTCCAGCTTGTTGAAAGCCAATGAACTAAAGCCCGGCGACCCCAAGATATTGTACAGTGTTGGGGCATTTTATAACAATTGGGGGGCATTTATCTTCAACCAGGCCCAGACTATCACAGATTTTAATAAATTAGCAGTTGAAGAAAAGAAGGCCAATGAGTATTTCGCAAAGGCCATACCTTTTTTGGAGGAAGTAAAGAAGTTAGATCCACAGGATAAAGATGCCCTTCGTGCCTTGAAGCAGTTGTATTTAAAAACTGGGCAGGCAGGGACCGAAAAGTATAAAGAAGTGGATAATTTGCTTAAGAACTAAAGCCATGGTTTTTGGCAAAATCCGCTACAAACAAAGCCCCTTTACGGGGCTTTTTTGTTGGAATAGGGCAAACCATTTCTTTGTGGCTATTACCTTGTAATCAGATAATTAACACTTAACATAATGTTAATTATAGTGTTATTTGTATACCCCGGATTTAAAGGAAATACGGTATTTATAACCCTCTGAACCGCTGAATTCACGGCTGCCATCCAGTTGCTCCTCCAACATGGGAATCGATCGTAATCAAAGTACCTTCTAAAGGCCGGTGCTATATTTTTGTTTTAGGAGAACTCACCGCTTTTCAAAATTCCTTTCCCCGCCTCAGGTTAAATTTTTGTAAACCCAAAGGCTGTTTATTTTAAAAGTTTAAAACCATACGGTTTCGGTTTTCTTCATTTCCGCCAAAAAAAAACCCCGGATGTCCGGGGCTTTCTGAATTCTTTTATTGTTTAGTGTTTGTGAACCCGTTTGATGGTACAGCCAATGGATTTTGTAGCTTTTACGGATACTTCTTTGCCGTTCGAAAGGGCTCCAATGGCATCGCGGAGATAAAATTCCTTGATATCCGCTGCAGTTTTTGGACTATCATCTATGGCTCCTTTATATACCAGAGTTCCTTCTTTATCGAATAAAAATACCTGAGGGGTTCTGGTAGCACCAAAAGCATCGGCAAGAACGGAATTCTCGTCAAGCACATAAGGTGCTCCCAATTCATTTTTCTTGTGAAATTCAACCATGGCTTCAAATGAATCATCGCTGGCTTTTCCGCTACGCAAAGCTTCGTTTGAGTTAATCAGCATGGTTCCAATCTGGAAATTACTGGCGTGAAGTACTGATTCTTTTATCCGGTCCATCCATCCCAGTACATAAGGACAAGTATTGCATGTAAATACAACCAGGAGTCCGTTTTTGCCCATGGCATTATTAAGAGAGATTTCCTTACCGGAAACATCTTTCAATTTAACATCACCTTTTGGCAGTTTGCTCCCCACTTCAATTTCAGCAGGAATTTCGTGTAAAAGGGTAAAGGCAGAAAACACAAGGCAAAGGGCCAGGATTCCGGTAGCTAATAGTTTCTTTTTCATTGTTTTAGTTGATTGAGGGTCTAAATTACAGTAAATTGGATTAATATCCAACTATCAGACAAATTTCAGGCCTTTTCAGTTGCAGGGCTGTAGTTTTTCACGATATAGAAACTTCGGCTGAAGGGATTCGAAAGGCCTGTAGATGAACCAGGCGTAACCATCCTTTACCTTTATTTTATTTACATAAGGGAAATAAAGGGTTGTTTGGGAGCAAACATTTCCATCGGCCGGGTTTATCCCTTTCAATACATAATAACCGTTTTTCTGGAACAAGGCGTAAAGCTCCCCTCCCCTGCCCTCATCTTTTAAAATTTTTCGGCGCCACTCCCTCCATTTTTCGGGCTTGTGATAAGAAATGCCGGAGGAATCAATCGGTGCGCCCTCCAGATTAAACCTGAACAGCTTGTTTTTATAATGATCGAAAACACAAATGGTGTCGCGGACAATAAATAAGGGGGCATAAAGCGGGGTAAAATATCGTGATTTCGGGAATTGTGTCATGTGTGCAGCTATGATGCGCTTATCGATGCCGGTTTGCAGCGACAGGTTAAGGGCATATGCTTTTTGCTTATTGTTCAGGAAGTCGTATTCAAATGCATAAAGATCGGCCAGGAATGGATCTACAATATGCGCAAACCCCTCCCAGGTGCTGTCTTTTCGCTCGTACATGAAATAGTTAAATTCCGGGTAATCGTCCCGGTAATCTGTAAAGACTATTTTCCCATTTAGGGTATCAATGCAGGGTCTGATAAGATTGTTAAAGTCGTCGGCATTTAGGGAACCCAGGCGGATATTATCTCCTTCCACCAAGACCCGGTACACCGAGTCTTTCCCGATTACATTTATATATCCCAGGAAATCCTTAAACAATTCTTCCGATTGCACGGGAATGGGAAAAGTGGATAATATTTTCCCGGCTTCGGTGCTCAGCATTACTTTGCATTTTTTCGTATTTTTTTCAAAAGTCAGGAGGACAATTCTGTCTTCGTGAAATTCAAAATCCTGAACAAAAAAATTCCGGTTCCCAACTATTGTATCGGGTTTTGGGGAAATAGTAACGGGATCAAACTCTTCGGTTTTCCTTTTGAGTTTTACCAGGAGATAAATTGAATCTTTCAGGGGTTTTATTTTGATCCAGGCCTTTTGATATCCGGTATAGGAAAATGAAAAATTCAACTCCGATTCCTTCAGGTTGCCGGAAAAGCTGAAAACAAAATTTCCGTTTTTATCGGAGACCAGATTTCTTTTGGTTGTAGTTTCCAGAATATTGGCACCGGACAGGGGTTGTTCTGATTCGGCATCAAGAACTTTTCCGCTCACCACAAGTTTCTGTCCCTGTAGTAATACAGGGGCAAAAATCAAAAAGAAAATAAAAATCCTGAAGTTGCTCATCCGGGAAAAAGACGAACCCGGTACAGGAATTCCATACGCCGGGAAAAATTATTTAATGTCGAACATCCAGTTATGGACATCCTTTGATTTTCCTCTGCGTATATTTTCCAGTTCCATGGCCAGGCGGTTGCTCAAAATCCTTTCCTCCACGGGAGGCAGTTCATAGTCTTTTCCTTCAAAGCCAATAGCGGAAATATGTGCAATGGTAGCGGCGGTGCCGGTTCCGAACACTTCCTGCAGGGTGCGTTTGCGGTGGGCATCAACCACTTCGTCTATACTTATTTTTCTTTCCTGAACCCTCACACCCCAGTCGCGTGCAAGTGTTAAAACACTGTCGCGGGTAATACCTGCCAAAATAGTATCGCCCAAAGGTGCAGTGATGAGAATATCATCGATCACAAACATGAGGTTCATGGTTCCCGACTCTTCAATAAAGCGATGGTTTCTGGCATCGGTCCATATAATCTGCTGATAACCTCTGGCCTGAGCCAGTCGGGTCGGGAAAAGAGATCTTCCGTAATTTCCTGCGGCTTTAACAAAGCCTATTCCGCCTTCAACGGCACGGATATAATTGGTTTCAACAAGCACTCTGATGGGAGCGGAATAATAGGCTCCTACCGGTGCGGTGAAAATGATGAACTTATAAGATTCTGATGGTTTTACACCCAGATACTCGTCGGTACTGAATAAAAAAGGACGAATATATAATGATGTGCCGGGTTGGTTGGGAACCCACTGACTGTCGATTTTAAGCAGCTCCCTTATCCCGTCGATGAATAAATTTTCCGGAACATTCGGCATGGCCATTCTTTCGGCGCTGATATTCATCCTGCGGTGATTGTCGTAGGGTCTGGAAACCAAAATTTTTCCATCGTGGCTTCGGTAGGCTTTTAAACCTTCGAAAATGGCCTGTCCGTAATGCAGGGCGCTCATCGAAGGGGCCATGTTTAGTTTTTCGTAGGGTTGAATATGGGCTTTGCTCCAGTGGCCGTTTTCATAATCGGCAACCAGCATATGGTCGGAAAAAACATGACCAAACACAAGGTTTTTAATGTCGAGCTCTGAAATGCGGGTCTTTGAAGATTTCCGGATTTCAATTTTAGGGGAGGTTAATACCATGGTCTTTTCCATTCGGGTAAAGTTAAAAAAATATGAATGGAAACCCAATTCGAAATTTTAAGTTTTTCGACCAAGTACGAAATTCACACTATAAATTCTGGTATTTTTAGAGTTCAGAAAAAAATATGGACTCAGCGGAAGCTATTTTACAGAAATACTGGGCGTATCCCGGCTTCCGCGGATTACAAAAAGACATTATTGCCTCTGTTTCAAAAGGCAATGACACATTGGCATTGCTGGCTACCGGAGGAGGAAAATCTATCTGCTTTCAGGTACCGGGAATAATGTTGGGTGGATTAACTATTGTTATCAGTCCACTGATTGCCCTGATGAATGACCAGGTAGCCCAACTCAGAATGAGAGGTATCTCAGCCTCTTCACTGTCGGGTGATTTGTCGGTAACCGAAGTTGAGCGTATTCTTGATTTTGCCTTTCGCAGTCCTATGCATTTTTTGTATGTGGCTCCGGAACGATTGCAAAACAAAATGCTGACTGAAAGAGTTCTGCAGCATGGACTTTCCTTGTTAGCCGTAGATGAAGCCCATTGCATCAGTCAATGGGGCTTTGATTTTCGTCCTTCCTATTTAAAAATTTCCCGTTTTCGGGAACTGGTTCCCAAAACACCTTGTATAGCACTAACGGCAACTGCCACTCCAAAGGTGATTCAGGATATTTGTGAGAATCTGAGCTTCCGTGATCCGGGGATTTTCAAATCGGGTTTTGAAAGAAAGAACATTGCTTATAAAGTGGTGAGAACCGAAAACAAATTTGAAACCCTTTTCGAATTGTTAAAAAAAGAAACCGGAACATCTATTGTTTACTGCAGGAACCGTAAAAACACACGGGAAATAAGCCAACAGCTTTCTCACCTGGGAATTTCCTCTGGATTTTACCATGCGGGTCTGGATCATGGAACCCGGGAGCAGGTGCAGCAGAAATGGATTTCGGGGGAATTTCCGGTAGTAGTAGCTACGAATGCCTTTGGTATGGGCATCGACAAATCCGATGTGAGGCTGGTGGTTCATTATGATTTGCCCGATAGCCCCGAAGCCTATTTCCAGGAATCAGGCAGGGCCGGACGAGACGGAAAACTATCGGATGCTGTTTTGCTATATGCCCCTTCCGACAAAGAAGAGGCTCAACGGTTTTTGGCCTTGAATTTTCCTGAATTGGGTTTTGTCAGAAAGATTTATGACCAACTGGGCAATTACCTTCAAATCCCCTATGGCGGCGGAGGAGGAATAAAAATGCCTTTCGACATTGACGGATTTTGTGAGCGTTACAAAGCCTCTCCCCTATCGGTTTTTTCTGCTTTAAAAATATTATCCCGATCCGGGTTTCTTGACTTGGATGACAACCCTGAATCTCGCTCAAGACTAAGTATGGAAATGACGGCTGAGAATTTTTACCGGTTTCGGGTGGGAACCCCAAGCATGGATCATTTTATAGGCATTATGTTGCGTTTGTTTTCCGGAATTTTTGAGGGACCGGTATATTTTAACGAGGGAAAGCTTGCCCGAAGCTCCGGAATTTCGACCGCCGAATGTTTGAAGAATATTAAATTTCTGGAAAAGGCCGGGGTATTATCTTATTTCCCCGGAAGCTCTGGAATAAAGCTTGCCTTTACCGGTGGCAGAATCCCATCTGATTCGCTCACCTTCCCACCGGAAAAATATCTGCGCTTGAAGGAAATTGCAGGAGACAGGCTGCATACCATGATTAGGTATGCCGAAAACGATTCGGAATGTTTCCCCGGATACCTGCTCAGGTATTTTGGCGAGGAGAAGCCGAAGCCATGTGGCAAGTGCAACAATTGTCTGCGATATCCGGATTTTGAAATAAGAGAAAAAATTATTAAACTTATTCAGGTTGAAAAAAGAATAACCGTGGACAGGCTTCTGGAAAGCACCGGAATCACAAATGCCTTGCAATTGAAGTCGGTGCTTATGAAAATGGAAGCGGATGGTTTAATATCCCATGAACCCGGATATATTATATACCATGGAAAAAACTACACTCCCAAAAGCTGAATTTTTGTTGGGCAAAGACGTAACCCGTATTGCCCGAAACCTTCTGGGTAAAAGGATTGTGGTAAATTCCCGTGGGGTTGAGCGATCCGGCATAATCATAGAAACGGAGGCTTATGCAGGAATTCATGACCGTGCCTCGCATGCCTATGGGGGAAGGTATACGGGCCGGACTCAAACCATGTACCGTCAGGGTGGAACTTGTTATGTTTATTTATGTTACGGCATTCACAAGCTTTTTAATATTGTAACGGGTCCGGAAGGCCGTCCGGATGCGGTTCTTATCAGGGGCGTATTAAGGGAAAGGGAAGGCAAAATAGTTTTGGGGCCCGGACGAACCTCCCGGGAGTTGGGAATAGAACTCAGTCACAACGGTGAGGAACTGGGCGGGAAAATTCGGCTTGAGGAGGCACCCTTTAATATTCCCGCGACCTGGGTGCTTAAGGGTCCCAGGATTGGAATAGATTATGCAGGGAGGGATAAATTTCTGCCCTACCGTTTTTTTATTGGCCCTGAGAAATTAAAAACACTAATATTAACCCTAAATTCAATAAATCCGAAAAACCATAAATGAAAGGAAAGGACTTAATTCAGGATTTATTATCAGGATTAACCGTAAGTTTTGCCGCTTTGGCATTGGGAGCCGCCTTTGGAACTATGTCCGGAAGGGGTGCTTTTGCAGGGATGTTGGGTGCCGCCCTGATTCCCATTTTTACCAGTTTGCTTGGAGGAACCCGGATTCAGGCTTCGGGTCCAACAGGTCCGATGACAGCGGTGAGTGCACTTGTAGTTGCCTTTGCCTACGATAATTATGAAGGATCAAAGGCCAGCGCTGAACAATTCATTACGCTGGTATTTATGTTGTCGGCAATCCTGATGTTTTTGTTTGGGCTGTTTAAGCTGGGCGGGTTTATTTCTAAGGTTCCTCAGGTGGTTATCATAGGTTTTATGAATGGCATTGCGGTGCTGATTTGGTTTGATCAGATTAAAAAGATGTTTGGTGTGGGTCCAAAGCTGGAACCTTTTCAGGGTGCACTTTGGCTGAATATTACGCTGATGATAGCCACCCTGGCTCTGATTTACCTTCTTCCGAGGTTGCTGAAAATGTTGAAGGTTCCCAGGATGGTAAGAATTTTTCTTCCAGGGGTATTGGTGGCGATTTTCTTAATGACTTTTATTACCTGGTTTTTTGATCTGGATGTTGAGCTTGTAACACTTGGGGCAACAGTTTCAGGTTTCGAGGATTTCTGGACCATGTGCCTATCCTATTTTCCCGGGAAAGCTATGTTCAACATGGATACATTTTTATCCGCCATTCCTTACGCTTTTCAGATTGCTTTGCTGGGTTATTTGGATTCGCTGTTAACGGCGCTCGTGATAGACAAAATGACGAATGAGAAAACCCGGTTCAACAAAGAGTTAATGGCGCAGGGGGTTGCCAACGGGATTTCAGCTTTTTTTCAGGGCTTACCGGGGGCGCAGGCTACCATTCGATCGGTTTTGCTTGTGAAGGAAGGTGCGAAAGGACGACTTTCCGGTGTTATGATTGGGGTTTTTGCTCTGATGGGAATTATTTTATTTAAAGATTACTTACAATTGGTAAGTTCCGCCGTTTTTGTAGGTGTATTATTTAAAGCCGGGGCTGATGTATTCGATATTGAATTCAGCGGGCATTATTTTAAAAGAAAATGGTACAAAAGCCATAGAAGAAATATTCAGATGGGTTTTGTGGCCTATACCACCATTATTACCATTTTGTTTGATTTAAACATTGCAGTAATTTCAAGTACCGCGTTGTTTTATATTGGAAAACACTTTTGGAAAATTGAAGACTGTGAAGATAATCTGGGAGAAATGATGGAAGCCGAGTTTCAGCAAAAATACATGGGTGGCGTTTCACACCCTGACGACCCGACGGATCACGATTTCGTAAAAAAACCGAAAGAATAAACTCTACTTTTCATCCTTCATCAGGGAAATGTATTCCACCCAGGGTCCTATTTCCGATTTGTATTGCTTTGCAAGAACCCGGTTTATCTGAGCCAGGTGGACAAAGTCATGAATGGTCCACGTTGCCAATAGCTGTCTGAGTGTTACCTCTCCAAAGGCTGGATGAACACCTTTTTTATCTAAAATTTCATTTCCCGGATTAAGTTCCGTCAAAAACTCAAGGTTTTCTCTCCGGGCTTCCCGGAATTCATCCAAGAGGTCGCACATGGTCTTGCCCCTACTCTCTTCGAACTGGGCAAAGCGGTCGAATTTAGGGAAGGTTTTTCCGGTTCCGAATTCGAGAATAATTTTTGTCCGTGAAATCCAGTCGGTTTTTTCTCCGTGAATCAGGTGACCTACCACATCAAAAGCCGACCAGGTATCAGGGCCTTCGTTGGCGTTGGTCCAGGTTTCATTCAGATTTCCCAGGAGTGCTTCAAGCACATCAGGGGTAGCAGATAAAATCCGGACAGCGTCTTTGATTGAAAAGGATATTCCGGGCATGCTTACACCAGCCATGGGAGATTATTTTTGGTAAGATTTGATTCTGTATTTCCGGTATTCAAAGTTTCTTCGGGTTCAAACAGCATAACCCAAACTGGGTTTTCAGCTATGGGAAGATGATCAACTCCTTTTGGAATTACTACCATTTCGCCTTCATTTAATAGAACTTCCTTGTCCCTGAATTGAATTTTAAGTGAACCTTTCAGGATATAAAAAAGTTCGTCTTCGTTAGGGTGATTGTGCCATACAAAAATTCCTTCCAGTTTTGCCAGCTTTACCAAATGGTTATTCACCCTGGCAATAATTCCGGGCGACCAGGATTCTTTCAGTTGAAGGGCCAGGGATAGCGGGTGCAAAACTTTCATGGAATTAGAATTTAATGCCGATTAAACAAATATCATCAACTTGTTCAAGCTCACCTTTCCAGTCGGCGAATTTCTTTTCAATGGCCGTTTTCTGTTCTTCGGGTGGCAGCCCGGAAATAGCTATCAGAAGCTCTTCCAGTTTTTTTATTTTGAACTTGGTGATTTTAGATGGATTAGATTGACTGTCGGTTCCGAACTGGTCTATGATGCCGTCGGTAAAGAGGTAAACACAATCGCCGGGTATCACGTTGAGGGATTCCGTAGTAAAAGGTTTGGGATTTTCCGAATACCCCACGGCTTGTTTATCGGTCCGAAGGCGTTCAGATTTCCCGTTTCTGATAAGCAAAATCCGGTTATTAGCCGTTGAAAACTCCATGCGGATTTCCATGTTATTGCCATTCTTCAGGGAAGAAAACCTTGCAATGGCAATATCCATCCCGTCTTTAAATTCGGAGGGGTTTCCCGATTGCCTGAGCGATTGAATCAAGGACTGGCGCAGATGGTCAAGTATTTCACCGGGTGCAAGGTGGCTAAGAATTCCGGACAGTTCATTCAAAAAAGAAATTCCGAGTGTGCTCATAAAGCCTCCGGGCACACCGTGTCCGGTGCAATCAGAAACGGCCAAAATGCAATTCATGGATTTGTTGCCTTGTTTTTGACCCTGGTCATGTATCCAATAAAAATCACCACTCACGATATCTTTTGGTTTGAAAATAACAAAGCATCCCGGGAGAGCCTGTTGGATAATTTTTTGTTCAGGAATAATGGCGGTTTGTATTTTTTTAGCGTAATAAATGCTGTCGGTAATCTCCTTGTTTTTCTGTTCAGTCAGGTTTTTCTGGTTTTCAAGGTCACGGTTTTTTACCGATAGCTCCTTTGTTCTTTCGCGCACTTCCATTTCCAGAATTTTCTTGGCCTGTCGAAGGCTTCGGGTGCGGTAGGCAAAAAATCCGAACACCGACCCTGCGACAATCATAAAAACCAACAATTTAAACCAGGTAGTATTGTAGAAAGGAGGTTGAATTTCAAAAGAAAAAGAAGCGGGGGTTTTGTTCCAGATGCCCTCATTATTACAGGAAATAACCATAAAGGTGTATTTCCCGGGTGCAAGTCCCGGGTATGAGGCAAAAGTTTCTTTGGTTTCAGGGCTCCAGTTTTCATCAAGGCCTGCGAGCATATATTTATAGCGTACCCTTTCCGGTGCGGTGAAAGAGATGCCGATAAAATCAAAGGTCAGGTGGTTTTTATCATGAGGAAGGATTAAATTTTCAGGAAGGAGGGTTGTAGGGTTAATGGTGGGAGCCAGTTTTCCCCAATCCGTTTTTTCATAAAACAAGCGGATTCCTGCAATATGGGTCCTGGATTCCATTAGATTATCTTTATCCAGAGCGGGGTCGAAAACAGTGGCTCCGATTCCGGTTCCAAACCAGATTTTTCCGGATTTGTCTACCAGCACGGCATTTTGATTACATTCAATTCCCAGGAAACCTTCGGGCTTTCCGAATCTTCGGATTTCTGTTTCACCGGATCGGTTAAATGCGGAGGCGTTGATCCGGTTTATGCCATCAACGGTTCCCACCCAGACATAAGGTGGTGCAAAGGCCAGTGACAAGACGCTGTTATGAGAGAGGCCGTCTTTTTTTGAAAAAAGTTTAAACGAAAGATCCGAGGGGTCGAGACGGACAACACCATTACCGTAAGTTCCAAACCAGATGTATCCATCGTTGTCTTTAACTATTGAAAAGATAATACTCCCGTTTATTTTTTCATTCATAGTAATGCGCTGGAAATCGGAAGGTTTTGGATAGGGCCCTGATTCGGTATAGCAAAGAAGTCCTTCCCGGGTTCCTATCCAGACTTTTTTGTTGGCGCTGTCGCAAAAAACAGATCGTACACGGGCGGTATGAAATCCGTCTTTATCGGCATAGTTAACCAGGGTGTCTTTAGAGAGGAATCCAATGCCATAGTCGCTTCCGATCCAGAGGTTTCCTTTATAATCCTGTTTCAGATCGAAAATAACATTGTTAGTCAGCAGGGAATTTTCGGGAATTTTTGTGGCTTGTCCGTTTTCGATTTTCAGAATTCCTTTCAGGTAAGTTCCGGCGAGCAGGGTCTTTTCATCGAGTTCCAGGATCGACCAAATGAAAGTTTCAAGGGGTTTTCCCCGATCCAGAACCTGAGTGAATTTTCCATCTTTAAAAAGGGAGATTCCAATTTGGGTTCCCATCAGAATTTCTCCGTTTTTTCTTTGGCTGAAGGAAAGCACAAACTGATTTCCCAAGCCATCCAGGGGGGTATAAAAGCGGAATTTCCCCATGTCAAACCGGGAGATACCGGCATCGGTTCCAATCCAGAGATTTCCTTCGGGATCCTGGATGAGGGTTCGAACCCTGTTGCTGGGTAATCCGTTTCCTTCGTGGAGATGAAGATCTATATAGGGATTTAGGGAATCCTGATGATTAATCCGGAAGAGGCCGCCGCCATCGGTTCCCACCCAAAGCGATTTGTGATTATCCCAAAAAACCACCAATGCGATATCAGAGGCAAGGCCGTTGGATTTATTAAAGTGGAATGAATTCCGGCTGTTATAAGTACAAACTCCCTGTCCGAATAAGGCCATCCATAGTTTCCCGTATTCGTCTTCGGTGATTCCCCATACACCTCCTCCGCAACCTTTAATGTTGTTTCGGGGAAGTGGTTTTGCAGTAAGGCCCGAAATTTCGAAAAGGCCTCCTCCGCTTCCTGCCAGCAACTTGCCTGTTTTCGTTTTCTTTATGAACCGGTGATCCGATCTTACTTCAAGGGATTCGGCTGAGAAAAGGGGGATCTTAATGTATTTATCATTCTCTATGCACCAGATTCCGGCTTTGTCGGTTCCGATGTAAATCTTATCCTCTGCAACATAAACAGAATGAACAAAGTTTACTCCTTTTATTTCGGGATAGTAATAATTTTTAAAGCTTTTGCCATCGTAGCAGGAAATGCCATTCCAGGTTGCAAACCATATTTTTTGGGAGTTGGGTTCAATAAAAATATCATTGACCTTATTATCGGCAAGTCCGTCCTCGGTAGTTAGAACCCGGAAAGAGTGTCCGTTAAACTGAGCTACCCCTCCCCCATTTGTTGCCAGCCATAAAAATCCTTTACTGTCGAAGGCGGTAGCCATAACCTGAGACTGGGGCAGTCCCTGGTCGAGGTTAAACGTTTTGAGGAAGTATTGTTGTCCGGAAGCATGGACAAAGCATCCAAGGAGCAGGAACAGAAGGAATCCGTGAGGCAGGCGCATAAAGGGTGCAGGGATGAACCAAAAATAACGAAAACTGTGGATTCTTCAGCCTGAAAAGCGGGCAAAATTCAGGAAAAGGGGGAAGTTCAGGGGCCAACTTCATCGCCCCTCAAAATTGCAATTTGTTCTTCTGCAAAATTTTTGGTTTCCGGATAAAAACCATAGTCGTAAATCATGGTAACGGTAGATTTATTATCGGGATTTACCTGATGGGTGAAGAAGGCAAAGTTAAATCCCATTCTTTCGAGGCTGGCTTTGGGAACCGAGAGTTGGTTGTCGGCGTATAATTTCTCCAGGATATTGCGATTTTTTTTCAGGCAGGCGTTGATGGAATTCAGGTTTCTACCGATGGATCGCCGCAATTTATTATTAAATGCATTTCTGCAGGAGTCGTCGCAGAATCTTTTGTCGCACCGGCCGGAAATGGGTTGTCCGCATTCCCTGCAATTGAGTTTTTCATTTTTAATAAGGGTTAATTTTTCCATGGTAAGGGCTTAATCGTTTTTAATCGTTTATAGTCGTTTATAATCGTTTAACTACCGGATAATTGTAAGACTGCAACATAGATTTGCAACGAAAATAAATAAGAAACGGGGAGGAAAATCCTTCCGGTTTTAATGTAAAACCAAAATTTTAAAACCATGAATGCATTAAGAAACAAAGTGCAATTAATTGGCAATTTGGGTGGTGATCCCGAATTAAAGACTTACGGCGAGGGCAAAAAGCTGGCCCGGTTCAGTATGGCAACGAACGAAACCTACAAGAACCAGGAGGGTGAAAAAGTAACAGAAACCATGTGGCACAACATAGTATGTTGGGGCAAAACCGCAGGTTTTGTGGAGAAATATCTGAAGAAAGGAGCAGAGATTGTGGTAGAGGGGAAATTGGTGAATCGCAACTACACCAACAAGGAGGGCGTTAAAAAATACGTCTCCGAGGTTGAGGTCAGCGATGTTTTGATCATCAATGGACGCTCGAAGCAAGAGTGAGGAAAAAGCCCCGCAAAGCGGGGCTTTTTATTTATTCCTGAGGTATGGAAACAATTTCGAAGGCAACGTTGCTTATTAAACTTGCAAATCGTTCACCGGCAATTTCCATATCGGAGTCGTCTTCAAAAAACTGCCAGAGGATTTTCACTTTGGATTGTTTGCCGGTTTCCTGGAGAACCTGAAGGACTTTAAAGATTTGTTTTGCAGAAGCCGTATTATAATACTCAAGGTTAAAAACAAAAGTAATTTCCTGAGGAGGGTTCTGTCGGAATTCGGAGAGCCAGTCAATAACAGGTTTGTAAAATCCGGCGGCATCTTCCGGGTAGCTTCGTTTGGAAATTTTAAAGATTCCGGTTTCCGGATTGAGGATAATTTCGGGGGTGTCGTGGGTTGCTGTGATTGACAGTGCCTCAGGCATTTTTTTCGATTTTATCCTTTATTGACAAACCCAAAGTTAAGAAAGAATGTTCATTATCGAAGGGAAGCAGGGAAAAATCTATTTTTTCGCCGGTTCTCAGGCGCATATCAATAAACCCGAGGCCGGCACCTTTTGCACCCGGAACATCTTCCTCAAGCAATTTCGCAGCATATAGCTTTTCCAGGCTATTGGGATCAATTTGGTTTACCGCATTAATTTTTTCAGTTAAAGCAGCTTCCTTATGTTTTGCTATCAGGCTTCCGGAGGTAATAAAATACTTATTGTTTCGGACACCGATGGCAAAAATTCCGGGTCGGGAATCTTCTTCGGCACTTTTCCCTCCACTTCCGTGTTTGTAAATATTCTGGAGCAGTTCGATCAGGAGGTTTAACATTTTCTTTTTCATTGGGCCGACATTGCTTTTGGAAAAGCTGCCCTCTATCATCGCAACAATGCTTTTCACGTTTTCCTGGGAAAAGTTTCCCTGGAAGACGATATTGAGCCCATTGGCTTTAAGGAGTTTATGGCTATCCACAGAACTTCCCAAGTTATGGCCTTTTTCAAAGTTCTCAACTACCGGTTTTCCGATACGGATTTGAAAGTAAAAACAGGAATGACTGGAATCAATGGTTTCGAAGTGAAATTTGAGTTTATTTCCGGAGCGTTTGGCCATTTCGATAAGTCCGAGACCAGCTCCACCCTTTTCGCTGATGACCCCGGCTTGCAACATTTCCGCGCTATAACTTTTCAGGTTTTGGGCATCGAGGCTGTTCACCATGTCGAGTTTTGAGCGCAGGTTAGCAACGGAGGAATTCAGGACTTTGTTGCAACTGGTAATATAGTATCCGTCGGGTTCGCCCTGAATGTTAAAATATCCAAATCCCTGGGAAATTCCTTCCCGGGACTCCTGGTGTCGGGTAATGTTTTGGAGGGATTCAACCATTATAAAGTAAACCCGTTTTCGGATTTTGGTTGATTCCCCCATACTGTCGAGGGAGTTTTCAGCGAAGGAAAGTATTGCATTGGTCAGATCATGCGTAAAATCGCCATGATACAGGTAGTTCATGTTTAAACCCCGGTGGGTTTTAAAAAAATCAAGAAGGAGCGGAAAGAGCTTATCCATAAAACAGGATTAAATTTAGATAATTTTCCTGATTTTAGGCCTCAAAATGGAAACGGCCATAATAATAATTGCACTGGCAGCCTTTGCGGGTTCATTCCTTACCTTCTTTTCAGGGTTTGGTTTGGGAACCCTGCTTCTTCCCGTATATCTGTTTTTTTTCCCTCCTGAAATTGCCATCTTATTGACCGGTCTTGTTCATCTTCTGAACAATCTTCTCAAAGCTTATTTGTTGCGGGGCAGTTTTGACCGAACCATATTGATAAGATTTGGGGGAGGAAGTTTTGCCGGCGCAATTGCCGGTGTAAGTCTGTATAAAATTTTGCCCCAGTTTCCACCTTTGTTTGAATATGAATTCGGGGCAGGTTGTTTTCACGTTTTCCCCTTCCCTTTTGCGATAGGATGCCTCATGATATTTTTTGCTTTTTTTGAGCAGGCAGGTATCCGGTTTAAAAAGGGACAATATGTAACCGGTGGGCTTGTGAGTGGTTTTTTTGGGGGATTTACCGGACATCAGGGGGCCTTACGGAGTGCTTTTCTTATTAATTCGGGACTTACCAAGGAAGTCTACATTTCGACCGGGGTTTTCATTTCACTCATCGTAGATTTTACGCGGATTCCCATGTACATTGGCCTGGGGCAAAGTTATTTTGAGGGTATTAACTGGCAATATCTTGTTGCCGGCGGGCTTCCTGCCCTTTTCGGTGCCGTTGTGGGAAATCAGTACTTAAAAAAGTCGTCGTATACCTTTACCCGTATTCTTGTCACGGTTTTCCTGGTAGTATTTGGTTTGCTTCTCATTTTGGGGATCCTTTAGGGTGTTGCTTCTGGATTCCTCCCTGATAAAATTTTCAAAATGGCCGGGGTTCCAAAGTTCAGATTCAGGTTCTTCAGTGATTTCGCTCTTGGAGCGAGTGGGAAAAAAGTAATAAAAGGCAAACAGGGTACCGGAAACAGCGCCAAACAAATGGCCTTCCCAGCTGATTTTTTCTTCCAGTGGAAACACCCCCCAGATCAGGCTGCCGTATAGAAATACCACAATAACAGATACCACCAGGGCACTAATATTGCCCAAAAGGAGTCCGCGGAAAAACAGAAACGCAGAGAGGGCATAAATCCATGAACTGGCTCCCACATGAGCTGTCCCTCCCCTTCCGCCCGCCCAGAGAAGCACTCCGGAAAAAATCCAGATAAGAAAAAATTGTTTGGGCGCGTTTTCAGGGTTAAAATAAAAATGAAATGAAAGAAGGATGAACACGGGAAGGGTGTTGGCAAAGACATGTCCGGGCCCGCCGTGAATAAGCGGGGCAAGAATTACCCCCATTAATCCTCTTGCTTCGCGGGGAATAATTCCAAACCGGAAAAGGGCCAGGTCGAATGCCCAGTCGGCCAGAAAAACCAGCCAGATCATGGCCACTATACAAAACGACAGGAACAAGGCCAGGTAAAAGCGCTTTTTCTCCAGGGTTGAGTCCATCACTGTTTTTAATATCTTTGTACAAAGATGCTCAAAAAATCCCGGCTTGTTTTTACCGGTCTTGTCCTGGCAGGATTTATTTTGTTGCCAAGTCTGTTTCTTTTATTTCAGCTAAACCACCGGAAAAATGTTAAAATCCATCGCAACAAGGTATTTTCCGGGTTTGTATTTTCCCAATCGGAATATTTAGCGCTTGACTGGCAGAAAAAAGACGAGTTTAAGCTGGAAGGAAAATGGTACGATCTTGACAGGGTTGAGAAGGTAGGTGATCGTTATTTCGTAGTTTGTCACCTTGATAAAATTGAAAGAGGTTTCGAAACTTTTTTTGATCAATGGTCCGGAAAAAAGCCCGATTACACTTCCGGAATCTCCATCGGAAATTATTTTTCTTTTAAATACCTGCCTGAAATTATTGCAAGTCCTACCCTTTCAGAGGGTGGTGATGTAATTTTTGCTTTTTATAAATCACCGGATCTGTTATCCGGATTTGAGGCCCAGCCCTATCTGCCTCCTGAAAAAGCAGAATCCTGAGATTCTCTTTTAAAAATTTAATAAACAATATTTTATGAAAGCCATTACTTTTTTATGGGTATTACTCCTTATTGTTATCGGGAGTACTGCCCAAAATAATATCCGGATTGCGGATGAGGTAACCCTCGCACCCATTTCCGGAGCCAATGTAAAAGATGCAAAAGGAGTGGTATTAGTCAGCGGCCCGAAAGGGATTGTTAATATTTCTCCCCTTGACCTGACCGATACCATCACTATTTCCCATACCGGGTATTTTCCGGTGAAAATCAAGGGTGATGCACTTCTGAAGGTTCCCAACGGAAACGTTTTTCTTTCCCAAAGGATAATTAATCTGGAGGAATTTGTTTTTTCTGCGAATAAATCGCCCGAAATGGTAAAGGATATCCCGCATCAAATCGAAGTTATTGATTCGCGCAGCGTTGAGTTTGGAAATCCACAGACTTCGGCCGACATGCTTACCAATTCCGGCTCTGTGTTTGTGCAAAAATCGCAGATGGGTGGCGGAAGTCCGGTGCTGAGAGGATTCGAAGCCAATAAAGTGCTGCTGGTGGTTGACGGGGTAAGAATGAATAATATCATTTACCGGGGCGGACACTTGCAGGATGTAATAACCATCGACCCGATGATGCTGGACAGGACGGAAGTGGTTTTCGGACCCGGTTCTGTTATTTATGGCAGCGATGCCCTGGGTGGTGTGATGCATTTCTATACCAGGAATCCTGAATTCGGAGCTGACAGTTTTCTGGTTAAAGGAAATACGATGATCCGTTGGAGTTCTGCCAATGATGAAATGACGGGACACGCCAATTTTAATCTGGGATGGAAGCGGTTTTCGAGTCTAACCGGCATTTCCTATTCCGATTTCGACGATTTGCGCTCAGGAAATCAACGCGATGCTGTTTACGATCAGGGTTTTGTAAGACCCTTTTATGTGGAAACATTTAACGGGAAAGACAGCATGGTTCGTAATCCCGACCGCAACATCCAAAAGCAGTCGGCGTACAAGCAGTATGGATTATTCCAGAAGTTTCAATTCAAACAAAAAGAAGGCGTTCTTCATCGCTTAAATCTTCAATACTCCAATTCTTCCGATGTTCCGCGTTACGACCGGTTGAGTGAATACAGTGGTGGGAACCTGAAATTTGCAGAGTGGTATTATGGCCCTCAGCTGAGAGGCCTGGCCGCCTACTCCCTGGTTCTTGAAAATCCGAGCAGGTTTTACGACAATGCTTCCATAACCCTGGCCTATCAGCGGTCCGAACAGATCAGGGTTAGCCGGAGGTTTAAAAACCCAAACCGAAGAACACAAACGGAAGAAGTAAATGTGATGTCGCTAAATGCCGATTTTCATAAAAAAGCAGGTGAACGCCACGAATTCCGGTACGGATTGGAAGGATTGTACAACGGGGTAAATTCCACGGCAAAATCCGAAAACATTACAACGGGAGAAGTAAAAGCAAGTGCAACCCGTTATCCGGATGGAGAAAATGTTTTCTATTCGGGTTCTGCCTATTTGTCTCACTCTTTCGAGATCAACGATAAATGGATTTTGTCGGATGGGATTCGTGTAGGATATTATTCCCTGAATGCCTCTTTTCAGGATACCACCTTTTTTAAGTTTCCTTTTCGTGAGGTTTCAATAAATACCACGACCTGGAGTGGAAATGCAGGATTGGTTTGGCTGCCCGGAAAGGGTTGGAAAATAAGTCTGCTCGGAGGAACCGGATACCGGGTTCCCAACCTGGATGACCTTGCAAAAGTATTTGATTCCTCACCGGGTTATCTGGTGGTTCCCAATGATGATATTAAGTCCGAGGTGGCATATAATGCGGAGCTGGGAATATCGAAAAATCTTGATGACCGGGTTCGGATCTCAGGAAACCTATGGTACACGCTTCTACAAAATGCCATTGTTGTTGCGCCCTTCCAGTACCAGGGAAAAGATACCGTAGATTATTTCGGAATCCCCAGTAAAGTGGTGGCTTCGCAAAACGCGGATCAGGCCAATATCATGGGTTGGACCGGAACCGTTCAATTTGTTTTCGACCGGAACTTTTCATTAAACTCAACATTGACTTATACTTATGGCAGGTATCACAGCAGCAAGCCCGATACCATCGTGCCTATGGATCACATTCCACCTGTTTACGGACAAACTTCTCTTTTGTACCGGAGTGGAAAAACCGAGGGTGAGTTCTTTGTCAGGTATAACGGCTGGAAAGATATAAAGGATTACAGTCCCTCGGGTGAAGATAACCTCAGTTATGCCACTCCTTATGGCATGCCTTCCTGGGTTACCCTGAATGCGAGAATTGCTTTTCAAATGAGCAAATCTTTACGAGCTATTCTGGCGCTTGAGAATATTCTTGATACCCATTACAGGTATTTTGCCAGTGGCATTTCAGCACCGGGCCGAAACCTGATTGTTTCAGTAAGATCGAGATTCTGATATGAAGATTAAGGGAGGGGGCATCAGCCCTCTCCTTTTTTTGGAGTTTTTTTGTTTTCCTTTGAGAACCTGTCCATATACCGTTTATAAAGTTCTGATATGGTTTCAAAGTCTTCCCGGTAGAATATTCCCACGCCCTGAGTATAAGGAGCATCAAGATTAATAACCGTATTATCATTAGCCCGGTTAAATGCTTTGACCCGCACTTTACCATCATCGGTAAGTTTGTATTCGGCATTAACCTCTCCAACAATGGCGTTAGAGCTTTGACCCTGCGAGGTGGTTCCGTTGTTCGCCACCGATCCATCAATTACCAGCCTGTCGTTAAACAGGTGTTTGGAAAGCGCAACCTCGAGCTGGTCACGGGAAATATCATCCCCGGGGCGGTAATTTACCCGCAGATCAAATTCGGTACTCACCTGAGAGAGCATATTGCTCAATTGGTTTGAAAGCATTTCAAATCCGGTAACTCCTACCACATTAGTATTGGTATGTACATCTGAAAATCCAACCAGGGATTGAGGAGTTACAAAGGTATTTAAGACCAGCAAGCTGAAAATCTGACGGTTCATCTCCATTTCCGTATTCAGATAGCCTTTAACGGTTTGAGAAACACTGGCATCGACGGTTGGCAAATCCACATCAAAAGTAATATCGGGCTTCATGAGGTCATCAGACATTTTAAGCACGCAATTCACCGGGTAACGACGGCGATAAACCCCGCTGGAATCATCGGGAAACATTACCTGTAGCGATGTTCTTACCTCATAAACGGCGGCAAGATCGATATCGGCATTGTATGGCGAACCGGTCCATTTAATACTGCTTCCCTTTTCAACCCGGAACTTTTTATTGATGATATTCTGAAGTGTAAACAAGTATTCCCCGTCGGTGATGTTGTAATCGCCGAACATATTGAATTTTCCATTGGAGGTAATTTCCATTCTTAGGTTTCCTTCACCCCGTGATTTTATAACGTCACCTACCTTCGGGTCGAACAAAATCTGAATTTCAGCATCCGGTGTCATTTCCAAATCCAGGTTAAGCGTGAATCCGGAAAGGTCAACTTTATCTTTCCCTTTGGTTTTCGGGGTTGGATTTTTCTTGTCCACAAAAGAGATGAATGTTGATTCGCTTACCTCGCTCGGACCTGAAAGAGGAATATTAAACTGCGTATACTCAATTTTCTTGTTCCGGATATTTACAGATTTGTCAGTTTTTACTGAGGCATCCACTTGGATGTTCTGATCCACATAACCAAAGATGTTAATCCGACCCGTAATAAAGGCTCTTCCATAATACAAAGAGTTTTGGGCCTCGGTGGTATTCATAATCATGAATTTATTCGCCCAGATGTCGAGGTCGAGCTGCCAGTTTTTGAAATTCTCATGATAAATCCGGCCACCTACCACTGCGGTTTTTCCGTAAAAATCGTTGATGATGAGGCTGTCGAATCGCAACGAGTTTTCTTCTATATAAATGGAGTCGTTAAAGGAATAAGAATTGTTAGGGTTCAGGTAATCAATTTTCATGTTTTTAACCTGGACAATGGCAAAGCCGGAAATTTTAGGATGATTGATTTCTCCTCTGATATTAAACTTTCCATTGGCATATCCCCGGAAGGTGGAAAAAACTCCCTCCAGATAGGGCTCAAAAAACCGCAGACCAAAACCTGAAAGTTCAGCTTCCATATCGAGATTATCCTTTTCCCGGGCCGGGTAATATTTTCCCGTAAAACCAATGCTGTTTTCTTCGCTGTTTGGTTTCTTAAATGCGCCATTTAATGTTATAACATCCTTCTTTTTATCATAAATCCCAATTACAGATCCGCTTCCGATTTCTTCTTTGTTGATCCAGAAATTTGAAAAATCGAGGGCGGTACTGAAAATTAAGTGAGTGGGGTCGAACAAATTCGTAAAGGATGCAGTACCTGTTAACCCTCCGCGCCATGTTATTCCTGCTTTGTGGGTTAATGGATTTACAGTGGATAAATTAAAATTTTTAAACGCAAGCTGAAGGTGCTCTTCCATCCCTTTCGCAATGGTTCCAAAAACCTTCATTTCCTGTTTCCCCTGTGAAAACACAAGATCGGTAATGCTGATTTTGCCGGTATCAATTACAATTCGATTGTCGGGATGGATTTGCCAGACGGAATCTTCAATAACCAGGGCGCTGTCTGAAGGTATGAACCAGGTTATGATTTTGGGATAAAAACGCAAATCCATTACCGAATGAATGTTGCCCTGATTTCTTTTGGCGGCTTTGTTTTTCCAGTTTATGACGAGATCCATGGAGTCGTTATACAAACGGGAATTAATCGAAAGATTTTCAGCCCTAAGAGTGTCGGAAATATTGAATGCCTTACAGCCCACATTTAATTCAAAGGCATCCATACCGGTTTTGGCATTTAAAGCCCAGTCTACCACCTGGGTTCCCGCAAAACGGATAAGGGGGCTTGAGCCTTTTATGTCGAAGTATTCCTTGCGGGAATTGTATTTGCCGCGCAATATGGTTTTATGGGCGATGATCAGATCAGGAAAAAAAATTCGGGTTATGGGTTCGGTGTTTTTGAAAACAAAGTTGTATTCAAAATCTTCCCGTACACGGTTTCGGAATTTCTGATTTTTTTTAAAGTAATCTTCAGGAAGTAATGATGTAACATACAAGGACATAATGTCGTAAAAAGAGCCGCCTAATTCTTCGAGTTTATAATCCCCCACAATGAATGCTTCCACAATTTCAGAACTGATCCGGATGGCTCTTTTTTTATCGTCTTCGGAAATGCGTAGCAGGAAATCCTTTAAGTCGTAGTGATTATCCCCCTGGTAATATCTGATTCCCTTTAGCATAACTATGCCCTGGGCATCGTCGATATTGTTAGCTGTTAGCCGGATTTCAAGGTCGGTTGAAGCATGAATCGCCTCGGTTGTTTTGAGAAAATTGAGTTCTTTCAAATTTATGTGAGGAATTTTGGCCAGAAAATCGAGCCGGGTTGGACTTTCACTGAAGTTTACCTGGCCTTCGAAATCAAGAAAAACATTGGGGTCCAGTACGACCAGGCTTCCGTCGAACACCCGCTTGGAAATACGCCCATTTATCTTAATCCCGGTATAGGAGTAATCATTAAATTCCAATTTGTCGATAGCGCCTTCGACATCGGCTTTCAGGTCATTTATTTTTATGCCGCTTCCCTTAACCGATACATTCATGGTTATGGCACCCAATATTTTCTCAGAACCAATAAATTTACCTACCTGAAAATTGGCGGAACTTATTTTTCCGCTATAAGAAATTTCAGAGCTTTCGGGATCAACCCGTAATTTTAAGTTTGTAGCTAATTTCCCTAATGCGGTTGAAATGGAGCCGTCGGATACCAGATCGTAATAATACCCGCTGATTCTTCCTTTATAAGTTATGTTTCCCAGAAGACCAATATTATCCGACAACTTCAGGGTATTCTTATTCTTCAGTGGAAAATCAGGAAGGGTTTCAATATCTGATTTACGGGTTGCAAGTTCTTTCAGGTCAAGCAGTAAATAGGTTTCATCTATATCCGGTAGTCCGGAAATATCAAAATCGCCCCGAATCCGGGTATGGTTCTCATAATCAATTTCCATTTCCCGGGCTTTAAGGTTTGCCACAGGTCCTGAAACTTTTCCTTTCAGCGTAAAGGTTCTGTCGTAACCCAGCAAATCGGGGGCAAAGTATCCAATGTCGGAGACAAAGAGTTCCGATTTGTCAAAAACTGCTTTAAGCTTTACCCTTTTCTCAAAATCATCGAAGGCAGAGAAATCTGCAAAGTGAAAGCCCAGGTTTCCGGCCAAATCGGAGTGAGCCGTTTTAATCCGGAATGAATCGAGTTGCAGGTGGGTTTCTGTATAGGTGAAATTTCCTGAAAATGCCCGGAGTTCAAGGCCGCACTTTTCATTGCAGGTCAAAGTGTTTATTGCTACTTTCAGGCTATCCTCGAACAGTTCAAAGTCTGCAAACTCGGCAAAAATATTTTTTACATCAAGGTCCGCAAAATTCATGCCCCGTGCTCTGCTTGTATCACGGAAATCCCGAAAGGAAAAGTGAATGTTATCAAGCTTCCATATTCCGGGATCAATGATCCAGGCCGACTTCGTGGTGTCTTTCAAGGTGTCGTTCGAAGCAAAAGCATCAATCAAAAATTGAAAATTCATACGGTCCTCATCCACATAGCGGGCTAATTTTACACGTGATTTTTCAAGATTTAATTCAGAAATTCCAAGGATTTGATTTGAATAGCTGAACTCGTTTATTTTTACCTGAATACGGTCGGCATATAAGAGCGTATCACCCTTAAGATCGCCAATAAAAATCCCATGTAAACCCAGGCGGCTGAAAAAGTCGATGGATACCGATTTTATTTCAACTTTTGCCCCTGTTTTTCCGGATAGCCAGGCCGCAAGTCTTTCTCCTAAAAACGTTTGAAAAGAATAGGTTTGAACCAGAAAAAAAAGCACACCCCCCAGAACCAGTATGGATCCGAAAACCCAGATCGCTATTTTACCTAACTTTTTGATAACTTTGTACTTACACTAACAAAGGTAGTGAATAATGAGCAGTAAGGGGATTACCATATTGGGCATTGAAAGTTCCTGCGACGAAACCTCTGCTGCTGTATTTAAAGACGGCAAAATTCTTGCCAATTTAATTGCCGGACAGGCGGTTCATAAACAATATGGCGGGGTGGTGCCTGAATTGGCATCCAGAGCCCATCAGGTTAATATAGTTCCGGTTGTTAAATCAGCACTCGATAATGCCAAGGTTCCCATTGAGGAAATAAACGCAATTGCTTATACCCGGGGGCCGGGACTTATGGGTTCTCTGCTTGTGGGAAGTTCTTTTGCCAAATCGCTGGCCCAGGCACTTTCTATTCCTCTTTTGGAAGTGAATCACATGCAGGCTCATGTTTTGTCTAATTTTATTGAAAACACACCCCCTTTCCCGTTTTTATGTCTAACGGTTTCGGGAGGTCATACCCAGATTGTACTGGTAAAGGACTATCTTGAAATGGAAATTATTGGCGAAACCACCGACGATGCAGCCGGTGAGGCTTTTGATAAAGCCGCAAAAATTTTGGGACTCCCCTATCCCGGTGGTCCTTTGATTGACAAGCATGCCAAAAGCGGTGATCCCCAAAAATTCAATTTCCCAATTCCCAAAGTGCCCGGTTATAATTACAGTTTCAGTGGTTTAAAGACGAGCTTCCTCTATTTTTTAAGGGAAAAAAGTTCCGGCAATCCTAACTTTATTCAGGATAACCTCGGTGATATCTGTGCCAGCTATCAGCATGCCATTATTTCCACCCTGATGGAAAAACTGGACCTTGCCGCCCGGGACACAGGCATAAACCATGTTGCCATTGCGGGAGGGGTTTCTGCCAACTCAAGCCTGCGGGAGACCATTCTTTCCCGAAACGCCTCGCACGGTTGGTCGGTTTATATTCCTAAATTCGAATACTGTACCGATAATGCAGCAATGATTGCCATGGCCGGTTATTTCAAATACCTGAAAAAAGATTTTTCTTCCCAGGCCAAAGCGGCCAAAGCAAGACTGGAATTTTAGCATGAAACGAATCGGATTATTTTTCCTCGTATTAGGTACCTGTTTACCGGTACGGGGCTCCGATTTTTCAGTCGACTTTCCCAAATACACCAATGTTTTTAAAACTTCTCTCATCGGCCCTGCCTGGGGTTCGCTTCCCTTCACTTCCGAGTATCGGCTTTTGTATGAAGTTTCAACCGGCAAATATCAATCGGTTCAGGCCGGAATATCCTATTTCGGAAAAAGTCCATTTCTCCAGAGTTTTATGGGCAGCGGAGGTCCCTCCTACTTCGTTCGGGGTCACCGGATTCAATACATGCACCGCTTTTTTTTCAGGGCTCCTGAATTTGATCCCATAGGTTGGTATATTGGCCCAATGGCTTCCTATGCCATGGCCAAATATTCTTTATACCCCTGGATTTATAAAAACCGTTATGTTAAAGCCGAGCATTCATTTTTTGCGATTGTAGTGGGAAAACAGGTACGATGGTGGAAACGATTTTATATGGATATGTTTACGGGCATGGGATATAAAAAGAACAGAGTTACCCAGTTTTATCCGAATAATACCACCAAGCCGGTTGACCTTGGGGACTGGGACGAAATTCTTGAGTCGAACATCAAACTCACTTTTGGATTTAATGTTGGATTTGGATTTTGATGGGAACCAAAAGCACCGACAAAGATTTTAAGCAACCTTTCCCCATGGTTATGGGGATCATAAACCTGAGCCCCGACAGTTTTTTCAAACAGAGCCGGGTCAAAGGAAAAAAGGAACTTTTTATGCTGGCCGAAAAGCACCTCCGCGACGGAGCCGCTATTCTTGATATTGGGGCTTGTTCCACACGGCCGGGTTCAACACCGGTGGATGAAAAAACTGAACTTGAATTACTGATTCCTGCCTTGAATTTTCTAAGAAAAGAATTTCCGGACGCCCTGCTATCTGCCGATACTTTTCGCTGGACCGTGGCCAGGGAAGCCCTGCAATCCGGCATTGAAATAATAAACGATGTTTCCGGAGGCATGGCCGATCCCGAAATGCGACCCGGAATACGAAAAACAAAAGCCGTTTATATATTGACCCATTGCGGAAAAAAATGGCCTAACCAAATTCCTGAAATATCTGACCCCGGTGCCATTACGGAGGTAAAAAAGTTTTTTTTAGATGGGATGGATTATTTTCTGGGAACCGGGGTAACCCTGTGGCTTGATCCCGGGTTCGGGTTTGGAAAAACACTGGAAGATAATTACAGGATTCTGGAGAACATGGAAGAAATTTCGGAACTCGGTCTTCCCCTGGTTTTTGGTGTAAGCCGGAAATCCATGATTCAGAAGGTTATTGATGTAGATTCAGGCAAGGCTCTTAACGGCAGCACCGTTTTAAATACGATTGGCCTGATAAAGGGGGCAGGAATATTACGGGTTCATGATGTTCGTGAAGCCTGTGAGGCCATTAAAATTTTTAACTTTACCCGGAATGTTAAACAATCTGGCCCTTTTATTAATTCCCGCCATTCGTGATTTCTCCTGGGTTGACGCGCTGGATATCTTTCTGGTGGCTATCCTCCTGTTTCAACTCTACAACCTTGTCAAAGGCACCGTTGCCATAAATATCCTGCTGGGCATCTTCACCATTTACATTGTATGGAAAATGGTGGAGCTTACTGAGATGAAGCTCCTGAGTGAAATACTGGGAAAGTTTATAGGAGTTGGAGCCATTGCCATAATCATTGTGTTTCAGCAGGAATTGCGGCGCTTTCTTTTGTATGTGGGAACCTCGGAAATTCTGAACTCCAAGCCCCTCAAAAAAACTATTTTACGCTTTCCCCGTAAGAAAAAGTCGGGCATTCCCATCGACCTTCCCGCACTAATCAGAGCCTGCCGTAATATGGGAGAGTCAAAAACCGGAGCGCTTATCATTATCAGCTCAGCGTCTGAAATGGACTTTTATATTCAGACCGGCGAGCCCATCGACTCCCGGGTATCTGCCCGTATGTTGGAAAGTATTTTTTTTAAGAATAATCCCCTTCACGACGGAGCCGTGATCATCGTTAATAACCGTATTAAAGCAGCCCGATGTGTTCTTCCGGTAACGGAAGATCAGGACTTTCCCTCACACCTGGGCATGCGACACCGGGCAGCGGCAGGAATTACGGAAAACACCGATGCTGTTGCCATTGTGGTCAGCGAACAAACCGGCAGTCTTTCTTTTTCAAAGAACGGAAAACTGTATCTGAATCTTTCACTGGAACAATTGCGGGAAAGGATTGAACGGTCGGTAAACAATTAAGCCATGGAACTACACGTAATCAATACCGGATTTTTTAAGTTGGATGGTGGAGCCATGTTCGGGGTTGTGCCCAAAGTGCTCTGGCAAAAATCAAATCCCCCAGATGAAAAAAATTTATGTACCTGGGCCATGCGTTGCCTGCTCATCAATACCGGTAAGGAATTAATTCTGGTCGATAATGGTATAGGAAACAAGCAGGATGAAAATTTCTTTTCCCATTATTACCTCCATGGCAACGACAATCTTGATGGATCGCTGAAAAAGGCCGGGTTCTCAAAAGATGATGTGACCGATATGTTCTTAACCCATTTGCACTTTGATCATTGCGGGGGAAGTATCGTTCGGGACACAAATGGAAAATTATTGCCGGCCTTTAAAAATGCAAGGTACTGGAGTCATGAAAAGCATTGGGAATGGGCCACTCATCCGAATCCGAGGGAAAAGGCAAGTTTTCTTAAGGAAAATATTTTGCCCATAAAGGAAAGCGGAATGCTGAACTTTGCCACTGCTACCGGCAATTCTTCTTCATCTCTGCATCCTGAAATTGGCATTCAGGTAGTTAATGGCCATACCGAAGCCATGATGTTGCCTTCTATTCCGTATAAAGGAACAAGGATAATATATTGTGCCGATCTTTTTCCCTCCAGCAGCCATATTCCCCTACCCTGGATTATGGGTTATGATGTAAGACCCCTAATTACCATGCAGGAAAAAGTTGAGATTTTAACTGCCGCAGTTGAGAATAACTGGGTGTTGTTTTTTGAGCATGATCCGGAGCACGAATGTTGCACCCTTGAAAAAACAGAAAAGGGAATCAGGGTTAAGGAGCGCTTTCCGCTTTCGGCCCTCTAATCAAATAGTGCAAACTCCCATTTTTCAATCTCAATAAAAAGAGCACCGTCTTTTTCTTTTACCGGATAAACTCTTACGGCTGTAGCTATACCGCTTTTGGCGCGACCGGTTACCAGATCGAATCGAAACCGGTGGAGGGGACAAACAATGGCGTCGTCATCGGAGCACCAGCCTTTGCTCAGTGAAAAGCCGTTGTGGGGACAGGCATTATCAAAAACATGAATATTCCCTTTTCGCTTTACCAGACAAAGTTCTTTCCCCTCCCAATTTAACTCCCGAATTTCACCTTCCTTAATAAGACTTTGTTCAGAGGCAGGTAGCAGGGGCTTAAGTACTTTGACTTTTTTAAATAATTTCATCAAACACGAATTCCAATTACCAAAACATCATCAACCTGCTCCAGGTCGCCCTTCCAGGCATTAAATACCTGTTCCAGTTCCCGGACTTGTCCGGCCATGGGTTTTCCATTAAAGTTGCCCAGCAATTCGCGGAAGGGCTTGCTTTTGAATTTTTTTCCTTTGGGACCACCGAACTGATCGGCGAAACCATCAGAGAAGACATAAATCCGGTCGCCCGATTCAAGATCAATGTCGCGCAGGGTAAAAGAGGTTTCTTTTTCACCTGAAAAAGTTCCCACGGGATGTTTGTCGGCAGGCAATTCCAAAAACCCTTCTTTTTTGAAAATCCAGCAGGGGTTAAATGCTCCGGAAAAGAAAAATTTCCGTGTTTTTAAATCCACGGCACCCAGGGCTATATCCATTCCGTCGCGCACAAGCATTCCATCTTCGCTGTGTGATCGAAGGGCTTTGGCGAGGCCTTTATTTACGGCATTCAGGATGGCATGGGGTTGGTCGATACCAAATTCATTCACTGCCTGATTCAGTAAATTACCACCCATAATCGACATGAAAGCCCCCGGAACACCGTGACCGGTACAGTCGGCGGCAGCAAAAAAGAATTTTTCTCCAAACTTATCGAACCAGAAAAAATCTCCGCTGACAATATCCTTGGGTTTGAAGAACACAAAAGAATCCGGAAAATGAGCCTCCAGTTTTGACAACGGAGGCAAAATAGATTCCTGAATCCGTTTGGCATAGCGGATGCTGTCTTTAATGTCTTTGTTTTGTTCTTCAATAACTTTGTTTTTCAGGGTCAGCTGTTCATTTACCTTTTTCTTTTGACGGAGGGAGCGATAAATAAAAAAGGCAATGGAGAGCAGCAATAAAGAAAGTGCACAGACCAGAAAAATCACCATTTTTTGGCGTTCGGCTCTGAGTTCCTGGTTTTTAAACTGTTCCTTTAAAAGCGAATTTTCCTTTACTTGTTTTTCCGTATCGAACCGGGTTTGCATTTCGGCGATGGCATGGGTTCTTTGTTGGTTAATCAAGCTATCGCTGATCAGGGAGTATTTTTCCTGATAAGCAAAGGCGTCTTCAAAGCGTTTTTGTTTGCGGGTAAGATCCGCAAGGGCTTTAAAACAGTCTTTTTGAATTTCCAGGGAAGATTGCAACTCAGCCAATTGAAGGGCTTTGAGGAAAAAGGCCTCCGCTTTTCCAAACCGTCCCGATTTCGAGTAAGATTCCCCGATATTAAAAAAACTCTCAGCCACTCCAACAGAGTCGCCCATTTTACGGGCAACCTCCATGGATTTTTCGAAAAATCCAATGGCTTTATCCACCTCTCCCCTTCCCTGGTGAATAAGCCCGATATTATTATAACTAAATCCCATTCCGGAAAAATCTCCTTCCTTCTCATATTCGACCAGGGCTTTGGCAAAGCAATCCAATGCTTCTCCATTTTTTTCCTGATAATAGAACACACCCCCGAGGGCCGTATATAGAGCCCCTCCCACTTTCCCAAAAGCCCGGTTTAATTCCTGGCTCTCTTTTTCCAGAAAATCCGTGGCTCTGGACAAGTCTTTTTGGCGAATGTAAAAGGAAGCAATATTGGTGGCTATTTTTACCTTTTCCGAAAAATGCGCGTTGGAGAGGTTGTCCTTATTTTTTTGAATCAGTTCATCGAGATCTTTGTGGGCACTGAGAAAAGCAGCAAAGGCCTGATCGTATTTTCCCCTATTCATTTCGGAAATTCCGTAATTGGAAAGAGATGTAATTTTTTCCAATTCATTCCCCGCTTTTTTATAAAAACCGTGGGAACTGAGGTAATAAGCAGCGGAAGAGTCGTAATTGGTGGTCCGGAAATAATATATCCCTCGGAATCCGGAGAGGGTTCCAAGCCTTTGAAAGTCATTATTTTTCAGGTAATAGGCAAACACCCTGTCGTATAGGCTCCCCAAAATAATCTCCCGGTTAAATCGATTTTCCCGGATAAACTCGAGGCAAACCTTCACCCTTTGGCCGGAATCAGGAATGCTTTTCAGGATTGCCTGAAGGGAATCTTCCGGGCTTCTCCCATGGGCCACGGGGCCGGTAACGGAAAAAAAACAGGCAAGAACAAGGAAACTCCTGAAAATAGATCCCATACTTTGGATTTACCGATTTCAAATTACAAAATAATTGGTTAAAATTGTCCAAACAAAAATTATTACCATGGGAAAAGGAATTGTAAGGGGCATTGGTACCGGCCCCACAGATAACGGTACCAAAGGAACTTTAATTATTTCCGACCCCTCCGGAGGGGCTGCCGGTGACGGTGCGGTTGCCGTGGCCTTCAAAATCGGACAGGAAGTATCATTTACCGGGCCCTTAGGGATTAATGCAGGCGATCTGGTGGAATTTTCGCCGGACGACACCGGAAATGCCGTAACTGTTTCCAAGGCAATTAATAAAGGCACCGTTATTTCCGGCACTCAGGACGGAAAAGTGGATTGTTCCGGCACCAATGCGGTGCTTATTGTAAACGGCACCGTTACCGGAAAAATCACGGCCAACAAAGGCACCCTGATGATAACCGGAAACAGTGTGATTGATGGCAAAGTAGATATCGACGGCGGAAGTAATATTTATGTTACATCCGGAGTAAAGATCGGAGGAAAAGTGGATAGTACCGGTGGGAACCGTTTAGATATCCAGGGAGCCACCATTGACTCCAAACTGGTTTCAAATGGTGATGCTTTTATTACCCTGAAAAACTGTGTCATTGAGGGCAAAGTTGAAATCCTGAGTGTTGGGGAAGGTTGTGATGTGGGAAACAACACGGTAAACGGACAAATCAAAAATGACCGGACCTGTACTCCTTATTAAAATTCAGAAATTGTATTTATTGCAGGGAGCTTAAACAAGCTCCCTTTTTTTTATCCATTCATTGACCGATACCTCAATGGCCGATGTGGAAATCAATCCGGCCTTATCGGAAAAAACAGTTCCTGTAATTTTTTCGAAGAGCTCTATATAACGGTCTGAAATTTCCTTGATTTTAGAATCGGTAAATTCCGGGATTTGTTGTCCTTCTTTGCCCTGGAAATTATTTGCAATCAGCCATTCCCGTACAAACTCTTTGGAAAGTTGCTTTTGTGGCAATCCCTTTTCCTGTAATTTATCGTACGACTCAAGGATAAAATAACGGGAGGAATCCGGAGTGTGAATTTCATCAATGAGATGAATTTCGCCTTTATGAATACCAAACTCGTATTTGGTATCCACCAGGATCAGGCCCCGGTCGCGGGCCATTTGGGTGCCGCGCTGAAAAACCGCAAGGGCATGCCGGCACATTTCATTGTAGTCTTTTTCGGAAACCAGACCGCGTTCAACAATTTCTTCGGCCGAAATATCCTCGTCATGACCTTCCGAGGCTTTTGTTGTCGGCGTAATAATGGGAACCGGAAAACGATCGTTTTCTTTCATGCCTTCGGGCATGGGTACACCGCAGAGCATTCTTTTCCCGGATTTATACTCTCTCCAGGCATGACCGGCCAGATAGGCCCTTACCACCATCTCCACTTTTAAGGACTCGCATTTTTTTCCAATGGTTACCATGGGATGGGGAACATCAATCACCCAATTCGGTACTATGTCTTTCGTGGCCTCGAGGAAACCCGCGGCGATGGTATTTAAAATCATGCCCTTAAAAGGAATTCCCCTGGGCATCACCACATCAAAAGCACTGATGCGATCGGTAACAATCATTACCAGGGTGTCGTTTCCGAGGGTATATACATCTCTTACTTTCCCCTTGTAAAAAGATTTTTGTCCGGGAAAATTAAATCGGGTTTCCAGAATAGGTTCGGGATAATTTCTCATTTATCGTCCTTATCGTAAGCGGTAATTATTTCCCGCACCAGGCGGTGTCGGATAACATCGGATTCATCCAAAAACACAAACTCAATTCCATTTATTCCCGTAAGCTTCTTAATAGCGGGAATAAGCCCGGAAGGTTGATTCCGGGGAAGGTCAACCTGTGTATCGTCGCCGGTAATTACAAATTTTGCATTGGGTCCCATACGGGTCAGGAACATTTTAAGCTGCCCCTGCGTGGCATTCTGGGCTTCGTCGAGAATAACAAAGGCGTTGTCAAGCGTTCTTCCCCGCATAAAAGCCAGGGGGGCAATCTCCACGATTCGATTTTCCAGGTAGGTTTCCAGCTTTTCAGGAGGAACCATGTCGTATAAGGCATCATACAGAGGCTGTAGATACGGGTCGAGTTTTTCTTTCAAATCGCCGGGCAGAAAACCGAGGTTCTCACCGGCTTCCACGGCAGGACGAGTAAGGACAATTTTCTTTACTTCCTTGTTTTTTAAGGCTCGTACCGCAAGGGCAACAGCCGTATAAGTTTTTCCGGTTCCGGCAGGACCAACGGCAAAAAGCATATCGGCCCGGGCAATGCTTTCAACCATTTTGCGCTGGTTGGGGGTGCGGGCTTTAACGATGATGCCCCGGTTCCCAAAAACAAGGGTATCATCTTTATTAAAATCCTGGGGTTTAACCTCTGAACCGGAATCTTTCCTGATGGCTTCAATATCATCAGGGGCCAGCTTGCCATAAATATCAAGAAAGTCGATCAGGCGATGAAACAGGGTTTCAAACTCCTGAATTTCACGGGTCGAACCCATTACTTTTATGGTGTCTCCACGCGCCACAATTTTAATTCCCGGAAAAATTTTTTTCAGATGAATCAGATTGGAATCGCCTGCACCTAATACCTCCCGCGGATCTACCCGGTCAATATGAATTACTTTTTCAATCAATGGCTTTCCTATAAATATTACCTTTGAATGACAAAATACGGGAATTTTCCCGTATCCAAATCCGGATTTCTGCTGAATTTCCATTATGGCGATAATAACGCTAACATCGGACCTTGGAAGCAAAGACCACTATGTTGCGGTTATTAAGGCTGCCATATTTGCCGAGCTTCCCGAGGTAAAAATTGTGGATATTTCGCATGAAATTTCCCCATTCGACATACAGGAAGCGGCCTATATCCTGAAAAACTCCTACCCCTATTTCCCGGCCGGTTCAGTTCATATTATTGGGATGAACGACGAAAAAACACCCAACAGCCGTCACCTGGCTATTTATTGCGATGGGCATTACTTTATAGGTGCCGATAATGGAATATTTTCCCTGGTTTTCGATAAGAACCCCGAGAAAATTATCGAACTCGACCTCAGGGTGAACAGCGTTTTCCCAACCCGTGATATTTTTGCCAAAGCAGCCTGTCATATCGCCCGTGGGGGAACCCTGGAAATGCTGGGAAAGCCTATTGAGACAGTTACCCAGCGCTTGATACTCAGGCCCGTTTCCACCCCAACCACCATTCGCGGTTCCGTAATTTACATCGACTACTTCGGAAATGTTATATATAATATTAAAGAATCGCTGTTTAAGGAGGTTGGAAAAGGAAGACCCTTCCAGATTTTCTTTAAAAACCAATCCTTCGACACCCTTTCCAAAAAATACTCCGATGTTTCAGAGGGAGAATTACTGGCACTTTTCAATGCATCCGGATTTTTGGAAATTGCCCAAAACAAAGGTCGCATCGGCCGGCTTGAAGGCATTCACATTAACGATCCCATTACTATTGAATTCCATGATTAAACGCATTGTAAAACTTAGTTTCAGGGAGGATTTTGCTTCGGAATTTCCCGATTTTTTTCAATCCCATCGAAGCGCCATCGCGGCATTTCCGGGCTGTACCCATCTGGAACTTTTGCAGGACCTTACCGACCCGGGTGTTTTTTTTACCTTAAGCCATTGGTCAGACACGGCCTCGCTTGAAAACTACCGCAAATCAGATTTGTTTAATGGCATCTGGAGTAAAGTGTCGGAAAAATTTTCCTCCAAGCCCGAAGCCTGGTCACTAAAAACCCTGTAACATGCGACTCCTCCTTATTTTGTGCATTCCTTTTTTATTGGCCTGCGGAAATGAAAAGAACAACAACCCGGATCCGGAGATCCCATCCAATACCATTGAGCCGGAAAAAGTAATCAGGATATCCTTCTGCGATTCAACCTCCGAATACCCCCACAAAATCGAATTTTCCATTTTCCGGAATACCGATTCTGTGCCCGGAGGATTTGGCTATGCCATTTTCATGGACACCAAACTATATGTCCGGCAACCGCATATTCCCGCGATTCAGGGCAATCGTGGATTTGCTTCGGAAGAAGACGCCGCGAAAACCGCACGCCTGGTTTCCCATAAAATCAAAAACGGAATCATGCCTCCCGGGGTAAGTACCGGAGAGCTCGACAGTCTGGGCATCCGCTGATCAGAACAAGCGGTTAATTTTTTCCCTTTGCCAGTCTTCCCAGGGTCGTTCATCGATATGCGATTGAATAACAACCTTATTTTTTACCTGGGTGGCAAAAAAACGGAGGGTTTCCAAAGCAGGGTATGAAAGCCGGCTGTTTTCACTCAGGTAGGCATCGAGCAGATTGGGAATGAGGGCTTCGGTAAAATATCCTGTTTTTCGCAGTGATTCCATTGCGTTTACCCGCGTGCGGAATTCATAGGATATTCCGGCCATCTTTACCAGCTCATCGGCATAATTTTTCTGGGCGGTAAGGCGGTAGCTCACCTCGAGCCATTTCACCATTACATTTTTTCCTACGGTACCTTCCACCCCGGCGGTTCTTTCCAGGTAAGCGCCCATGCCATCGGGATTTGTCCGGAAAAGGAATTCAAGAGCCAAAACAATAACCTCGTAGCTGGAATCGGTAAGTAATTTTTCTACGGAAGGAACCAGGGTTTTATTTCCGGCTTCGGCATTTCCCATAGCTGTTTTTCTGACATTCGCATCTCTGTCGGCCAGAGCTTTTTTCAGGATTTCATTTTTCCCATTTTCTCCATCCTCGCACAACTGGTTCAAAGCCTCGGAACGAATGGCGTGAAACTTTTCGGCTTCAAACGCCTTAAGAAGAATGTCTTTCTTTTTATCCAGGGGATAATTTCTCAATCCCACAATGGCATCGTAGCGGTCTATCATGTGTTCGGCCTTTAGGGCCTGCGCCTGCAGATACTCCAGAGGTTTTTCAAACTGAACCCATTTGAGAATTTCGCTGTTGGGATCAAAAAGCACATAAGAAATCTCTTTCGAACCCGAGGGGTTCATCTTTACCAGCGAATGTTGTTTTTCAATCCATGCGGTTTTTGTTTCCTGACTTCCGTCTTTGTAAATAACCGAAAAGCGAATGGGCATTTTGAAAAGGCCGGTGGTTGTGTTTTGTACCTGAATCTGCTCCACCGAAAACTCGGGAGTGCCGTTGGCCGATCGGAATGAAACGGAATAGTGCGGTTCTCCACCCCGGTAAATCCACTGATCCCAGAACCAGCCCAGCGAATAACCGAGGGTTTCCTCAAAAGCCACGAGCAGGTCGTGGGAATCTACATTTCCGTATTTATGCCTTTCCAGATAAACTTTAATGGCTTTATTAAAAGCCTCTCTTCCTCCTACCACATATTTCAACATATTCAGCACAAAGGCGCCTTTGGGATAATGTCTTACGCTGCCGGCACCGCTATGAGCTACGGGCAGGTTATTTTTTTTCGTTTCTTCCAGCGAATTGACATTGGCCACCCGTCTTGCCCAATTGAAATAATCCATGCCAAACACTTCTCTCTCATACATCTGATTGTAGTAAGTAGCAAAACTCTCCTGAAGCCAGTGATGAGCAGCGCTGCGTGCCGTAATAAGGTCGCCGAACCATTGGTGGGCAAGTTCATGGGCATTAACACCTACATAGGGACGGTCGAGAAAAGACCGGGAATCCACCAAAAGAAAATCTCCGAACACGGTAGCGGTAGTGTTTTCCATGGCGCCGTACATAAAATCCTGCACCGGAATCTGGGAGTAGGATTCCCACCCGTATTTTACTCCTATTTCATTTTCGAACCAGTCCATCATTTTCTCGCTGTACCTGTAGGTGGGCTCCACCCTGTTTTTGGTACCCGGGTAATAATACATGTGCATGGGAACCCCGCTGCCCGACTTACTGGAATAAATTTCATATTCCCCGATGCCCAGCATAATTAAATACGGAGAGTGAGGATTCTTCATGCGGTAATGCCAGGTACTGGTACCATCGCTATGATTTTTTTGGGAAAGACGGGTTCCATTGCTCAGCACTTTGTATTTGGAATCAAAGCGCACGATTATTTCAGAAGTAATCTTGTCATTCATTTCATCGTACATGGGAATCCAATTCCGGTTGTCGATACCCTGGCCTTGTGTCCAGATTTGTTTGCGGCTCAGGTTGGCGGGGTCGTTCCAACCAATGAAATAAATGCCTTTCCGGGGCTTGGCTTCATAAATAAGGGTAAGACTATCTTTGGTTTCCCATTTGAGCGCGGGTTTAAAAAAAACTGTTACTCCGGATTCTTCAATCCTGAATTCTGCCTTTTTCCCGTTTACAAAAGCCTCTTTTATTTTTATTCCGGGTCCGTCCAGAAAAACAGAATCAACGGATTTCTGAACCGGGGAAAACACATGCGTTACTTTCCCGTTCACCTGACCTGCAGCGGGATCGAAGGAAACTTCGAGGCGCAGGTGCTTAAAATCAACCACTCTTTCCCTGGGCTGGCGTAAGGCATCGTTAATGTAGCAGGTATGTGATTCCTGGGCATGCAGAGATGATACAAACCGGAAAACAAAAAGAAAAATAAAGGGGAAATGTTTCATGGAAATGTTTTTTTTAAAAGTAATACGCAGGGGCTTTTTTTCTAAGGTTATAAGCAGAGGACATTACTTCGCCATAAGCTCCGGCTGAACGAATCAGAATAATATCATTTCGGAAAGTTTCGGGAAGGGTAAGTGCCTTGCCGAAGCAATCGGAGGATTCACAGATGGGGCCTACCACATCGTATTTCACTTCATTTTCATTTTTCCTTCCGGAGGCCACGGCAGAATAATTCTCGATTTTGTGAATGCTCTGGTAAAGGGCAGGTCTGATAAGTTCTGTCATTCCGGCATCAAGAATGATAAAATGGGTGTTGATTCCTTTTTTTACAAAAACCACCCGGCTCACCAGCGTACCGCACTGACCCACGATAGAACGGCCGAGTTCAAAGTGCACTTCCCTTCCGGGAACGGTATAAAGAAACTTACGGAAAGTATCGAAGAAGGCGGTAAATCCGGGAATGGGGTTTGCGTCGGGATCCTGGTAGTCAATACCAAGACCGCCACCCAGGTTGAGGTGGTTTAATTCAAATCCTTTTCCGGAAAAGAAGCTCCACATTTCATTGGCCCGGAGACAAAGATTCCGGAAGGGCTCAAGGTCGTTTATTTGTGAACCGATGTGAAAATGCAAACCCTTCAAAGAAACATTTCCTGAGTTTTTTATAACCTCACAAACCGCATCGAACTCCCAGGGATTAATGCCGAATTTATTCTCCTCAAGTCCGGTAGTAATGTATTTATGCGTATTGGCATTAACATTGGGGTTAATGCGAAGGGCTATGGGAGCCACTTTCCCCTCTCTGCCGGCCAATTCACTAATTACTTTTATTTCTTCCGCCGATTCGCAATTGAAGGAAAAAATTCCGGCTCCGAGTCCGGTAAGAATTTCCTCATCGGTTTTTCCGACGCCTGCAAAAGCGATTTTAGAAGCGGTGAATCCGGTTTCCATCGCCCTTTCAATTTCGGGTCCGCTTACGCAATCGGCTCCTAATCCGGAGGCCGCTATAAGCTCCAGAATTTCCCGGTTTGAGTTTGCCTTTAAAGCATAATGAATTTTATAGTCGCCCGGTTTGGAGGCTTTATGAAGTTCAGACAGGGTATCTTTCAGAAGACCCATATCGTAGATAAAGAAAGGAGTTCCAGGAACGGAATCTTTCAGATAATTATGCAATGCCCGGCTCATCTTTCTGATGGGAATAATCCTTTGTTCAAAGCATGCAGGGCTTCTTTTTTATACTTGCTGTGAACCAAAACAGAAATATTATGCCGGCTCCCACCATAGGAGATCATCCGGATGGGAATATTTTTGAGGGCATCAAAAACCTTTACCGCATAGCCTTGTTTTTCGGCAGAAAAATTTCCCACAATACAAATGATGGTTTGATCGGAATCAACTTCCACCGAGCCAAAATCCGAAAGCTCAGCAATTATTTCTTTCAGGTATTTCGGATTATCCACCGTAAGTGATACTGCCACCTCGGAAGTGGTAATCATATCGATGGGTGTTTTGTGGCGTTCGAACACTTCAAAAACAGCCCGCAAAAAACCGTAGGCCAGCAACATGCGACCCGATTTGATTTTAATGGCGGAAATCCCGTCTTTGGCAGCGATTGCAGTAATTCCATCACCCGACTTTTGTTCATGAATAAGGGTTCCTTTGGCAGTGGGCTGCATGGTGTTCAGCAGGCGAACGGGAATATTTCGCTTTTGTGCAGGTAACACACAAGTGGGATGTAAAATTTTTGCACCAAAATAGGCCAGCTCTGCCGCTTCATCAAAGGAAAGTTCTTCCACGGGACGGGTATCTGAAACCACACGGGGGTCGTTGTTGTGAAGTCCGTCGATATCGGTCCATATCTGAATTTCGGGTGATTTGATAGCGGCTCCTATCAGGGTTGCGGTATAATCGCTTCCACCCCTTTTCAGGTTATCGATTTCTCCAAAGGCATTCCGGCAGATATAGCCTTGTGTAATAAACAAAGTTTCTCCCGGATGATGGTTCAATTCGTTTTCAAGATTTTTCCCGATGTATTCCAGATCGGGCTCTTCCCTTTCATCAATCCGCATAAAATTCAGAGCCGATAGCAGGACCGATTTCCGGCCTTGTTCCTCCAGGTAAAAATGGAAAAGTGATGTGCTTATCAGTTCGCCTTGTGCCAGAATTGCTTTTTCTTCATTGGCTGTGAACATATCCAGGGTAAAGGAGCGGATATGATCGAAATGATGCTTGATGAGCGAATTTCCACGGGCTTTGCCATCCGGAGTAGCAAACAGCTCATCGCTTACCTGAATATATTTCTTCTCCAGGTCGTCGATTTTGGCATTGGCTTCCGTTTTGTTTCCGGCAAAAAGCAGGTCGGCAATTTCAACCAGGGAATTGGTAGTGCCGCTCATGGCAGATAAAACTACCATCCGGGGCTTATCGCCTGCCACGAGTTGGGCAAGATCTTTAATACGTTGCGGGGTTCCCACCGAAGTGCCCCCAAATTTCATTACCAGCATAGGAAAAACAGGGAGGCAAATGTACGGAATTTTGCCTCCCCATTTATATTAAAACCGGGCCTGTAATCCTAAATAAAATCCGCGGCCACGGGTGGCGTAGCCGGAAATTTCAGCGTAATCGGTATCAAACAAATTCTCGCATTTTAACGACAACGACACAATTTTTTTAAACTCGTACGACAGCAGGAGGTTGGCCAGAATATAGTCGTTTACGGGCATTCGTCCCAGGGCACCGAATGGCAATAAGGTTACATCATAAAACACATCGGTGGTGGCACTGACGAAGCGAACCGATGGAATTACTTTCAGGCGCTCGATGGGAATCCAGATCAGACTTAAATTGGCGTGTGATGGCCGGCGGGTCAGACCCGGAAAATTGGCCTTTCTCTTTCCGGGAAAGAAACCGGAATTGAACAGCTGTACCTGGCTTGATTTGATGTGACTGGTATCGGAGTTTCCGGGTTCATAATCCAGGCTGCCCTGAATCAGCGAAACATTCCCAAGAAACCTCACCTTTTCTGACAGTGCGGCACTGAATGAAAATTCAACGCCTCGTGTAGTCATGGTTCCGAGGTTCACATAGGTGTCGCCCCGGTAATCCATAAAATTCAGGCTGTCGGGATTTTTGCTGCCATCCCACAGGTAAACATATTCTATTACGTTATCAACTTTGGTCTGAAAAACAGAAGCCGACCAGGAAAAAGCCTCGGATGACTTTTGTTTTAGCCCCACCTCAAGAGTTGAAGAGGTTTCAGCACCGAGACCCGGGTTTCCACGGGTGATACCGGAAAAGAAATCTTTTTCCGGACTGTAAAGCTGATACAGGGAGGGTGCATTAAACCCGGTTGACCAGGAAAAATAAAGCAGTCCGTTTGAAAATTTCCAGGAGGGTGTAAGTTCCATTACGTTGGCTTTCCCGAAAACTTCATGATCTACCATTCTGGCTCCCACAAAAAGCGACAAGGGTGCAAGTTTTTCGCCGAACAGACTGCCCTTTAGGGTAGCATTGAAGAATAGGTTCAGCGAGGATTGTTCTGCAGATAAGCTGTCGAAGGTAAAGGAGCCCCACATCGATTTGCCTGAAACTTTTCCTTCCATAGATTCAGAGTAATATCCAAAACCCGCAAGTCCTTCCAGGTGCTTTCCCTTTCCGGAAACCTGAAATTCGTGAGTTGATGTTTTTCCCGAGAAATCGCTGTTGATGTAGAAACCGTCGAAGTTTCCGTTGTTATCAATTTTCGAGGAATCGTCGGTTACATTTCGGTTGGTGGTGCTGATGCCCCCGATGTAACGAAACACAAAGCGGTCCTTCAGGGTGTATTTCAGGTTGGAAGAAACGAGGAGACGCTTGAAATTTACCAGATGATTATCATCATCACGGAATGCCCCATCGTCGATTTGGGTTTCCTGACCGGTGGATTTAATACTCACAAAACCATCGATGTTGTTTTTCATAAAGCCAATTTTACCCATTAGATCGTTGATGCGGCTGGGGTCGGATTGGTCTTTGTGCTTAAAAGCGTTTGGATTAGTTACGGTATCGAGGGTAGAGTTAAAACCCCTGGCGTTCATGTTAAATCCGGCGAGCTGGGCATAAAAACCCGATTTATGCCGGTACCCCAGAAATAAATTTTCAGACACCACTTTTCCATCCGGATTGAAAAGTCCACCACGGAAGTCGAGGTTGGCATTCAGCCCTTCTTTTTCTCCTCCTTTGCGCGTAACGATATTAACCACACCTCCAATAGCGCCGCTTCCGTAGGCGGTTCCATGCGAACCTCTTACGATTTCAATGCGTTCGATATTGGCCAGGCTGAGTTCGGAAAGATCGATGGAGTTGTTTACCGTAGATGCATCGGTAACCCGGACTCCGTCGATCATAATGATGCTGTGGTTGTTATTGGCACCCCGGATAAACATATTTCCTATGCTTCCCGGGTTCTGCCCCTGCCCCACCATATTTATCCCTTCCACAAGGGCTAAGAGTTCGGTCAGGGTTCCCACCCCGTAATCCGCAATTTTCTCTTTGCTGATCACGGTAATGCTTCGACCCGATTCTTCCAGCAGTTTTTCTTCGCGGGTGGCGGAGATTACTACTTCATTTAACTTTTTGGCCGAGTCGGAAACCTGCGTTTCCTGGCCTGTCAGCGGAACTGCATACAGCAGTCCGGCGTACATAAGGATTTTAAAATGCTCCTTTTTCATAAAACATAATTTTTGCCCGAAGGCGGTTTTAAAAAGGAGTAAAGGCAGAGAAAGGCGGAAGGCCCTGCTGCTTTTTACCCGAAAGCAAGATCTTAAAGGGTTTCTTGTTAACCCACCGGCAGGTCTCCTGGCTTTTCACATTTATCCGGCCTTCCCGATTTCACAGTGGCATAATCGGATAAACTTCCTTTCGGTTGTGAACTACAGTTGCGGGAACAGCCCCCGATTTCCTTTCGGTTACGGGGTTCCCTTTTAATCGCACGCAAGCGAACCGACGCGCAAAACTATAAAAATTATGATTCTTTGAAAAATGGCTGCAGGGCCAGCAGGATGTCCTTGTCGGGCGGTATGGGTTTGCGGGTGTGGGCATCGGTAAATACCAGGGTTGTTTCGGCTTCGGAAAGCAAATCGCCATCCGCATTTAAAATGGAGTAAGTAAAGCGAATTCTCACGCCCGGCATTTCGGGAATGGTGGTTTTTATGTGCAGGGTATCGTCGTAATAGGCCGGTTTGAAGTAGCGGATTTTAAAATCGAGCACGGGCAGCATTATCCCACGCTTTTCAAGATCGCGGTATGAAATGCCCAGCTTTCGGAGGGTTTCCACCCTTCCCATTTCGCACCAGACGGCATAATTTCCATAATAGGCATAACCCATTTGATCGGTTTCGCCATAGCGAACCCGTGTTGTGATTTCAGCAGTGAACATCAGGGCGATTTTTTTTTGAAAGTTACCGATTCGCCATAGGCTTTTCCAATGGCTTCCACCATTTCATTCCAGCGTAAAAACAGGGGCGTATCGAGCATTAAAATATTACGGTAGATCATTTTTTCACAAATGATCCGGTTCCCAACCTGAGAATATTTAATGGTAAAACCGAAATCGGGGTCATAAAAAGCCTGGTCGCCGGGCAAATGTTTAAGGGTGTACCCCTCCGGAATTTCAAAAATGGTGTAATGATAATCGAGGGTTTTGTTCTTAAACTCATAGCCCATTTTCCGTTTTTCGGGTTCGAGCACCTGATTATGAAAGGTCTTGTCGAGATTCAGGTTCAGGTACATTTCTTCGCCATTGATTTTACAGTAGTCAGGCAGAGAAAAAACGTAATTGATTTCCAGGGGCAGGCTCCGGTGATTGAGGTTTTTGTGCCGGATGGAATCGGTGGTAAATTTATTGTTGCCTTTCTGGAGGTAATTTTTCAGAAATTTCAACTTGTCTTCTTCGGGCATATTGGAAAGCCGGTGCCCAATGGATATCTTTTCGTATCCGTTGGCAATGTACCAACCCTTACCCTGCAGCTTGTTTTCTTTCCAGCGTAAAACTACGGAATCGCAAACCCGGTTCATTTCCTTAGGTATTTCCGGAACTTTCACAATTTCGAATTGCCCCTCCCCTTTTCCCACCAGGGCTTCTTTACCCTGAATCATGGAAGTATAGATTTCGATAGGTGCATTTTTTCCTGTTGCATCCAGAAAATACCAGGTATTGTCTTTACGGTATGCGGCAATCATGTGGTTATCGGCAAGCGGTGTGGGAACCTGTTGATAATCGTAAGGGATATCACGGGTTCCTATCCAGGCAAGGTGACTTTCCACGCCGGCCATATTCAGCATCCGGGTAATCAAAGACGACATGTCTTTACAATCGCCGTAGCGGCGGGAATGCACTACTGAAGCATTCCGGGGGACAAATCCTCCCAGTCCGTCTTCAAAGGCAACATATTTGATATTATCCTGAACCCAGTAATAAATGGTTTTTACTTTTTCAAATTCATCGGTCTTCCCGGCCACCAGGCTGTCCACTACTTTCTTCAGTTCAGGTGCTTCATTGGTGTTCACATTTTTGGTGAGCTCATAATACCATCCGTAAAGGTCGGAGGGTGATGACAACAACTTCACCTCTCCGTCTTTGGTTTTATAGGATTCAATAAAAACAACCAGATGGGGCACATAATAACGGATATTGGGAGCCCCGTCGCCGGATTTAAATTTTTCCACCTGCGAAGCTTTCCAGGTATGAATGGTTTTGTTTCCAACTTCCACTTCTGTATGTTCGGCAATTCCTTTTCCGAAGGTCAGATACCTGATTTTAACACCTGCCGGAACTTTAATAATAAATTCCACTTCCTCCGCAGGCAGGTAGGATGCAAAAAAGAACTTTCCGAAAAACCGGGGTTCGGAAAGTCGTTCGGTGTAGGAAAGCACCACCCTGGCCCCGGGTTCCATTTTGGGATAGTTCCAGGAAATACTTCGCTGGTCGTCGTAAAAAACGCCGGAACTGAATTCGCTTTGTCTTTTAAAATCCTTCACCTTTATGGTCTGATAACCGGATCCTTTCCTTACCAGGGTTCTGGGATATAAATCTTCAATTTTCTCGAAATGAGAATAATAAACAGAGCGTTCGTTATAGGCCAATCCTTTTTCGTTGAGGATCAAAAGGTCTTCATAGATGTCTGATTTAACCTTTGGCTCTCCTTTTTCAAAATAGATTTCTGCTACTTCCGAGCGTTTCAGAAAAACGGCGGACTCCTCCGGGTACTTTTTGACAAATTGTTCCAGGGGAAGAGCTTTTTGGGCATGCAATCCCAGGGTTCCCACAACAAAAAAAAGGGGTAAGGTAATTCGGAGGAGCATCATAATTCTAAAATACAAAATTATTTAAAGACATATTTTCCCTGGGCATCAAAAGAAAAGGCGGGATTTATTCCGGTGCTTACAAATTTTTTATAGCCGGTTTCCAGATTATCCCAAAAGTTCAGAAGTTCTTTATCGGCGGAATACTTTTTACGCAGGGCAGCATAAACATCTCCCTCCATTTTGCAGGGGAAAAGCAAAACAGGTATGTTATTTTGTCCCCCGTTACGGGCTTCCACAGCCAGCACATATACTTCCTTAATTTTTTCATCGGTAAGTGGCAGACAGCCGATGGTAACGCATTTACCATGAATAAAAATATCGCCCCCGGGATTATCCCTCCCGGCAAAATACTTGTCGCTTGTATTCGTGTAATTCACTCCCAAAGAAAGATGGTAGGAACTCCAGGGATTAAAGCGGTCGATTTTATAAAAACCCTCCGGCACCTGTCCGTCGCCTTGTTTTCTTTTGGGGCCGGGACCGCCTGAGCTTTGGCAAACCGCATAGGTTTTGAACAGTTTATACTTTTCACCGGAATTTTGCCGGATGTGAACTTCAAAGACCTGTTCCGACTTATACGCAGCAAAAAGTATCTGAATAGTTCCCGGCTTGAAGCCTGCGCTTTCCAATTCCTTTTTTAAGCCCGGCCAGGCAGAAGAATAGGCCTCTGAAACACGGGCATAACTCATTTGGGTGCTTTTGAAGGAGCCCTGCTGGTAACCCAGCACCGAAAAGATGAGGGAAATGCGATAAAGAAAAAAGAAAATAACCATGCCGTGTTTAAAACAAAATTAAGGTAAGATTCAGGCATATCATAACCTAAAATACCTTTGCATTATGAAAACCCTGGGGAAAGTATTTCAAATACTCTGGAATAAGTACGTGATAACGGTAATTTTGTTGCTGGTTTGGGTTTTATTTTTCGACAAAAACGATCTTTTTTCACAGGCTTCCCTGGCAAAGGAACTCAGGGAACTGGAAAGCGCCCGGAAATATTATCAGGAAGGCATTGCCAAAAACCGGAATGCCCTTAATGAACTGCGCAACAGCCCGAAAACCCTCGAGAAGTTTGCCCGCGAGACCTATCTTATGAAGCGGGACCACGAAGAAATCTTCGTAATAATTACCGACAATACGGTAAAATAGCTGCCTTCCGGCATTCATTTATTTTCGTATTTTTACCCACCCAAAAATTAATGCTATGCCAACGAAAACAGCTGTACGGGGTGTTGAAGAAATCCTGGGTAATTCAGCCGGTGACTTACTAACTTATAAAGCCCGTGTTCCGGCTACCGGAATAATGCAACCGGGTCCCGGATTCATTGATTCCGGATTTTTATTTTCGAACCGTAACTCACAGGTATTAAGAAACTTAAGCTCGATTTATAACCACGGGCGACTGGCCGGAACCGGATATGTAAATATTTTGCCGGTTGATCAGGGCATAGAACATTCGGCCGGGGCTTCCTTTGCTCCGAATCCGGCCTATTTCGACCCGGAAAATATTGTGAAGCTGGCCATAGAGGGCGGTTGCAATGGGGTGGCTTCTTCTTTTGGCGTACTTGCTTCAGTTTCAAGAAAATATGCCCACCGAATTCCATTTATAGTTAAAATAAACCACAACGAATTTTTATCCTATCCCAACAAGTACGACCAGATCATGTTTGGTTCGGTGCGTGAGGCATGGGAAATGGGTGCTGCTGCCGTGGGAGCCACTATTTATTTCGGGAGCGAGGAATCGGGCCGCCAGATTATAGAGGTGGCTGAAGCTTTTGAAGAAGCCCATTCTTTGGGAATGGCTACGATTTTATGGTGCTACCTTAGGAACAGCGGATTTAAGAAAGACGGAAAAGATTTTCATACCGCCGGAGATTTAACGGCGCAGGCCAATCACCTGGGCGTTACTATTCAGGCGGATATCATCAAACAAAAACTTCCTTCCGGCAATGGAGGTTACACCGCGCTTAACTTTGGAAAAACCCATGCCAAGGTATATTCCGATCTGAGCACTGAGCACCCGATAGATCTTTGCCGGTACCAGGTGCTGAATTGTTACAACGGCCGTATCGGACTTATAAATTCCGGCGGCGAATCCAAAGGCGCCAGCGACCTTGCCGAAGCAGTAGCTACAGCTGTAATAAACAAAAGGGCCGGAGGTCATGGCCTCATCTCAGGAAGAAAAGCTTTTCAAAAACCCCTTGAAGAAGGTATCGGGATTTTAAATGCCATCCAGGATGTATACCTCGACAAGTCAATCACTCTGGCATAAAAACTAAAAAAAGGCGGAATGAGCTGGTTCAAGCGAATTAAAGAAGGAATTACAACATCAACGAAGGAAAAGAAAGAAACTCCTGAGGGCCTATGGTATAAATGTCCTTCCTGTAAGCGAATTACCTCTACGCCCGATCACCAAACCAATTTGTACGTTTGCCCGAGCTGTGAGTACCACGAAAAGATAGGATCGGCCGAATACTTTGAAATAATTTTTGATGAAGGGAAATTCGAAGAACTGGATGCCAATCTGGTAGCTGCCGACCCCCTTGAATTTTCCGATACAAAAAAATACACCGACCGTTTACGGGATTCCATTAAAAAAACCGGACTGAAAGATGCGCTGCGAACCGGGAAAGGCCAGGTTGAAGGGCATGATCTGGTAATTTGCTGTATGGACTTTAAGTTTATCGGTGGCTCTATGGGTTCTGTTGTCGGAGAAAAAATTTCCCGTGCCATTGATTATTGCATCGAGCACCGGACCCCGCTTATGATTATTTCCAAATCGGGAGGTGCCCGCATGATGGAAGCCGCATTTTCGCTTATGCAGATGGCCAAGACTTCGGCAAAACTTACCCTTCTGGCCGATGCTAAAATACCCTACATTTCTTTCCTCACCGACCCCACTACAGGTGGCGTAACGGCCAGCTATGCCATGCTTGGCGATCTGAACATTTCAGAACCCGGAGCACTCATTGGCTTTGCCGGTCCGCGGGTAGTAAAAGAAACTATTGGAAAAGACCTCCCAAAAGGCTTTCAGACTTCAGAGTTTGTATTGGAACACGGGTTTCTCGATAAAATAGTGCATCGCAAGGAATTGCGGGAAACCCTGGCAAAGCTGCTTACTTTTTTCAGGAGTTAGCTCCTGAAACAGGGAGGTAAATCAAAGCCTTTGTCTCAAAAAATTCTTCCTGATACATTTCTTTTACCGGGAAAACCTGCATTCGTTTTCCATACTTCCTGACATCTGCACTCAAATCGCCTCCCTTAAGATACAACAGTCCGGGCAGAAGATCGTTTTTCACCTTTCCCCGGATTTTCTTTTTTATCCATCCCATCAACACCGGAATTTCGGTTACGGCCCGGCTCACGACAAAATCGAATTTTCCTTCCATGGCTTCGGCCCTGATATTTTGAGGAAACACATTTTCCAGTCCCAGATTTTCTTTCAGTTCCTGTACTGCCCTGATCTTTTTTCCAATACTGTCTACCGGAAAGAAATTTACTTCAGGAAACATAATGGCCAAAGGAATGGCAGGAAATCCGCCCCCGGTTCCCACATCAAGCACCCGGGTGCCGGGCGAAAAGGAAATCACACGGGCAATGGCAAGGCTGTATAAAACATGGCGCTCATAAAAAAAATCGATGTCTTTGCGTGAGATAAGATTCACCTTCCGGTTAAGCTCATCGAAAAGAGGCCCTAAGGCCTCTATCTTGGTTCGAACCTCAGGATCAGGATTCGGAAAATACCGGAATACAATTTCAGGACTATCCATATTACAGATTTCCCTGACCCTTTTTTAAGATGTGGAAAAGCAGTTCGCGGGCGCGAAACAACTGCGCTTTTACGGTTCCCACCGGCAATTCCATTTCTTTGGAAATTTCTTCGTAGGATTTCTCTTCAAAATACCTGAGCTGGACCAGCTTCTTATAACGGGGTTTAAGTTTTTCAACTATCGCCCGTAAGTTTAATTCCTTCTGCTTTTTTATGATGTTTTCTTCCGGGTCCGACATATCGTCTTTGATATCGATCGACAACTCCCCACCATCTTCATCTTTGAGGGGTTTATCAATAGACAACATGCTGATGCGGTTCTTACGGATGAAATCGATGCAATTATTGGTGGCAATTTTAAAAAGCCAGGTGCTGAATGCATAACTGGGCGTGTATTGTCCGAGTCGCTTAAATGCTTTTCCGAATGCTTCAATGGTTAAATCCTCGGCATCGTCTTTATTATTTACCATTTTAAGCAACATGAAATAAACCGTGTCTTTATACCGGCCCATGAGGGTGGCATATGCTTTCTGGTCGCCTTCGTCAAGCGCTTTTCTTACCAGAATATAATCCTGCTGGGCTTTGTCGGTTAAACTATGTTCTTTGTTCAGATCTTCCATGGACTGGCTTTCGCGGTTTTCCGGACAATATATATCCAGGGATAAATAACCATGAGACACAATTCAAGAACGGGGTACCAAAAAAACAAATCCTGTTCTTTTAAGCGGTTCATTGATTTTTTAAAGATAATCATTTGCATCAGATGCCTGAACAGGAAAATTCCCAAAGTCACCGGCCAAAGGGAATAAAAAATCAAACTCAGGCCTAAAGAAATATAAAAACCATATTGGGAAAATCCAAACAGGGTGAGTCTTAAGCGATTCGAAAGTTTGTAATATTTAAAGGTAGAAGTATGTCGCTTTTTTTGAAATATCCATTGGCGAAAAGTAGTTTTAGGAATCGAATAGGTAAACGCTTCGGGAACGGTAACGGCCAGGGTGTTGGAACCGGTTGCCGCCTCGTTTACGAACAAATCATCATCACCGGATTCAATGAAGTAGTGTTTGGAAAATCCCTTTTTCATGAAAAAAAGCGAACGACGATAGGCCATATTACGACCAACGCCCATATATGGACGACGGGCAAGCGCAAATGACAGATACATCAGTCCGATTGACCAGGTATCGAAGCGAATCAGTTTATTTAAAAATCCTTTTCTCTTTTCGTAGGGCCCGTAACCCAGCATGATGGATTTTTCCTGATCGAATCCACGAACCATTTCCTGAATCCATTTGTGGGATGCAGGGCGGCAATCGGCATCGGTAAATAGCAGGTATTCGGAAGAGGCCCCTTTAATACCTACCATAATGGCCAGTTTTTTGCCGTGAGAATAATACACGTCTTCTTTAATGTGTATTACCTTAAGTCGGGGAAAGCGGGGTTTGAGAGTTTCCAGCACGCCCTCCGTATTATCCCAGGAACAATCATTAATAACGATAACTTCAAAATCGGGATAATCCTGGGCGAAAACTTCCGGCAGGTTTTTTTCAAGGTTTTCCGCTTCATTACGGGCACAAATAATAACCGACACCGGCGGTGTAGACAGCGGGGGCACCCGCTGCCGGACAAAGGCAAGGCGTGAAAAATAAAACAGGAAATACCAAAGCTGTATTAACAGAAAAAGAAGGCAGGCTCCGAAAACTACCTGAATCCGGATATCGGTCAGAAATAATTCAAAATTCACAGTTCAAAAGTAAATCACCGGCATTTGCCCATTCCTGTATCTTTGTGATGATTTAAACAAAGAAATTAACATTTCAGGGTGTTCCAGGTTCAGTCCACTTGTCCAAAATCCAAAGCCCGAGCCGGTATGCTGAAAACGGCTCACAGCGAAATTCCAACCCCGGTTTTTATGCCGGTGGGAACCCTGGGCACCGTTAAAGCCCTGGATCCTACCGACCTTACCACCCATCTTCAACCCGAAATTATTTTATCCAACACCTATCATCTCTTCCTCCGACCCGGTATGGAAGTTATGGAAAATGCCGGAGGAGCACACCCCTTTATGCATTGGGAAAAAAGCCTGCTTACCGATTCCGGAGGGTACCAGGTTTTTTCACTGGCCGGAACCCGGAAAATAAAAGAGGAAGGCGTTAAGTTTGCCAGCCACATCGATGGAGCCCCCATATTTTTCAGTCCTGAAAATGTAATTGAAATCCAACGCAGCATAGGAGCCGACATTATCATGGCCTTCGATGAATGCCCCCCCTACCCCTGCGAAGAAAAATACGCCCGTAAAAGCATGGATCTTACCCATCGCTGGCTCGACCGCTGTATTGCTGCCCTCAACAACACCAAAGAAAAATACGGTCATTCCCAGTTTCTGTTTCCTATTGTGCAGGGCAGTGTTTTTCCCGAACTGAGAAAAAAATCGGCCGAATATATTGCCGCGGCCAATCTTCCCGGTTGTGCCATTGGAGGATTATCGGTGGGCGAACCACACGAAGACCTGTATGCTATGACCTCGCTGGTGTGCGAGATTCTTCCGGCCGATAAGCCGCGTTATCTGATGGGTGTGGGAACCCCGGAAAATCTGCTGGAATGTGTGGCCCGTGGGATTGATATGTTCGATTGTGTTTTGCCCTCGCGCAACGCCCGACACGGCATACTTTATACCCGGGAAGGTATCATCAACATCAAAAACCAGAAGTGGAAGAACGATTTTAGTCTCTTGGATCCCAATCATCCGGAGGGCCATCCTGCACGGGTTTCGAAGGCCTACCTGCGCCACCTGTTCAGCGCCGGGGAAATTTCTTCGGCCCGGATAGCTACCCTCCATAATATTTCTTTCTATCTTGAGTTAATGAAAGAGTGCCGTCAACATATCCTGAATGGCAGTTTTGAAACCTGGAAAAACGAATTACTTCCCCAACTTTCCCGCCGACGCTGATGATGCATTTTTTCAAAGTAAAACTGATAGACCTTTACATCACCCGAAAATTTCTCGGCACCTTCTTCTTCAGCATTGCCCTGATCATGATGATTGTGGTGGTTTTCGACATCAGCGAGAAAATCGGAGATTTTATCGACCGGAAAGCTCCGCTGAAAGCCATCGCCTTTGATTATTACCTCAATTTCATTCCCTACTTCGCCAACCTGTTCAGCCCCCTATTTGTTTTTATTTCGGTCATTTATTTTACCTCCCGCATGGCTTATCGTTCCGAGTTCATTGCCATTCTTTCCTCCGGGGTAAGCTTTAACCGGATTGTTTTCGGTCCCTACCTGGCCTCCGCCATGGTAATTGCCCTGCTCTCGCTTTGGTTGAACCATTTTGTAATTCCCAAAGCCAACAAGGTGAGGCTTGAATTTGAAGAATTATACATCCGCGATCCCTTCAATTACAAAGACCATAACATTCACCGTCAGATAGCACCCGGCACCATCGTTTATTTCAACTATTACCTGGCCGACAAAAAAATATGTCAGCAATTTTCCCTGGAAAAAGTGGAGGACGGGAAACGCACTTTCCACCTGAGATCTGATTTTGCCCAATGGGACACCCTGAAGCAGGCCTGGAAAATTCACAATTATTTTATCCGGGAAATAAACGGCATGGAGGAAAACATCCGGAAAGGCTTTGAAATGGACACCGTTATCAACTTTTTTCCAACCGATCTGGAGCGGCGGATAACCAACATAGAAATGATGGATTACTTTCAACTCCGGGAGTTTATTGCCGAAGAAAAACAAAAAGGAGCCTTGAACACCGAGGTTTACGAAGTGGAAGCCCTGAAGCGTACGGCCTTCCCTTTTGCCACCTTTGTTCTAACCTTTATTGGAGTTTCCATTGCAAGCCGCAGGGTACGCGGTGGCATTGGTCTGCACATCGGATGGGGCATTGGATTAAGCTTTTCCTATATCCTGCTCATGCAGGTAGGAAGTCAAATGGCCATTAAGGGAGGATTTCCTTCCCTGCCTGCCATCTGGCTTCCGAATATTATTTTCCTCGGCATTGCCAT
>CALEYQ010000029.1 GCA_937924855.1 uncultured Bacteroidota bacterium | reverse complement strand
TCACCTCCAACACCGGTACCCACCTCGACTTTGGAGCCAGGATTTATGATAGCAGATTAGGGAGGTGGATGAGTGTGGATCCGGAAGAAAGAAATTATCATTCAAACTCCACATTTTCATTTTGTGCGAATTCGCCACTAATTTTTATAGATAAAGATGGCGAAAAGCTTTCCCTTTCCCTTTCTTTACGCATTTTCCATAGAGATGTCTACAAAGCAACAATTAACTACATAAAATCGGAATCCGGAAAAGAAATGCTAAGAGATGTAGTAAGTGCGCGGCAAGCCAAAAGATTTTGGAATGACAAGGGTGGCCAAGGTTCCCTATTTAAACAATCTTCAGTGAAGTTTAAATTCCAAGAAGAACCAGGCGGTTATACTGATACATATGTCAAAAACAAAGGGGCCAAGAAAAATATTTTTGACGTATCATCCTCTGATGTTGCAACTTTTTCAAAAAACACAAAAATTATTACTAAAATATATTTAAGCAATACCCAACCTGATTATAATGAAAACGGCGAAAAGATTTACAAAACTGGAGATCAAATTCAAATTATGCTAACCGCTGGTCATGAAATGACAATCCATGCAAAATTTGACTTAAAATTCGCTCGGAGTTTGGTTGCGGGTATTAACGGTGTTGCCTTGACAGAAATTTGGAACCAAACCTTGGCAATTGAAACATTGGAATTACAACATGGAGCAGCAAGCTTAGGATTTAACAAGTCCTATTGCAAATTTATTGACGAATTTATTAATGGAGGGAATTCTCCTATTGATAATAAAAAACGACTCAGAGCCTTAAAGTACGAGGAAGACTACAATTCAGCCGGAAATACTGAAGATATTAAAAAAGCTTTGGACTCAAATAAAATTAACGAAAAAACCTTTGAATGAATTTTTTTCATTTTATATTTATTTACTTATTTATTGCCGGGAGTGCATTTGGTCAGGACTTCCAAAAAAAAATTCCCGAAAATGAAGTCTCCCAGTATCTAGTTTTGATCCGAATAAAGAATGGCAAAGTAATGGACACTTTATTTTCGCAAAAAAAACTATTTGAACGAGAATTTCCGACATTTAATAGGAAATATTCAGGGGTTTTATTAAAATTTCAGGATCAAAAATTGGTTTTCTGCTCAGAATTAAATAAGGGAAAAATCAATGGAGTTTTTATTTTTTTAAATCGTGATGGCTCAATCTCCTCGAAAGGCTATATATACAAAAAAGTTGCAATTTTTATCTAACTTTTTTAGGAGTTGTCAATAATAATATTCCACAATTAACCTGTCTGAATGCCCTCCCGTAGCCTAACAAACCTTTCCATTCAAAATTTTAACCATTCTCCATTCGGAAGTCTGCTTCCCGGGCGGCAGGCTAATTCCGGGGATTATAAGTATGGCTTTAATGGCAAAGAGAATGACAACGAAGTAAAAGGCACCGGAAACCAACAGGATTATGGGTTCCGCATCTACGACCCCAGATTAGGTAAGTTTTTGAGTGTGGATCCGTTGACTAAAGATTACCCTTGGTACACGCCTTATCAGTTTGCGGGGAATAAGCCAATTCAGGCAGTAGATTTAGACGGAAAAGAGGAATTCCTTGTAATCCATTGGATGGATGGAAATTCATTAAGAGGGGTTACCATAATTAGATTGCATAATTCCCAAAAGATTATAAAAAATAGCACAGCAATTGTTTATAAATCACTCCCCCATGAGCAAAGGAAAAAGTATATTGTAACAGAAACTAAACAGGAAAAATATAAGGAACACACCTCTTTTCCACAACAATTCCTGAATAATGACAAACATGTCTCCTTCTTAGACCCTAAAATTTCAACATGGGAAGAGAACTTTAGAAAGGAAGAGGCTTCATTTATAAAAGAAGGTGGGCCAAATTATGATAAAAAGTTTGAAACGAATAATATGGTAAATTTTGAAAAGCCTGAATGGCAAGTTGACATATTTCTTCCGAATCCTTCAAATGTCACTTTTGAAACTAATAGTTCTGTATTAACCCAGTCCGGCGTAAATGAATTAAAGAAACTATTATTTTACTTAGAGCTTTTTCCTGATGCAACAATGCAAATTCAGGGTCATACCGATAATATTGGAGGTAGAGATGCAAATCAAAAGCTTTCAGAAAATAGAGCAAATAGCGTTAGGGATTATTTAATTTCAAACGGAGTTCAACCCGAAAGATTGTCCACTAAAGGTTTTGGCGACACAATGCCAAAAACAGATAACAAAACTGAAAAGGGAAGAGAGATGAATCGAAGAGTAGAATTTGTCCCGGAGTAAATCAATTACATGAAACTGCTAATTTTTATAGCAATTGCTATTTTGGCCACCTCCTGTAGATTAAAGGAGAGAAATGATTTTCTATTTGTAGAGGGCGAAACAATAGGAGGCAAGTCAGTTTGTCTTATTTCTAAAAATGGTGACACAATTATGCGCCAGACCTTTGAAAAACCCGGCGAGTTGTCGTACGAAGAGATACGTTATTCAAAGAATCATTCAATCAGAAGGTGGTATAAAAACCATGGTGGAATTAGTCAATGGGAGGAGCAAAAATTTGATACAGTTTTTAAAACATATTTTTATGACCCTGAAAAATGGGGGATTTATAGCAAAAAAGGAGAAATTGAGGTTAAATATGACATTGACTACTTTCGAAATAATAAAATTCGAAGAATTTTGGAATATCAACCCTACCCTAATGAGGACACTCTGGTTAAAAAATGGGTAATTCAAGGTGAGGGAACAAGCATCTTATCTAGGTCCCCCTACTGGAAACCCATAAACAAAAGTGAAAAAACGTATTATGAAAATGGCCAATTGGAGGAAGAAAAGTATTTTGATAAGCTTGGGAAGCCAATTGGAATTTGGCGAAAATATGACGCTGCCGGGAATATCCTGGAAGAAAAATCCTTTTAAGTTGAAAATACTAACTGATGAAATTCTTTTCAAATACATTGAAAGCAAAAATCTCAAAATCCAAACAGATTTCACCAATAATAAGGAACTTTTTGGGGAACTACATTCCCACCCCGTTATAAAATTACGAAATCAAAAACCTAAACCCGGTGGTAAAACGTTTATAAACGATTAAGCACAGTTTAAATTAAAACCAAAATTTCCGCATTTGAAAATTCTGAAGTAAATTAGCTGGATGGCCAAGGATACTCTGCCCTTAAAAAACCAAAAACCAACTACATTCGGCGCACCTTCGCCAAGGCTACGGTGGCCAATCCCAACCCACGTGCCTTCATTCGGGAGTATGCTTCCAGGCCGATCCTACCAAACCACCACCTACAAATACGGCTTTAACGGCAAAGAAAATGATAACGAATTAACCTCCAACACCGGCACCCACCTCGACTTTGGTGCCAGGATTTATGACAGCAGGCTGGGGAGGTTTTTGAGCATTGACAGGTTTACCTTCAAATTTCCATACCATAGCCCTTATTCCCCTTCAAACAATTCCCCTATTTCATTTATTGACGCAGAAGGCGACAGCATTTATTTCGTCGTGGGAAAAGAAATCCTTGGATTTGCAAAAGATATCGTACTTATGATGAAAAATGGGAAAGAAATTTGGGAGGAATTTGCAAATAGCAGCACTCAAAATGTTTACCTGTCTATCGGAAATATATCTGGCTTAAACTCAAATGGCCTCACTATTCAAGACATTCCTTCCAGATTAATTGATGGCGATGGAAAAGTTAATTTTCTTAATGATTATAATGACCCTGAAATACCAAAAGAACTGTTAGGGAGTCCAACCCCGACGGAAATTGAATTCTCAAAGGGATTCGACGGATTAGTTGTGAATCCAAGCAAGAAAAACTCATTTGTTATCATTGGAGACAACCTGCTAGCCCCAACAGTAGCAACGGTTTTACATGAGTTAAAAGCTCATTCATGCGAAAACTGCAACCACGAAACTTTTGGAAATGAATTTAATTTTTTCGATCAACCCGGTGGAAATTCAAAAGGAAGCATCGCTGAAAAACTATATGGCGAGTTAAAGGTAATTTCTGAATCTCCAGAATTTAAGGAAAAAGAAAGGAAATTTAATAATCAGAAAATACCTAAATCTGAAACTGAAATTAAGTCAAAAAGCAAACAACAATAAAGAATGAAACTAAAAGTTAGAATTTTCATTATCCTATTGCTTTTTGCTAATCTTTCCCAATCACAAACCACGGAAATTATTCATAGCATTAGGGGAACCGTAATTGACAAAGAATACGGCTTTCCACTTGAAAATGTCAAGGTAAATCTTTTCGATTCATGTGGAACAAAAATGTCATACCTCACGGACACAAAAGGTAAATTCTATTTTGATTCCTTGGATTTAAAAAAGTGTAAAAAATTCACCTTGTTCATAAATGGGTTCAGCCTCAATTGCAAGGGTGATTATTTGTCATTTAAGGAAACAATTAACCCCAATGGAAAAACTGAAATCCCTGTTAATTTAATTGGCATCTCCAAACATCCCAATATCCCAAAACTGGAATTTAATCCAGGATCTCAAGAATTTAAATTGGAAGCAGAAACTCAAAAAAATCTGGAAAGTTTGGCATCCCATTTAAACTGCTTTCACCAATATTTATTGGTTTTAAAAATTTCCATTCCCGATAGTAAAAATCAAAAAAAAACAAATTTTGTCTTTGAGGATTATGTAAATAGCACACGGAAATTAATCAAGCAATTTGGGTTTCCAGTGGACCGGGTACGAATAATTGAAGAAAAGAATAAGACAGAAGAAAAAAATACCAACTTTTGCCCTCTTATTAAAATCGAATTAATTCAGAGGTAATTCATTTTAAAGTCAATATAGTTTAATCCGGAATGAAATACTCTTAAACTACTTTATCACAATTTAATGAACAAAATTTGCTAGATGGTCTACATTAGCTTTCCTTTAAAAACCTCACGTTCAACTCCATTCGGAAGTCTGCTTCCGGGCAGAAGTTACCAAACCACCACCTACAAATATGGGTTCAATGGGAAGGAGAATGACAATGAGGTAAAAGGCACCGGAAACCAACAAGACTACGGCTTCCGCATATATGACCCCAGATTAGGCAAGTTTTTGAGTGTGGATCCGCTGACGAGGGAGTATCCGTGGTATACACCATATCAATTTGCTGGGAATATGCCGATTCAGGCAATTGATTTGGATGGCTTAGAAGAAAATTTTTACCTCCTTAATATTTCCAATGACGGAGGGAGTATAAAGCTTGATTCCTATAACAAAAAAACTCTTCCAAGTTCAGAGAATCACTCCTTCTTTTTTATTGGCATAAAAAATAACCAATCCGGAGAATCCAAATATTTTGAGGTTTCAGAAAAACAATTTTCGTCGATTATTAGTTTGTTTAATCCTAAAAAAGAAAACCAAATAGAAGAAGAGAGTTTTTTAGAAAAAATTATCACTTGGGATCGAGAAAGGGAAAAAAACGACGGGACTGAAACAGATGGGAATCCGTGGAATGACTTAGAGGAAAAAGATATTAAAGGCGGAAAATATTCGGAATGGAATCCCTTTGAGGGATGGGGCCTAAAGGAGCCTCCAAAATCTGCTCCTCCAGATAAAGATGGGTGGACTCCTGATAATAATAAAACAGGCAATAAAAGCAAAAAATTTGAGGAGGGATACATTTATAAAAACAAAAAAGGAGATACAATTGGATCTTGGACGGAATTTGGAAGATTCAAGAAGTATGGCAACCAATCCCAGGAAGAAAAGAAAAAGCTAAAAAGCTGGAATGAAAAAAAGGAACTAGAAACCAAATGAACAATACCAAAGTTATATTTATACTTTTTTGTTTACCCTTTTTAGGGTGCGAAAAAAAACTAATTCCTGTAGATCGCAGTTGGGCATATAGCCAGCTAACTACTTCAAATTACATATTTAGATTGGAAATTGTAAAAGACAGAAGTGCTTTTTTTACAAACACCTCCAAAGAATCAATTTCAATTGCAAACTATTTTAATGTATTTTTAAAATTCGATGACTTCCTAAAGGAAATTAAAATTGATTTGTTAACTAAAGTTGGAATAAATAGAGAGCAACATTTAGATACCCTCCATGTTTGTCATTTTGAAAATCGATATGCCAAAATATACAACGCCAGCTTTTCATCAAAGGATGCAGCCTTTATCGTTAACAAAGTTGTAGAGGCTTCTCAACGCTTGTTTAATTTGACTGAGTCGAAGCAATTGCTATCATCAAACAAAGACTTGTTTTTACAAATATTTAATCCAAATTTTACAATTGAGGACTTTTACTATTGGATTGAAACTATTAGAAATGTTTTTTTGGTAAATGTCTTTAAAAATCTAAATGAAGGAAATGTAATTTATCCCAAACAAAGAAAACAGACCAATTGGCCTTGAAAATTGTAAATTAAATCCATGGTATGGCAAGCCACAAGCCCATCTCCTCTCTACCTACGGATCAAATGAGCCTCTTTTGTGCCCTCCCCTATTTTTCACTCTAAATAGAAATCCATAACTTAGCTTACCAACTCACCAACCCTTGCAGGCGACAATAAGTTCCCAATTCAGAAACAAAGAGGCTACAAACGGCCAGCCTGCATTCGGGAGTTTGAGTAAAACCAAATTGCATAATTTCCGTATATTTGCATAACAAAACAACCTGTCATGGGACATGCGTTATTAATTGATAAAGAAATCATCCGATACCTGGCAGTGCTTTCAGAAAAGAAAAAGAAAGTTGTTTTATCGGTTATTCGATCTTTTGCCGAAGAAGAGCATAGTCTGTGGGAAAGAATTCCTGATGCAGTTCGGAAAAGTATTATGCAGGGTCATAAACAGGCAAAGTCAGGTAAAGGAAAAACCCATAAGGAGGTGATGAAGAAATACTCCGAATGGCTAGGAGAATAATATGGACTCCTGAAGCCGAAAAAAGGTTCTCAGATGTTATTTATTATTTAGAGAAAAAGTTTTCCAAAAAGGAAGCAGGCCTGTTTATCGTGAATGCTGACCGGGTAATAAATCACATTGCTCGGTTTCCCAAAGCATTCCGTTTGGCTGGGAAATCAGATTTAAGAGAGGCACTAATTACTGAACACAACCTCTTAATTTATAAAGCAACCAGGAAAACCATTTACATCCTTACTTTTTGGGATACCCGTCAAAACCCTCCCCGGAAATTTAAAAAATAACAATCCCTTGTTCCAAAAAATTGAAAAAAATCCTAATTGGGTTTAAAATGCGATATCCGTCAACCTCCCCTCCTTCGCTCCTGCGGAGCTCCTCCCTTCGCCCAAGGGCTTCGGGGAGGCAGGTCGGGAGCCTGGGCCTCAACAATTGGAATTAATAATAATCAGTACGCGTACTTATTTTCGGAAATAAGGAAATCTGCTATTCTCCTTCTGCCCTCCTTAACATTGTAAGGTTGGGTCTTGGTGAATCGTTTCAATCCCATCAGCATCATGCGAAGCTCATCGCCCTCGGCAAAACCCATAAGAGCATCCTTTCCGTTTTTGAAAATCCGGTCGGCAGCGTCGTAGTTGAATACGCTTACAAAATCTTTATACAGTTCTGCTTTTTCCCCAGGCGCCGATCCGGAATACTTCCAAACCCTTAGCATTGTACTCTCAGCCAGGTAAACATCGATGATCATATCGGAAATATTCATGAGAATCTCCTGCTGTTTGGCCAACTCCATCATTAACTTCTGAGCTGCGGCACCCGCAACCATAAGGACGGCTTTTTTAAATCCGCCGATGAGGTTTTTATGAATCTCAAAAAAATCTTCAGGCTCATTTCCGAAATCCGGAATACTCATTAACTCACCGGCCACCTTTTGGGCGGGTCCCATCAAATCCAGCTCACCCTTCATGGCTCTTTTCAGCAGCATGTCAACCGTGAGCATCCGGTTTATTTCGTTGGTTCCCTCAAAAATCCTGTTGATACGGGAGTCGCGGTAGGCTCTTTCCATAGGGGCATCGGCACTATAACCCATACCACCATAAATCTGAACGCCTTCATCCACCACAAAATCCAAAGCCTCACTGCCTGCCACTTTAAGCATGGCCGCTTCAGGGGCAAATTGTTCAACACCCTTCAAAATGGCTTTTGCCTTAGGCATCCCCCCCTTTTCAAGGTTCAAAATGGCATCCTCAATATTTTGGGTGGCCCGGTAAAGGGCGCTTTCGGTAGTGAAAATACGAATGGCCTGCTCCGCCAGTTTGTGCTTAATGGCTCCGTACTTCGCAATGGGCCGGCCAAACTGGTTTCTTTCATTGGCGTATTTTACGGAATGATCCGCAATACGTTTTGAACCACCCAAAGCGGCGGCAGCCAGTTTAATACGGCCTACATTCAAAATATTAACGGCGATTTTAAATCCGTTTTGCCGTTCCGACAAAAGATTTTCCGCTGGCACTTTGCAATCGTTAAAAAACACCTGTCGGGTACTGCTGCCCTTAATTCCCATTTTATGTTCCTCCGGATTGAGGGTAATGCCTCCAAAGGATTTTTCAACGATGAAGGCACTCAGGTTCTCATCCTCTTCTATCTTGGCGAATACAATAAATACATCGGCGAAGCCACCATTGGTAATCCACATCTTTTGTCCGTTGAGCAGGTAGTGCTTCCCATCCTTGGTGGGAACCGCCTTTGTTTTTCCTGAATTGGCATCGGAACCCGATCCGGGCTCGGTCAGGCAATAACAGGCTTTCCATTCTCCGGAAGCCAGTTTGGGAAGGTATTTTTTCTTTTGCTCTTCATTTCCGTAATAAAGAATGGGCAGGGTTCCTATCCCGGTATGAGCCGCAAGGGCCACGGCAAATGAATTGCCAGCCCCAATGGCCTCGGTGGATAACATACCCGTGATAAAATCTTTTTCAAATCCGCCGAAACTTTCGGGAATGTTTAATCCGAGCAAACCCAATTCAGCTGCTTTGTCCAGAAGAGAAACCATAAGTCCTTCTTCCTGGGCATCAATCCGGTCGAGGTTTGGCCATACTTCCTTGGCCAGGAATTCCGTACAGGAATCCCGGATCATCTTTTGTTCTTCCGAAAATTCTTCCGGAATAAAAATATTTTCAGGCTTTTCATCCTGGATTAAAAAAGCACCACCTTTTAAGTCAGTCATAATAGTAAATTAAATTTCGGGAGACAATATTACATCATTTCAAAGATACCGGCAGCACCCTGTCCGGTTCCCACACACATAGTTACCATGCCGTATTTTTTCTTTCGTGCAGCCAGCTCATGCAATACCTGGACAGAAAGTTTCGCACCGGAACATCCCAGGGGGTGACCGAGGGAAATGGCACCTCCATTTACATTTATTTTATCGGGATCAAGGTCCAGTTTGCGTATTACGGCCAGAGATTGGGAGGCAAAGGCTTCGTTAAGTTCGATGAGATCCATATCTTCTTTCTTAAGTCCTGCCATTTTAAGGGCTTTGGGAATGGCTTCAACGGGCCCTATGCCCATAATTCTTGGGGGAACACCGGCAGCGGCAAAACTCACCAGGCGGGCAATGGGCTTTAACTTATGGGCTTTCATGAATTTTTCACTCACCACCATTACAAAGGCGGCTCCATCACTGGTTTGAGAAGAATTTCCGGCAGTTACACTGCCTCCCGCAGCAAAAACCGGTTTCAGCCCGGCAAGGGCTTCCGGATTGGTGTCGGCACGCGGACCTTCATCGGTATCTACCACATAAGTTCTTTTTTTCCGCTTCCCACCCTCCAGGTATGTTTCTTCAACGGTAACGGGCACAATCTGGCTTTTAAACTTCCCTTCTTTAATGGCTTTAACGGATTTCTGGTGCGATTGGAGGCTGAAAGCGTCCTGATCTTCCCGGCTTACTTTATATTCTTTGGCTACGGCTTCGGCCGTTAGTCCCATCCCCCAGTAATAATCGGGATGCTTTGCAGCCACCTCATAATTAGGAACGATTTTCCAACCACCCATGGGTATCAGCGACATAGATTCGGCCCCTCCGGCGATAATGCAATCAGCCAGTCCGCTGTGAATTTTGGCAGAAGCGATGGCAATGGTTTCGAGTCCGGAAGCGCAATAACGGTTAACGGTTACCCCGGGAACTTTGTCGGTGTCCAGGGCGAGCAAAGAAACCAGGCGTGCCATATTCAAGCCCTGTTCAGCTTCGGGCATGGCGTTGCCGACAATGAGGTCGTCAATTTCTTCGGCCTTCACTTCGGGATGCGATTTCATCATATGCCGGATAACATCGGCGGCGAGATCATCGGGACGATAAAAGCGAAATCCGCCCTTGCCGGCTTTTCCCACGGCACTGCGATATCCGGATACTATGTATGCATTCATAAGGTTCTAACTAAAAGTACAAATTTAGGGCATTTAAAAAAAGTTTTGTTCAGGAAATAATTTGCCGAAGGTGGTGATTAAGGTGGCGGAGGTAGTCTTCGGCCAGCCAGCGTAAGGTATGCAATTCTTCCTTATCGTGGCCGGTATTCACCAGTCGGGCTTCCCCCGATGTAGGCATCATCTCAAGGATGTGGGCAATATGGATGTTCATCATCCACCAGAATTGGGCCAGGATGGGACCCGGTATTACCCGGTAATTTTGCACCAAAACCCAGGCCTCCTGATCGTAAAAGATATTGGGGCAGGTACGGATTTGCCCCTCCACAAAGCGGCGGTGATTATTAAAGGCACTGTCGACCAGATGACCCAGAATTTCCTTTTTCGACCATTTTCCGGGGCCGGAACTTTTTGCCCATTCATCCTCAGTCATTGACTTTAATACAAGGGCCGTATTATTTACGGTTTCAATCAGCTTTCCGGCAATTTCTTTCATGGTTTATTTGATATTAAATCCAAGGGCTTTTTCATTCCCCAGGAATCCTTCGATTTTATCGTTTCGATGCACGGGACCCACACCTTCGGGAGTTCCGGTAAAAATAACATCTCCCTTTTTTAGCGTGATAAAATCCGACACATAACTGATTATTTTATCGAAGGAGAAAATAAGATCAGCGGTGGATCCTTTTTGCCTTGTTTCACCGTTAATGGTCAAATGGAACTCAATTTTGTCCGGATCGAATTGGTCTTTGGGATAAAACTTCCCCACCGCTGCCGAATTATCGAAAGCTTTTGCTTTTTCCCAGGGCAGGCCACCTTTTTTACATTGGGCCTGAATATCACGGGCCGTAAAATCAATCCCGATACCAATTTGTTCATAATAACGGTGGGCAAACTTTTCGGAAATCCCTTTTCCCGTTTGGGAAATGAGCAGGAGCACTTCAATTTCGTGGTGAATTTCATTACTGAAAGAGGGCAAAAAAAAGGGTTTTCCGTTTCGATGCAGTGCGGTTTCCGGTTTAAGAAAAAAAACAGGTTCGGTGGGAACCTCACTATTCATTTCCTTCGCATGAAGGGCGTAATTTTTCCCAATACAGATAAACTTCATGGCGTAAATTTTTATTCAATTCTGAACCCGGCAATCAAAATATCATCCATCTGACTCCGGTCGGCCATCCAGGCTCTTAATTCACGGTCTATCAGTCCGGGTGATTTTTTGAGCGGAAGTTTGGCCAGTTCTTTTAAAAAATTCCGGAAAGGTTCCATCATAAATTTCTTGCCCGCGGGTCCCCCTTTCTGATCGGGGAAACCATCGGAAAACACAAAAACGGTATCCTGCTCCGAAAGGGAAATTTCCTGAAGCGGGAATATACAATCGGGTTTTTCACCAATGGAAACCGCTTCGCCCCGGAATTCGCGAACGGAATTTTTTCCTACAATTAAAATGCGGCCTCTGGCTCCGGAAAAGTACAACTTCCGGTTTTCTTTATCCACGGAAAGGGCGGCAAGGTCGATGCCGCTTTTGGGGCTGTTTTCCGACCAGGGATGAAAAGCTTTAATAAAGCTGTTATTGAGGTTCTCCAGAAGTTTATCGGGGCTCTCAAAACCTGAATTCAAAGACTCTTCCAAGAGGCTGTATGCGGCCACCGCCAGCAGAGCTCCCGGAACCCCATGCCCGGTACAATCGGCCATAGCAATCAATGGGCCACGGGCCGTTTCACTTACATATAGAAAATCTCCGCTTACGATATCCTTTGGTTTTTGAAAAACAAAAGATTCGGGAAAATTTATGGAAAGCATTTGCTCGGTATTGAACAGGGCATCCTGAATTCTCCGGGCATATTCTATGGAATCGCGCAGCTGGGCTGATTTTTTTTCCAATTCGTTCTTCTGGGCTTCGAATTCAATTTTCTGGCGAAAGAAGTCCTGGTTTTGTTCTTTCAAAAGAATATTGCGTTTCCAATGAAAAAGCATCCGACGGAAAATGACAAAACCGGTAAGGGTGAGTACAATGGTAATACCCACCACCAATAAAATCTGCGATTGGGAAATTTCTATGAGGAAGGGGAACTTTAGGGGTAACATATTTTAATCCACCCTGAATTTTCCGGATAGTTTAATGCGGGTAATAACTTTCTTCGTGTAAAGGGGAAAGTCGCCTTTCATCATCCAGTCGAAATAAGAGGGTTCCGATTTGAACACGTCCATAACCTTCTTTCCGGCATGCTTACCGAAGTTAAATACCTCTTCGCCCTGTTCGTTATATACAATGCGACCGGCCAGATCAACATTTTTGTTTTGGGCCGAAAATTTTGCCAGAAAATTCACATCGGGCTTAAGGGTATCGTTATATTTTTCGAGTTGGGCTTCGAGTATTTCGGAGGTGGCCACAATATCGGCTTCTGCACTGTGGGCATTCTCTAGCGTTTTTCCGCAATAAAAACGATAGGCGGCACCGAGATTACGGGGTTCCATGGCGTGAAAAATATTTTGCACATCTACCAGGGAACGGCCATCCAGATCGAAATCGACACCGGCGCGGAGGAATTCCTCAGCCAGGAGAGGAACATCAAAACGATTGGAATTAAATCCGGCCAGATCGCAGCCGTTTAAAAAATCAGCCAGGCTCTTAGCCAGATCTTTAAACGTTGGCTTATCGGCCACATCCTTATCGTAAATTTTATGGATTTCGGAGGCCTGGGGTGGAATGGGAATACCCGGATTTACTCTTTCCGTTCTCAGCTCTTTTTTCCCGTCGGGGTTAATTTTCAGAATTGATATTTCAACAATACGATCCGAGGCAACATTAACTCCGGTGGTTTCAAGGTCGAAAAAGGCAATGTGGCGGGCAAGGGATAATTTCATGGGGTTATTTTTTAAGCCGGAAATTCTTTTCTATTTCAGGCTTGAACCCTGCAAAATCAAAAAGTACAATATCTTCTTCATAAATAGAATACCCATCCGCTTCAATGGTAATACGCCACTTCCCGGGAGGAAGTGCCATAATATAATACCCTTTGTTTTTGTCGGGGATATAGGTTCCGTATTCTTCGTTTGTCTTTTTATTTTCCACATGAATGATGGCATCTTTTAAGCGGGTGAGGCTATCGGATCCCAAAACAAGCCCGCGAAAAATAGTCTCGCTCCCTTCCATATCATTCAGAATTACACGGTAAATATCCAGATCGCCAAGTCCGTCTTCCCGCATGGCGGAAATATATGCGATCCTGCTATTCGGGACGAAGGAGATGGTAAGCTCGTCATCAGCGGTATTAATAGGGTAGCCCAGATTTCGGGGCTTTGACCATTGATTTTCATCTTCGTCCCACACCGACTTAAAAATATCGAAGCCACCCATACTTGAGTGTCCCTCAGAGGCAAAATAGAGCGTTTTGCCATCGGGAGAAACCATGGGAAACTCTTCTTTCCATTTCGTATTAATATTGGGACCCAGGTTTACCGGTGTTCCCCAGTCGTACATTACCTCACCATTCGGACCTGATTTAGGAATTCTTTTGCAGGAATAAATATCTGTTTGACCCAGATTATCAGGGCGGCTGGAAGCGAAATAAAGCACTTCAGTTTCTCCATCGGGGGAAACCCAGATAGAACCGCTGGTTTCAAATCCACTATTTACCGTTGAAGGCAGCGGGGAAGGTTTGAGAAAAGCACCTTTCCCGTTAATTCGTTTCGACATATAAAGGTCACCCATAATGTCGATGTAATCGATATAATAAAGTATGGTATTCCCATCCTGGGCCAGATAAGTAACCTGTTCATCGAGGGCAGTATTCACATTACCTCCAATGCCTACAGCCTTTCCCCAGGCATCTCCCTTTTTGTTGGTAATAAATATATCCGAAGGAAAAAAACCATCCGGCTCAGGACCACCGGTTGATTTACGACGGGTGGTAAAAACAAGCGTTTGATCATCGGCCGAAACAAATGGGTAGTAATCGGGGAATTCAGAGTTAATGTTCTTGCCCAGGTTCTCAAAAGTAACATCCAGGGATCTTTTAATTAATTCCTTTCCATTGACACATTGTTCTATATAGCGGTCAACCTCATCAGATTTCTTGGCATTTTTTTCTTTGTATTTGTTATAGCAATTGATGGCTTTATCGAATTGATTTCCGTAATGATAGGCTTTGGCCAGATCGAGCCATGCATCGTAATCAAATTTGGGTTGAGCCACCACAAATTCAAGGTGGGGAATTGCCTTTGATTTAATAGAATGAGAAAGCAGATAGCACCGGGCGACCTTCAGGTTATAATCAACATTTTTAGGATCTGATTTAAGTAATAGCAGGTAAACAGAAAGAGCAGCTTTATAATTCCGCTGGCTGAAATATTTTTCACCCAGGGAAGGATCTGACTTTATCGGATATTGAGCCCGGGAAATTTTGGGACAAAAACCCAGAACCACAGACAACAAAAGGAGAATAAAAGGCCGTTTCATAAACCAAACACTTCAAAATACTTGCCAGGGTTTCAAGAAATAAAAAGGGAGCCCTGAAAGCTCCCTAAATTAATGAAAATCTGATGAATATCTTTTAAAAAAAACTCAGCGGATATAAACTTTTGTGTATTGAAACTGCTCATAAACCTCCCGGTTTTCGATAAAATCTCCCTTATAATCGGGTCCTCTGACTTTATAGAACACTCTAAACTCAACGGATTTAACATCCAGACCCCTTTCTTTCAGGGCTTTCCGGATTTCGGCCTCAGCCTCAACGGCCCGGGAAAGGGCAAGTTTTCCGTTATCGCCTCCGTAGAGTTTTCCGGTGGGAACTTTGGAGGCACAGCTGGTTATCAAAATCCTAATTTTCCCCCGGTCTTTCAACTCCTGCTCTACCCTATCCATAAATTTCAAAAATCTTTCCCCCTCCTCATTAATGTCCTTCTTGTTATAGGTGAAGTACTTTGAAAAGTCTGCGGCAGAGGTATCAAGGGGAACGCTGCGGGGCTGCCCGTCGGACACATTTTTGGGCTTATCCTTGGGCTTATCTTTAGGATTATCGATATTTTTCTTTGGATCCTTTACAACAATGGGATCTTTTGGCTTTATCGGATCTTTGGGTTGAATGGGATCCTTTGGCTTTTCGGGGTCTTTTCCCTTATCCGGGTCTTCCACCATGGCAGTGGTTCCGTTAAGGATGATGGTTTTCAGGAATTTTTCTTTTCCCTCGGAAAGGTAATCGGTAAAAGGGGTTTTAATGTTTTCCGAGTAAACCACATTCCCATCCACTTCCAAAGTCAGGGTATATTCTTTCCCGGGAGGCAGGGAAATAATATATTTTCCGGAAGAAGAATTTACACGGTAGTCTTTAATATCACCGGTTTCGATGGAAGTCATTTTTACCACAATATCGCCGGGCAGAGGTTCGCCGGAGGCCGTTTTAATAAAACCAATCAGAAGGGCAACGGGTTCAACCACAGGTGTGGGAATCGTAGCCATATAAATATCCTTCTCCCCAAGGCTTCCTTCCCTGAAAGAGGAAAAGTAGGCTCTTTTTCCGTCGGTGGAAACCACATAATAAATATCGTCATCTGTGGTATTTACAGGATAACCCATATTCGTGGGCTCTTTCCATTTTCCATCTTCACCCAGCGATGAAAAGAAAATATCGAAGCCTCCCATACTCTTATGTCCTTTAGAGGAAAAGAAAAGGGTTTTCCCGTCAGGATGGATAAAGGGCGCATCATCGTCGAAGGGCGTATTGATTTCAGATCCCAGATTAACGGCTTTCGACCATCTTCCGTTGGGAAGCTTTACACATTTCCAAATATCTCTTCCTCCCAATCCACCCTTCCTGTCGCTTACAAAATACAAGGTGCGGCCATCGGCCGAAATACAGGCATGAGTTTCCCAGTCTTTGGAATTAATGTCGGTTATGTCGCCGGGTTCATTGCCCAGTTTATCGGGAACAGACCATGTAGTTCCATTCAGTTCCGAAATAAAAATCCCTCCATCGCCCATTACATCTTTGTAAATGTAAAGCTGGCTCCCATCGGCACTTAAACCAATGGTGGCTTCATGATCGAGACTGTTCACAATGGGACCCATATTTTTTGCGGCAGACCAGGTACCATCTTCTTTCTTTTCGCAATACCAGATGTCTTCAAAGTATTTCAAATCGATGGTTTTGTTGTTCTCCCCTCCCTGTCCTCCGTTTCTCCTTGAGGTAAAATAAATAATGGACTCGTCGGCGGAAATTACCGGTGAATAATCCGGATAGGGTGAGTTAACACTGTCGCCCAGGTTGGTTATTACAAAACCAATTGGGTTCGCCACAAGTTCTTTTCCGTTTTTGGCCCAACGAATTCTGAGATTCAGGTCTTTGAGGGTTTCAACATCTTTGGGGTTGACATATTCGCGGTATTTTTCGAAAAAGGAAATGGCTTCGTCGAAGCGGTAATCAAAGTGATAGGCCTGAGCCAATAAAAACAAGGAAGAGGGAGGTGCCTTTTTCTCAGAGGCTTCAAACTCCATGTATTTTTTTGTAATGCTTTTCGATGCCCGTTCCAGGTAAGGAATGGCCTTTACTTTCATGGTTGCCGTTTTCAGCAAAAGGAATCCCACTTTGTAATTAACATTTGCATTCAGGGAATCCATTTTATGTAAAGTAAGGAAGGTCGATAGGGCCGTGTCGTAAAACTGTTCCAGGATCATAAGATTGCCTTCCTCAAACAACCTTCTAAACTCTTTTCTGTCGTAGTTCTGTGAAAACGAAAGGTTTGAAAAGACAAAAAAGGAAACAAAAAGGGTAAAGATTCTTTTCATGCCGGTTTTTAAATTACCTGCAAATTTACCTCATTTGCCTGAAGTTTAAGGGGATAGCTGAATTTCTTATCAACAGGAGAAGGGAATATAAGTAGCTGAATTTCAGAAAAATACATCGAAAAACAGAATTTTGTTTATTCCATTAACGACTTGATATTCAATGGGTGGGAAAAAAAAGACTTATTCCGCCCTTTCGAGAATGATTTCTTTTTCCAATTCGGAATACTCCTGGGTCTTATCAACCCTGAAAGGAATTTCGAGCATCTGGTATCCAGGAGCTTCGAACCTTACCAGATATTCCGGGCCGTTATCAAGTACAACAAAGAAAAAACCTGAAAGGGAACTGGCCAAAAGAGTTTGGGAAACCTGACCGGTTTTTTTATCAATAACTTCAATTTTACCACCCTGAACGGGTTTTCCTTCCCGGTTCAGCACCTTTCCCTTAATCGCAAATGTGCCCGGCGCTTTTGTAGTAAAATTAATCTGCTTCAGGTCAATCCCTTTTTCAATTTCCATATAGCTGCTTTCGGGATTAACCGAAACGGTTTCTACAATGGGATGAAAACCTTCTGCTTCATAGGTTATCGAATAATTTCTGGCTCTGTTGCCGGGATTCAAAATCAAAATGTATTTCCCGTTATATGGGTTAGGTCTGACGGCCGCATACTCTTCACCTGTTTCCAGATCGCGCGGGGTAATGGTTATGGTACCGGGAATTGAATCGGTTCTTCCGTTAAGACTGATGAACCCTTTTAAAAGCACTACAGGTTCTACTACCGCAAGATCGAAATTTACCCTGTAAATATCCTTATCGCCCAATGTTCCTTCCCTTCCAGACGAAAGATATCCCCGCTTTCCATCACTGGAAGTAACGAAATAAATATCGTCATCGGTTGTGTTAACCGGATAACCCAGGTTTTGGGGCTCTGTCCATAAGGTATCTGAATCGTCGAGGCGAACCGAGAAGAATATATCAAAGCCACCCATGTTTTTATGCCCGTTGGAGGAAAAGAAAAGTGTTTTTCCATCGGGATGCAAAAAGGGAGCATCCTCATCGTAGGGCGTGTTAATTTTGGAACCGAGATTAAACGCCATGCTCCAATTCCCATTGGGCAATCTTTTAACCCGGTAAATATCTCTTCCACCCTTACCTCCTTTGCGGTCGCTCACAAAATAAAGTGTATTTCCATCCGGACTGATACAGGCGCTGGGTTCCCAGGCTTTGGTATTTATATCGGTAGGAATGGTATTGGTTGATTCAATTCTTTCGGGTGCCGACCATCCGTTCTCCATTTGTTCGCTGACAAAAATATTTCCATCCCCCTGCTGGTCTTTATAAATGAACATTACATATCCGCTTGCCGACAAACCCACGGTGGCTTCATGGTCCATGGTATTTATGGGTGGTCCCATGGGCTTTGCGGAGGACCAGGTTCCGTCAGGTAATTTTTCGCAATACCATATATCTTCAAAAAATCCACCTTCAAGGGTTTTGTTATTTAATCCTCCCATGCCCGGCCTTCGGGAAGTAAAGTAGAGGAAAGATTCATCGGCAGAAATCAGGGGACTATAATCGGGATAGATTGAATTTACCGAATCGCCCAGGTTGGTAATTTCGCAGGGAACGGGATTTTTATAAAATTCAATGGCATTAAATGATTCGTCGATTCTTCGCTGGGTTTCTATTATCTCTTTGGGCTTTTTCTTTGGATTAAGGCCGGCTTTGTACCGCTCAAGGGTTTCGATGGCTTTGTTAAACTGGTGATCGTGGTGGTAAGCAATGCCTAAATAGTACAAAGCCGCCAGGGGTGCCTTTCTTTCAAGCGGCTCATCTTCTTTATACCTTTTTGTGGTATTGGTAACTGCACCCTCCAGGTAAGGAATGGCTTCCTTTTTCTGGGTGCTTGTTTTCAAATAAAGAAAACCAATGAGGTAATTTACATTGGCGTTGGCAGGTGAAATTTTATGGGCTTGCAGAAAGGTTGAAAGGGCGGTATCATAAAACTGTTCCAGCAACAGGAGATTTCCCTGGGTAAACAGTTCGCGAAATTTCTTTTTTTCCTCACGGGTTTGGGCAATACCCGAAAAAGTCCACGACAGGAACACCAATAAAAAAAACTTATAAAATCGCATAGCAAGACCTGGTCTGATCCCGGGGGAAATTAAAGGTACAAATTTTTACCGAAAGGGAAAAGCCTTACTTCTCTTTCGGAAGTTTGATAGGCGGAATTTCAATTTCAACTTTTCCCTCGAGACCAACGATTTTAAATTCAATGCGTCGGTTAAGCTGCCGGCCCTGAACGGTTGTATTCGAAACAGCCGGGTCTGCCTCTCCGTATCCACGGGGGAACAAACGACTTTTGGAAATGCCGCGGTCGGTTAGAAATTTCACAACCGATTCGGCCCTTTGTTGCGATAATTTCAGGTTGTAGTCTTTCGTTCCCTTGCTGTCGGTAAAGCCGGAAATCTCCACAATCATTTTGGGAAATTTTTCCAGCAAGGCCTGAAGTTTCTGGAGCTCAACGGCCGATTCGGGACGCAATGATGCTTTATCAAAATCGAAGAAAATATTATTCAGAACAACCCGGGTTCCCACCTTGATTGGCTCAAGCTCAATGGCGCGGTTAATAATCTGATAAGCACTGGAATCGTGTACCACAAAATTATCCGACTGGAAAAGGAAACCGTCGGCTTCATAGTTTATGTTGTAGTCTTTTCCGGGAGGAAGGATGAATACATATTTTCCGGTTGCACTGTTGGGTGTATACACCCCAACCACATCGCCGGTAACATTATCGGTAATCGTAATTTGAGCTCCCTGGGGAACCCCGCCAAAAATCGAATTCAAAGTTCCGGTATAAACCACAACCGGAGCTTCCTTCTTGGTGGGGAATGAAATTTCGTAAATATCTTTTTCACCGAAACCTCCCGCCTGAAAGGAAGAATAAAAAGCGTGCACATTATCCGGAGTCGGGAAGAAAAATACATCATCACCGGGCGTATTAACAGGATACCCGAGGTTCTCGGGCTTGGTCCAACCTGCTTCGGTTAACTTGCTGGTGAAAATATCAAACCCGCCCATGGAATTATGTCCCTTGGAAGAAAAATACAAGGTAACCCCATCGGCCTGCATGAATGGAGCCTCTTCATCGAACTGGGTATTAATGGTAGGACCCAGATTAACCGCCCGGCTCCAATCTCCATTTCCCATTTTCACGCAACGGTAAATATCACGCCCTCCAAAACCACCTGCCGTATCGCTGACAAAATAAATGGTATTACCATCCGGAGAAAAACAGGCACTGGGCTCCCAGGATTTGGAATTGATAACCCTGCTGAGTTTTTTGGGCGTTGACCATTCGGTTCCCACCAAGGATGTAATGTAGATATTGCCATCGCCTCCGTCGTCTTTATAAATAAGAATGTTTTGTCCGTCGGGACTGATACCAACCGAAGCCTCATGCTTATCGGTATTAATAGGAGCGCCAATATTTGTGGCTTTACTCCAGCCGTTTTCCGTTTTATAAGAAATATAAATGTCTTCGAAATGCAATCCATCCTTGTCTTTTTTTCCCCCGACATTTTCGGGCCGGCGGCTTGTAAAAACAAGGGTAGACTGATCGGCACTGAGTACCGCAGAATATTCCGGCCAATTGGTATTGATGTTTGAACCCAGGTTGGTTACGATCATTTCAACAGGACTGGAAACCAGTTCCTTCCCGTTATTACACATTTTTATTTTCCACTCCAGGTTCAGCAATCCTTTTATGTCTTTAGGGTCGACATAAGTTTTGAATTTTTCATAGTACACAATGGCTTCTTCGAAGCGGTAATCCTGGTGAAGGGCTTCCGCCATAAAAAAATAGGCGTCTACAGGAGCAAACACTTCTTTGAAATTCCCCTCCTTGTATCGGGTGCTTGCATTATTGCATGCTTTTTCAAGAAATGGAATCGACTTTTTCTTTTCGGTTGGAGAGTTCAGGTAACAAACCCCGGTTTTGTAAGCGAATTGGCCGTTATCGGGATTTTTCTGAGCCAATTCTTCATAAATGGGAAGGGCGGATAGAAAAAGGGAATCGTAATAATACTTCTCAGCCTGAAAAAATTTCTTTTTCTGATCTGACTTTTGTGCGTTCAAACTAACACAGAAAACAATAAGGGGGGCCAGAAAAAGATTTTTATTCATGTCAGATGGGTGTATTGATGTCAAATGATTCCAGAATTTCGGCAACCCGTTTCACAAATCTTCCGCCCAAAGCTCCGTCCACCACCCGGTGGTCATAAGAATGGGAAAGGAACATCATGTGGCGTATCCCGATCAAATCTCCCTGAGGGGTTTCTATCACCGCCGGCTTTTTCCGGATGGCTCCTAGGGCAAGAATAGCCACCTGAGGCTGATTGATGATGGGGGTTCCCATTACATTTCCAAAGGTTCCTACATTGGTAATGGTATAAGTACCACCCTGAATTTCATCGGGCAATAATTTATTGTTACGGGCTCTGGCGGCAAGATCATTTACCACGCGGGTGAGGCCCATCAGATTCAATTGATCAGCACCCCGGATTACGGGAACAATCAGGTTGCCACTGGGCAAAGCGGTTGCCATACCAATGTTAACCTGCTTTTTTACGATGATTCTGGTTCCGTCGACCGATACATTCACCATAGGGAATTCCCGGATCGCACGGGCTACCGCTTCAACAAAAATGGGAGTATAGGTTATTTTCTCACCGTGTTTCTTTTCAAATTCTTTTTTAACGCGTTCCCGCCATAAAACCAGATTGGTTACATCGGCTTCAACAAAGGAAGTAACATGAGGCGAAACCTGTTTACTCATCACCATATGGTCGGCAATGAGCTTTCGCATGCGATCCATTTCAATGATTTCATCGCCTTGCTGGGGAACAACTACCGGAGGTTTTATAGTCTCACGCTTTTCATTTCCGTTGGTAGCATGGGTAACACTTGTTTGAGTACGGGAAGTTTTTCCTTTATTAGGCAGATAGGCCAGAATATCATGCTTGGTAATCCGTCCGTCTTTTCCGGTTCCGGGAATGGCAAGCACTTCATCCAGGCTGAGGCCTTCACGCGAAGCGATGTTTTTTACCAATGGACTAAGAAAGGTGGACTTGTCGCCTTCTTTAAGGGTATGGGTCTTGGGAGCGAGCACAGTTGCTGCAACCTGTTTTTTTTCAGGGGTGGGAACCGGGGTTGTTTTTACCGGTTCGGGAGCGGCAATTTCCTTTTCAGTACCAATTAATGCCACGGCTTGTCCCACCTGAACCGCCTGACCTTCTCCGAATAGTTTTTTTACCAGGATTCCTTCGGCCGTACTCGGAATTTCGCTATCCACCTTATCGGTTGCAATTTCGAGCAGGGGTTCGTCAAGGGCAACCTTATCGCCTTCATTCTTAAGCCACTTAATGATGGTGGCCTCGTTCACGCTTTCGCCCATTTTGGGCATTACAATTTCAACATTCGCCATAGGGGCACAGATTAATTTTGCCCCAACCGGGGCAACGGGTACAAAAATAGGTTTTAAGTCGGGAAAAACAAGCTATTTACCGCCCAAGTTTCTGCCAGCCCATGAGGATGATTTTCAGATCGTTCCATGCCCTGTAATCACGGGCATAGAGGAAATCAAGGCGGGCCGTAATTTCCGGATTATCGGGTGCCTTTTTCAACTGGTCGGCGGGGGTCAGGACCCCTTTTCGGATACGGGGTAAAAGGGAACGGCCCGTTCCATTTTCATTAGCCGCAGAAAACCCAACCCAGGAAATTTTCCCGGCAAACACTTTTATCAGGTTTGAAAATAATTTTCCGGGATTGGGAATAAGCAATGCAAGCAAAGGGAACCCGAGCAAAAGGGCCAGTGAAACCAAAACATCTATCAGTCTTTTATTGCGCCGGTTATGGGCCTTGGATATGGAATTGGTATCCAATACATATAAATCGCCCGAAGAATTAATGGAGTTACTTCCCACCACACTCAGACTTTCGGGAGGGGCAATTTTATAATCGATGCTGCCGAATTCCGGATCGGCCATGATAGAAATAATTTTTCCGGCCGGGATATCACGGGCGCAAAAAATAACTTCCTGGATTTTAAAAATGCCGCAAACTTCTTTTAACTGTGAAAAGGTTCCCACCATTTCTTTTCCCTTTTCTTCTCCTTCCGAAACAAAAGCAATAAAAGGCGAGGCGGACATGGTTTTCTTCAACAAATCACCTACTCTTTCGCACTCACTTTGGCTTCCCACGATTACAATCCGGTTATTTCCTGATGAAAAAAGTTCAAATCCTTTTATCCCGGCGAAAAAATAAATAATCCGTAACAGGGTAAAACTGATAAAAATCCAAAATGCAGCCAGCAGGATAAGTATCCGGGAAAAGCGAAGATTTTCAGGAAGCAAGGCATAACATACCAGCACCAATCCGGTTCCCACCAAAATTCCCCGCCAAATTTTATGAATGCGTACCGGTTTGTCGTAACCCCCGCTTAAAAAAACAGCAATTACCCAAAGGGCTAAAAACCCGGGCACTAAAATTCGCATCAGCTCGGGCGGATAAGATCCTCCTTCCAGGTATTTAAAATTCTGCTCGTAGTATTCCTTGATGGCATAAATTCCTCCGAAACCTGCCAGGGCATCCACCAGGGGAAACGAAATCCGTTTTAAAAGGCGCATACCTATGGCCGCTCCGGCACGAAGGTAAATGGCCATGCGGATGAGGAATGAAAAGAGATCGGCATTGCCCCGGCTGAAGTGCTTCCGGGCAAAAATCACCATGGCATTGTAAAAAACAAGTACATAGTTCACCGAGGATTTTTTGGTGCTTTCACCTTTATAATGAATAATCCTTGTTTCTGGGAAATAGTAATTTTTATACCCCGCTTTTGTAATGCGGTAAGAAAGGTCGATATCCTCCCCGTACATAAAATAATCTTCGTCGAGCAAGCCCGTCTTATCCAAGGTTTCACGACGCAGGAGCATAAACGCCCCCGACAACACATCTACCTGATGAATTTTATCGGGATCGAGGTATCCGAGATGGTAAGCCCCAAAAAGTTTCGACCTGGGAAACAATTTTGAAAGTCCGAATATTTTAGAAAACGCTACGGAAGGCGTTGGCAATCCTCTTTTCGATTCGGGGAGAAATTTTCCTCTTCCATCTATCATCTTAACCCCGAGTCCGCCCGCTTCAGGATGCTCATCCATAAAAGCTATTACCTTACGGAACGTAGATTCCTCCACAACGGTATCGGGATTCAGAAGCAAAACATATTGCCCCAATGATTTCCGAATGGCCAGATTGTTGGCCTTTGAAAATCCGAGGTTTTGAGTGTTCAAAACCGTTTTTACCCGGGGAAACTTTTCGGCTACCATTTCCATGCTGCCGTCAACCGAGTTATTATCCACCACCCAGACTTCAGCCTCAATGCCCTGTATGGCCACCTCAACGGAATGGAGGCATTGCTCCAGAAAGTGCTTTACATTATAATTAACGATGACAATCGAAAGCTTCACGAATTATTTCTGATTGAGTTGAGATTCAAAGGGCAGGCGGTTCATCAGTGAGCGGCCCAGGGTAATTTCATCGGCATATTCAAGTCCGTCGCCTATGCTCAAACCACGGGCCGGAGTAGAAATAACCAGGGGCAGGTCTTTGAGTTTTTTATAAATGTAAAAATTCGTTGTGTCGCCTTCCATCGTGGTACTAAGGGCCAGAATTATTTCCTTCACGGGCCCCTGCCCTGCCCGCTCCACCAGGGTATTAATGTTCAGATCCGAAGGCCCGACACCATCCATGGGAGAAATTACCCCGCCGAGCACATGATATTTTCCCCGGAATTGACCGGTTCCTTCAATGGCCATTACATCCCGGATATCTTCCACCACGCACAAAACGGTTTCGTCTCTTTTTTCATTGCTGCAAATTTCACAAATATCCTGTTCGGTAATGTTGTGACACTCCCGGCATTGTCTCAATTCAGATTTAATACTGCTGATGAGTCCGGCCAGGTGTTCGTTATCTTTTGGATCCTGCCGGATCAGGAAAAGGGCATAGCGAAGTGCTGTTTTCTTTCCCACTCCGGGTAATTTTCCCAGTTCGTGAACCAGCTCCTCAAATATTTTGCTTGAAAAATTCATGCATCAAAGGCTATTTAATTTCCAGAGCATTGCGGCGCTGAAGAAACATATCATTAAACCGGGCTATCACTTTGCCGATAAATTCTTCCGTTACCAGTACTTTTAAATCATCGGCCGATTTTATTTCATCCTCTGAAAATTTAAAACTCTGCTCCATACCACCGGCTTCAAATTTCAGGATGAGTTTATTATTCAACTGAAAAATGGAAATGGCCATCTTAGGATGAGGTATGGTATCAACTAGTCGCATCAGCGGAAAGGTCTGAAAAAGGTTTCAAATTCACTGCCTTCATCATCTTCTTCTATCCGGTTACGGATAATATCAGAAAGTTCGGCTAAGCGTGTAAAATTATTATTTAACAGCCATTTCCGGGCTTTTTCATCTTTGTTTACGGCATTTGCGGTTGCCGCCCATTGCGGACATTTAATATCGAGGAGGAATTTCAGTGCTTTACTTTCTCCGTCTACGGCCTTTACAAAAGCCGACAGCACCACCTGTTTCATGGCGGTTAATTTACTAAAGGCTTCGGTAGAATTTTCAAACAAAGCCGGAGCCAGCCACAGCAGTTCCATATGCCCTTTTTCTTTCAGCATGCGTCCTGCTTCCCGGTCTTTTTTAAGCCAGCGGAAAAGCAATTCCCAGATTTCATCCGGATAGTTCATTTTTTCTTTTTCTTTTTGGGAACCGAACCCAGGCGGGGGTCATTCCGCAAAATTAAATCACAAATCATATTCGCATGAGTCTCGAAGTCCGGGTGATCTTCAGGCACAATAAGCCAGGCCGAATTACCTCCAAGCACCTGAACCTGGCGCAGGGAAGGCATAAGGGCTTTAAGCCCATCATGATGTTCATGAAGGGTTGACACCCATACGCCGTTATCTTCGGTGTGTTCCTCTTTTTGTCTCAGGGCAAGGTAAATTTTCGGGCCTACATAAATGCCGAAAGCTCCGAACATGGGCCTAACCACCGGCGAGGCTGCAAAAAGCCGATCGATGACAAAATCAAAAGGTATTTTTTTCTTACTCATGAGAACCGGATTATCATGCGCAGGTTAATCAGGCGCCGGGTTAAATAATTAGGAATGGCGTATTGCCGGTTTGTTACATCCCGAATCCATATATAAGAAATGGTATTGTTGGTGGCAAACAGATTGTATATCTCGGCTCCCATCCAAACCGATTTTACATGTTTAAATATTTTTTTCTCAAAAATTTTGGAGCTGTCGTTTATAATTTCGTAACTGAAACCGATGTCGGCTCTTCGATAGGGAGGATAGCGAAGGGTATCTTTGTAGCGTTCAAAGGAAGGAGGTCCGAAAGCAAGGCCGGATCCAAAAAGCAGATTCAGGTACATTTTGCAGCGGGGAAAACCGGGAAGGTAATCCTGGAAAAACAATCCAAAAGTAACCCGTTGGTCGGTGGGTCGGGGAATAAACCCGGGTTCCACCTTTTCACTGAATGCAACCGTATCGTTGGTAGTAAAGCCCGGGATAATCAGTTCTCCGTCTTTGTTATAATGCTTATAAAAAAAATCATCCCTTAGGTTTTCCCGGGTTTGCATTACCGACATGGTGAACCAGGACTCAACTCCTTTTACAAACTCTCCGTTTATTTTCATGTCGATGCCCGTGGCATAACCATCGGCATTGTTTTGGGCGTAGTAACGAATTCTTACATTATCAATTTCATAGGGAACCAGGTTTTTCAGGTGCTTGTAATAAACTTCCGAAACAAATTTAAAGGGACGACCCCAGGCAAAAAAATTCAGATCGCTTCCCAGTACAAAATGATAGGAGGTTTGGGCTTTCAGATCCTGATTAATTTTCCCTTCTATAGAACGCAATTCACGGTAGAAGGGGGGTTGGTGGTAAACGCCTGAGGCAGCTTTAAAAATAACATCTCTTTTCCAGTAAGGCTTCCAGGCAATTTGGGCTCGTGGGCTAAACAATAACTGCTGGTTCAAATCCCAATAAGAAGTCCGGATCCCACCCGTGAAAATAAGCTCGGAAGAATCTTTTAAATCTTTTTCGAGGGTCCATTGCGAAAAGGCGTTTGCCCGATTTGAAGCGAGGTGAATTTCGGATCGCACCACATCCTGTAATTCAATGGTATTTGGATTGCCCTGCGGAACGGAATACCCTGCAGAATCGAGCATTTTCCATTCGCTCAAAAAATCGTTGATATATTCCTGCTGGTAACGAACTCCCCACTCCCATCGTTCGCCGGAGATGAAGCCTTTCTTCTCACGAAACCAGGAGCCCCGGTGTTCTGCGCTTACAACCGTTGCATCGAGGTAGTTGCGGGCATGGTGAAGTAGGCCACCAATACCCAGATTATAGGCCACATTACCAAAATTATCCTTCCCCAGATCCGTCTCCAGGGCGTCGATGCGGTATTGCCCGAACAAATCGAAGGTTTCTTTTTCACGGGTATGAAAACCTGAAAAAATATAGCGATACGTTATGTTTTTCCCGGTAGGGCGTTTTACAAGGGTAAAGGCCCCCATATAACTCCGGAAGGCGTCGATCTCCTGACCATCCCAGAATACGGTAAGCCGAAGGGCCTGATTTACCGTTCCGAAGTCACTCTGCCTTGTTTCAGGAACAATGTTGTAATTATTACTGGCAATATTGGTTAGCACCTCGAGTTCCCACTCATCGGTCAGGGCATAAGTAAGAAAACCCTGTACATCGTAAAAAGAGGGACGAAATTCCCCATCGGTATCCAGGGATTTAAGAATGTATTGATTGGATTTCTGCCGGGCTCCGAAAATCCAGGCCAGACGGCGGTTGGGAGAAATATTTTCGAGGTGCAGACTTGCCCCGAGGGCGGAACCCGAAAAAGTTCCTGCAAATTTCCGGGGGCGGCGGTATTGGACATCCAGCACGCTAGACATTTTATCGCCATACTTGGCTTCAAACCCTCCACCGGAAAAAACTACGTTACCTGCAAGATCGGGGTTCACAAAACTCAAACCCTCCTGTTGTCCGCTGCGAACCAAAAACGGACGGTAAACTTCTACCCCGTTTACATACACAAGGTTCTCATCGTAGTTTCCTCCCCGAACTGAATACCCCGAACTGAGTTCGTTATTGGAGGAAACGCCAAGTTGGGTAACGAGAATACGGTTAAAATCCATTGAGGGTCCCACCTGAAGGGGAACCACTTCGATGGGAATTATAGTAAGGAACTTAGACCGGGTTTGCTTGTCTTCAATAACAACCTGGGGAATGATGGTAATATCTTCAAAAACGAAATCCAGTTTTTTTCTTTCCCCCGGTTTCAGCTTAACGGTTCTTTCCGTTTTCAAAATTGCCACATGGGAATATATTAGGGTAAAAACGGAATCGGAAGGAAGCTGCAGGGAATATTCCCCCTTTTCGTTGGTAATGGTTTTGAAGGCAGGGTTTTCGCGTACCGTAATATTCAGATTCTGAATGGGAAGCCCCTCGGTGTTTTTAATTTTTCCAAAAACAGTTCCTCCGGTTTGGGCATGGATACAGGCAGAAAAAAGGCCAGCGAAAAGAAATAATAAAAACCGGACGTGGGGCATAGCTATAAAACGCATAAAAATACCTTTTATTGGGGAATAGGCCGGTGCAAATTTTGGCGAATTTGCTATATTGCAGGATGAATAAACTTTTATCCCTTTTGGCACTGGTTTTTTGTTTTCAATTTGGCAATTCCCAGAGCCCCCAGATTTTCCTCAGTCCGCAACAGGTAGTTGCCGGCGGTTCCACCTACGGCTCGGTTAAACCACGCATTGTTTTAACCCGAAACAATATTCCCCTGGTGATGTGGTCGAGGGCCAACGGAATAATATATTCATCGCGTTGGAACGGAAGTGGATTTTCGGCTCCCGTTCAGGTAACTCCTACGGGAGTTTTGTGTTATACCAACAGCAATGAAGGGCCACACATTGCGGCCAGGGGAGATACAGTTTTTGTTTCCTTTTTCAGTTTACCCATGACCTCTTCAAAAATATACCTCGTAAAATCCATCGACGGTGGATTAACCTGGCAGGATACCGTCCGGGCCGACCACCAGCCCCCGGCAACCCCGGGATATACGCCGGCCGTTGCCATAGACCCACTTGGAAACCCTTATGTTGTCTTTGAAAAAGCAACGCAAACCATGCAAAATCCCAGTCAAATGTGCAACCGGAGCACCGATGGGGGTCAGACTTTCAGCATGGAAGTATCGGCCAATGCTCCGGCTCCCGGAATTCCCTGTGAGTGTTGTCCGCCCATGATTTTGCAAAAAAACAATTCGGTATATGTTATGTACCGCAACAACATCAATAATTTGAGGAATATTCACCTGACCCATTCCGGCGACAGCGGACAAAGCTTTACGCAAAACATCCAGATCGACAGTACCAACTGGGTATTGAATGGATGTCCGTCTGCAGGCCCTGAGGCCATTTGGAACGGGGACAGCATTTTTTCGGTATGGATGTCGCAGGTGGGAGGAAACGGCCGGATTATTCTGGGTCGCATGCACGGCGGAACCCTGCAATCGAACCGGCACAGGATAATTGATTATCAGAATCAGATGAGTATTGTACAGCGCCATCCCTCCATTGCCGGCAGTGGTGACACCCTGGCTGTTTGCTGGGACGACAACAGAGCCAACAGCAACATCAGTTGTTTCGTGAGCTTTTCCACCAGCGGTGTGAGCGGGTTGGGTCAATCCGTTGTTTGGCTCAGCGATTCGGTTTTTTCAGCCACCGGAAATCAACAGGTTCCATCGGTAGCGTTTGGAAACGGCATTTTTCATTTTGTTTTTCAAAGTGCCTTTACCAACGAAGTAATTTATCGGAAAGGAACCTTTACGGGCTTATCGGTTAGCGAAACCCACCAGAACCTTCAGGTTACGATATTCCCCAATCCCGGTTCAGATTTTGTTTTTGTGCAGACTTCCAAACCCGGGTTCAGCTATCGTATGCTGGATGTAAAGGGACAGGAGATAAAATCAGAAGTAAGGGTTTCAGGTGATCAAACCGAACTTGATATTCAGGATTTGCCTAAGGGAATTTATTTCTTTGAATGTAATTTTGGAGGTGAAAGGGTGGTTAGAAAAATGGTGAAGCTTTAATCCTCCTCTGTCTTTTTCTTACTAAAAAAATCTGAAAACCAATTCTGGCCATTGCGCCCTTGTATGTTGCATCTTATTCGTGCGCGAGAGGAGACCCTGACGTTCCCTTTCGGGAAATCAGGACCTTCGGCTCGAAATCCTACAGGTGAGGGGAAAGATGAAAATAAAGATGCAACACCGTTGGATGTTGCATCTTATTCGTGCGCGAGAGGAGACTCGAACTCCTACAGGTGTTACCCCACAGGCTTCTGAGACCTGCGCGTCTACCAGTTCCGCCACTCGCGCGGAAAAATTTGTTGTACCCGGAGCGAGACTCGAACTCGCAAGCCTTGCGGCATACGCCCCTCAAACGTACGTGTATACCAATTCCACCATCCGGGCAATTTTCGGGGGGCACAAAGATATGTTTTTTTAGAATTTACGACCGTCCATCAGGTCTAAAATTCCCTGAATCCCATACCGGGCAGCCTGACTTATTACCTGCATGCGGTCGCCCGAAAAATGGTGCTTTACCGCCCCTACCCTGCCCTTGAATAAACAGGCAATCCAAACGGTGCCCACAGGCTTGTCGGGACTTCCCCCGTCCGGTCCCGCAATTCCGGAAACGGCAATGCCGCAATCAACCCCGAAATTCTTTTCTAAACCCCGGCACATTTCAATTACCACTTCCTCACTTACGGCCCCATATTTTGTTAAGGTTTCCTCATTTACACCCAGCAGTTTTTCCTTCATCTCATTAGAGTAAACCACAACCGAGCCTTTTAACACTTTTGAAGCCCCGGGAACTTTCGTTACTAAATGTGAAATATATCCTCCGGTGCAACTTTCAGCCAATGCAAGACTCAAGCCTTTTTCCTCAAGCCTGGTCAGTAAAATTCTTTCCAGTCCCAACTGATCCCATGTGCCTGCCAAACCAAAATAGTTATCCGGAATTAGTTTTTTCAGAGCCTCCAGCTCTTTATCAATCTCCGCTATACGGTTCCCACCTTTAAGAGACAACCTCAACTTAACCAATCCCGATCCGGGTAAATAGGCCAATTCACCCCCACCTGCCCGCCAGGCCTTTTCCCAGGAACTGATTTTATCGGCCAGAAATGATTCCCCCAAACCATAAGTTAGCACCGTCCTGTGCACTTTTTCTTCCTCGGGATTTTCTATTTTCAAGAGGGGCAAAACGGATTCTTTTACAAGGGCTTTAAACTCATAGGGAACCCCCGGAAGGATAAAGTAAATTTTACCCCCTTCTTCTATCATCATGCCCGGTGCGGTTCCCAGAAAATTAGGCAAAGCCCTTGCTTTTTCCGGTATATCGGCCTGTGACAGATTTACATCCAGCATGGGCAGATTGCGTTTGCTAAAAAACGCCTTTATCCTTTCCAGCGATTCAGCGTCTCGTTTTAAACCGCATTGAAAAAACGCACAAACAACTTCTTTGGTAATATCGTCCCGTGTAGGCCCCAGTCCGCCCGTAACCAAAATAACGGATGCTTCATCGGAACCCCGAATAAGTGCTTTTTCAATGGCATGAGCTTCATCAGGAACGATCTGAACATGCACAATTTCATGGCCCAGGGGATATAATACCATTCCCAGCCAGGATAAATTGGTGTTTACGGTCTGACCAATCAGCAACTCATCACCTATATTAATCAGGGCTATTTTCATGCAAAAATACCTTTGGCAAAATATTTGTAAGTTTGTTCAAAGCAAAGAAAACGAATTATTTATGAAAAAAATATTTCCCTATGTATGGGTAGGCGGATTGCTTGCCATCATCATTTCCTGTACTTCCCAGCAACTCAATCAGCTCGGCAATGTAATCAACACCCCCCCAACAGAACCCAAACTTACCAATGAAGAAGTAATCCAGGGTCTGCGGGAAGCGCTTAGCGTAGGAACCAACAAATCCACCTCGCTGGCATCAGCAATGGACGGATTTTATAAAAACCCGAAAATTTTTATCCCCTTCCCCCCCGATGCCATTAAAGTAAAAGAGAAGGTGGAGCAACTGGGTTTCAAAGACCGGGTCGATAAATTTGTACTCACACTAAACCGTGGGGCGGAAGAAGCTGCCAAGGAAGCCGGCCCTATCTTTTTAAGTGCCATCAAAAATATGTCGATCGGCGATGGCTTTGCGATTTTAAAAGGCGGAGATTTTGCAGCCACTGAATACCTGAAGGAAAAAACAACCGGCCAACTGAAAACAGCTTTTCAACCCAAAGTAAAGGATGCCCTAAGTAAGGTTGAACTGACCAAACACTGGAATCCCGTTATAACCACCTACAACAAAGTGCCCGGAGTGGAAAAGCAGGACCCCGATCTGGAATCCTATGTTACCGACCGTGCCATTACCGGCATGTTTGTACTGATTCAGGACGAAGAACAGAAAATCAGAAAAGATCCGGTCGCCAGGGTTTCTGATATCCTGAAAAAGGTTTTCGGGAGTCAATAATTATTTTTTGGATAATTTGTTATTAACTCGGCGACAGTCGGGCTTAATAACCTTTTATTTTTGCCAAAACTTCCGCCATGAAATTTTTCATTGATACCGCAAACCTTGATCAGATCCGTGAAGCCCAGGACATGGGTGTTCTCGACGGAGTTACCACCAACCCCTCCCTGATGGCCAAAGAAGGCATAAAAGGTGAAGCGGCCGTTATGAAACACTATGTCGACATCTGCAAAATTGTTACGGGTGATGTAAGTGCGGAAGTTATTGCAACCGACACCGATGGCATCATTAAGGAAGGTGAAAAACTGGCTGCCCTTCACAAACAAATTGTGGTGAAGGTTCCCATGATCAAAGACGGCATCAAAGCCATTAAATATTTTACCGGAAAAGGAATCCGGACAAACTGCACCCTGGTGTTCAGCGCCGGACAGGCCTTGCTTGCAGCTAAAGCCGGGGCAAGTTATGTTAGTCCATTTTTAGGAAGGTTAGATGATGTTTCAACCGACGGACTGAATCTGATTCATGAAATCAGAACCATTTATGATAATTACGGCTTCGCCACCGAGATACTTGCGGCCTCCATCCGTCACCCTATGCATATTGTAGATTGTGCAAAAATCGGAGCCGATGTAGCTACCTGTCCCCTCAGTGCCATTACCGCTTTGTTAAAACACCCGCTTACGGATAACGGGTTGAAACAGTTTCTGGAAGACGCAAAGAAATTTGCCTGAGCCTTTATAATTCAACCCATCGGCATTGAACTTCCGAACCTAAAACCCCGGCAGAAGTTCTGTTTTCGAAAATACCGTATAAGGTGGCGCCTGAGCCCGACATGGATGCGTAAACAGCCCCCATGGAGTACAATGCTTCCTTTAGTAATTTCAGGCGGGGATATTTTTCAAAAACAACAGCTTCGAAATCGTTTCTTACAATTCCCTGCCATGATTTCAGGTTCCCACTTAAAATAACCGGTACCATTTCTTCATTTCTTCCGCCCGGTTTAATCTTCGAAAAAGCCCAGGGTGTTGAAACTTCAACACCCGGGAAAACCAAAAGAAGGTGGTAGCCTTTTAAGGAAAGCTTCACAGGTTCAATTACATCACCCCTTCCGGTAACCCGGGCAGGAGTAGCATCAACAAAAAACGGACAATCGCTTCCGATTTCAGCAGCCCAGGAGAGTAATTTTTCCCGGTTAACTTCAAGGTTGAAAAGGCCGGCCATCAGCTTAAGGGCTTCCACAGCATTGGAGGAACCACCGCCCATGCCTGAACCAAAGGGAATGTTTTTAAGCAGGCGGATTTCAACCGGAGGAATACCGAATTCACGAACCAAAATTTCGTGGGCTTTCAGACAGGAATGATTGCTTATTTCAGTTTCCGAAAACATCTTGCCTGTATAGTTTATGGCACGGGAAACTCCATCAGGGGAAGGCAGAATTTCCAGAACATCGCAAAAAGGAATCGGGTAAAAAACCGATTCCAAATCGTGAAAACCATCGGTCCTTTTCCCGATAATACTCAGCCCCAGATTAATTTTTGAAACGGGAAATGAAATCATTAGCCAAATTTAGCCCGGTAATGCCCTTTACGGACCCCCGGGTTCTGAAATAATTTTTACTTTAGTCCTCCAAAAGTACGGATTATGACATTTCTTGAATTTGAAAAACCCATCGAAGAGTTACTCAAAGAACTGGAGAAAATAAAGGAGACCGGGGAAAAGACCAAGGTGGATGTGTCATCGGCCATTGCAGAACTGGAACACAAAATAGCCGAAAAAAGGAAAGAAATATTTTCCAATCTGGGGCCCTGGGAGCGGGTACAGTTAAGCCGGCACCCCGATCGTCCTTATACCCTGGCCTATATTAACGCCATTACCAACAACACCTTCATGGAATTGCACGGCGACCGCACAGTGGCCGATGACAAGGCTATGGTGGGTGGATTTGGGGAAATAAACGGCCGTACATTTATGCTGGTGGGTCAACAAAAGGGCATCAACACCAAAATGCGGCAGATCCGCCGCTTTGGAATGGCCAACCCTGAAGGATACCGCAAGGCCCTGAGGCTGTTTAAACTGGCCGAAAAATTTAACAAACCCATCATCACTTTCATAGATACTCCCGGAGCCTATCCCGGGCTGGAAGCCGAAGAAAGAGGACAAGGTGAGGCCATTGCACGAAATCTGTTTGAAATGACCCGTTTAAAGGTACCGGTGTTGTGTTATATCATTGGTGAAGGAGCCTCCGGCGGTGCTTTGGGCATTGGAATTGGCGACAGGGTGCTAATGCTTGAAAATACCTGGTATTCTGTTATCTCACCCGAATCCTGTTCTTCCATCCTTTGGAGAAGCTGGAACCATAAAGAAACTGCGGCCAATGCATTAAAATTAACCGCAGATGACATGATGAAAAACGCTCTGGTCGACGGCATCATACGCGAACCCCTCGGCGGTGCGCACGCCAACCAGGAGGAAATGTTTTCCATTTTGAAAAAATCGGTGCTGGAAAATGTAGAAGAACTCGACAAACAAAGTCCCGAACAAAGAATTGCGGCCCGGATTGCAAAATTCAGCAGCATGGGACCCGTACTTGAAATGTGACCCCAAAAGTAAAATCAAAATAAAATCCGAACCATGAAAAAGATTATTGCCCTAATGTTTACGCCGGCTTTGATTGCTTTGGTTTCCTGTGGGGAACCCGAAGACCAAAACAAGCCTAAAGACATTGAGTTTACCTCCGACAGTATTAATTATCAGGCCCAGATAAACATCGACCTGATTACCGTAAACTTTCCCAGTCCTACCGCACTTGGAAAAAAGTTTAAAGGTGCAGGAATAAGTTTCGTTTCCGGGGTATTGAACCCCGCCGGAAAAAGTTACGGAACAAAAGGCCAGCAGGCCATTGCACTTGGCGCTTATGGAGCCGACCTTGGATTTTCCTGTGCCTTCAATCAAAATCAGGAAGCAAACAATTACCTGATGTCGATTGGGAAGCTATCCAACGAATTGGGAGTGGGTTCAGCTTTTGATATGGAATTCAGCAAATCGCTGATTGAAAGTTTAGGAAAAGCAGACACCCAGGATGTAATGATCGATAAAGCTTTCCAAAAGGCGGAAAGACATATGCGTTCCAATGAAAGAATGCAATATGCAGGACTGATGGCCATTGGAGGCTGGATTGAGGGCTTATATGCAGCCTGTGAAATGGTTTATCCTAAAAAAGACGAGCCGGCTACCAAGCCCGTTTACAAGGAGATATGGAATTATGTAACTGCTTATAAGTACGTAAAAAATTTGCTGGAAGAATACAAAGCAAATCCCGATTACCAGGCCATTGCAACTGAATTCGCACCCCTGGAAGGAGCGTTTAAGGCTGCAGCCGACAAAAATGAGTTCAGCGCAAAACACCTCGACGGATTAAGAACCGCCATTCAAACCCTGAGAGGAAAAGTAATAAAATAAATTTTTTATCAGAAAATGAAGGGGGCTTTTAAGCCCCCTTTTTTATTTATTGAACCACAATTCAAGGGCAGAAATGCTGGCCGAATGATTGGTACTTCCCAGAAACTGAGCCAATGGGAAGCGGTAGCGCCTGATCTGGGATCCATCTACCGCAAAGACCACCATATTAACCGGATCGTATTTTAAAATACCGGCCTGAATTCCGCTTACAAAGGGCGTGAGCGAATTAATGCTATACTGATACCGGTAAATTGTTCCATCATTCATGCCGAACAAATAATTATCGGGATCAATCTGAACAGCTGAAAGCAAAAATCCGGCAGGCAGGGTTCGGGGAGTCCAGAAACCATTGGTGCTGATCTGGTATATTTCCATCACGCCCTGGGTACCGCTGTTTCCGAAGAAATATAAATTGTCGTTGTCTTTATAAAATATTTCCTTTGGAACCTGTGTCATAAACGACTCCTGAAAACCTGTCCCCGTGGCTCCATTAAACAAAACAATTTTCCGGGTGGATGAAATTATCTCCTTAGTCGCCACCAGCATATAGTCGGGGTGCCTGGCGATACGCGTTGGAAAGAAGCCCTGTGCAATATTGGCATTAAAAACAATGGATCCTGTTTTAGAATACCCCTTGATCCTGCCGTCGTAAAAAGCCAGATATACATTTTTCTGATAAGATATTACATCCGTAAAGTAAGGATTGGCACTGGGAATAAGCGGCACGGTCCACCCTATGATATGCCCGGGGAGGCTCAGAGAACTGAAGTTCCCGGAAGTTTGACCTGCCATATAAAAAGCCTGATTGTAGGAACTCAGGGAAGCCGCAGCAAAATCACCCGCATAGGTATAGGCTGAAGAAATATTCATAAGGGTGTCAGCGGCAAAAAGATTTACATTTCCGGGGCCGGTAGATGAAACCAGGTAAGCCCCAAGAAACTTCCGCGGCGCTTCGTTAATGTATATTTTACGCAATTTGTAATTGGAAGATTTCCCGTCGCTGGCCGATACCTTCAGGTAATAATAACCCGAGGGCAAATGAATTTCGTTAAGCACATACAATGCCGTGACTGAGGTATTAATTGAGGATGGGGTTGCATTCACACTTCCCTGAACCTGGTTATTGGAACCGTCGACCAGGGAAACAGCCACGCTGGTTAAAGCCTCATCATCACGCACATTAAAAATCACGGTAACCGTATCGAACATATTAAACACCGTATTCTCGGCCGGGGATAAAATTTCAATCTCCGGAGGGGTGGCTTTGTCGTTGTCTTTCTTACAGGAAAAGAATCCTAATGCACTTACAAAAAAAATGCAAGGAAGGAGGGCCTTGTTAAAAACTATTTTTTTCATCGAATAAAGTTAGGAAAAAGACCCGGTTAACAAAAATGTTATTAACTCAGACCCTGAGTTGGTAACGGTTTTGGAGTTTTTTCGTTAATATTAAAGAATTGCTTTAAGGCTGTTCATTTCCTGTAAATTAAATTGGATATCCCCCTCAAGATGAATGCCTCATTTAGTTAATTTTGATGCCCCGGGAAAAAATGAGCGATCTGGATCAAAAACGAAAAGAGGGTTTTAAAACCCGAAAGCCTGCAGCCAACCCAATGGCTCAGCAGCTTTATGAAATCGGGAAACTGCCACCTCAGGCGGTTGATCTGGAGGAAGCCGTATTGGGAGCACTTCTGCTCGATAAAGAAGCCCTCACCAGCGTAATTGATATTTTACAACCCAAAAGTTTTTACAAGGAAGCTCACGAAAGAATTTTTGCTGCCATCCAGCGCTTATTCAATCGCTCAGAGCCCATTGATATTTTAACCGTTACCCAGGACCTCCGGAAAACAGGGGAATTGGAGATTGTGGGCGGTGCTTACTATATTTCACAACTCACCTCCCGGGTGGCTTCTGCGGCAAACGCCGAATATCACGCAAGGATTATTTCCCAGAAATATGTTCAAAGGGAACTCATCAAAATAAGCACCGAAACCATTCGGGATGCTTACGAGGAAACCACGGATGTATTCGACCTTCTCGACAAAGCTGAAAAAAATCTTTTCGATGTGGTGCAGGGGAATATCCGGAAAAACTATGATGAGATTAGCACCATCATGGGCCGGGCCATTAAAGAAATTGAAATTGCCCGTACCCTGAAATCCGGCATTACCGGTGTACCCAGCGGATTTATGGAGCTGGACCGCATCACCGCAGGTTGGCAAAAATCAGATCTTATCATCGTTGCCGCGCGGCCTGCTATGGGTAAAACAGCTTTTGTTTTAAGCCTTGCCCGTAATGCAGCCATCAAAGATAACCGCGCAGTGGCCGTCTTCTCGCTCGAGATGTCTTCCATCCAATTGGTAAACCGTTTGATTGCCAGCGAGAGTGAATTGCCTGCCGAAAAATTGAAAAAGGGCCAGTTGGAGGATTATGAGTTCATGCAGCTAAACTCAAAAATCACCAAACTTGCCGAGGCCCGTATTTTTATCGATGATACACCTGCCCTCAACATTTTTGAATTGCGGGCAAAAGCCAGAAAACTGGTACACCAGCACGGTATAGAACTCATTGTGGTAGATTACCTTCAGCTGATGCAGGGTGCAGGCGATAACCGTGGGAACCGGGAACAGGAAGTAAGTACTATTTCCCGCTCTCTGAAAAGCATCGCCAAAGAATTAAACATTCCCATCATCGCGCTCTCCCAGTTAAGCCGTGCGGTTGAAACACGGGGCGGACTGAAAAAACCCCAGCTCTCCGACCTCCGGGAGTCAGGTGCCATTGAACAGGATGCCGACATGGTGCTATTCCTGCACCGCCCTGAATACTATGGGATTTTTGAAGATGAAAACGGAGCACCCACAAACGGAATTTGCGAAGTAATCATTGCCAAGCACAGGAACGGCCCTGTGGGAAGTGCCGACATCCGCTTCATTCAAAGCCTGGCTAAATTTGTCGACCTCGACAAGGGTGCAGAAACAGGAATATCCGGATTCCCCGAAAACACCACCATTCAGCCCGACTCAGGCTTCCTTGCCGAGGGGCCGAATACCATCACCAAGCCCTCCTCCAAATGGGACGATGACCTGAATGTTGAAGAGGACACTCCTTTTTAAGTTTTTTTACCGCCTTATTTTCCGTAACTTTAGGTATTATTTTTGAGGGATTTCCCATATGCGAATTTTCAGCCTGATGTTTCTGTTGCTTTTTGGATTTGGCCAAATCCATGCGGCCTTTATCCTTATTCCCATGGATAAAGGGCAAAAAAACCACCTCAAGGCCTATGGCGTGGCGTATTGGATATTGAAACAGGAAGTGGATGTACAATGGCTGCTCAATTACCGGAGCGGCAGTTTCATGTTTAAATACGACAAATCCTTTGAATCGGAGTGTTTAATCCGCGGGGTAACGGCCGAGGTGATTGCCGATGCCAAATCCACCGCCATTCTCAGCGAAATAGCCAGTCCGGAAATTAACATGGACGCGGTGAAACTTGAAAAGCCACCCAAGATTGCGGTTTATTCCCCAAAGACCAAACAACCCTGGGATGATGCCGTGACCCTGGTTCTTTCTTATGCGGAAATTCCCTATGATGTTGTTTACGATGAAGAGGTAATGCAGGATAAACTGATCAAGTACGACTGGCTTCACCTCCACCACGAAGATTTTACCGGACAATACGGTCGCTTTTATGCACAATACAAAAATGCCCGCTGGTATCAGGAAGAACAACGATCCAGCGAAGCCAGTGCCAAGGCATTGGGATTTTCGAAAGTTTCGGAACTGAAGCTGGCCGTGGCCAAAAAAATCAGGGATTTTGTGGCCGGAGGCGGATTCCTTTTTGCCATGTGTTCAGCCACCGACTCTTACGATATTGCCCTGGCCGCCGAAGGCGTTGATATTTGCGAATCGATGTTTGACGGAGACGGTTCCGATCCCCAAATGAATAAAAAGCTTGACTACTCGAAATGTTTTGCATTTACCGGATTCCAGCTCGTAACAAATCCATACGAATATGAATTCAGTAATATCGACACCTACTATTCCCGTGGCCAATACGGAATTACCGAATCAACCGACTATTTTGCCTTGTTTGAATTTTCTGCCAAGTGGGATCCGGTTCCCACCATGCTTTGCCAAAACCACGAACAAATAATAAAAGGCTTCTGGGGCCAAACGGTTTCCTTTAACAAAAAATTTCTGAAACCCGATGTGCTCGTGATGGGCGAATACAAAGCAGCCAACGAGGCCCGTTACATTCATGGCGATTATGGAAAGGGAACCTGGACCTTTTACGGAGGCCACGACCCCGAAGATTATCAGCACCGGGTTGAAGATCCTCCCACCGATTTAAATCTCCATCCCAATTCGGCAGGATACCGGCTTATCCTGAACAACATTCTTTTCCCCGCAGCCAAAAAGAAAAAGCAAAAAACCTAGGGCATTAATTACCTTTGCCACCTGATGCACTCCCTCCGCATAATAACCTTTCTGTTTGTCCTTTCCCTTTTACCTCAGGCCATTTTTGCCGGAAAAGATTCCACCTTCAGGCATGAAATAGATATTACCGGATTATATTTCCTGAATGCCGATGCCCTGACCAATCTTTTTGCCTCCAGACTTTATCTGGGAGGAAGGATTTCGGAAAATGAAAAAAATCAGGTCGATAAGCGACTCCGGTACATCAACCGGTTTGGAGGTGATTTTGACTACGGAATATCCTGGAGTTGGAGCCCGGCCGAAATTTTTGGAAAGAAAAATATCCGGCTGACCACACAAATCCGCGACCGGCTGCACATTGACGGAATTTTTTCAGCCGATTTGTTCCGGCTTGCCTTTTACGGCAATAAATCCTTTGCCGGAAAAACAGCAGACCTGGGAAATTTAAGATTAAACCAAATCCGTTACCAGCAACTGAACCTCGGTATGGAATTCATGACCGACTCCTCAAAAAACTCCTACGGATTTTCACTTTCCCTTATTAAAGGAGAGAACTTTCTTCGCAGCGATGTAAAACGGGCCAGTCTTTATACCAGTCCTGACGGCACTTTCATGGATCTGGATATTGTAATGGAAGCCCAGCGCAGCGATACTGCAAAAAAAACTCCCTTGGCCTTCAACGGAATCGGGGGCGCCATTGATTTGTTTTGGGAAATGCCCTACCTCACCCGATACAACGAAGGGATACTGACCATGCAACTTTCCGATTTTGGATTTATCCGGTGGAATCAGAATTCCGAACATTACCGTATCGACTCCAGTTATCATTATGCCGGCATAAATGTTCCCGGGCTATTAAATGTAGATAACTCCCTCAACCCTTTCAATAATCCTGACAGTGTTTTCCGGTCGCAGGTAAAATACTCACGGGAGCCGGTTGTAACACCCCTTCCCTGCGTACTCAGTATTCTGGCCACAACTTATATCGGCAAAAAATACATCATTGAAAAAGGAATTAACTACAGGTTCTTTGCCAATGCACGACCCTTTTATTACCTGGGAGCCATTCGCAGTTTCAGAGAAGGGAAATTTTCGACCGGGATAAACATTTCCTACGGTGGATATGGCCGCTTGAACGGAGGCCTGAGTCTGGAATACAAATTAAACGAGAGGTTTAAAGCAGAAATTAACTCCTACTACATTTCAGGGTATGCCTTATGGGCTAAAACCGCAGGTCAGGGTGCCCAGCTAACCCTTTCCGGAAAATTCTAGGCCGGAAGAACTTCCTTCAATACCTGATCCACCGGTTTCACTTCTTCGTAAAAAGACAAAATTCTGGCCATTACGCCTTCTACCACACTATCCGGAACGGAAGCACCCCCGGTGAGAACCAGGGTGAGTGGCGTTTTATCGGGAAGAAAAGCTTCTTCAACAGACAATTTGCCGGAATGAAAATCAAAATGCCGGATCCGGTTCTTACCTAAAATCTCATCGGGCCCTGAGATAAAAAAGGTGGGAAACTTTTCCTCGCATAACTCCACCAGATGGCTGGTGTTGGAACTGTTGTAACCTCCCACCACAACTGCCATATCGGCTTTATTTTCCAAAGCTTCGATAGTGGCATCCTGGTTTTGATTGGTGGCATAACAAAGCGTATCGCGCGTATCGGCAAAATGCGATTTGATGTTTTCAGGACCATACTTTTGAATCATTGCTTCCTTCAATCTTGAGGCAATAGCCTGGGTTTCGGAAGCCAGCATGGTGGTTTGATTTATAACCCCTATGCGACTCAGATGTAAATCAGGATCAAAGCCGTCCGACACCCGGTCTCCGAAAATTTTAAAAAAATCGTCCTTTGAAATTTTTCCCAAAATAAAATCCCTGAGTTTATCGGTCTCCTTTAAATCCAAAACAACAATCGAAGGGCCGTGAGAAACGCTCCGCGAAAAGGTGGCACGGGTTTCTTCATGCCTGAACTTTCCGTGGATCACAATAGTAAAATTATCATCACCCAGCTTTTTGGATTTATTCCAAACCCTTTCCACGAAGGGGCAGGTAGTATCGTATTTTTTTACATCAACTCCTCTTTCTTCAAACCATTTTAAATCGGCAACCGGAGCACCGAAAGCAGGAACTATCAGAACATCGCCGGCTTTTACTTCAGCTCTGGGTAAAATCTCATTCCCCTCGGTATCCATCAGGAATTTAACGCCGCGGTCCATCAAATCTTTATTCACATCCGGATTATGAATCATCTGGCTCAGCAAAAAAATGTTTTTTCCGGGGTTTTCATCCAGAGCCCGGAAAGAAATTTCAATGGCATTCTCAACCCCGTAACAAAATCCAAAATGCCGGGGCACCAGGAAAACCACGGGGCCGAAATCAAGGCGGGAAGGAGCATAATCCTCGCGACCCGGGTCGGCCTGGGTACGGATTAATTTCAGGCGGGAAATAACCGGGCTTCGGTAAAACTCCGGTATGTTAAATTTTTTCACCCTGCAAAGTTAGGAAATCCCCGAAGGCATTGTACATTGCATAAAAATGAGCCCGGAAGAGAAAATCCTCGAATACGAAAAATTATCCCGCCTGCTGGAATCCGGTTCCGACCGTAGAAAAACACATCGCAGGGAGGTACTCGACTATTCCGAAAAATTTCTGAATCAGGTTGAAAAATTACCGGCCTTTATTATTCAGGACGAAGCCTCCGGGAATTCCGACCTGCTGTCAATCGGTTCCTACCCGGGAAAAACAGAAGACATAATTTCCCATCTTAATGAACAGGTTGACAAATACGGTTTGAACCCTGCCAGCGGAGGACATCTCGGTTATATCCCCGGTGGCGGAGTGTATCAGGCCGCATTGGGAGATTATCTGGCGGCAGTTTTTAACCGGTATGCCGGAGTTTTTTATGCCGGTCCCAATGCCGTGCGACTTGAGAATTATTTGCTGCGATGGACTGCGGGTTTGATGGGCTATCCGGAAAATGCAGCCGGCAACATTACCAGCGGAGGAAGTATTGCCAATCTGATGGCTGTGGTAACTGCCCGCGATGCCAAAAAAATTGAGCCTGAAAAAATAAAAGACGCTGTAATATACTGTACCGCCCAGGCCCACCATTCACTTTTTAAAGCCATCCGCATTGCCGGACTCAGCCATTGTCCGATCCGTTATGTTCCCATGGATTCCCATTTCAGGATGGACGCAAAAGAGTTGGCAAGATTGATCAGAGAAGACAGGCAAAGCGGAAAAAATCCATTCCTGGTTATTGGATCTGCAGGAACAACCGATACAGGATCCATTGACCCTCTTGACCAAATTGCGGATGTGTGTGCCGCGGAAAAATGCTGGTTTCATGTAGATGCCGCTTATGGAGGCTACTTTGTTATGACCCGGGAAGGAAAAGAAAAGCTGAAAGGCATGGAGCGCAGCGATTCACTGGTAACAGATCCTCACAAAGGCTTGTTCTTACCTTACGGAGCCGGGATTGTACTGGTAAAAGACAAAAAGCATCTTAGTGCAAGTCATTTTTATCAGGCCCAATACCTCCAGGATGCCGATGCCGAAGAAAACGAACCCAGTCCGGCAGACTTATCCGCAGAATTAACCAAACACTTCCGGGGATTACGGATGTGGATACCGCTAAAAATACATGGCACGGAACCCTTTATTGCCTGCCTGAATGAAAAGCTTCTTTTGACCCGGTATTTCAGGGAGGAAGTTTCAAAATTAGGATTTGAAACCGGCCCTGAACCCGACCTTTCGGTTACGATTTACCGCTTTGTTCCACGCTCAGGCGATGCCGATGCCTTCAATCTGGCCCTTCAGCAAAAGGTAGTAAAAGAAGGAAGTGTATTCATTTCCAGCACCCGCATTAATGGCAGGGTCTGGCTCAGGTTTGCCTGCCTTTCATTCCGTACCCGCCTGAGTACCGTAAAAAAACTACTTGAGGTGTTGAAAAGAGAAACCGCCCTTTAGTATTTCAAAAAAATTGCCCGGGGATTTCGTATTTTTACTGAGAATTTTATGGGCGGACAAGTAATCATAGACGAAGAAAAGGAGAAGAAAGAGATCCTTCAAAGTTATCGCTCCCTGTTAAGGGCCTGTAAAAGGCGTATGGAGCGGGGCGACAAAATCCACATCCGCAAAGCTTTCGAACTTGCCCTTGAAGCCCATAAAAACATGCGGCGGAAATCGGGCGAACCTTACATTTTCCATCCCCTGGCCGTCGCCAAAATCTGCACCGAAGAAATCGGACTGGGAACCACATCCGTTATCTGTGCACTTTTGCACGATGTAGTGGAAGATACCGACATGACCCTGGATGACATTCAGGGAATGTTTGGGGAAAAAGTTGCCCAGATTATTGATGGCCTCACGAAAATCGAAGGCGTCTTTGATGCCACCAAATCCATTCAGGCCGAAAATTTCCGGAAAGTACTACTTACCCTGAGCGACGATGTAAGGGTAATTCTGATCAAGCTTGCGGATCGTTTGCACAATATGCGTACCCTGGGAGAAATGGCCCGGGACAAACAATTGAAAATTGCCAGTGAAACCCTGTTTTTGTATGCCCCCCTTGCGCACAGGCTGGGATTAAACTCCATCAAAACCGAATTGGAAGATCTCTGCCTGAAATACACCGAGACCGAAGTTTATGAAGAGCTGGAAGGAAAGTTGCGGGCCACAGAACCCGAAAGAAAAAAATACATCAATCGGTTTATTCAACCCCTTAAAGAAGCGCTGGAAGAATCGCAGATCAAGTATAAAATTTACGGAAGGGCCAAATCGATTTTCAGCATTTACAATAAAATAAAAAACAAGGGCGTAACCTTTGATGAGATTTACGATTTATTCGCCATCCGGATTATCATCGACAGCGATGGAGAAAAAGAAAAACCCGATTGCTGGAGGGTTTATTCCATTGTAACCGATTTCTACCAACCCAATCCCGATCGTCTGCGCGACTGGATCAGCACTCCTAAAGCCAATGGATACGAATCGCTGCATACCACCGTTATGGGACCCGATGGAAAGTGGGTTGAGGTACAGATACGAACCACCCGAATGGATGAGTTGGCCGAAAAAGGGTATGCCGCCCATTGGAAATATAAAGAAAGCGCCGCCGAAAGAGAGAGTCAGTTAGAAGAGTGGATCCGGAAAATCCGTGAAATGCTGGAATCGCCGGAAGAAAATGCCCTGGATTTTATCGACGATTTCAAACTCAATTTATTTTCCGACGAGATTTTTGTATTTACCCCGAAAGGAGAAATGCGTACCCTTCCTGCCGGTTCCACAGCCCTCGACTTTGCCTTCGACATACATACGCGGATTGGGGAAACCTGCATAGGAGCCAAAGTAAATCACAAGCTGGTTCCCCTGAGCCACCCTTTAAATTCAGGCGACCAGGTAGAAGTTATCAGCAGCAAAAAGCAAACGCCTAAAGAAGACTGGATAAATTATGTAGTAACCGCAAAGGCCAAGTCGAAAATAAAATCGGCCTTAAAAGAAGAAAAGCGAAAAATTGCCGAAGAAGGAAGGGAAATTCTCGAGCGGAAATTCACCCATCTGAAACTGGATTTTACGGTTCAGAACATTAATGAAGTAGCCAACTTCTTTAAACTGGAGAGCAGCCAGGAATTGTTTTACCGGGTAGCCAAAGGAATTATCGACCTGAGGCATATCAAAAAGTTCCAAAAACAAAAAGAAAAAGGAACCCTTAAAAAAGAAAGCCCTGCTAAAAAGAAATCACCGAATTTTGAGGAACTGGTTACCAGCATCCGGGGCAGTTCCGACATGCTTGTAATTGGTGAGAACCTTAAAAAAATAGATTATAAATTATCACCCTGCTGCAACCCCATACCCGGCGATGATGTTTTCGGATTTATTACCATAAACGACGGCATAAAAATACACCGGGTAAATTGTCCGAATGCCATTGAGTTAATGAGCAACTATGCATATCGTATAGTTAAGGCAAGGTGGACAAACCAGGAGGCCATTTCATTCCTGGCCGGTCTGAAGGTTAACGGAATAGATGAAGTAGGCATTGTAAACAAAATAACCCAGATAATTTCCTCAGAGCTCAATGTAAACATGCGAAGCATCAGTTTCGACACCAATGATGGCATTTTTGAAGGAAACATCATGGTTTTCGTGCAAGATACCCACCACCTTACCGAGCTTATTTCCAAGCTTAAAAAAGTAGAAGGCGTATTATCCGTTACCCGTGTCGACGGAAAGTAAAAATACCCCTCCCCTGTTTCCCCGTTTTTTCTTATTTTTATTGTTTCCCCAATGACCGAAACAAAAGACATAAACGGAAGGGTCAGGAAGATTTTTACGGAATATCTGGAGAGGAACGGACACCGGAAAACCCCTGAGCGCTTTGCCATACTCGACGAAATTTACTCGCACGGCGGGCACTTTGACATAGAAGGATTATACCTTCACATGAAAAACAAAAAATACCGGGTATCCCGGGCTACTTTATACAACACCATTGAACTGCTTCAGGACTGCAATCTCGTTACCCGCCACCAGTTTGGTAAGAATATTGCCCAGTTCGAAAGGAGTTTTGAGTTCCGGCAACACGATCACCTGCTGTGCGAAGATTGCGGGAAAGTGTTCGAGTTTTGCGATCCCCGGCTCGAACAAATTCAAAAAATGGCCGGCGACATTCTCGACTTTACCATATCACGACATTCCCTGAACCTTTACGGAAGGTGCAGAAAACTGCAGAAAAACAAAAATTGCGAAAACTATAAAACCAAGTAAATGGAATTCACCTACACCAACGAACAATCCGATCAAATTCAGATTTATAAACTATCCGGCCAGCTCATCGACCGGGCACAGGCCGAAAGCTTCCTGAAAACAGTGGAGGAATCCATTGCACAGGGAAATAACCGCATTGTGCTTGATTTGATGGATCTGAAGTATGTAAACAGTTCCGGTTTAAATGTGCTTATTAATATTTTAACCAAATGCCGCACCAAAGGCGGAGAAGCCGTGATTTCCGGAGTTTCAAAAAAAGTGAGCGAACTATTGGTAATTACCAAATTAAATACCGTTTTTACCGTTGCAGAAAACCGGGAAGACGCGCTGGAAAAAATTAAAAAATCATGATCGACATGAAAGCGGATGTATTATTAGGACTACAGTGGGGTGATGAAGGCAAGGGGAAAATAGTGGATGTATTAACACCCGGCTACGATATTGTGTGCCGTTTTCAGGGCGGACCGAATGCCGGCCATACCCTCGAATTCAATGGCATTAAACATGTTTTGCACATCATTCCCTCCGGCATATTTCATGAAAACTGTCTGAATCTGGTGGGAAACGGAGTTGTTATTGACCCGGTAATTTTCTTAAAAGAAACAGCTGCCCTCGAAAAGATGGGGGTAAATATCCGGAAGCAATTGCTTCTTTCGCGGAGAGCCCATTTGATTTTACCCACTCACCGTCTTCTCGATAAAGCTTCTGAAGCCGCCAAAGGAAAAGAAAAAATAGGATCTACCCTTAAGGGAATCGGTCCGGCCTATATGGATAAAACAGGAAGAAACGGCTTGCGGGTAGGCGACATAACTTCAGGAATTTTCCATGAAAAATATAATGCCCTGGTAGAAAAACACAAAACCCTCCTGGCTTCTCTGAATTTTGAATATGTTCCAGGTCCGGAAGAAAAAGAATTTTTCGACGCCATAGAGGCTTTGAAACAATTGACTCATGTAGACGGAGAGTATTTTATCAACGAGGCTCTCAGGTCCGGAAAAAAAATTCTTTCCGAAGGTGCTCAGGGCTCACTCCTCGATATTGATTTCGGCACCTACCCTTTTGTAACTTCCTCCAATACCATCACGGCAGGAGCCTGTACCGGATTGGGTCTGCCGCCCTCGGGTATAGGACGCGTTTTTGGCATTTTCAAGGCCTATTGTACACGCGTTGGCAGCGGCCCCTTCCCTACCGAATTATTGGATGAAACCGGAGAACAGATCCGGAAAAACGGAAATGAATTTGGCTCTACCACCGGACGACCCCGCCGTTGCGGATGGCTCGATCTGCCCGCTCTGAAATATGCCATCATGATTAACGGAACTACCGAATTATTCATGATGAAAGCCGATGTGCTGGATTCCTTTGAAGAAATAAAAATTTGCACACGATACAAAATCAACGGGAAAGAAACGGCCCATTTGCCTTTCGACCCCGTGAATCAAAAAATTGAACCCGTTTATCAAACCTTTAAGGGCTGGAATTGCTCCCTGGAAAAAGTAAGGTCGAAAGACGAAGTGCCCGGAGCACTCCGCGATTACATTTCATTTATTGAAAATGAAACAGGAATCCCGGTATCCATTGTATCTACAGGTCCCGACCGAACCCAGACCATTTTTATGGATCGGGTTACGGCCTGATGGTTGATCCGGAATCAGCATGCCTAAAAATTTCAATGCATTGAAAAACTTATCCGGGCAGGGGCTTATTCTTTTTCTCTTGGTTTTGGGGAGTGGCTCAGAATTGCTGGCTCAAAAAAAACAAAAAATAGAATTTTCAGCCCAGAGCATTCAACTCTCAAAACACATTGGAAAAAGCGCCAAACGCCTGATCGGAAATGTTGTATTAAAACATCAATCCGTAATCATGTATTGCGACAGTGCCTGGCTGTTCGACGATAATACCCTGGAGGCTTACCGCAACATCAGGATTCTTCAGGGCGATTCACTGAGTCTGAACGGAGATTTTCTGAAATATAACGGCAATACCCGTAAAGCCGAAATTTCAAAAAATATTACCATGACCGACCGGGAGATGGTACTGACCACCGACAACCTCGTTTATGATATGGGAACAAAAACGGGGGTTTATTTAGGTGGGGGAACCATAAAAACATCCGAACATACCCTTACTTCTGCCCAGGGTTATTATTATGCAGGAAAAAGAGAATTTGCCTTTAAGAAAAATGTGGTTCTCACCAATCCCGAGTACACCGTAAAATGCGACACCCTCAGGTATAATACCTCCACAAAAATCGCCTGGTTTCACGGCCCCACCCATATCATCTCTGAGGAAAACCGCATTTATTGCGAAAACGGATTTTACGACACCCATAAAAATCAATCCCGGTTCAGCCGGAATGCAAAACTCATTTCAGGATCTCAGGAGTTGAGCGGAGATTCGCTGTTTTACGACCGCAATCTCGATTATGGAAAAGCCATGGGAAAGGTGCAGGTAACCGACAGTGCCGAAAACATCATTATCAGAGGCAGGCTTGCCGAATACAAGGGTGAGAACCGTAAATCAATGATAACCGGAGAGCCCTATATGATCCAAATCTTTGAGGGTGATTCTATTTTTCTCGGGGCCGACACCCTCTACTCCTACTACGGAATAAAAAAAGAAGGCAGCGAAACCCTTATTGATGAAGAGGCCCGTTTCCTGAAGGCCGGTCCGGAAGTAATCCTTTTCAAATACGATTTGCAGGGAAAATGCGACTCGCTGTTATATTCATTTGCCGACAGCACCATCCGATTATTCGGAAAGCCGGTTTTATGGACCGGGAAACAACAGCTTACCGCACAAACCATGGAGATAAAAACATCGAAAGGGGAAATCATGGAAATGCTGCTTGAGAAAACCGCTTTTATCGTTTCTGAGGAAGACAGCGGAAAATACAACCAGATAAGAGGGAAAGTAATGACCGGCTATTTCTCAAAAAACGAATTGCGAAAAATAAGGGTCGAGGGAAACGGGCAAACTTTGTATTTCATCAAAGAAGAAAAACAGATTTCCGGAATCAACAAAACCGATTGCAGCCATATGCTGATACAGATTGCAGACAATGAAATCAGCGCCATAAACTTTTATGGGAAGCCTGAAGGAACCGTTGTCCCCCCGGACACAAAAGATCCGACCGGATGGAAACTAAAAGATTTCATCTGGCGAGGGGGCGAACGGCCTGCCGGTTCTCATGCCATAACCCAAAGAAAGAAAAACCTATGAGATTTTTAATTCAGATTCTCATTTCATCGCTTGCCATTCTGGTAACCGCCTACTTACTGCCCGGAGTTGAAATTCAAAACGACAGTATTTTCACCGCCATTCTGGTGGCTGCCGTGCTTGCTTTTTTCAATGCGGTGGTAAAACCCATTCTCATTTTCTTAACCATCCCTATAACTTTTCTGACCTTTGGCTTGTTTCTGCTTGTGATAAATGCCGTAATTATTCTGTGGGCGGGAAAACTGGTTTCCGGATTTCAGGTAAACGGGTTCTGGTGGGCCCTGCTATTCAGTCTGGTTCTGTCGCTGGTAACGGGAATATTTGAAGCCATAAAAAGGAGAGACGATTTCCGGAATCCTTAAGCCAATTTTTTGTAATTTGGGGAACCATGTTCAGGCTTCTTATCCCCGCATTCTTTCTCCTTATTTCCTGTAAGCCTTATCCCCGCATCAAAAACATTTCAGGGGAAACCATTGCTCTTTCCCATAGCGAAAACCCGGGTTCCGACACCTTATACAACTACCTGATAAAACCCTATCGCGACTCACTGGACCTGCAGATGAAGGAAGTGCTGGGAATTTCAGATCAGGCCATGACCAAGGGAAATCCGGAAAGTGTACTGGGAAATTTTGTAGCAGATCTGGTATTGTACCAGACCGGGAAATACCTCGAAAAAAAAGGAAAACCACCCGTGGACATGGTATTATTAAACAACGGAGGATTGAGGGCCCCCCTGCCTGCCGGTGAAATAACCCGTGAAATGGTTTTTAAGTTAATGCCCTTTGAAAACGAGTTGGTGGTATTAACAATGACCGGAGAAAAAACACGGGAAATGCTGGAGTATATTGCTGCGATTGACGGGATGCCGGTGGCAGGATTAAAAATGGGGATCAAAAACAAAAAACCTTCCGGGGTAATGATAAACGGAGAACCCCTGAATACCGGAAAAAATTACAGAATCGTTACTTCAGACTACCTGGCTGCAGGAGGCGACAAAATGAAATTCTTTAATAATCCGGTGGCCACCGACACGGTTCATATGCTGTTGCGCGATGCTATAATTTATTATATTCAGGAAAAGAACCGGGAAGGAAAAACCCTTACTGCAAAAACCGACGGGAGAATTTACCATGAGTGACCGAAGGGAGTTTTTAAAAATGGCTCTGGCCGGAAGTGCGGGTATGCTGGCACTGAATAACCGTGCCCTGGCCATGCTGGCTGCGAAGGAACTGGTAAAAATTACGATACTGCATACCAATGATGTTCACAGTCATATTCACCCCCTTCCCCTCAGCGATCCGAAATATCCCGGACAGGGAGGAGTTTCGAGAAGAGCGGCTCTGATTCAGAAAATCAGAAACGAAGAAAAAAATGTGCTGCTGCTCGATTCCGGCGACTTTTTTCAGGGAACCCCTTATTTCAATTATTTCGGAGGAGAGCTCGAATTAAAACTCATGAGCGAGATGGGGTATCATGCCACTACCCTGGGCAATCATGATTTCGATAATGGACCGGAGGGTTGGGCAAAGCATTTGTTTCATGCTCAATTCGCCAT
>CALEYQ010000028.1 GCA_937924855.1 uncultured Bacteroidota bacterium | reverse complement strand
ACGACGAACAATCCCGTAACGACGAACAATCCCGTAACGACGAACAATCCCGTAACGACGAATAATCCGGTTAGGTTCAGTTCTAAAAAAGTAGTTGTCGTAAACGACCTTGAGCCCGGGCTGCGAGAGAATCCGGATGTGGTAAAGTATTATGATTTAAAAAACGAAGGAGAGGAATTGAAGCGTTCTGCCTTTACCGATCAGCAATTGTCGGCCGATAAAAAATCGGAAAGTGAGCAACTGCTGAAAGAATCGCAGAAATTGATTGAGCAAACGGCCGGAACCAACGATCCGGGATTGCAGGTAGAGCTATTAAAAAAATCGGACGAGTTGGATGCAAAAGCACTTGATTTGAAAAGAGAAGCCGACAGTCTGGATTTAAGTGCTTCCCAGAAAAAAGTTTCATCAGAAATCAAATTAAAAGCTTCCGATCAATTGCTGACGGGAATGGATCAGGGTACCTCAGAAAAAATAGTGGCTATAAATAAAGAGGTGTTTGAGAGTGGTCCGGATCCTGTGGCGGTAAGAACCAATCCGGCTCCCAATACAAATCCCAATACCAATCCGAATCCGAACACCAATCCTAACCCGGTGGCTGTAATTCCGGCTCCTGCACCCAATTTGCCTCCGCCTCCGGTCAATAGAATTGAAACGGTGAAGCCCGTAGTTTACACCAATGCCAAACCCATTCCGGTGGATGAAAAATTGCCAGAGGGCCTGATTTACAAAGTGCAGATAGGAGCATTCCGGAATCCTATTGATCCGGAAGTCTTTAAGGGAATTTCTCCTTTGTCAGGCGAAACCACCCCCACCGGACTTACCCGCTATACGGCAGGTTATTTTACGCAGTTTAATCTGGCCGATGATGCCAAGGGGAAAATCCGAAACATGGGGTATCCCGATGCATTTGTGGTGGCTTTTTTCAATGGTAAACGGATAAGTATAGGAGAAGCAGCAAAGATTGCCGGTGGCGGACAAGGAAATGTAGTAGTAAATAATACTCCGGTGAACACTACGCCCAATCCTCCTGTAAATAACAATCCCGTAAATCCGGTTAATCCCGAAGTGCGGAATCCGGATCAGCCCCCTGTTACTACGGTAATCAACGATGTAAAATCAACAGATGTAAAATCGGTGGACAAATTGTTTTTCACCGTGCAGGTTGGAGTGTATTCCCGGAAAGTTACCTCTGCCCAGTTGGGAGGAGTTTCGCCCCTGAATAATGAAATATTACCCAATGGCTTAATCCGATATACCAGCGGTCAGTACAACAAATTTGCTGATGCAGTGGCTCGTAAAAATGCCATTGTTCAGGGAGGAATCAGCGATGCTTTTGTTACCGCTTATTATAAAGGCCAGAGAATATCTCCCGACGAAGCTGCAGATATCATTGCCCGCGAAGGCAATCAGATTTTGATTGGTGGCGCAGGTACTAACAACACGGGAGGTAATAATAATGCCCCGAACAATACTCCTCCTCCGAACAACAACAATAACAACAACCCGGTTGTGGTAAATCCTCCCGTGGTGAATAATAATCCCCCGGCCAATAATCCGCCCCCTGTTAATACCAACAATCCCAAAATCGAATTCGATCCTCCTCCCCGGGAGCCCAGAGATAACCAGCCGCCGGATGAAAATAAGCCCATCAGAGTAGTTGAAAATGGAGGAAATAATGTTCCATTTGAACCGGTTCCCAATAATGCCCAACAGGGTGAAATTGTTTTTACGGTATTTTTGGGATCCTATACCAATGAAGTGCCGGTGAGCGATGCCAATAAATTATTCCGTATTGCCGGTCAGGGCGTAAAAGTTAGAAAGGGTAATGCGGGTTCCAGTGTGTTTACCGTAGGTTCGTTCCGCGATTACGCTACTGCCGAACAAGCTCTTCAAAGAATAAAAGAACAGGGATTTGTAGATGCCGAAATATCCGCTTATGATGGTGACCGTAGGATACCTGAGGAGGAAATGAAAAAATAGAGATGAAAGCAAAAACCAGAAAGAAACCCCGTGTGAATGTAGTTACCCTGGGTTGTTCGAAAAACATTTTCGACAGTGAAGTGTTGATGGGGCAGTTACGGGCCAACAGTCATGAAGTAACGCATGAAGCAGATGATTCCGGAGCGAGAATCGTAATTATTAACACCTGCGGATTTATTGAGTCCGCCAAACAGGAAAGTATTGATACCATACTGAGATATGCCGAGGCCCGTGAAAAAGGTTTGCTGGATAAGGTTATGGTTACAGGATGTTTGAGTGAGCGCTACAAAGACGAACTGAAAGAAGAAATTCCCGGTGTGGATGCATGGTTCGGAACCCGCGATCTTCCTGCTTTGCTGAAAACCCTGAAGGCAGATTATAAAAAGGAACTGGTAGGGGAGGGCCTGCTTACCACACCAAAGAATTTTGCCTATTTTAAAATCTCGGAAGGCTGCGACCGACCCTGTTCATTTTGCGCCATTCCCCTGATGCGGGGAAAGCATATTTCGGTTCCCATGGAAGAACTGGTAAAAAGAGCCGCTGATTTAGCCGCAGGTGGGGTAAATGAATTAATCCTGATTGCCCAGGACTCCACCTATTACGGCCTCGATATTTATAAGAAGCGAACCCTTGCCACTCTGCTTGAAAAGCTTTCGGAAGTAAAGGGAATAGAATGGATTCGCATTCATTATGCCTTTCCTGCAGGATTTCCGGAGGATGTGCTGGATGTTATGGCATCTAATTCTAAAATTTGTAAATACCTGGATATTCCCCTGCAACATATCAGTACCCCGGTGCTTGAGCGTATGCGAAGGGGAAGTACCCGCGAATCAACCACGGCGCTGATTCATAAAATGCGTGAAAAAGTTCCGGGCATCACCATCCGCTCTACTTTTATTTCCGGATTTCCGGGGGAAACTAAAGAAGATCATGAAACCCTGGTTTCCTGGTTGCAGGAAATGAGGCTGGATCGGGTAGGGGTATTTACCTATTCGCACGAGGAAAACACGGGAGCCTTTGAGTATGAAGATGACGTTCCCGCAAAGGAAAAAGAACGCCGGGCCAGCGAAATCATGGAAGCACAACGGGAAATAAGCCTTGAACTTAACCAATCGAAAATAAATTCCGTTTTAAAAGTCCTTATTGACCGTCCTGAAGGAGGCTTGTTTATAGGCCGCACCGAAGGCGATTCGCCGGAAGTTGATAACGAAGTCTGGGTGGATGCCGGTAAGGGGCATCTGCGTACCGGAGATTTTGCAGAGGTAAGAATTACAGGGGCTTCCGACTATGATTTACGGGCTGTTCCGGTAGATTAAAGCAGGGTCTTAGCGAAGCAAAAAGGGCTTTAGGCTAAGGATATGAGGTGAAAGTCGAATTTATTTTTTAGTGTTAAAGTTGACCTATAAATTCAAGTGATATTTTTTATGGAGCATTTGTTTATCCATGCCGAACCTAACCTTCCTGAGGTTAATTTTAATGCCGAATCCGGTAATCTTTCTATTTCCGGTCGCTCGGTTCCTGAATTCGGGAAGCCCTTCTACGACCAGGTGCTGGATTGGATTGGGAAGTATTCCAAAAATCCTGCAGAAAACACCCATTTTGTATTTCATCTCGATTTCTTCAATATCTCTTCCAGCAAAGCCTTCCTTTTTATCTTATATAAGCTACTTGAAATTCAAAATTCAGGAAAGAAAGTAAAGGTAACCTGGATGTATTCCGATGCCTACCTTCTGGGTGCCGGTCGCGACTATGCCTATATGGTAAAGCTTCCTTTCGAGTTTGTAAAAACCTCGAAAATGGCCGATCTAGAGGCCTGATTCTTCCGTCGGGATTCCTATCTTTGTTCCTATGGCGTTCGCCAGTAAGCAGGTTCCGTTTTCCGGAATTCCTTCATTTTCGCAATTATTTCTGGATTACATTTCCGGCCAGTCCGCGCTGCGTGAATTTCATGCCGGTTTTCCGGATGAAAACAACCTGAAAAGCAAAGTGAAATTATCCCGGTTCCCGGAGGCAAAACGCGCCCCCCTGAAAGAGGCTTTCCTTGCTTCCTACAAACGATATAACCTGGAGGCCGGCGAAGTGGAATTAATTTCTTCTTTGTCTGAACCGGGTACTTATACGGTTTGCACCGGACAACAACCCGGAATTTTCGGCGGCCCGCAATATGTTTTGTCAAAAATTGCCACCACCATCCGACTGGCAGCCCTTTATAAATCCTGGTTTCCGGAAAACCACTTTGTGCCTGTTTACTGGCTGCATAATGAAGATGATGATTTTTCAGAAATAAATCATACCCTCGTTTTTGGAAATGAAATCCGATGGGAAAAACCGGATGGACAAATCCTGGGTTCAATCAAAACCGATGAAGGATTTTTTGAATGCCTGAATCAACTGGAAGCCATTGCAGGTTCCTCACCTGATCAGAAACAAAGATTTTTGAAAATAAAGGATCTGGCAAACGCCTCTCAAACCCTGGGCGAGTTTAATTTTCGTCTCATCCATTTTCTTTTTGAAGGAACGGGACTTCTGATTTTGGACGGTGCTGCTCCGGAATTTAAATTTGCACTCAATGAAGTGGTCCGATACGAGGGTGGGAACCCGGGAAAGATAAATGATCTTGTTGAAGAAACCACCCAAAGGATTGAAAAGGCCGGTTATCAGGGACAAGCAAAAAGCCGTTCCGTAAATTTGTTCCGTCTGGAAAAGAACCGGAGGATAGAGGTTGCCGATATAAAAGAACTCAAAGGCCCCGCAGAATTGTTTTCCCCCAACGTAATTACCCGCGGACTTTTCCAGCAAAATCTGTTGCCCAATCTAGTTTATGTGGGTGGCCCGGGAGAAATTGCATATTGGCTTCAATTAAAGCCGGTCTTTGATGCCCTTGGTCTTGATTTTCCCTTGATTCTTCCCAGAAATTTTAATGCCTATATGGAAAAAAGGTTTTTGGATTTTGTTGAAGAAAGAGGCCTGCAACCTGAAGTCTATTTCCGTCCGGAAGGGGAGGGCCTGCATGAATTGTTTAAGGGATTGACGGAAGAAGTGGATCTGGACGAAGCCTTTGCACTGCTCGGGAAAATGGAAAAATCCCTGGCTTTGAAACTGGGAGAAATAGATCCAACTCTTACCCCCGCTGCCGCTGCTTTTAAAGCCAGAACGGAAAGCCAGTTGAATTCCCTCCGGGAAAAGGGAATAAAAGCCCTGAAAAATAAAGAGGCCGATACCCGGTCAAAGTTTTTAAACGGGCGCTCACGCCTTATGGCGGGGAATGTTCCCCTGGAGCGAATAGAAGGGATTATTTCTTCTTATCTTCGTTACGGTCGCGAAGGAATAAAGGAGATTATTTCCCTTTCACGACCTCTGGAGTTTGCCCTTACTATTTATTACGAAATCTGAGACCTATGAAATATATTTTATCTGAAAGAAAAGACGGGGTTTTGATTATTCGTTTGAACCGTCCTGAAAAATATAACAGCTTCAACCGTGAAATGGCTCTGGAGTTACAGGAAAAGCTGAAGGCCGGAAAAGTAGATCCAGAAGTCAGGGCTATTTACCTTACCGGTGAGGGAAAAGCCTTTTGTGCCGGACAGGATTTGTCGGAGGCCATTTCACCGGACGGACCGGGAATTACCAAAATTGTAAATGAGCATTACAATCCCATCATTCATTTGATTCGTGAAATTGAAAAGCCTGTGGTATGCGGAGTAAATGGTGTGGCTGCAGGGGCGGGGGCCAATATTGCCCTGGCCTGCGATATTGTGGTGGCTTCTTCGGATGCCACTTTTATTCAGGCGTTTTCAGGTATAGGTTTGATTCCCGATAGTGGAGGAACTTTTTTTCTTCCGAGGTTAATCGGTTTCCAGCGTGCATCTGCCCTGATGATGCTGGGCGACAAAGTTTCCGCTGCGGAAGCCTTTACCCTGGGAATGGTTTATAAAATTTACGATGGGGTTATTATGCAGGATGAAGCGTTTAAGTTTGCCTGTATCCTGGCGGGCCGACCTACCTACGGCATTGGTTTAACCAAGCGTCTGTTGAATGCCTCCTTTAACTCGGACATGAAAACCCAGCTTGAACTGGAGGCCGAAATGCAAACTCTGGCTGCGCAAAGCCTCGACTATAAAGAAGGTGTTAATGCCTTCCTTGAAAAAAGGAAACCAAAATTCATTGGAAAATGAGCAAGTTGAAATTTAACAGAGTAGGAATTGCCGGTGCCGGGGCTATGGGTTCGGGCATTGCCCAGGTAATTGCCACGGCAGGGGCTCATGTTTTTTTGTACGACATCTCCAATGCTTCGCTTGATAAAGCAGAAAAGAGCATTGCCCAATCGCTGGAAATTCTTCTTGGGAAAAATAAAATTACCGAAGCCGAGAAAAAGGCCATTCAGGGTCGGATTACTACCGGTACTTCCCTTGATGGTTTCATCGATTGTAATTTAATTGTGGAAGCTGCTTTGGAAGAAATGAAAGTAAAGCAGGATTTGTTTCGAAGCCTTGAAGAAAGGGTATCGCCGGGTTGTGTGTTGGCATCAAATACCAGCTCCATTTCGATTGCCAGCCTTAGCAATGGACTTACAAATCCCGAGCGAATGATTGGTATTCATTTTTTTAATCCTGCTGTTCTGATGCCCCTGGTTGAAATTATTCCCTCTGTTCTGACCCGAAATGGATTGGCAGAAGAAGTTTTTGCGGAGGTAAAAGCCTGGGGTAAGTCCCCCGTGATTGCCAAAGATACCCCCGGTTTTATTGTGAACCGGGTAGCCCGCCCTTATTACGGAGAAAGCATCCGGATTTACGAAGAAGGCATTGCCGGATTTTATACTATTGACCATGCCATGAAAACCATGGGTGGATTTAAAATGGGCCCCTTTGAACTGATGGATTTTATCGGTAACGATGTAAACTATAAGGTTACTGAATCGGTATGGACTCAGTTTTTCTTTGAACCCAGGTACAAGCCCAGCCTTACTCAGAAGAGATATTTTGAGGCAGGTTTATACGGACGGAAGTCGGGCAGGGGTTATTACAATTATCAGAATCCGGAACCTGCTGCCCCTGATGCCAATCCTGAATTGCTTGGCAAAATTTTCGACCGGGTTATTACCCTGTTGATTCATGAGGCTGCCGATACTTTATTCTGGGGCATTGCGGGAAAGGAAGATATTGATACGGCCATGATGCGGGGTGTAAACTATCCCAAGGGTTTGTTAAAATGGGGTGATGAAATAGGCTGGAATGTAATATCACACCGCATGCAGGGATTGTACGAGCGCTACGGAGAAGACCGGTATCGTTTATCGCCCCTGGTGTTTGAGATGGCGGAACAAAATAAAACATTTTACTGATGGGAACCGAAACACTGGCTACCCGTGTGGTAGATGCGATGTTTAACAATGATGCCTTCAGCAAATGGCTTGGCATTGAACGACTGGGTGAAAGTCCGGGCTATTGTAAATTACGGATGCAGGTCAGAGATGAAATGCTGAATGGTTTTTATATTGCCCATGGAGGTATTACCTATTCGCTTTCTGATTCTGCTCTTGCATTTGCTTCCAACTCTCACGGGAGAAAAGCGGTGAGCGTGGAAACTTCCGTTTCTCATGTGGAGCGTGTAAAATCAGGAGATGTGTTGACTGCCGTAGCCGAGGAATTATCTTTGTCGGATAAAATCGGGATTTATCAGGTAACCGTTACCAATCAGGAAGGGAAAAAAGTTGCCCTGTTCCGGGGAACGGTGTACAGAACTTCAAAAAACTGGTTTGATTAAAATATGAAAAAGGAAGTTTATTTAATTGATGGGATCAGAACTCCCATTGGGAATTTTGGCGGATCTCTTGCCCCGGTTCGCACCGACGATCTGGCAGCCCTTGTTTTGAAAACTTTAATGGAAAGAAACCCGGGTGTAAATCCGGAGCTTATCGGCGATGTAATTATGGGCTGTGCCAACCAGGCGGGTGAAGATAACCGGAATGTTGCGCGTATGGCATTGTTACTGGCCGGATATCCTTTTTCGGTGCCCGGACAAACCGTTAATCGCTTATGCGCTTCGGGTATGTCTGCCATCATGGATGCGGCGCGATATATCCTTAACGACGATGCAGAAATAATGGTGGCCGGAGGGGTTGAAAATATGACCCGTGGTCCCTGGGTTATCAGCAAAGCATCCGGTGCTTATGGTCGCGATCAACAGATGTATGATTCTTCCTTCGGCTGGCGGTTTATAAATCCGAAAATGAAAGACATGTACGGGGTCGACGGCATGGGTGAAACGGCTGAAAATCTTTGTGCCCGGGATTCCATTTCCCGTACTGACCAGGATGCTTATGCAGCCCGCAGTCAGAAAAAAGCTTCCGAAGCCGAGAAAAACGGTTTGTTTAAGAATGAAATTATTCCGGTTCCCATTCCACAAAGAAAGGGCGACCCGCATATTTTTTCAAGGGATGAATTTATTAAGCCGGATACCACTCCGGAAAAACTGGCTGCCCTTAAACCGGCGTTTAAAAAGGAGGGAAGTGTTACCGCAGGAAATTCTTCCGGTCTTAACGATGGTGCTGCTGCCGTTTTGCTTGCCGGGCCTGATGCCGTAAAAAAATTCAATCTGAAACCCATGGCCCGCATTGTGGCATCGGGTGTGGCCGGCGTTGAACCAAAATATATGGGAATCGGTCCGGTTTTTGCCTCGCGCATCGCCTTGAAGAAAGCCGGACTTTCACTGAGCGATATGGGGATCATTGAACTCAATGAAGCTTTTGCCGCTCAGGTTTTATCCTGTACACGGGCCCTTGGAATGGCTGATAACGACGAAAGACTGAATCCACGGGGAGGAGCCATAGCTCTCGGACATCCCCTGGGAATGTCGGGCGCCAGGATTTCCTGGTCGGCCGCTTTGCAACTTGCGCAATCAAATCATAAATACGCCCTGGCTACTATGTGTATTGGTGTAGGGCAGGGGTATGCCCTGATTCTTGAAAAGTGTTAATGACAAGTCCTGTTTCCGTACTTTCATTTAGGAATGAGCTTGATGAAAAAGTATTGGAATGGGGCTGGTTGTATTTTAACAACGGCTGGGTTTCGGTTCCCAAAGAAATTTTACCCGGAAAATATGAGGTGGTGATTCATGAATCTACCCCGCATGCTTTAACATTTGCCCAATCGGGGAACAACATCAGTGATTATTTCTGCACCTGCGGCCAGAGCCATCGGAGCGTTTGCAGGCATCTGGCGGCACTTTTGTTTTATCTTGAGGCGGGTTTGGAAAAAAATAATTAATTTGTTTCCATGATATTCGAATACAGAGGAATTAAACCGGTTATTCATAAGTCGGCCTTTATTCACCCTCAGGCCACTGTTATCGGGAATGTGGTAATAGGTGAAAGCGTATACATCGGACCCCATGCCACCCTCCGGGGCGATTTCGGAGAAATAATCATTGAAGCCGGCTGCAATGTTCAGGAGTCATGCACTTTGCATATGTTTCCCGGACTTAAAGTTGTTTTGTTGGAAGGCGCTCATATTGGTCACGGTGCCATCATTCACGGAGCTGTAATCGGCCGCAACGCCCTGATCGGCATGAATGCCGTGGTTATGGATAATGTTATTGTGGGAGCCGACAGCATTGTGGGAGCCCTTTCATTTGTTCCGGAGGGAATGGAAATTCCCGATCGTAAAGTTTTTGCCGGAAATCCCGGTAAAATTGTCAAAGATGTCAGCGATGAAATGCTGGCATGGAAAACCAAAGGCACTGAGATTTATCAATCGCTGCCTGAAATATTATCAGCTACCCTGATGGAATGTGAACCGCTGCGTGAAATGCCCCCGGATCGCAAGCCACTTCCCGGTGACTACCAACCATGGAAAAAAACGAAAAAGTAAAACTTCTTTTTTTGGGAACCGGAACATCTCAGGGTGTTCCCCTGATCGCCTGTCCCTGCGAGGTTTGTCAATCTGAGGATTCCCATGATAAACGCCTGAGATCCTCGGTGGTTTTTCAGGCAGGAGGAAAAAATATTGTCATTGATACCGGCCCCGACTTTCGCCAGCAAATGCTCAGGTCCGGCATAAAAAGTATTTCTGCGGTGTTGTTTACCCATGAGCACAAAGACCATGTGGCAGGACTGGATGATGTAAGGGCGTATAATTATATTTTGAAAAAGCCCATTGATGTGTATGTGCATCAGCGGGTACTTGAGGCCCTTAAACGGGAATTCAGTTATATATTCGACGGAAGTAATTATCCGGGCATTCCAAAGATAAATGTACACGATCTGAAAAACGAATCTTTTTTGCTCGACGGAATAAAGGTAACACCCATCCTGGCCTATCATTACAAGTTGCCTGTGTTCGGATTCCGGATTGGCGACATTACCTATCTCACCGATGCCAACCGGATAGAGGATGAGGAAAAGGAAAAAATCAAAGGGAGCAAAATTCTGGTGTTGAATGCGCTGCGTCGCGAATCACATATTTCCCATTTTACTCTCGAGGAAGCCATAGCGATGAGCCGGGAGTTGAAACCCGAAAAAACATATTTTACCCATATCTCCCATCAGATGGGAAAGCACCGGGAAGTTTCGGAAGAGCTTCCTGAGAATATATTTTTGGCTTACGACGGCCTCGAAATTGAAGCCTGATCAGAAGGGGTAACCAATCCCGAAATTGAAATTCAAAAATGAATATCTTTCCGTGGGCGGTACACCGGTACTGGTGATGTAATTTCGTTTCCAGTCATTGTCGAGAATATTCACAATTACCCATCGGTCCTGAAGCCTGAATTCCGGATCGAACATTTTTATTCCCATGTCGAGACGGATTATAAAGAAGGAAAAGTCAAGACGCAAACCCAGCCCCGATCCCATGGCGAGTTCCTGATAGAAACGGGTAATGTTAAAGTCGGCTCCTGGTTTTTCAGCGATTTCCTTTCGCATCCAAACGTTTCCTGCATCGGCGAAAATGGCGGCATTAACAACTTTGATTATGTTGAAACGGTATTCAATATTTAATTCCAACTGGTTGTCGCCCACCTGATCGAAGTTGGTAATGACCGGACTGGTATAGGAGCCGGGGCCAATGGTTCTTGCCTTCCAGGCACGGACGGAGTTGGGACCGCCGGAGAAAAAGCTCTTTTGAAATGGTAATTCCCTGAAGTTGTGGAGTGGTTTTCCAACCCCGACAAAAATGCGGCTCACGAGGGAATTGTTATCTCTGAAAACTTTATAATACCGCAGGTCAGTTTCTCCGCGGAGGTATTGTGCGAACCGGATTTTGCCTATAAGGTATCCCTGGTCATAGGGAAGTTTGGAAACATACTGGTCCACCAGGTTAAATATCCCCCGTAAAGTATTTCCGGCGGCTTCAGCGCCTCCCCGGAAATAGAGGAATGATCTCTTTCGGTTTATATCCTGATTCGAATAGATGAAGCTATAGCGTGAGCCCAGGGTAAAATAATCGCGGTACCGGAAAGCAATGAAGGGATCTGTGTTGTTTTGCAGAAAGAGCTCAAATTCTTTTTTAGGATCCAGGGCAATTAAATTTAGTTCAATAGGGTATACTGCGTGTTTTTTGTAGGCCGTTTCCCGCCAGGTGTACCCGAGCGAGGTTAAAACAGAGGTGCGATCGAAGGAAGGCCTTTCCTGATAGTTAACGGCCGCACTGAAAATGGTTTTCGGATTGGCATTTTTGCCGGTACGGATTTTAAAAGGTGTGATGAATCTGGGTACATGCAGATTCATTTCGGGTCCGAATTCCAGTGTATTAAAAGGGATAAAATCGCCTCCGATGTTATTTTGTTGGGAAGAGGAAACGGTTGCGGATTGCTGAATTTCCAATCCTCCCTTCAATTTAAATTCGAACACTTCTGCACCTCTGAAAACATTTCGGTTCTGATAAATAAATGATCCTGAAACACCCAGGTTGCCACCGGTATTTGTTCCTTCCGATTCAACCGTAAAGGATTGTTTTACATTCGGATTCAGATTTATATAAGCATCCAGCTGGTTTTCTCCTCTTTCCCGGAAATTAATGTTTATGAATTTAAAGGCCCTCAGTTCCGACAAACTCTGATAGGTGGCATCGGCATTTTTATTCATGAATAACTCGCCTTCCCGTAAATGAATGGCAGTAACCAGGTGTTTGGGTTTGTAGCGGATCCGATCGGAAAATAAAAAGTAAATGCCCGACTCCGGATCGCGTATGGTGTCGAACTTCTGCTTTTTTAATTTGGGATTGTATGAAGTGTTGACATAGATGTTTTGAATGTAATAACGGGTATGGCTGGCTTCTGTGGTGGAATCCTTAAATCCCTTTACGGGAATGGATGGATTTTTTACAATTATGTCTATGTCGACCTGACGGTTACCCGCCGTGCTGTCGATCTGGTAAAAAATAAACTCTTTGATAAAATTAAAATAGCCCGAATTTTTAAGCTGGGAAGATATCCGTTCTCTTTCGGCGGTTAAATTGTCCACATCATAATTCTCGCCCTTTTTGAGTAGATGTCCGGCTGTGTCGGCGAAAATATAATAAGCTAATAATGGATCTGCGATCTGATAACTTACATTTCTGATTTTATAAGGTTTGCCCGGAGAAACAAAATAGTAAGCGGTTGCTTTTTTCTTCTTGTAGGCAGTGGAGTCAGTAACTTTGCAATTAAAGAAGCCCTTGTTTTGAAGGTATAGTTTAATTTGCCGGTTTGAGCGACGCGTCAGGGTGCTGTCGTAAATCACAGGCGGCTCCCCGATATCCATTACCCATTCTCTGAAGGTCTGACGATTTTTGTTTTTTTTGGGAGCTATAAGAAGGGGCTTTCCATGGCGCTGACGCTTAACATTTTTCTTTTGGTATTTTTTTTCCTTTCGGGCATCTATCCGGTCGAAACGCTTATCTCTTCTTGTTTTTTTTTGTTTCAGCCGGTTTTCGTTGATCATGTTATACAGACCCAGGTGAAGGCGAAACGGTCCTACCTTACGATTTGGCTTTTGCCGGATATAAGCTTCGATTTCCCCCAGGTCAATGTCGTTTCCGAAAGGCAATAATTTGGCATCTTTCTCCTCTACCACATTTTTAACAAGCAGGTACTCTCCGTCTTTTACTTTTTTAGTTGGAGAACAGGAAAACAGGAAGGCAGCAATTGCCAATACTGCAAGTTTGTTATTTCGGCCCCTTCGAAACAAAAAATATTTGTTTAGTTTTGACCAAAATTACTATTATTCAGGCACTTTGATAACGAAAAACCAGATCAGTTTTGTTCGTTCGCTTCAAAAGAAAAAGTTTCGGGAAGAGGAAAGATGCTTTGTGGCTGAAGGTCCGAAAATGGTAACCGACCTGATTGGAAGCGGTATCAAAATCAGGCATATTTTCAGCAGCAGTAATTTCCAGCTTTCCCTATTTAACCACCACCTTGAAATCATTCGCATTTCTCCCCGGGAAATGGCCCGGATTAGTGGTTTGAAAGAACCCTCAGAGGTTTTGGCAGTATGCGAGGTTCCGGAGTTTCCGATGTCTTCCATCGACCCTCTGACTAATCCCGTCCTTGTCCTTGATAATATCAGCGATCCCGGAAATCTGGGAACCATTATCAGGGTAGCCGATTGGTTTGGGATCAGCGATATTGTGTGCAGCCGGGAAACGGTTGATCTCTATAACCCAAAGGTTGTTCAGGCAACCATGGGGTCTATTGCCCGGGTCCGTCTGCATTATCTTGATCTTCCCGGTTTTCTTGCAAACTGGAAGGAGAAGGTGGAGATTTTCGGGGCTTTTCTTTCCGGGGAAAATATTTATGAAGCCGCCCTGCCGGGCGCCGGCATTTTGTTGATCGGAAATGAGTCGCATGGAATTTCTCCCGAAGTTGGCGAATTTGTTTCCCGAAAACTGGTTGTGCCAAGGGTTCCTCATAAAAATAAACTCTCCGGCGAAGCGGAGAGTTTAAATGCTGCCGTTGCTACGGCTATAATTTGTTCAGAGTTCAGGCGCAGAACTTCCTGAAACTATAAGGTTATCACTTTGTCTTTCGGATATTTTACCGTAAACCCGAATTTGAGTTTTTTTGTATCCCCAGGTTGTAATTTCAATCGCCATGATAGTTTTCCTGTTACGGGGTCATAGGAGGCCCCGGTCGATTCTGTGAGATCTACTTCAATTTCTTTTATTACGGAAAGGGGTATCTGATCATCGATTTCAATTTCTATATCCTGCTTCTTCTTGTTCCTCACATTTATTTCAAATACCAGAGTTTCTTTCTTTTGGGTCCCAAGGGTTTTCTTTTCGCAAAGCTCCGTCAGTTTTAACCGGGTAACCAAAACATTTTTATCACGCCCCAGCGATACTGAAAGGGTGTCGGTAATATTCCGGGTGTTGATGAAGGATTTCCCGACATAGGTTCCCTCGTAAAAAATATTGGCGTCGCCGTCAATCAGGTTCAGTTTATCCCACCCGGTAATTTTTGCCAGCAGAAATGCATCGCGGTCGAGCTTGGGTGCGGCATAATATTTATAAGTGGCGGGAACGGTGAAAGACTGTATTTCCACAAGGTTGGGCTTGCCCGAAGTTGCAATTGTATAAGGAATGGGAATATCAAAAACCGTGGTTACCTGTCCTTCACTCATGGTAACGGGTGGGGGCAGAGAAGAAAAAGATTCCTTCTTTGGTTTAGGCGCTGAACCGCTTTTACTGTCCTCCATAATTTCAAAAGTGGCACTGGGGGCTGTATTCAGGTAGCCATAACTGCCTTCTTTCGGCGCTCCTTGGTAATATCCAATTTTCCAGGGCTGCAGGGTAGGGGCCGTGCCCGATTGGCTGGGATTTCCGGTGCTCAGGGTGAGTTTAATGTCTTTCCAGTCAACTCCCGAAGCCTGCCAGACATGGGCTTTGTATTCCAGTTTGATGGGAGAATTATTGTCCGTTGCCCTGATGTCATAAGAAGGGGTCCATCCTGCTTTTGTAGTTAAATACGAAATCTGGATTTTGGCCGTGCCGGGATTTTTGGCAGCAATGGAAACAACTATCTCACTATTGTCGAGCTTCGATTTTGAATTTAGTTCGGTTAATTGCTTTTGAAATTTATTAACCGATTCGTTGATTTTGTCTTCCCGCACTTTTAATTCGGCCAGTTTGTTTTGAATTTCCATCAGGCGGTTTCGGTAGAAATTTGCATTTTTTTCCAGTTCCGCAATATTCACTCCCGTGTTTTGACCGCCAATCTGTTTGTTAGCCAGAATCATTTCCTGTTCTTTTTCATACACCTGGCGGTAGGCCCTGTTGAGATCGGATTTGGACCTGAGTGTTTTCAAACTGTCTTCCACAGCCTGAATGTCTTTGGGCTTTTCATCATCCTTCAGGTAATTAAACCGGTGACTGACCGAAAGAATGGTAAAATCACCATCGCCCTTTGCCTGTATGGAATTTACATTAATGTAATTGGAGATTTTATCGAAAATAATATCCCATTTTCCGGGATTCAGGGTTATGGTACCCGAATTACTTACCTGGGCTCCCGATAAAAAGACGGTTACTTCTTTAATGTCGTGTTTGATTTTTTTCTCATTTTCCTGTTGTGCAAAACCGGAAAAAGAGAATAACAGTAGTCCGGGTAGTATCAGGGTTTTTACCATAGGGTTTGGGTTTACATTAATCGCGTCGGCCCATATAGGCCATAATAAGATAAAGTAATGTGGTTATGGCGGCGAGGGCTGCAACAAAGTAGGTGAGACCGGCCCATGTCAGTGCATTTTTTGCCCGTGCATATTCTTCGCCCCTGTCGGAAATACGACTGTCGTTGAGCCATTGCAAGGCCCGGTTCGAAGCATCTACTTCCACTGGAAGAGTAATCAGGGTGAAAACAGTCATCAAGGCCTGCATTATTATCATAACCAGGAGACCCATGTTTGAGAGATGGGGGTTCACAAAAGCCAGAACTATAATTCCAATGAGGACTATATTCAAAATAGAATTACCAACATTTATTACCGGTACCAGCGAGGACCGCATCTGAAGCCAGGCATAACCCTGGGCATGTTGAACGGCATGTCCGCATTCGTGGGCAGCCACGGCGGCAGCGGCAATATTCCGTCCGTTATACACATCGGTGCTCAGGTTAACGGTTTTGGTAAGAGGGTTGTAATGGTCGGTCAACTGCCCCTGAACAGCCGTAACTTTTACATCATGGATGTTACTGTCCCGCAACATTTTTTCGGCCACTTCTTTTCCGGATAAACCGGAGCTCAGCGGAGTGCGGGAAAACTTGTGAAATTTGGATTTCAGGGTTGAGCTTACAATGAACCCGATAAGGGCAAATACGCCGGTTATTATCAGGAGGATGGGATCAAAAAACAACATTTTTTGTCGGTTTTAAAGGTTATAAAGTTACGTTTTTAAAAGCACAATTACGTGGGGCAAATTCTATGCCCCATTGTTTTAGGGTTAAAAACACGACATAAGTATGGGTTTGCTCACCGCTTTGTCATACAGGTATGCAATTTTGTCGCTTCTTTGTCAACACCCCGGGGTTTGTAATTAAATAAGGGAAAATCATCATTTGG
>CALEYQ010000027.1 GCA_937924855.1 uncultured Bacteroidota bacterium | reverse complement strand
ATGACCAGATTTCTATGGATAGTAAATATTCTTCACGGCAACACACCTGGAAAAAATTAAAAGAAGATTCTTCCCTGATGTATTCAAATGCCTCAAACGACAGCATTCTTCAAAATTTTTATTTTGGGAACCAAAATGCTCCTCTGGGAAAATTAATCCGGGTGAAGAATGAAGTCAGAGCAGGAAATTTGCCAGGTGCGACAAACTTAAATTCTTCCATCACCCCACAGTTTGGACATGAGGATTACCAGCAGAAAGTGAATGAAATTTATATTTCTGCCCTTTCTTCCGGGAATTTTAATTTTTCTCAGGTTCAGGATTCTTTATTAAATTTAATAGCCAGACAAAACCCTCATCAGTTTGGCAGGGCAGTTTACGACGCAAGGGCTTTGCTTGGAGTTAATTTTGATGATAATGCCACGGGTGAAGGAAACAGAGTTGCTTATGAGGACTTAAAAAATGAAACTCAATTTCAAATTAAGCTATATCCAAATCCCGCACAAGACAAAATATATTTCGAAATTCAACCGAAGACTGGCAACCCCGGGAGAACATTATTCGTATATAATCATGCAGCGCAACTCATTGAAACCGTCCCAATCCCCGAATCAGGTTTATTGATTTTGAATACGGAAAAGTATACTCAAGGTATGTATCTTTATCAATTAGCCGAAGAAGACACCATCCAATGCGGGAAGTTTATTATTTCAAGATAAAATCATCAATCAGGAAACTAAAAGGAGCCTTGTGCTTTTCAGGGCTTCTTTTGTGTTTTCTGCTTTCCCATTCCCAGCAAAATTTAGTCCCAAACCCAAGCTTTGAAATCTATATTGCCTGTCCGCCCGGCATTTCATCTAATTTTTTTGAAGCCTATCCATGGTACAGCCCTACTATGAATACCCCTGACTACTTCCACCAATGCAATAACTCAACCAATGGCCAAGCCGGAGTCCCTTGTAACTGGGTGGGTTGTCAAAACGCCCGTACAGGATTGGCGTATGCCGGGTTCGCCACTTACTATTCAACCCCAAATGGAAGAGAATATATTTCAACTCGACTACTCGACACTCTTAAAACCGGGAAAGATTATTGTGTTGAATTTTATGTTTCAAGATCTGGAAGATTTAAAGGAGCGGTTGATCGGATAGGGGCTTATTTTTCAAATGATAGTATTTTTTCCAATGATATCTATGTTTTGCCATTTCAGCCCCAGATTGAGCACCCACAGGGAAACATCATTTACGATTCCACAAACTGGGTGCTTATTAACGGCCAGTTTACTGCGCAGGGCGGAGAAAAGTTCATTACCATTGGCAACTTTTATCCGGATTCTTTAACGGCTTCAGACTCTATGGGCAGTTCGGCAGGTGTTTTTGCGTATTATTATGTCGATGATGTTCGTGTTTGGTGCTGCGGAGCTGATAGTTGTGTTATTAGCCCTCCGCCTCCAACCCCCATTGAAAACTTTTTCCTCCCCACCGCCTTTTCACCCAATGGCGATGGCAATAATGATGTGTTGCATGTGCGCGGGCCGGTGAAGGAAATGGACCTTTACATCTACAACCGCTGGGGTGAACTTATTTTTCACGGCACAGATCCATCCAAAGGCTGGGATGGTACTTACAAGGGAGAACTGCTTAATGCGGGAGTGTTTGTCT
>CALEYQ010000026.1 GCA_937924855.1 uncultured Bacteroidota bacterium | reverse complement strand
GCACCGGTGGGCGAGAAAAAAGGAAATTGGTGATTGGGATTAGGTGCGCTGATTAACTAGCCCGTAGGAGGTCCGAGCGGTAAAAAAAATAGGAATTAGCTTCGCTGATTCCCCTTAGGCTGAATTGCAAAAGCCAAAGCCGCTTTGCGGCTTATGGTTTTGTTTTTTTTCAATTGTTTTTGCAAGCCAGCTTGCAAACCCTTGAAAAAACAAAACCGCCAGTTTCCTGGCGGCTTTTGCTTTCATCCTGTAGCCCGTAGGGGAATTGAACCCCTGTTTCCTCCGTGAAAGGGAGGCGTCCTAACCCCTAGACGAACGGGCCATACTGCGCTAAAGCTTCGTATGGCAAGCCAAACTATTTTAATGCTTCGTTTGGCGAAGCTAATTTTTTTCTCCCTTAATCACCCCGATCCTAAGCCCTCAGTTTACCCTGAGCCAGCCGAAGGGAACGGGCCTTATTCTCTCAGCATCCTAATTCTCAAATTATTATGCCGGAATCCTGATAAAGGGATGCAAAAATAATAAAAAATTCGCCCCGAAAAATTATTTATCCCAATACCCCTTGTTCCCTAAACTCGAATTTTTTCCCTGAAGACAGATGCCAAAAGTGGGACTTTTAATCTGGTTTTAATGTGAATTTCCTCTAATTAAAGACCCCAAAAACTGACATATATGACTGTTTTACAACCTTATATGACATAGAAATATTCCGTACAGGTCTGAATGCCCTAAAAAAAGGCCAAAAAGCCCTGTATTCCCCAAACTAAACAATGCAACCTCTACATTTCCTGCTTGTCTTTCCTTCGATACAGTTGTAAATTGTATCGCCAAACAAAAGAAAAATACCGACCAATGAAACACCTTTTATTTATTCTGGCTATTTCCCTGGGAATTTCCACTCAGGCACAAACCAAACATATCCCGGGTGATCATTACCCTGTCTATAAGTTCAAATTTGAATCCGGGTTCCCAAGCCCGGAATTGGCTAAAAAAGCTGAAAAGTCTTTACTCGAACTTAAAGACCTGGTTTATTCAGCTAAAGTAGATGCCCTCACCGGATGGACCATGGTTGAAGTGGCCGATATTAAAATTGATTTCATGGCCATCTACGACCACCTCATCTTCCAGGGGTTCCGACCCTCTAAAGATTTTACCATTGTTGAAACCGAACATTAATCTTATTACGCCCAATAAAATGAAACCAAAATTTCTCCTCGCAACCCTGATTTTTGTTTCTCTGCTCTCGGCCAAATCTTTCGCCCAGGGTGGAAATACCTGCGCAGCAGCCCAGGCAAACCCATTGGTGTTCCCATTTACCCACACCAACCAAACTACCTGTAATTTTAATAATGATTATACAGGAACAAATGGCTGTCTTGCGGCAACATGGTATGGCGGACAAGATTACTATTATTACTTCACCGCAACTCAAACCGGATATTACACCATCAACCTCACAAACCTTACTTCAGGTTCACCCACACAACCGGCTTATGCAGTGCTGAGCCTGTTCAACGGTTGTCCCACCGCGGGCGGACAATGTATTTCTTCTTCCTATTTATATATTAATGCAACCAACCCTCCCACTGCACCGCTTACCGCTTCGGTTTATGTGTGCAACCAACAATCGTTTTATGTGGTGATTGATGCCTACACCGCATCCACCAGCTACACCAACTGTTTTAATTATACCATTTCCGGAACCTTCAACCCAATCCCTCAAAACAATTCCTGCAACAACATGGATTTTGAAACCGGAAACCTGAACGGATGGTTCTGCACTTTCGGTAAATCAATTACCGGCCCAACCACCGCCAATATGCCCACTTATAACATCCAGGGATATACTGCAATGCCTAACCGCCACACCATTATGACCGGAGGAAATGACCCCTGCGGCGGATTTCCTACCGTTGCTCCCGGTGGAAACTTCTCCTGCCGCATCGGTAACTCAAGTACGGGTGCTGAAGCTGAAGGTATTTCGCAAACCTTTCTCGTTACAGCCGCAAATGCCAGTTTAACATATCAATATGCTGTAGTGCTTCAGGATCCGGGGCACCAACCCTACCAGCAACCCTTCTTCTCTGCCATTGTAAAAGATCAAAACTGTAATATAATTAATTGCTCAAATTTCACCGTCACCGCCGGAATTAACCTTCCTGGATTCTTTACCTGCAATAATAATGTTCGTTATAAACCCTGGACAACGGTAAATGTTGACCTTAATCAATATATCGGTCAGTATGTAACGGTTGATTTTATTGTTGGTGATTGTTCTGCAGGTGCTCATTACGGATATGCCTATGTTGATGCGCGATGCGCTCCATCCTTTCTGCACCAGAACGATACAATTTGTGTAGGGCAGTCCTCTACCCTATCTGCCCCTTCAGGCTACTCCTCTTATAACTGGCAGCCCGGAAATTTCACGACTTCTTCTATTACCGTATCACCTACCACCACAACGATTTATACCTTAACCATTGTTCCTTATTCCAACACGCCCAATTGCACCATTCAGGTTTACGATACCGTTTTTGTAATGCCTTACCCAAATGTTAGTTTCACCACTTCAACACCGGCTTGTAATACACCCATGGACTTTACCTCCACCAGTTCTGTAAATCCTGGAAATATTACCAACTGGGCATGGACATTTTCCGGAGCCAATCCACCTAACGGAACGGGACAGAATGCAACGGGAATTTCTTATCCCTCCTCGGGAACTTATAATGTTACTTTAACGGTTACCACCGACGCCGGTTGCTCGGCAAGTGCCACACTTCCGGTGAATATTCCCCCCTGCGTGGTTGCCGTCAGTGTAGCCGGCGATACCGTGTGCCCGGGATCCTGTGCTAGTCTTACCGCTGTGCCCTCATCGGGAGTACCGCCTTATTCCTACACCTGGAGTCCAAACATCGGATCGGGTCCCGGACCCATTCAGGTCTGCCCCACCACAACAACGGTTTACACCTGTACAATAACCGATTCGCAGGGAACCACGGCAACAACCACAGCCACGATTATGGCTTATGCCACACCCTTTGCCTGTTTTTCCGCCAGTCCTTCCACCACCACCATTTCGGCTCCCACCATTCACTTCTCCGATTGCTCTTCGCAGGATGTTACCGGATGGGCATGGACCTTCGGAGATCAGGCAAGCAGTACCAGCAATGACCAAAACCCGGTATTTACATTCTCAGATACCGGAAGGTATTGTGTGAACCTGATTGTTCAGAATTCGGATGGATGTACTTCCTCCACAACAAACTGTGTGTATGTATCTCCGGAATGGTCATTATATGTTCCTAATTCCTTTACTCCGAATGGCGATGGGGTAAATGATTTCTTCTTTGCCTATGGAGTAAATATCCGCGAGTTCAGAATCTGGATTTACGACCGTTGGGGAAATATGATATGGACTACCGATAATATGGATCAGGGTTGGGACGGAAAAGCCAATGGAGGAAAGAAAATTGCCCAGGAAGATGTTTACGTATGGAAAATCAGGTTCCATGATGTGTTCGATAAGAAACACGATATGGTTGGACATGTTTCCATCATAAGATAGTTGGTGCTGTTCGATTAAAAAGAAAGGGGACTCCGGTCCCTTTTTTTATTCCCCGGTTTCGGGAGGGTCTGAAGAAAAGCGGAACCCCAGTCTTTTCCCGGTCCGGATTTGCATATTACTTCCGGCCTCCTGAATTTCACCCACAGAAATTTCTTTTAAGGTGTCATAGGGAGGTGTATAAAGATCAAATTCCAGGGCATAAAGTATGGCATGATCAACCACGGAGCGAATCTCCTTGGTTCCCAGTTTTTCATGTATGAAATCGTTGTGTACAAAACCCAGATGTTTTTTCCCATCCACAAAAAAATGCCGGTCTTTATTGATGAAAACCCTTCCTATTAAATAGCCGATATCAGCGGGACGATTGTATTTGAAAGAATCATGCAGAAAATTATAAATCATGATCATGCCGCAATAACTGCGGGTCTCATCTTCCTGCACATAACCGGTTTTCCACATGGCATGGCTGCGGTCGAATTCAAAAACATTGGTATGCATGTAAAAAATAAGCAGGTCGCCTCCAACCCGAAGTTCACATTGATGAGGGCCCTTGTCTCTAAATTCAACAATAACCCTTTTATCTTTTTTAGTTATTTCCCCGGCATATTCAATAGAAACACCTCGAAGTATTTCCCTGAAATCAGAAAATATTTTCTGGGTCAAATCGAAAATATCCTGCTTGAGGCAGGCTTTTTCCTTTAACAATTTTACAATTTTCGATTTAACCGGCTTTTCAGTCATGGTTTAATACGCTTTTGCAAACAAGACCCTTTGTTCTGAAGGTTTCCCTGAAAGAATGCAGGTTCCATTTTCTTTTTTTGCATCGAGGGGAATGCAGCGGATGGTAGCTTTTGTTTTGTCTTTTATTTTATCGGCCGTCTCAACCGTGCCATCCCAGTGAGCCGAAACAAAACCACCCTTATCATTCAGGATACTTTCAAACTCATCCCATGAATTTGCCTCCCGTGTATTTTCATTCCGGTAGTTAAGTGCTTTATTAAAAATAGAATCCTGAATATCCCACAACAGTTTTTGAACGGTGGTTGCCAGATTGTCCATGGGAATGGCCATTTTTTCACCGCTGTCGCGTCGGGCCACTTCAACGGAATTATTTTCAATGTCGCGTGAGCCGATGGCAATGCGAACCGGCACTCCCTTTAATTCATACTCGGCAAATTTCCATCCCGGACGTTGGTTGTCACGATCATCGAAATGAACGCGGATATCGAGGCTGTTGAGTTTGGCTTTAATTTCTTTTGCCACCACGCTGATTTTTTCAAGCTCTTCCAGACTCTTATAAATAGGTACAATCACCACCTGGTTGGGAGCCAGATTAGGAGGCAAAACCAATCCTCGGTCGTCGCCATGTGCCATTACCAGGGCACCCATAAGGCGGGTTGAAACACCCCAGGAAGTGGCCCACACGAAATCGTGCTTGCCTTCTTTATTGGTGAATTTCACATCAAATGCTTTGGCAAAATTTTGTCCGAGAAAGTGCGAGGTTCCTGCCTGCAGCGCTTTTCCGTCCTGCATGAGGGCTTCTATGCAATAAGTATCCAGTGCACCTGCAAATCTTTCATTGGCTGTTTTTACACCTTTTATTACCGGCAAAGCCAGCCAGTTTTCTGCAAAATCGGCGTAAACGCCCAGCATTTTTTCAGTTTCGGTAATCGCTTCTTCCTTTGTGGCATGAGCGGTATGTCCTTCCTGCCAGAGAAATTCCGCGGTTCTCAAAAAAAGCCGGGTTCTCATTTCCCAACGCACCACATTCGCCCATTGGTTTACGAGGATAGGCAGGTCGCGATAGCTTTGAACCCATGTTTTATAAGTGTTCCAGATAATGGTTTCGGAAGTGGGTCGAATGATTAACTCCTCTTCAAGTTTAGCCTCCGGATCAACCTCAATGCCACCATCGGCACCGTTTCTGAGGCGGTAATGGGTTACCACGGCGCATTCCTTCGCAAATCCCTCAACGTGTGAGGCTTCCTTGCTGAAAAAGGATTTTGGAATAAGAAGGGGGAAGTATGCATTTACGTGGCCGGTATCCTTAAACATCTTATCTAAAACGGCCTGCATGCGTTCCCAAATAGCAAATCCGTAAGGTTTAATAACCATGCAGCCCCTGACAGCACTGTGATCGGCTAGGTCGGCCTTGACAACCAGATCGTTATACCATTGTGCATAATCCTTTGACCTGCTCGTAACTTCCTTGTTCATAATTTCAAAATTGGTACAAAATTTGTATCTTTAATATTGTGCAGGGTATGGTTTGCCCGCCTAAGTCCTGCGAATTTAAGTTATTTAAACTATTAATACCGGAAAATCAAAAATCTGAAACCATGAAAAAACTTATGTTTTATTTGGTTCTTATCGCTTTCCTGGGAACCTCATGTACCTCGGGCAAATTGGGAACTGCTTCCTACAGTGATGATATATATTACTCCACCAAGGATGTAAAGAAAAAACCAAAGCCTGAGCCAAAAGCGAATGGAAATGTTGACAACAATCAGCAACAGGACGACTATGTTTCCGGCAACCAGCAGCGGAAGCCTCAGGTTATCGACTCACAGAATGATGGAAATGGAAATTCCAATTTTGATGAGGATGATTACTACGATTATTATTATTCCACCCAGCTTCGCCGTTTTCATAATGGTGTAAACTGGGGCGGTGGATATTATGACTCCTATTACACCAATGCCTACTGGTATTCAGGAGTTCCTTACCACTGGGGCATGAGTGTTTACCTTGGTTATCCCTGGTGGGGACCTTCTTATTATTACTACTCATGCGCTCCTTCCTTTTATTGGGGTTGGTACGATCCCTGGTGGGGAGCCGGACCCGGCTGGGGCTGGGGCTGGGGAGGCGGTTGGGGCTATAACCCCTGGTGGGGATATGGTTGCGGCTACGGATGGGGCGGTGGCTGGGGAGGCTACTGGGCCGGATATAACAATGGCTACTGGGATGGTTTTTACAACGGACTTTATTACAACAGTCTGGATAATGGTAATTTCTATTATGGTCCCAGAAATTCACCCACTGCATCCAACGGATCACCTTATACCTCTCTGGGCGAAAAATATGTTACCAGTCAATTGGTTTCAAACCCCAAATCCGGAAATAACCTGAACGGAAATGCTTCTTCCGAATTAAATTCCGGAGGAGCAGGCTTCAACAGTGAAAATGCCGGAAAGAATAATAATTCCGTTTCACCTAAGGCAAATAATAATGATTTCACCGGGTCACCCAAGCCACAGGTTTTGAATCATGGCAATACCGGCAAGGATCAGAATTTAAATAACCTGCCTTCACCCAAAAATCATTCAGGTGCAGGCGGAAATAATAATCCGAACATGGGCGGAGGAAATAATTCTTCCCAGGGTTATGATGGGGCCGGTAATCCTCATTCACCTCCCAGGGAATTTTCTCAACCCAAAACCTATGATGCCCCGGGCAAATCCAATAATCCGGGATCTTATGAAGGGCCCAAAAATCAGCCTTCACCCGATTACAAGGCTCCCAAGTCATACGATGCGCCCAAAAATCAGGCACCAAAGTCGTATGACGGACCCAAGAGTTCGGCTCCTAAGTCTTACGATTATACCCCTAAGTCGGGTGGTGGAAAAAGTCCTTCTTCCGGAGGCGGATATTCCAGTCCGAAAAGTGGGGGCGGTATGTCAAGTCCACGCGGTGGAGGACATTCCGGCGGAGGTAGTTTTGGCGGAGGTGGCGGATCCAAAGGTGGTTCATCCCGCCCCAGATAAATCCTAAAAGCCCGTATTTAATTCACAAAAAAATTAGGTAATGAAATATATCCTGACCTTTCTATTGGCCGGACTCAGCCTTCAATTGTGGTCGCAAAATGAAATTGATGCTCTCAGGTATTCCAGATTGCAATATCTCGGTGGAACAGCAAGGTTCTCAGCCATGGGAGGAGCTTTTGGAGCTTTGGGAGGCGATTTCAGCGCCATTGGAATCAACCCTGCGGGAATGGCCATTTACAGAAAGGGAGAAGTTATGTTTACACCCGCTTTCTTCCTCAGAAGTACCGATGCCGATTATTTAAAATCATTCCATTCCGACAGCAAATCCAACTTTAACATTTCCAATGGTGGATTAGTTCTGGCACATGCTGAGGACGGAGAAGAACGGGAATGGAAAGGCGTGGCACTGGCCTTCGGATATAACCGCCTGAATAATTTTCACAACCGCATAGCCATTACCGGAAAAAATGAATCTTCCTCCCTTCTGGATGTTTATTCCAGTTCTTCCTTTGGGAAAGACATAAACACTCTGGATCCCTTTGGTTCTTTGCTGGCCTGGAATACCTGGGTGATGGATACCGTTTCGAATGGGAACTATTATCATGTATTACAGAATTACGGACAGCTCCAGGAAAAATTTGTAGAAACGAGGGGCACCATGGGTGAAACCTTTTTTGGTTTTGGCGGAAATTACGCCAACAAATTGTTCCTTGGATTTTCCATGGGCTTCCCACACATACGCTACCGTGAAGAATCTTCACATACCGAGTCCGTTGAAAACGATTCCATATACGGGTTCAAATCATTTACACTTCGCAACGATTTACTTACCAATGGGGCAGGATTTCATGCCAAGTTTGGAATGATCTTTAAACCCGTTGATTGGATTAGAATTGGTGGCTCTTTCCAAACCCCTACTTATTTTGAGCTGACAGATCAGTACTCATCAACCATGGAGAGTCATTTTACCTCCAACAGTTACAATTCCGAATCGCCGCAGGGAGCTTTTGATTACACCCTTACCACTCCGGTCCGGGTAACAGGATCGCTGGCTTTTGTGTACAAGAAGATTGGAATGATAAGTGCCGATTATGAGTTTGTAGATTATTCCGATGCCCGCCTTCGTTCCAAACTGTATAATTATCACAGGGAAAATTCGGCCATCAGGGAAAAGTACCAGAGTGCCGGGATTTTAAGGGTGGGAGCCGAGGTTAACCTGAGCCCTATTGCCCTAAGGGCCGGATACATTTTATCTGAAAACCCCTTTAAGGCAAAAACCGGCAATGAGTCCATTTCCACCAGCTACAGTTTCGGCATTGGATTTAAGGATGCCAATACTTTTGTAGATCTTGCCTATATATGGACCGCGCAACAGGAAAATTACTACCTCTACGATCCTGCCATCGTAAAACCCGCCGCACTTGACATGCGGAGTTCGGCCATTTCCTTAACCATGGGTTGGAAATTTTAAGGTTAAACGCCTCCGAAATTTTACCGCCCATCCTTCCCTAAAACCATTTAGTTAATTTCCGTGGGAAAAAAATGACATTTTAAACACCCCACTTTTGCTCAGGTTTGGGTCTTATTGTACATTCGTGGCGCTTAAAAACAAAGCCCATGAAATTTTACAAAAAACTCATTTTTGTCCTTGTTGCCTCAACAAATTTTTGTTTTGGCCAGATGACTACCTTCCGGTTCACCTATGATCTGGGTGCCTTTGACATAACCGGGGGCATGGTTCAAACTCCTGCCGGTGAATTTGTTATAGCCGGACTCAACAATTCTTTTGGTCCGTATTATGGCAATGCCATGAAAATTGATGCCCAGGGGACTGTTGTGTGGTGTAAATCCTACACTGCCAGCTTTGCAACCAATTTTGCTGATATTAAAAATGTGAGTACGGGTGGATTTATCATGGCCGGACAATCGACCAGTGGTGGTGGTGGTGCAGTTTTAGTGCGCCTCGACAACAACGGGAATGTAACCTGGGCTTTCAGGTATCAGCTTCCCAATCACCCGACCCAAAATGCCTCATCTGAATTTGCTACCTCGGTTATTGAAACCAGCGATGGCGGATTTCTTGTAGGCGGAGGTGTGGATCATTTCTGGGATGGCTCTTCCCCAAATACCGTTGACACCACTTCGGCACTTGGTTTCAAAGTAAACTCAACCGGAGGATTAGTTTGGAGCAGAGTATGGACCATCACTACTGCCAATCCTGATGAACATTATATTAATGATGTGGCCGAATCTTCGGATGGATATTTCTTTGTGGGAATTTCCTCAGAGGGAGCGGGCACACTTAACAGCGACGGCGATTATCCCCGCAACACGCTTCTTATCAAAACCGACAAAACAACCGGTGCTCTCACTTATATAAGGAGATGGGGTGTTGGTAATACAACTTCGCAGGGAATTAATGCAGCCCTCAGACTTGCCAATGGTAATATTTTATTAGGTGGCTATGATGATGTGCACGGATTTTTAATTTCCATTACCGGAACCGGTTCCGGGGCACCCAGTGTAATTTTCAACCGAAGACTCAATGGAAGTGTGTTCGGAACCATTTATGTGGTTCAGGATATTATGGAAAACGCGGATGGCAATTATTCCCTCATCGGAACTTCAATAAATCCCTTCTCAATTCCGGTTGCTCTCAACACCATTATTGTAAAAATAAACAGTTCCACGAATGCCTTGATCTTTGGGCGATCCTATGCACCCATCGGACTGTCTGCCATTCTCCCGGAAGGTGGACTGGCATCGGATCAGGGATATTATGTTTCCATGACGGATCAACAATCAACCGGTTTCAATTATAACATTATCCGAACCAACCCGAACGGACAAACCAATGACCCCAGTTCGGGTTGTCCGGGAACTGCAATTACTCCGGCACTAGGTACCATTTCCGTTACACTGACCACACCTACGAGCAACAACTATAACATGCTGACAAGTGCTACTTTCACCCCGGTGGTAAATAACATGACTCCGGTTCGCACCCAGCATTGTTTAAATATTCCTTCCGTGCTTTCTGCGTCTGCATCTTCTACAAATGCCACCTGTAACGGACAGTGCAACGGAACAGGAAGTGCAACTCCAACCGGAGGAACTCCACCTTACACTTATTTATGGAGTCCGGGCGGACAAACAACGCAAAACGTAACCGGACTTTGTGCCGGAACCTATACGGTAACCATTACTGATGCCGGTCCCTCTACTGCCACCGCAACCATTACAGTTACCCAGCCCAGTGTTCTCAACTCCTCAATTTCCGGATCCACCATGGTAACCTGTAATGGTGGCACGAACGGATCAGCAACGGTAAGTGCATCGGGAGGAACACCCGGTTATACTTATGCCTGGTCACCTTCGGGAGGAACGGCAGCCACAGCCACCGGACTTGGTGCAGGAACTTATACCGTTACCACAACCGATGCCAACGGATGTACACGCACAACAACAATTACCATTACCCAACCTACTGCAATTACGGTGGGAACCAATTCAACCCAGTCGGGTTGTTCCACTCCCACGGGAACGGCTACCGCTACACCCAGCGGAGGTAATCCCGGCTACACTTATGCCTGGGCTCCGGGAGGACAAACCACCACTACCGCTACGGGATTAGCAGCCGGAACATATACCGTTACGGTTACTGACGCGAGCGGGTGTACACAAACCGCCACGGTTACCGTTTCTGCGGCGGGCGCACCTACAGTTACTCTTTCCTCACAAACGAACGTAGCCTGTTTCGGAGGCAGCACGGGATCAGCAACTGCGAGTGCCACAGGTGGTACTTCACCTTATACCTATGCATGGTCACCCTCGGGAGGAACCAATGCCACAGCCACAGGATTAGCCGCCGGGAATTATACCGTTACGGTTACTGACGCCAACGGATGTTCTGCAACCCAGACGGTAACTATTAACCAGCCTGCTTCCGCCTTGAGCGCAACAACTTCAAGTACACAAACGGGTTGTGCATCTTCAATCGGAACGGCAACAGCAAATCCATCGGGAGGATCACCCGGATATACCTATAGCTGGTCGCCTTCTTCACAAACCACGCAAACCGCAACCGGTCTCGCGGTAGGAATTTACACGGTTACCATCACCGATGCCAATGGTTGTACCCTAACTCAAACAGCAAACGTAACCGCAGCGAACGGACCCGTGGCAACTTTAGCTGCATCGAATGATCCTTCCTGTAACGGGGGATCGGATGGCAACGCAAGTATTTCTGTCAGCGGTGGCACCTCACCCTATACCTACAGCTGGTCGCCCACAGGAGGAACAAATGCCAATGCCACCGGATTAAGCGCAGGAACTTACACCGTTATTGTTACTGATGCCAATGGTTGTACCGTTGCGCAAACCGTAACCTTATCACAACCTGCAGCAATTACGGTGGGAACCAGCAGTACTAATGCCGGTTGTACTTCGGCCACGGGAACTGCTACCGCAACCCCAACGGGAGGAACCCCCGGATACACCTACCTATGGTCGGCCGGAGCACAAACTACCCAAACTGCAACGGGACTTGCTACCGGTTCCTACACCGTAACCATTACCGATGCCAACGGATGTACCGCCACGCAAACCGTTACCGTAAGTTCTAATAACCCTGTTACACTTACTGCAACAGGAACCGCTGCAGGATGTACGGTTGCGAATGGAACAGCTACAGCAAGCCCTGCCAACGGTGCAAGTCCATATACTTATGCCTGGAATAACGGACAAACAACAGCAACAGCAACCGGACTGGCGACAGGAACCTATACCGTAACGGTTACCGATGCCAATGGATGCTCCCAAACAACCACAGTAACCATAAATCAAACGGCAGGTCCAACCGCCGGTGTAACAGCCACCACTACAATTATTACTTCCGGTGGAAACTCCCAGCTTACGGCAACCGGAGGAGGAACCTACCTCTGGACACCTGCCACGGGATTGAGCTGTGTTACTTGTGCAAATCCGGTTGCGAGTCCGGCTCAAACAACAACCTACTGCGTAACTGTAACCGATGGGAACGGTTGTACCGACAGCACCTGCATTACCATCACGGGTGATATTCCTTGCGGAAAAATCTTTGTAACCAATGCCTGCTCTCCAAACAACGACGGACAAAATGATTTTGAGTGCGTGATGGGCAATTGCATACGCACTTTGTTCTTTGCCATTTATGACCGCTGGGGAGAAAAAGTTTTCGAAACTTCCGACCCCGGTATTTGCTGGGACGGAACCTACAAAGGACGCGCCATTGATCCGGCCGTATTTGTTTATCACCTGGAAGCCACGCTCACCAGTGGAGAGGTAGTAAGCCAAAAAGGAAACATTACCCTGGTAAAATAATTTTCAAAGAAAAAATTGAAGCACATGAAAAACACACAGCATAAAAAAACAATTGTCCTTCTTTCCCTGTTGGCCGCTTTGGGTTTACCTGTAATGTCGCAGGACATCCACTTCTCTCAATTGAACATGGCGCCTCTGCACATCAATCCGGCCCAGGCAGGAGCCCAATATGAACTGAGAGGGATTCTTAACTACAAAAGTCAGTGGGCTTCCGTAGCCACACCTTACAAAACCATGAATCTGGGTTTTGATATGCGTTTGGGAAAAAACAAAACGGCAAAGGGCTTTCATTCACTGGGAACCACCATCTTCAATGATAAGGCCGGCGATTCCAAAATGGGAATTTTCCAGGGGAATATTCATTATGCTTATCATATTATGCTCGATAAAAACAGCACCCTGGGTGCCGGTATTGCGGCCGGATTTGCACAGCGAAGCATCGACTTTGGCGCACTGCAATGGGGCAATCAATACGACGGGATGAATTACAATGCAACGCTTAGTTCCCAGGAGCCCACCGGAAGCAATTCCATTTCATACATGGATCTTGGGGGCGGTATTCACTATGAATACGGAAAAGACCAGCGTTATATTACCGGAAATGATCAACGAAATTTCGGCGTTGGGGTAGCAGCCTGGCATGTGAATCAACCTAAATACACTTTTTACGGAGGCGACAACAGACTCGATATGAAAATGGTGGGTTACGCAAACGCCGTTTTGGGAATCAACAATACGCAGATATCGCTGGAACCCGGTGTATTTTATTTCCAGCAGGGGACACTCAGAGAGTTATTGGTGGGATCCAATTTCCGTTATCAGCTTCGTGAAGAATCGAAGTATACCGGCTATGTGAAAGGTTCGGCGGTATCATTGGGTGTGTTTTACCGGAACAAGGATGCCGTTATTTCCTCATTCCTTTTTGAATTTTCACACTACGCCATAGGAATCAGTTATGACTCTAATATTTCGAACCTCAAAACCGCCAGTCAGGGCCGGGGTGGAATAGAAATTTCGCTGCGATTCCTAAACCCGAATCCGTTTATGTCGAAAGGCGCTTCGAGAATTTAAAGCCTTATGAAAATCTTTCGTGTTCTGCTCCCCGCCTGCGCGGGGATTTTTTCAGCTTTTCCGGTTTTTGCCCAGGATACCCTGGTTTTAAAAACCAAAATCTCAAATCCCGGAAAGTCAATAAATTCTGCCTTTCAGGATTATGCCCCTGTAATTTCGGCGGATGGAAGTCTGATGATTTTTACCACACGCCGACCCGTAACGGAAAAGGAGATCAAAAAAAACAAGGAAGCTTATGAGCGGGTTTTCTTCAGCACCTTCAATGCCGAAAAAAACAAATGGGAAAACGCCCAACAGATAAAAGGAAAGGTAAATATTCCGGGCCGTCATAATTCGGCCATTGCCCTGAGCAACGACGGGCAGCGCATGCTTCTATACCGCGACGATGCTTCGGGCAACGGTGACATTTACGAATCGGAATTGGATGGAGAGGAATGGACTCAGGCTGAAAAACTTCCCGAGCCTGTGAACAGTGCCGGCCATGAATCCTCGGCAAGTTATTCTCCCGACGGAAGAACCATTTATTTTGTAAGTAACCGCAGAGGTGGACAAGGCGGCAGAGACATCTGGTATTGCAAAAAAGACCGGAACGGGGTTTGGGGAAAAGCAGAAAACCTGGGACCCGTGGTAAATACCAAAGATGATGAAGAAGGAGTCTTCATTCATCCCGATGGTAAAACCCTGTACTTTTCTTCCAAAGGCCATAAAGGATACGGTGGGTACGATTTATTTAAAACCTCTTATGAAAAGGGAAAATGGACGAAGCCTGTTAACCTGGGTTCCGAAATAAATACCGAAGGCGATGACCTTTATTTGGTTGTAACCGCTGACGGGAAGGTGGGGTATTATGCATCGGAAAACAAATCCCAAAATCAGGGAAAAGACATTTACCGCATAGATTTTATTTTCGAAAAGTACCCCAAAAATTCGGGGCCAAAGCTAACCTTGTTCAAGGGTGTGGTAATCGACAAAGAGACCTTCGATCCGCTGGAGTCGGTGATTGAGATTACCGACAATGACAAGAACGAAGTTATTTCACAGATAAAATCCAACAAAACAACCGGGAAATTTCTCATTTCACTTCCTTCGGGAAAAAACTATGGAATTAACGTGAGGAAAGAAGGGTATTTGTTTTACAGCGACAACCTGATCATTCCCGACACCTCGGCTTATAAAGAAATCATCAAGGTAATTCCCCTTGAAAAGCTGAATGTGGGAAACAAAATTGTTTTGAAAAACATCTTTTACGATTTCGATAAGGCTACCCTGAGACCCGAATCCATGTCGGAGCTTATGTTACTGGTAAAACTGATGAATGAAAACGCCACCCTGAAAATAGAATTATCGAGCCATACCGACAGCAAGGGCAGCGACGAATACAATTTAAAACTTTCCCAGGCAAGGGCTCAGTCTGTTGTTGACTACCTCGTAAAAAACGGCATCTCCCCTACCCGTTTAACGGCCAAAGGGTATGGCGAATCCAAGCCCATTGCCGATAACGAGACCGAAGAGGGCAGACAGCTCAACCGCCGTACTGAATTTACAATTCTTTCCAAGTAAATTTTCCCTGCAGACGGCGGCAATGCTTATCTTTGCAACGGCGCTGTGGATACCGAGAAGCTAAAGAATATCTTTTCTACCCATCCTTGTTTTCCGGATTTTCTCCTGGAGACCCGGGCGGGTATTTTTCCGATTTATCTTAAAGGCATTCATGCCTCCGCCCAATCCTTCTTTGCCAATGCCGCCGGCGGAGCCCTGAACGGCATTCAGCTCCACTTGCTTCCCAAAAAAGAAGAAGCGGCTTATTTTTTCAATGATATGGAATCATTAGCCGGCAGGGAGAAGGTGCTTTTTTTCCCTTCCTCGGCCCGCAACCCTTATCATCATGAAGAAGTTGCCAATGCCAATATCATTCTTCGCACCGAGGTATTAAACCGGATCAGCCGCTTTGAAGAGCGCCAGTCGGTTTTACACATTGTAAGCTTTGGAGAAGCATTGGCGGAAAAAGTAGTAACCCGGAAAAATTTATCAAAAAACACCATCATCATAAACCGGGGAGAGAAAGCCGACCGGGATTTTTTAGAAGAAGTATTGACAGGATTCCATTTTGAGAAAACCGATTTTGTGGTGGAGCCCGGTCATTTTGCCATCCGGGGAGGGATTATGGATGTGTGGTCATTCAGCTCAGACTATCCCGTGCGCATTGAGCTTTTCGGCGATGAAGTAGACAGCATACGCTCCTTTGATCCGGTGCAACAAACGAGTATTGCCAACCTGATGTTTTGTGAATTAATTCCACGCATAAACGACAAATCCATTTTTGAAGACCGTATTAACCTTTTGGATTTCATTCCTGAAAACACCCTGATATGGGTTCAGGATCCTGATGTGCTTATCCCCGAAATGGATATGACCTTCCAAAAGGCTGAAGAAGCCTATGCAAAACTAGAAGGGCCTATAAAACACTCATTGCCCGAACAATTGTTTGATGACGGGAATTATCTGAAAGAAAAACTAAGGGAAGGCAAAATAATTGTATCGGGAATTTCTGCTTCCATAAAAGCCAAAAAAGAGTTTCAATTCCGTCAATTGCCACAACCGGAATTTAACCGGAAATTCGATTTACTCCTGGAACAACTAACCCGGAACATCAAAGAAGGCGGAAAAACCATCATCACCTCCGAATCTGAAAAACAAATCAACCGGCTCGAGTCAATTTTCAGAGATCTGGGAAAAGAAAAAGCAAAAAACGAAAACCTCTTCATTCCTGCTTATCTGAATATTCATGCCGGGTTTTCGGACGAAGACCTTAAAATTTCGGTTTTTACCGACCATCAGATTTTCGGACGGTATCATAAATTCAAAATTTCCAATTCGGCGTACAAAAAAAACGAGGCCTTAACCCTAAAGGAATTAAAAGGATTAAATCCGGGCGACTATGTAGTTCATATAGACCATGGCATAGGAAGATTTGCCGGTTTGGAAAAGATTGAAGTCAATGGAAAACTGCAGGATACCATTCGAATCCTCTATAAAGACAATGATTTATTAAACATCAGCATACATGCCCTGCACCGGATTTCAAAATATGCCGGAAAAGACGGGCAGGTACCCCGTATCGACAAAATCGGGTCGGGTGCATGGGCTGCCTTAAAACAGAAAAGCAAAAAGAAAGCCAAGGAAATTGCCTATGATCTGATTTCGCTGTATGCCAAACGGAAAAAGCAAAGCGGTTTTACTTTCAGTCCGGATAATTACTTGCAGAATGAACTGGAAGCCTCCTTTATTTATGAAGACACGCCCGACCAACTCAAAGCCACCCTCGATGTAAAAGCCGACATGGAGAAAGAATTTCCCATGGACAGGCTGGTTTGCGGCGATGTGGGGTTCGGAAAAACAGAGGTTGCCATACGGGCTGCCTTCAAGGCGGTGAATGACGGCAAGCAGGTAGCAGTTTTGGTTCCCACCACGATACTTGCCCTTCAGCATTATAAAACCTTTCGTGAGCGCCTGGCAGAATTTCCCGTAAAAACAGATTACATAAGCCGGTTTAAAAGTGCAAAGGAGCAGAAACTGTCGCTGGCCGGATTAGCCGAAGGAAAAATCGATATTATTATTGGAACCCATCGCCTTGTGGGAAAGGATATAAAATTCAAAGATCTCGGATTACTGATAATAGACGAAGAGCAAAAATTCGGGGTTGGGGTAAAAGACAAACTGAAATTGCTGAAGGCAAACGTGGATACTTTGACTTTAACGGCAACGCCCATTCCAAGGACCTTACAATTTTCACTGATGGGAGCACGGGATCTCAGTGTAATAAACACCCCACCTCCCAACCGTTATCCCATACAGACCGAACTACACATTTTCAATGAGGAGTTGATTCGTGATGCCATCACTTACGAGATAGAACGCAGGGGACAGATATTTTTCATTCACAACCGGGTGCAGAGCCTGCCCGAAATGGCCGGGCTGATAAAAAGACTTTGTCCGGAAGCGCGGATTGCCATGGGCCATGGACAGATGGACGGAGCAAAACTGGAACAGGTGATGCTGGATTTTATTGAGGGGCAATACGATGTGCTGGTTTGTACTACCATAGTAGAATCGGGACTTGACATTCCGAATGCGAATACCATCATTATAAACGAAGCTCAGAATTTCGGATTGAGCGATTTGCATCAAATGCGTGGGCGTGTGGGAAGAACCAACCAGAAAGCCTTTTGTTACCTCCTGGTGCCTTCTTTCACGGCCTTGACCGAAGAAGCCCGAAAGCGATTAAAAGCCATAGAGCAGTTCAGCGATCTGGGAAGTGGATTTATGATAGCCATGAAGGATCTGGATATCAGAGGAGCAGGAAATTTGTTAGGCGCAGAACAAAGCGGTTTCATCAATGAAATAGGCCATGAAACTTATCTGAAAATTCTGAATGAAGCCATGGAAGAAGTGAGGGACGAATTGGGCCTGAGTGCAGAAAAAGGAAATATACCCGCACCCCAAGGAAAAGAGTTTGTTAAAGATTGTCAGATGGATACCGATTTGGAATTGATGATTCCCGACAATTATGTTCCCACTTCAGCCGAAAGAATTTTTCTTTACAAAGAGCTTGACTCCATTCAGAAAAAGGAAGATCTGGAAAAATTCAAAAACAATCTGGAAGACCGTTTTGGTCCGGTTCCGGAAAAAACCTTACAATTAATTGCATCGGTAGAGTTGCGCTGGCTGGCTCAGCGGGCCGGAATAGAAAAAATACTGATACGCTCCGGAAAGCTGACGGCTTACTTTCCCGCTTCGCAAGACGACCCCTATTATCAGAGTGAAATATTCGGGGGCATAATAAAGTATTTACGGGAAAATCCTTCCCGGGGACAAATGCGGGATTTCAAAGGAAAACCTGCCATGGTAATAGAGGGAATAAGTTCCATTGAAAAAGCCCAGGAAATTTTCAGGGAAATTTCAGCCGTGGTTACAGGTTGAAATCCATTTTCCGGTAATGGGCCAGGAAAAACCCTAAAAAAACCACCGAAAATAAAATCCCGAGAATAACGAAAAAATCCGTGACTTGTCCGGTGAGGAAATGGACCAGGGTTTTGAGGAAAAAGTTGATCATGTAAACTTCCACGCCCCATCTTTTCATGTGCCAGATGCCGATCAGGGAAATAAAATGGGCTGCGATAATCAATCCGAAAAGTGCAGGAAACCAATCGCCAAGCCGTTTTGTTTCCGGGGAAAAAATTCCGGGAATGGTGATGGTAACCCAGATAAAACCAATCACGCAGATCAGGGAAATGGAAAAGGGCCTTTTAATAAATGTTTTCATTTTTTAATTCGATCGGATGGCTTCTACCGGATCAAGCTGTGAGGCCGAATAGGCCGGCACGAAACCACTCACAATTCCAATAATTACTGAGATGGTAATTCCCAAAATGATATTTGATTGCGATAAAAAAATATCCATTTCCAGAAAACCTGCCACCAGGCGGGTAACAAGGAAAACCAGGGCCAGGCCTACCAATCCACCTAAAAGACAAAGGAGGACAGATTCAAAAAGAAACTGCAGGAGGATAAAATAATTTTTCGCTCCCAGGGATTTTTGAATTCCGATCTGTGAGGTTCTTTCCTTCACTGACACGAACATGATATTGGCAATGCCGAATCCACCCACGAGGATGGCGAATCCACCAATGATCCAGCCGGCGGTTCCCACCGTATTAAACAAAGAATCGAACTGGTTTGAAATGAGGCTTGTCTGATTCAATGCAAAATCCTCTTCCGAAGCGGGCTTTAATTTCCGGACGGAGCGCATGATACCCGTCAGTTCGTCCATCAACTCTTCATTGCTGACGCCGGGTTTGGCCTTAACCATGATAAGCGGGTCGAAATTATCGCTGCGGAGATCCACCAGGTTTCGGGCAAAATTAATGGGTACAATAACCTGGTTATCGGCATTGTTACCCAAAAGGCTTTCCCCTTTCTTTTTCAGGATGCCAATGATTTTCAGTTTGCGCCCACGGATTTTAACATATTCACCCATAGGGTCGCGTGCGGGGAAAAGCGCCATGGCCACATTATAACCCACCAGGCAAACATTCTTTCCGCTGGCCGATTCATTCTCGGAAAAGTATCTGCCCTGCCCTATTTCAAGAACCTGTACGCGGGCATAATCGTGTGAAACAATAACGATATCAGCATTTTCAACCGTGGAGTTTCCGGCTTTAACATTGCTTCTTGCATTCACCAGAAAAGCCATTGCCTCAGCTTTCGAGGATCGGATTTGAAGGTGTTCCAGTTCGGTAACGTTGGGAACCGGGCGGTTCATGTATTTCCACCAGGGGTAATCGGGTCCGAAGGCCCAGGGCCATTTCTGCACATAAACCACATTATCGCCCAGGCTTTTTATACCATCTCTAAGGTTTTTTTCCATACTGTCGACCACGGTAAACACAATGATAATGGCGAAAATACCAATGGTAATGCCCAGCAGAGAGAGGACGGTGCGGAGCTTGTTTACCCTCAAAGCATTGAGGGCAAACCGGTAGCTTTCGGCAATAAGGCTCCAGAGAATCATGGCTTAAAGGTACAAAAGACCCTGCATTGGGGCGAGGCATTTGACCAACGGCAGGTGGGCCGGACGGACAGCAGTTTTATCTTTTTAACAGATTTTCAACATACCCCCTCAACCCCATGTAAAGTGGTAATTTTGAGCCCGTAAGGATGAGCCAGGAACGCAAAAAAATTAAAAATGCCCTGATTTCGGTTTTTTATAAAGACGGTTTGGAACCGCTTGTGAAAAAACTGCATGATCTTGGGGTAAATATTTTCAGTACCGGAGGAACCCAGAATTTTATTGAAGGATTGGGGGTTCCTGTAATTTCGGTTGAATCTTTGACACGATACCCATCCATTTTAGGAGGCCGGGTAAAAACCTTGCACCCAAAAATTTTCGGAGGTATTTTAGGAAGAAGAGATTTACGCGACGACCAGGAACAACTGGTGCAATTTGAAATTCCGGAGATTGATCTGGTAATTGTGGATTTATATCCCTTTTCAGAAACACTTGCTTCAGGAGCTGCCGAAAAAGACATCATTGAAAAAATCGACATAGGCGGCATATCCCTCATTCGGGCCGGAGCAAAAAACTACAAAGATGTTGTAATCGTTTCCTCCCGTGAGCAATACCATGGGCTTTTGGAAATTATTGAAAAAAACGAAGGAAGCACTTCCCTGGAAGAGCGGAAGCATTTTGCCGCTTTTGCTTTTCATCAGAGTTCTGCCTATGATGCTTCTATCTTCAACTGGTTTAATGCGGACAAAAACATTCCTGCATTCAAGGCAAGTTATTTTCCGGGCACACCTTTACGGTACGGAGAGAATCCCCATCAAAAAGGATATTTCTATGGGCGGTTGGAAGATGTTTTCGAAAAGCTGGGAGGAAAAGAATTAAGTTATAACAATCTACTCGATGTAGATGCTGCGGTAAACCTGATGGCAGATTTCCGCGAAACAAGTTTTGGCATTTTGAAACACAATAATGCCTGCGGTCTGGCCTCACGGGAAAATTTAACTGAGGCCTGGAATCTGGCATTGGCCTGCGACCCGGTTTCGGCATTTGGTGGAATCCTCATTACCAACGCCGTGGTGGATCCAAAAACGGCTGAAGCCATTCACCCCTTGTTTTTTGAAGTAATCATTGCACCCGGTTATGAAGAAGCGGCTCTTGCCGTTTTAAAACAGAAACCCAATCGCATTATCCTGAAACAGAAAAAAACCAAACTACCTGTCGAAAATTTTCGTACAATACTAAACGGGGTAATGGTTCAGGAAAAAGATGTATTGGCCGAGACCCGGGATGGTATGAAGACAGTCACCAAAAAGGTTCCCACCGAAAAAGAATTCAAAGATTTGGAGTTTGCCCTTATTCTGGCAAAGCATACCAAGTCGAACACCATTGTGTTGGCCAAAGACCGGCAGTTGGTGGCCAGCGGAACCGGACAAACCAGTCGTGTGGATGCCCTAAAGCAAGCCCTTGAAAAGGCAAAAACTTTCGGATTCGAAACCCGTGGTGCTGTTATGGCATCGGATGCATTTTTTCCTTTTCCCGATTGCGTTTCCATTGCTGCCGAACACGGAATATCAGCCATTGTGCAACCCGGAGGCAGCATCAAAGACAAAGACAGTATTGAAGCCTGCGACCAGTTGGGGCTGGCGATGGTTACCACGGGAATCAGACATTTTAAACATTAAATAAAAAATTAAGCATGGCCTTATTTAGTTTTTTAACACAAGACATAGCCATTGACCTGGGAACCGCCAATACCATTATCATTCATAATGACAAGGTGGTGGTAGATGAACCCTCCATTGTTGCCGTTGACCGGATGACCGGAAAGGTAATTGCGGTAGGGAAACAGGCCCAGCAGATGCATGGGAAAACCCACGAGAATATAAAAACCATTCGTCCCTTGAAAGACGGGGTAATTGCCGATTTTGCCGCTGCGGAATACATGATACGGATGATGATTAAAATGATCAATCCCGGCCGTCGTTTATTTCAGCCCAGTCTGCGCATGGTAATTTGCATTCCTTCCGGGATTACCGAGGTTGAAAAGCGGGCGGTGCGCGATAGTGCCGAGCATGCAGGGGCCAAGGAAGTGTATCTGATTCATGAGCCCATGGCCGCTGCCATTGGAATTGGCATCGACGTTGAGGAGCCCATGGGTAATATGATTATTGACATTGGGGGTGGAACCTCCGAAATTGCGGTAATTGCCCTAGGGGGTATAGTGTGCGACAAATCGATACGCATTGCCGGTGATGAGTTTACCGCCAGCATTGAGGAATACATGCGGCGTCAGCACAACATTCTTGTAGGGGAAAGAACCGCAGAGCGGATTAAAATCGAGGTGGGCTCGGCCCTTACCGAGATTGAAAATCCTCCGCCCGATTTTCCCGTGCATGGACGCGACCTTATGACGGGTATTCCCAAGGAAATTTTTGTAAGCTATTCGGAAATCGCCCATGCCCTGGATAAGTCCATATCCAAAATTGAGGAAGCCATTCTTAATGCGCTTGAAATGACACCACCCGAGCTCAGTGCCGATATTTACCGCACGGGAATTTATCTGGCCGGAGGGGGTTCCTTGCTGCGCGGGCTCGACAAACGAATTTCGCTCAAGACCAAGCTTCCGGTTCATGTGGCCGAAGATCCCCTCAGGGCCGTGGCACGGGGCACCGGAATTGCACTTAAGAATGTTGACAAGTTCAAGTTCCTGATCCGGTAAACAGCCCCCCGGATTGGGTAATTTGGCACAATTTCATTCCGGATGAAAAACCTGATCCTGTTTTTTACCAGATATTATTATTTCTTCCTGTTTCTTTTTCTTGAGTTGCTGGCCTTTTTGATATTGTACCAAAACAATAATTACCAGCAAACCAAAATCGTCAATGCCTCTAACCAGATTACCGGTTCGGTACTGGAATCATTTTCCACCGTTCAGGAGTATTTTCATCTGAAGGCCACCAACGACCAGCTGGCCCGTGAAAATGCAGCCCTGAGAAATCACATGCGGACTTCGTTTTTTATTCTTCCTGAAAAGGAGAATCCGGTTTCCGATACTGCCTTCAAACAGAAATATAAATTTCTGGTAGCGGAAGTAGTAAATGCCACCAGTCATAAGCGAAATAATTTTTTCACTTTAAACCGGGGCGCTTCCAGCGGCATTCAATCCGGAATGGGTGTTATTGCCCCTTCGGGAGTTGTGGGCATTGTAAAAGATGTATCTGAAAACTTTTGCACGGTAATGTCGGTCCTGCACGATAAAGTGGCCATTCCCGTAATCATGCCCAGGTACCGGGAAACGGGCATTCTGAAATGGGACGGTAGTGACAACCGCTTCGGCCATGTTCCCAATATCCCTACGCATCTTGATTTGAAAACCAGAGACACCATTCTAACCAGTCCGAGTTCTTCCATTTTTCCTTCGGGGGTTTTGGTGGGAACCATAGAAGAAATTACCCAGGTTCAGGGAAATACCTTCAACAATTTAAAAGTCAGGTTTTCAACCGATTTAAAAAACCTGACCCATGTGTATGTAGTAAATTACCTCTTCAAATCAGAACAGGATAACCTGGAAAGCAAATCGATATATGGTCAATAAAATCATATCCAATCTATTTCGCTTCGTCGGGCTCACCCTGCTCCAGGTTCTCATTCTCGATAATATTGAAATATCGGGGTATATAAATCCTTACATCTATATTTTGTTTATCGCCCTGCTTCCTCTCGAAACTCCCGACTGGCTGGTGCTGGTGTTGGGATTTGGACTCGGAATGACGATAGATTTGTTTTCGGGAACTCCCGGTATGCATACCTCAGCCACTTTGCTGGGGGCTTTCAGCCGGAAGTTTTTATTAAAATATCTCGAACCCCGCGACGGTTATTCCAGCGTAGAGACGCCGGATCTGAAAAATATGGGCATTCGCTGGTTTCTGGTTTACACGGGCCTGCTTTTTCTGATTCACCACCTTTGTCTGTTTTACGTTGAAATGTTCCGATTCTCGGAATTTTTCCGTACATTTTTCAGAGCAATATCCAGTTTGTTTTTTACCCTTCTCTTTACATTTCTCGGACAATTGCTGATCAACGCCTGGAAAAGAAAATGAGCAGTTCCAATGCATACTCGGACCGGAAAATAGTTCTTGCCCTGATTGTTATTGCAGTGGTATTGGTGTTTATTATACGCCTGTTCTACATTCAGATCATCAACGACGAATATAAAGTAACCGCGACGAACCAGGCTTTCCGTTATGTTCCCGTTTATCCTGCCCGTGGAAATGTTTTCGACCGTAACGGAAAGCGTCTGGTATTCAATCAGAGCGCATTCGACCTGATGGTAATACCCAACCAGATCAAAGAGCTGGATACCCTTCAGTTTTGTTCCGTAACGGGCATTTCCAGGGAAACCTTTCTGAAAAAAATGGAAAAGGCTTATAAGGAAGGAAAGCGAAGAGCCAGTGTATTTGAAAAGGAGCTCAGCGTGGAGAGTGCCGCCCGGATTCAGGAGAAGCTGTATATGTTTCCCGGATTCTATTTTCAGGAAAGAACATTGAGAAAATATCCCATGAGTATTGCGGCACACATTCTGGGCTATGTGGGTGAGGTATCGCCGGAGATTGTAGATACCAGCCGGTACTACAGAATGGGTGATTATATTGGCATCAGTGGGATCGAAAAATCCTACGAAAAATACCTGCGGGGCATCAGGGGCACGAAAATAATCATGGTGGATGTACATAACCGGGAAAAGGGAAGTTTCATGGACGGGGCATTGGATACGGCGGCGGTGGCCGGGCAAGACTTATATACTACTCTGGATCTGGATTTGCAGCTATATGCCGAAGACCTGCTGAAAAACAAAACCGGATCCATTGTGGCCATTGAGCCCGCTACGGGTGAGATTCTGGTTTTAGCCACCTCTCCCAGTTATGATCCCAATTTGCTGGTTGGAAGTCTGAGGGCTCAAAACTATCCTGTTCTTGAAAAAGATTCCACGAAGCCTTTGTACAACCGGGCTACGATGGCATCGTATCCACCCGGATCTACATTTAAAATTCTGGGGGCTTTGATCGGACAGCAGGAAGGCGTAATAAAACCCGAAACAAGATACCCTTGCAGTTTTACGGTAGGACCCAAATCCATTCATTGTCACCCTCACCCCTCACCTGCCGATTTAAGCCAGAGTATTCAGTATAGTTGCAATCCGTATTACTGCCGGCTATTCATTAACACCATCAATAAATTCCGAAAAACCGAAGAAGGGTATTTGAATTGGAAAAGTCATGTAAACAGTTTCGGATTCGGGGTAAAACTAGGTTCCGACATCCCTCATGAGTTGCGGGGCAATATTCCTTCGGTACAGTATTACGACCGTTATCATGGCAAGGGGCGCTGGAAGGCTGCCTCGGTTTATTCATTGGGCATAGGACAAGGTGAAATAGGCATTACACCTTTACAAATGGCCAACTACAGTGCAATAATTGCCAACCGGGGGTATTATTACATTCCGCATATCGGGAAAAAAATTGAGGGGGGAGAAATAGATTCCAGGTTTAAAGAAAGAAAATACACCACCATCGACAGCGTATATTTCAATGTGGTAGTAGATGCCATGTATCAGGTAGTGGAGGCTGGCACGGGTCGAGGGGGAAAGTTATCCGGCATACCGTATTGTGGCAAGACAGGAACGGCACAAAACCCGCATGGTAAAGACCATTCCATTTACATTTCCTTTGCGCCCAAAGACAATCCAAAAATTGCCCTTGCGGTTTATATAGAAAACGGAGGATTCGGAGCCGAATGGGCGGTTCCCATCAGCAGTTTGATCATAGAAAAATATATTGCCGGAAAAATTACCCGTCCGGATATGGAAAAGCGCATGCTGGAGGGCGTGGTTCTTCCGCCGAAAAAAATAAAATGAGATTAAGAAAAAGCATATTTCAGGGGGTTGACTGGTTCATAGTATTGATGTATCTGGCCCTGGTTATTTTGGGCTGGTTAAATATTTATGCGGCCAATTACGACGACGAGAAAGAGGGGGTGATTAGTTTTTCCAGGGAAAACGGGAAGCAATTGATTTTCATTGGAACCGCTTTATTTCTGGCCCTGGTAATTTTAATTCTGGATCCGAACTTTTTTTCAGCCTTTGCCTATGGCATTTACGGGATTGTTTTGATTTTACTGGTGGCCGTTTATTTTGGGGGAACCGAGATAAAAGGGAGTAAGAGCTGGTTTCGTTTTGGAGAATTTGGCTTTCAGCCGGCCGAGTTTGCCAAATTTGCCACGGCACTTGCTTTGGCAAAATATCTCAGCGGCATGAATATCCGATTGCAAAGATTAAAAACCAAAATAATCAGCCTTATAATTATTCTTGTACCCTTCCTTGTTATCCTGAAACAAAACGAAACCGGAACTGCGCTGGTCTATTCCGCCTTTGCCTTTGTATTATACCGGGAAGGATTATCAGGAAACATTCTTTTAATAGGATTTTTCATTGCCTTGTTAGCCATTTTTGCCCTGCTTTTCGACGAGTGGATTCTGGTAGGTATATTGGGGGGAGTGGCCCTTATGATTTTTTTATTTATGAAAAAGCGTTGGGGGAATTTCCTGAAGATACTTGCAGGTTTCCTGGTTTGTTCGGGCATTGTTTTCGGGGTAGATTTTGCATTCAACAAACTGCACGATTACCAAAAGAAGCGTGTAAATGTATGGCTTGGAAAAGAAAGAGATTCCAAAAGCAAAAAGGACGAATATTACAATGTGCATCAGAGTCTGGTTGCCATAGGCTCGGGTGGTGCAACGGGAAAAGGCTTTTTGCAGGGAACCCAAACCAAATTCAAATACGTGCCCGAGCAAAGCACCGATTTCATTTTTTGCACCATAGGTGAGGAATGGGGCTTTTTAGGTTCTGCAACATTTTTATTAATATATTTAGGATTGATTTTGCGAATATTTTGGGTAGCGGAGAAACAACGATCCATCTTTTCAAGAATATTCGGATATGGGGTAGCCAGCATTTTGTTTATGCATCTGACCGTGAATGTGGGTATGACGCTGGGACTGGCACCGGTAATCGGCATTCCATTGCCTTTTATCAGCTATGGGGGTTCTTCCTTGTGGGGCTTTACCATTATGCTCTTTATTTTTGTCAAACTCGATTCGCACAGGCTTGAAATATTCAGATAAAATTTTAGCATGAAAAAGGTTTTTACTGTATTCATTTGTTGCAGTGTATATTTCACCGGATCGGCTCAGGTAGTTGAAACCGAAAAAGTTTTGCGCAGGCAAAATTCCGACACCTTGTTGGGCTGGCATTCCGGAGCCGAAATAGGCATAAATATTTCCCAGGCCAGTTTTTCCAATTGGGCTTCGGGGGGGGTAAATTCCATAGCCGGGGCGGGATTACTGAACCTGGTGTTCGGGTACAAAACCAAAAACACGGGCTGGGACAATACCCTGGATCTGGGTTATGGGCTTTTGCGGCAGGGGAAAGTAAAAACCTGGATCAAAACCGACGACCGTATAGATTTCACTTCGAAAATCGGAAGAAAGGCGGGTAAGGGTTGGTATTATTCAGGATTTGGCGGGTTGAGAACCCAGTTTGCCCCCGGTTATGATTTGCCGGATGATTCGAATCTGATTTCAGATTTTTTCGCGCCTGCTTATATCATGGCTGCCATTGGGATGGACTATAAAAAAGATAAAATATTTTCCGCTTTTCTCGCCCCCTTCACTTCCAAGACCACCCTTGTATTAAATCAGGATCTTGCCGATGCCGGTGCATTTGGGGTTGAGAAGGCCCAATTGAATGATTCCGGCGAGGTAATTGTGCCCGGCAAAAATGTAAGGACTGAGTTCGGGGGGTATGTAAGACTGAGTTTCAGGAAAACATTCTCAAAGGAAAAAAACATGACACTTACCGTGAGAACCGATTTGTTTTCCAACTACCTGCACAATCCCGGAAACATAGATGTAAATCTGGAAGCGGCTTTTACGATGAAAGTAAATAAATTCCTTTCGGCATCGATATCCACCCAAATGATTTACGACGATGATGTAATGATAAAAGTGGATCGGAACAACGACGGGATTACCGACGGAGAGGGACCGAGATTGCAATTCAAGGAAGTAATAGCCATAGGATTAACCTTCAAATTATAATACCATGAAAATTCTGTCTGAGTTTAAGTCCTTTGCCCTGAAAGGAAATGTGGTGGATCTGGCCATTGCGGTTATCATAGGAACGGCCTTTGGAAAAATTGTGAGCTCGCTGGTTTCCGACATCATAATGCCTTTGGTAAATCCATTGATTCCCGGCGGAAACTGGAAGAGTTACGAAATTGGATCGGGGATAAAGATTGGATTGTTTGCCGGCACCATACTTGATTTTATAGTTATTGCCGCCGTGGTTTTTGTGCTGGTAAAGGCAATGACAATCACCAAAAAGAAAGCCAAAGAAGAAGCGCCACCCACTCCCGACAAAAAGGAAATTCTGTTAACGGAAATCAGGGATTTGCTAAAAAAATAAACCCCGGATAAATTTCCGGGGTTTACGCAATTTGTATTTTATGTTTTAGTGAATTACTACCCGTTTAACGGTAGTTTCTTTTCCGTTGAGGATATTTAACAGATAAATGCCGGGGCCCTCCTTGCTCAGGTCGAGGTTGAATACATTCATGCCTTCCTGAAGTCGGGTATTTACACCCTGAATTTCCCGTCCTGTAATATCCAGAACGCGGATGTTACCGGGTTGATCAACACCGGAGTAAACCGATACGGTGAGGGTTGCATTGGGTCCGTAAGAAACGGAAATGAGTGATCCGGCGCTTCCGTTACACTGGTGGAGGCTTCGTACATCCGACAAGGAGAACTTCCCGTCGAAATCAGTTTGTTTGAGTCGGTAATAAGACCAGGACTGATTCAGGGGTTGTTGATCGATGAAGGAATAAGAAAGAGATTGCGAAGAATTTCCCGCGCCATCGATGGTTCCGATGGGGCTGAAAATATCACCGTCGGCAGATCTTTCAATGGTGAAGTAATCATTATTGGTTTGAGAAGCCGTGGTAAAATTAATCATGGCCGTTCCATTCTGGTTACAATTCACCGAGAACTCAGTAAGTTCAATGGGTAGTGGCGACAAAGAAGAAGCCATAGCCCAGGGGGAGAAGGTTGTAATTCCGGGGACAGTTACAGTAAATCCTCCGGTAATGGTTCCGGTGGTTTGGCCACCGAGAGCAGGCTCCCATTTATTCACAGTGGAGTTATACCGCTGCATTCTTTGATTGGCCACGACATTATAAGGGGCAATGGGAAGTTCAGCAGTTCGTGCAGAAAATGTTACGGTAGCCGTTCCTGATGCTCCGGTTTTATCAATTTGCCAGAAGCGGTCGGCAGTGGCATCGCGGTTATCCGGCAACAATCCGGTAGTGCTGTTCAGGTTGGTAACATTAGTTGGCGTTGTAGGCCAGGGCAGGTTGCTTGCTGCGGTAGGGTAAGTGGAAATGGTAACATTACCTACAGTTCCAGCAGTTAAATCAAAAGTAACCGGGATATAAACACCGCCAGTGGTACCAAAAGGAAATTCGTGAGCTCCGGTAGTGCTTCCCATGTTCCACTGGATTTTACTGGAATTGTTGGTTTGCTCACTGATGGCATATCCATTTGTTCGGGTAACAGCACCCGTGGCGGGGTTATCGATAATCAGGGTAAATCCATTCAGGTTCATGGGGCCGTTCTGGAAGTTCATCACACCCACATTGGTTAGTCCTACGGTGGTATTGATGCCCAGGAAAAGAGTACCTGAAGTTTTGTTTACGGTGCAGTGGTAAAAATTAGTACTTACCGTTCCGCCAATGGTTTGGTTTCCGGTACCATCGAAAAGGGCGGTATTTATTCCCACGGTGGTTCCGCTGGTGAAGGACGAGTTGTTGGTGAAATCTCCCTTGAAGGTATGGGTGATGTTGGCCACTGCGTTATTCCGGGTAGCATTGAATACCCCGCTCGACTGGATTAGGGTATTGCCGATAACGGTAATTCCACCGGCAACCCAGGGCCCGAATATGGCAAAACTTTGTATGGTACAATTACCCTGAACCGTTGCGGCGCCTTGACTGTATTTCCAAGGTCCCCCGGAATTTCCGGCTCCATCCATAATTAAATTTCCGTAGGTGATTGGCTGAAGGGCTTGCCATCCTGTTGAGTTATAATGAACAGTACTGGTGGCGTTATGAGAATAAGTTGCATAACCACCAATCAAAGCCCAATCATTAGGACAACCGGTACGCAGGAGAGAATTAGCTCCCATGGTCATGGTACCACCACCGGTAACGTATCGATCAAGACCTGAAGTATAATTCACAACGGCCGTATCACGAACCAGGACGGTAGTATTTGCACCAATGTTTAAATTTCCATCGTAGGGTTGGAAACGAACACTTCCCACACCAATGATTGAAACCGTAGGAGCATTGGAAAGTCCGAAAGTGAGTGTTTCTCCTTTTACGTGATAGGAAGTAGTTTTAATATTAACCGTTTGTGAACCGTTTCGGTCGAAGGTCATATTAGGCTCCACACCGGGAGCTGTGCGACACCATCGTCCGAAAGTAATGGCAGCCCCATTAAATGTAATGGTTCCAGGCCCGGTTGTAGCTGCATAGATATATGTATCGCCTGAACCAGTTGGTTGGAATGTTGCATTGCCTCCTATTACTAAATTTCCGGTTCCAAGATTTAAATTAAACTGATCGTAATTAGCAGGGTTACTATAATTGTTCGCATTGGTGTAAAAGGTATTATTTACCGTAAGGGTATTCCCATTAAAATCAAGTTGCCCTAGTCGGTTTCCGGAAACGGTAATGGAGCAGCTATTAACGGTAATATTTCCGGTAATCTGAATCGTGGCACTGCTGGTAAAAGCAATTGTGAGATCATCAGCTCCGGTTGGAACTCCGGAAGGACTCCAGTTCGCTGCAGCATTAAAATCATTTCCGCCACCTCCGGCACCCACACCAACCCAAGATCGGTTGACACCGAATCCGGAAAATGAAACAAATAGGGCAAAAATGAAAATGGTAAAGAACGATTTCATGGGAATTTAATTTTCAAGTTTAGGCGTCTGTTTTTCGGGAGCAACCATTTCAACCGGCTTGCCCTTTTCAGGGGTAGGATTGGATTGCTTTCTTTCGTCGGTGCTTTTCAGATTCTCATAAGCATCCGGACGGGAATAATAGGCTTTGTCCTTCATTTCCCCGATTTCCTCCTCGGTGAGGGTTTTGTTCTGGGAGGGGGGGGTAGTAACCTGGGGTTGGGTTTGAGCATAGCTTTTTACTCCGGTAAAAAGACCAGCGCCAAGAGCCAAAATTGCAATAAGAACGTTGTTTTTCATTTTTCAAAAAGGCTTTAATTGATATTCTTATTTCAAAGATACAACAGAAAAAAGGGGAAACCATACTAATCCTATTAAGTATAGACCAATAGGATAAATCCAGCGACAAAGGCTGCTTTTCTAAAGACCAAAACTGGAAAAATGCCTGATTAAACGGTTTGTGGGCGGCCTTTTTGAAAAATCAAAGCTCTGATTTTAAAAAATCAAAAGTCAAAAATGCACAAAGAGAAAAGACCTGAAAGGGTAAGATGCTAATCAGCGGATAAACCGAAATGTTTCGGAACGCTTATGGGTAAAGGCTCTGAGGAAATAAGTGCCCTGGGGAAGGGATGCGAAATCGACCGGAGTCTGGATGATTTCATCGCCCAGAGAGATGGAGGATGCAGAAATTTTCCTGCCGGACAAATCCAGGATTTCATAGGAAAGGTTGCCCTCTCCGGGTAATGGGTTTATGGTAAGAAGTCCGGTCTGATTTGAAGTTTGGAAAAAGCGGATGATGTTTTTTCCGGAGGGGGGACAAGGATTCAGGGAGCGGATATCGGAAAATGAAAACTTCCCGTCGTAGTCGGTTTGTTTTAAGCGGTAGTACGTGGTTTGATCTGAAATGTAAGGATCAAAAAATTCATAGCGGGTGGTGAAGGTATTGTTGCCTTCTCCCTTCACGGTTCCAATGGAGAAAAAGCCTTCTCCGTCGAAAGATTTTTCCACGGTGAAGAAATCGTTATTGGTTTGGGATTCGGTAGTCCAGCGGATGAAGGAAGTACCATTTTCATTACAACCCACTTCAAATTCCGATAGCTCTATGGGAAGCGGTGAGGTTTGGTCAACCAGGGTCCATGCACGGAAGAAGTTTCCGGGAGTTACGGGACCGGAAACAACAATATTTCCAACCGTATTGGCGGTTCCGAAGGTTCCAACCCAATCACCCCATTTGTTGAGGGTGGTGTTAAAACGCTGGGCAAAAAGCATGGATTCTATAATTGTGTTACCGGCGGCACTCCATTCGTTATCGATATAGGTAAAGGTAATGTTAACCGAAGGACGGGTAGTATATGAAAGGGGATCTATGATCCAGAACCTGTCCATAACATATTGGGAATTATTGCAACATCCGGTTCCCACATCATTCATGTGTGTAACTCCGGTGGGCATATAGGTGGCGTTATTCCAACCGGCTCCCGGGTAGGTAGAAAAGGTAAGGTTTCCGGCTCCCACCCCTGCACCGGTAACGTTAACGGTTAGGGGAATTTTATTTCCGGCATTTCGGGTAAATGGAACGGTGTAAGCGCCTGTGGAAGTTCCAATATTCCATTTCACGCGGTTGTTTTGTCCCTCGGAAATAATATTTCCTCCGGTTCCCAATAAGGTAATGGCATTTGGATTGGCATTGTCGACAACTACAAAAGCATTGTTGGTAATAACAACATAAGGGTTATTATTAAAAATTACCCGTGCTTGTCCGTAACAAAGGACTAAGCCAAAAAAAACCAACGAGAAAAGGAGGAGTATTGATTTCCGCATGCCTTTGGCTTTATTGGGGTTTAAGTTTTGTGGGGCTCTCTTCAATTATTCCGGGATTAACTTTTAAATCGCTGCCGGAAGGTTGGGGACCGTCAAGATCAACTTTCTCTTCCACTTTAGGAACCGGGCTTGGAAGCGGTCCGAGGGTAGAAACACCCTGGGTGGTAATTTCCACCGGCTGGGGTTGATTATCATTTCCAACAACCTGAATTGTTTTGGGGCCGGTAGTAATCTGGTTAACAAATGGATTAACCGCTTCGGCATTTACGCTTACCTCTACCGAATTCGAAGATCCGGAATTTCCCTTATTCACATTATCCTGAGCAGATAGCGTGATTCCCGAAATAAGAATAGAAAAAACAAAAATTCCGCGCATCATTTATCGGATAATAGTTATTATAAAGTCCATTCCAATGTAATTGGTTGTGGTGGTGTTATTGCTAATTCGGAAACGAATATTTCCCGTCCGAGCCTCCACATGGTGAATAGTAACATTGGGCTGGGTGGTCCAATCACCAACCAAATTAACCATTACTGAGGAAGTTGAGGTAACCCCGGGAATAGTAACAGTTACGGTATAAGTCGTGTTATTATTAATGTTCATGGGGTTAACATACCAACGCTCAACCACATTCCCAACAACCCGATCCCATTCCGCTCCATCCCAATAGTAATAGCCGGGATAAACATCATTGGGTGCGGTACCTGCGGTAGCTGTGTTATATACCAGAAGCGAAGTTGCTATACCTGCACCGATGGGTGCATTATTGTTTCTGGCTGAAAGAGCAACCTGGGGAATTAAAACACCTTTGTTTGTGGCACTGATATCCAACATGGCGCTGGCATTAGGTGCAGCCCCCGTAGCGTTAATGCCCACATTCTGGGAAAAAAGGGCCAGGGGAAAGAATAGGATTAAAAAGAGCGTATTTTTCATTTGCATGGGACTTAATTTTTTGCGAAGCTAAAATAATCAAAAAAAACCACTTTTGAAATTTTTTTATTCACTCAAATACCCTCTCCAATTGCCTTTTTAAACTACCTGAAAAACACGCAGATAGGAGAGAAAACAAGGGGTTCTAAAATCTCAAAAACCCCTTTTTCAACAATATTATAAGATTCACAATGCCCATTTTTGGCATTTTAATCCCGGTTTTTGTGACCCGGATTGAAGCCTTACCTTAGAGCCGGATGGCAGAAAAACTACCTGAAAGATTTGTTTTTTTTCCCGCGGAAAAGGGATCCGTTTTGATTCCCCTTTCGCCTTCTTTCCACACCTGGGATGAGGTAAGTCCCGGCAAAGGCTATTTTCTCATGGCTTCCTACGACCTCAAAAACAATTTTGAAAATCTTCCCCCACCCGGACCCTCGGCCATTAGATTTCCGGAGATTTCCATTTATGAAGCCGGAAAAAAAATCTCCTTCCTTCCCTCCTCCTCTTCCCAACCTGCTTTTGAAGCTGCGGGAAAAATTTCCTGCATGTCGCAAAAAGATTATCTGGAAAGGGCAGGAAAACTTTTAGAACACATTAAGAGAGGCGATATTTATGAAGTTAACTTTTGCCTGCACTTCGAAGTTAAGGGCAAAATGGAAAATCTCTTTTCTCTTTTTTCTCTGTTGTGCGAAAAAAACAAAAGTCCCTACTCCTTTTTATTCAGAGATGGCAGTCGATGGATTTTTTCTACCTCGCCGGAACGGTTTATTAAAAAGGTGGGAACCGGGATTTTTTCCCAACCCATGAAAGGCACCATAGCCAGATCAGATAATCCGGAAGAAGATTTCCGATTAAAAGAAAGCCTTAGGAACAGCCTGAAAGATCAGACTGAAAATGTGATGATTGTGGATATTGTACGAAACGACCTGAGTGCCATTTGCAAAAGAAATTCGGTGAAGGTGGATGAGCTTTTCGGTATTCAGTCTTTTGGAACCGTGCATCAGATGGTATCCACCGTTTCCGGGGATTTAAAAGAGGGTATTGGTATTGAAAAAATATTCCGGCATACTTTTCCTATGGCTTCCATGACCGGTGCGCCGAAAATAAGAGCCATGGAATTGATTCACCAATATGAAACCCATGCCCGCTCAGTATTTTCGGGCTGTTCGGGATTTATAGCCGAAAACGGAGATTTCGATTTTTCGGTCAATATCCGGAGTCTGTTTTATGATGAAACTACCGGAGTTGCTACTTTCTCCGCCGGTTCGGCGCTTACCGCTGCCTGCAATCCGGAAGAAGAATATGCCGAATGTTTGCTCAAGGCCCGGCCCATAATGGAAGTTTTGGGTGTAACTTTGCCCGATGCTTAAGGCATTCAATGCACATCTTTCAGATCTGGGCATAAAGCCCGGCGATAAAATTTTGCTGGCCTGCAGTGGCGGGGCCGACAGCACGGCTTTGGCCTTCCTGCTAAAAGAAGGGGCTTATGATTTTTCACTGGCTCATGTAAATTACCTGCTTCGGGGAAGCGATTCAAAAAAAGACGAGGCCTTTGTAAAAGCACTCAGTTCCAAATTCAAGGTTCCTTATCATTCCATTCGATTTGAAACCCGGAGGATTGCCAAAAAAGAAAAAAAGGGCATTCAGGAAACCGCCCGGGATCTGCGCTATCAATGGTTGAAAAATGTGGCGAAGACAGAGGGTTATGATTTTATTTTTACGGCTCATACCCGCGACGACCGGGCCGAGACTTTTTTTCTGAATGCCTTACGGGGAAGCGGTATTTCCGGACTGGCAGGCATTCCCGAAAAAAACCAAAATATTGTGAGGCCGCTGCTGGATGTTTCAAAAAAAGAAATCCTGCAATACCTCCGGAGAAAAAAAATGAACTGGCGGGAAGACCAAAGTAATCTGTTGCCCGATTATACCCGGAACCGGATCCGGAACGAGATCATTCCCCGACTTGAAAATATTTATCCGGAGGCGCTCGAAAATCTGATTCGCAGTCAGGAAATTTTAAAAGGCCAGCAGCATTTGCTGGAAGAACTGTTGCTTGACTTTGGTAAAAAAATCCGCACAGAATTCGAGGATGGATTTGACATTTCCATGAAAGCCCTTAAAGCATTTTCCTCCTCCCCTGCTCTGTTGAGGGAGTGGCTGAGACCTCTTGGTTTCAGTCCGGAGCAGGTCAGGGATATCAGCAATTTTTCCAAAAAACGAAACGGGAAAAACTGGCTGTCCAAAACACATATTTGCCGGATAAATACGGAAGTAATTTCGGTTCGAACCCGTAAAGAAAAACCCGTTTTACGACCCGGAAAAATTTTAAAAAAAACCACTGCTATTGACCAGCCCTGTAAACTGCGTATTCGCAGAAAAGTGAACTTAGGGGGCGGAACCTTTACGGCAGATATGGCAGTGCTTGATGAAGATTTACTGCAATACCCACTGCTTGTGCGCCCCTGGAAGGCCGGCGATTATTTTTATCCTACGGGGATGAAAGGAAAGAAAAAAATCAGTGATTTTCTGACGGATAAAAAGGTGAAGGCGGCCCAAAAAGAACGTACCTTCGTAGTGGAATCGAAAGGGCAAATATGTTGGGTGGTTGGGTACCGGACCGATCGCAGGTTTGCAGCCGGACCCGAAACCCGAAACCCGGTTAAAATTTCCAGCGATGACCACGGAACAGATATTATTTGAAGAAAAACAATACCTGGGGTATAATAAATTCTCCATAATCCGGAGGATGGTGCTCTCTTTGTTTTGCTTTTTCGGCTATTATTGGTCGCAAAACCCAAAGCCGGTTACTGTTTCGGGTATTGAAATCGGTTCCTACCCGGCCGACCATATTCCCAATTCGGGTGAGTTATTTTTTCTGGTGGGGGTAATCATTTTAATTTTTTCGGTAATTCTCATTTTTGTTTTGCATCTGCATACCCAGCTAACCAGCTCCAATTTGCTTTTGATTGGGTTATGGACCAAGCGCATGGTAAAAATCAACTTAAGCGACCTGAAGGAGGCCCGTGTAGTGAAACTGAAGCGGCTTACCTTTAAACAGCCTGTTTATAATCTGCATTACCGGGGAAAAATCAGATTTTACACTTCGGGCAATCATGCCCTGGAATTGAAGGATAAAGACGGACTTATGTACCGGATAGGCACGCACAAGCCCTATGAATTGCTGGAAAAGCTCAAGGGGCTTTGTCCGGAGCTGAAAAGCCTCTGATTTTTACATTTTTTAAGCCTTTGAACCTGATTAAAAGCCGTGGCTTTTAGTATTTTCGTGCTTTGACCTGACCAAGACAGATTTTATGAAGATATTCTCCGGATTTTTTTTCGCGCTGATTTTATTGACTCAATCCCTTGGCGGCCAGATTCTGAAGCCCGTTAAATGGACTTTTTCCGCTAAGGATCTGGGCAACTGCGAGTATGAGGTTCAAATGAAAGCCGGCATTGACAAAGGCTGGCATCTGTATTCCCAGAAACCCGTTGAAGACGGTCCGGTTCCCACCACATTTAATTACCCCAATTCCGGACAATACAGTTTGGTGGGTAAAACCCAGGAGCCCAAGCCCATTTCGAAGTTTGAAAAAGTTTTTGATGCCACCCTGTCTTATTTTGAAAAGGAAGTAACCTTTACCCAGAAGGTTAAACTGAATGCCGCCGGGGAAATTATTTTCAAGGGAAGTGTGGAGTTTATGGTATGTGATGACGGGCGCTGCCTTCCGCCCGAAACGGTAGATTTTGAAGTAAAATTAAACGGAGCTGAAGATTGCAAAGGAAAAGCCGGAAGTAATCCGCCTGAAATAAAGAACGAGACCAACGGAAAACCCGAAAAAAACGAAACCGGAAACAAATCCGGTACCGGCGGAGGAGATTGTGATTCCGTTTTAAAGGAACTTGCGGAAATCAGAAAAATTCTGGACGGGGAAAAAGATGTAAATCTTTCCCACACCAGTTTTCAGGGAGAATTTAAAGGCTGGACCAAAATTGATGATCCGCTATTGGTTGACAATACCGGTTCCTGCAATTGGTGGGGCAATTTTTTAGACGGTATGTTATGGGGTTTGGGTGCTTTGTTAACCCCTTGCGTTTACAGCATGATTCCCTTAACGGTTTCTTTTTTTACCAAGCAAAGTAAAACCCGCAGGGAGGGCATACGCAACGCTTTGCTATACGGGTTTTTCATCATTTCGATTTTCGTTGCCCTGTCGATTATTATTTCGAGTGTTTTCGGAGGCGATGCGCTGAATGAAATGGCCAGCAATATCTGGGCGAACCTGTTTTTCTTTACCGTTTTCATGGTGTTTGCTTTCTCCTTTCTGGGGGCATTTGAGATTGTGTTACCGGCTTCCTGGATTAACAAAACCGATTCCGCCTCTGAAAAAGGAGGAGTGATTGGCATTTTCTTCATGGCCTTTACCCTGATCCTGGTTTCGTTTTCCTGTACGGGTCCTTTCATTGGGAACCTGTTGGTGTTGGTGGATAAGGGAAATTTCTGGTGCCCCACGGCCGGATTTCTAGGGTTTTCATTCTGTCTGGCTTTGCCCTTTATGTTGTTTGCCCTTTTCCCGAGTTGGTTGAACACCATGCCCAAATCGGGCGGATGGCTGAATGCGGTAAAGGTTTGTCTGGGTTTGGTGGAAATTGCCCTGGCCATGAAATTTCTTTCCAACGCCGATATGGTGGGCGGATGGCATTTGATTTCGCGGGAATTTTTCCTTGCCGTGTGGATTGCCGTTTTCGGCATTATGGCCATTTACCTTTTCGGATTTTTAAAATTTTCTCACGACAGTGATATTCCCTATCTCACCGTTACCCGGTCGCTGATTGCTTTGATGGTATTATCGTTTACCATTTATCTGATACCCGGTTTGTGGGGTGCCCCGGTAAAGCTCATCAGCGGGTTCCCACCCCCCAGCACGCCGGAATGGAGTGAAAACACCGAGTTTTTCAGGGCAAAAGATTTTACCGGAGTTAACTTCGGCAAGAAAAGCAAAAAGAATAAAAATGCCGGTTCCTGTCCGCACAACATCAATTGTTTTCACGATTACTTCGAGGCATTGGAATATGCAAAAACCGTAGGCAAGCCCATTCTGCTCGATTTTACCGGGTGGACCTGTGTTAACTGCCGGCGTATGGAGGAAGAAGTATGGATTGATAAAGAAGTTCTGGATATGATCAAGGAAGAATATGTTTTGGTTTCTCTGTATGTTGACGACCGCACGCAGTTGCCTGAAAATTTCAAATACACCTCTCCTGAAACCGGGAAGGATGTAAAAACCACAGGAAACCTCTGGCATGATATGCAGATTACCCGATTTCTGGCGAGTGCCCAGCCTTATTATGTTTTAATCGATCATAATGAAAAGCTGCTGGCAAAGCCGAGGGGTTATACACCTGACATTCCCACCTATAAAAGCTTTTTGAACCAGGGCTTGCTGGAATTCAATAAGAGGAGGAATTAAAAAAACTAATCTTCCGGTTCCGGAGCTTTTTCGAAGGCCTTCTTTTTTCCTTTTAGTTTTTTATAGAAGATGACGTTGATGAGCTGGTCGTCTTCAGTAACCAGGGTAACGGACATACCGTTAATGATTTTGATATCGGAGGTAACCTGGTTCTTATCGTTGTGTTTGTATTTCTTTTCGAGGGGTTCGTAGGAGCCGCCTTCGTATTTCATCCATATGCCGGTAATTCTTCCCTTTTTAACTTCCACTTTTCCGTTAAAACAATCCGCTTTTGTGCCGCGGCGCATGGTAATGATAATGTCTTCGTGGATACCGTCTTCCACATCCATACCCCCGCGTTCTTCAAACAGGCGGGCCCATTTTAAATAGCAATTGGTAGGTTCGTCGGATTTTTCCTGGGCAAGTGCAGGGATGGAAAACATCAAGAGGGTGGCGGTGAGCAGGGGTAAAAGTTTTTTCATGGAGCCGAATTTAAGAAATTAAAAATATAAATTTTCAGACATAAAATAAGGTCTGGGGTTTTTCTTACTTTTGAACCGTTACAAAATGGATGCCAAGCTTATAACCGATAATTTAAAAGAAGCCCGGACGGTTCTGGAAGCCTTTATTTCAGGCCCGGAAAACATAGCGGCCATAGCCTCTGCGGGGGAATTAATGGTAGCGGCCCTGCGCTCGGGTCATAAAATAATATCCTGCGGAAATGGCGGCAGTATGTGCGATGCCATGCATTTTGCCGAGGAGTTGAGCGGGCGGTTTCGGAACGACCGTCAGGCCCTGGCGGCCATTTCCATTTCAGATCCATCCCATTTAAGTTGCGTAGGTAACGATTACGGTTTCGATTTTGTTTTTTCACGGTATGTGGAGGCGGTGGGAACCGCGGGCGATGTGTTGCTGGCCATAAGCACCAGTGGCAATTCAAAAAATGTGATTTTGGCCATGGAGGCTGCCCGGAAAAAAAACATGAAGGTAATAGCCCTTACCGGAAAAGACGGAGGCCAGGCTGCCTCGCGTTGTGATGTAGAGATAAGAGCTCCGAAAAGTGATTATGCCGACCGGGCTCAGGAAATTCACATCAAGGTAATTCACTGTCTGATTCATTACATAGAATCGGCCTTAAAGAAATAAAAATTTCTTTTCCATTCCCTTTCCTTCGGTTCTAATTTAGAACTCCTTCAATCCATTTTTTCGCAGCTACTTTGCAGGTAAAAAAATGCTTGTTAAAACCTATGCCGGTGCTGTGTATGGAGTGCATGCCTATCCGGTAACCATTGAAACCGACATAACCCCGGGAACGGGATTTGCCATAGTAGGATTGCCCGATGCCAGTGTAAAAGAAAGTCAGCAGCGGATAGAAGCCGCCCTGAAAAACATCGGGCATAAAATTCCGGGAAAGCGCATAGTAATCAATATGGCTCCGGCCGATATCCGCAAAGAAGGGTCGGCCTTTGATTTGTCCATTGCCGTGGGCATACTGGCCGCCAATGGTGACATTCCGGCGGAAACACTTTCATCCTATATGATCATGGGCGAATTGAGTCTTGACGGAGGCGTTCAGCCATTGAAAGGAGCCCTGCCCCTGGGCTTATGTGCCCGTCAGGAAGGATTTAAGGGGATGATTTTGCCTAAGGAAAACGCGGCGGAGGCGGCGGTGGTAAATGAGCTTGATGCCTGGGGAGTAGAAACACTTGGGGAAGTAATTTCCTTATTCCGCGATGACATTTTTCCGGAGAAGCCTGCTGTCGATTTCGAAAAAGAGTTTTACTCGCGTCTGGGTCATTCCACGGTAGATTTTGCCGATGTAAAAGGTCAGGAGAACATCAAGCGTGCTTTGGAGATTGCAGCGGCCGGGGGACATAATGTAATATTGATTGGTCCGCCGGGGGCAGGAAAGACCATGCTGGCCAAACGGTTGCCTACCATACTTCCGCCCATGACGCTGGAGGAGGCATTGGAGACCACGAAGATTCACAGCGTGGCGGGAAAGACGGGGAAGAATTCCGCTTTAGTCACCGAGCGGCCCTTCCGTTCCCCACATCATACCATATCTGATGTAGCCCTGGTGGGGGGCGGCACTTTTCCCCAGCCCGGGGAAATATCGCTGGCGCATAACGGCGTATTATTTCTGGATGAGTTGCCCGAGTTTAAAAGAACCGTATTGGAGGTAATGCGGCAACCGCTTGAGGATAGGGTGGTACAGATAAGCCGGGCCCGTTTTTCGGTAGAGTATCCCTCCGGGTTTATGCTGATAGCGAGTATGAATCCTTGTCCCTGCGGTTTTTATAACCATCCCGAGAAAGAATGCGTATGTGGGCCGGGAATAGTTCAGAAGTATCTGAACCGGATATCGGGGCCTTTGCTCGACCGGATTGATTTGCATGTAGAAGTTACGCCGGTGCCTTTTCAGGAATTATCGAAGTTGCGCGATTCCGAAAAAAGTGAGGAGGTGAGAAACCGGGTATGCCGGGCGAGGAACATACAGCGGAAGCGTTACCGGAGCAGTGAGGGGGTTCATTGCAATTCGCAGATGAGTCAGGGCATGCTGGAGCGGTACTGCGGCCTGGATGCAACGGGAAAGGCGCTGATACAATCGGCCATGGAGAAATTGGGGTTATCGGCTCGTGCTTACAACCGGATATTAAAAGTATCGAGGACCATAGCCGACTTGGAGGGTTCGGATACGGTGGGAACCGCGCATTTGGCGGAGGCCATACAGTACCGTAGTCTTGACCGTGAGAGTTGGGCGGGGTGAGCGCAGGGCAAAAAAAATAAAATTCCCATTTTGGGAACTTTCATAAAAGTTGTAAATTTGAGAATAATTTCAAGAGGCACTCTTCGGGAATTTTGGGACAAGCACAAAGATTGCGAAGGGGCATTAAAATCCTGGTATCGGGAGGCGAATGCAGCCCACTGGAGGGGGCCCAATGACATTAAGAGGAATTATCCTTCGGCCAGTTTTTTAAAAGATAACCGGGTAGTATTTAACATCAGGGGAAATAAATACCGGTTAGTTGTGAGAATAAATTATGATTACGGGATTGCCTGGATACGATTTGTGGGAACCCATGCAACATATAATAAAATTGATGCCAATAAAATTTAAGCCTATGAAATGGAAACTAATTAAAACAGAAAAAGAATATCAGGCTGCTTTGCAGCGGATGGATGAGATTATGGATGCCAAAAAGGGGAGCCGTGAAGGTGACGAGTTAGAATTACTTTCATTACTGATTGAGAACTACGAGAAGGAGCAGTTTATCATTGAGCTTCCCGATCCCATAGATGCCATAAGGTTCAGGATGGGTCAGATGGGATATAAGCAAAAAGATCTGGCCGAAATAATTGGATTAAAAAGCCGGGTGAGTGAGGTTTTAAACAAAAAGAGGAGGTTGACATTAGAAATGATACGGAGGATACATGAAGTATTACATATACCAACTGAGGTTTTGATCAGGGAGTATTAGGATGGCAAACCGGTAAAATTCATTGAGCGATTCGGGTAGAAAAATTAATCCGTTGAAAAAACAGATAACCAGAAACAAAGAAAGGCATATCCTTCTCAAAAAAAAGAGAATCCAGCTTGTTTTTATGATTTTAAACAGTATATACTATTAATATATACTTTTGTTAAAAACAACAACTATGAAAACATTATCATTAAAACTGGACGATGACATATTTGAGGAGGCTGAGGAAATAACTGCCAGGCTGAAGCTGGCCCGCAACCGGTATATCAATGAGGCGGTGAATATTTACAATTTATTTAACCGGCGGAAACTGTTAAAAAAGCAATTGGTCCGGGAATCGGAATTAAGCCGGAAAGATTCGATGGATATTTTGAAAGAATTTGAAAAATTAATGGATGAGGATTAAGCAATTTGAAATCTGGCTGGCCGATTTAAATCCATCGCGGGGAACGGAGCCCGGAAAGACGCGGCCGGTGGTAATCATTCAGACCGATTTGCTGAATGGGATTCATCCCTCAACCATTATTTGTCCGCTTACAACGAATATCCGGCCTGAGGTTCAGTTGTTGCGGGTACATATAAAGAAGGGGCGGTCCGGGAGGGCCTCGGACATTCTGGTAGACCAGATTCGTTCGATTGACAAAACCCGGTTGTTACGCCGATTGGGTCGTTTGCAGAGGAATCAGATTCAGGCTCTTCGAAAAAACATCAAAATAGTTTTGGATTTGGCATAGGAAGGCAGGGCTTGCAGGGGGGTAATAAAAACATCATTTAATCGGGCGTGAAAAAAATAATAGTTTCAGGGCGGGAGCATCGGGGTGAGGAGGTTTGGGTTTTGGAGTTTCCGATAGACAAAACTTTATCCGATCATTTGCGGAAGCTGGCTCCTGCGCGTTGGAGTTACAGTTTACGGGCCTGGGTAATTCGAAAATCGCGTTGTGATTTTGAAAAGCTTAAAGCACATTTCGGGGAGATTGCCACCTTGGTTCCTACCGGTAGTCTGGAAGAGAAGGTCAGGGAAAACGAGCGATTGGAGGACTACAAAAACTGGTTAATTCAAAAGCGGTATGGAGAGCGGACAGTTGGGGTGTATCTTGATTTGATAAAGGTTTTTTTGCGGTTTTTCGGGGGGAAAGAAATCGGTGAAATAACCAATAAAGATGTGGAGCGTTTCAATACCGAGTATATACTAGGGAATAGATATTCGGTAAGTTACCAGCGGCAGATGACGGGGGCCATAAAATTGTATTTTTCGCGGGTATCGGGGAGGAAGTTAGAGATAGAAAAGCTGGAGCGGCCGAGGAGGGAGCATAGGCTTCCGGTAGTTTTAAGCAAGGAGGAGGTGATGGCCATACTGGTTAAGATTCCCAATCCGAAGCATCGGTTACTAATTGCCTTGTTGTATGGCACCGGTTTGCGCATTGGGGAGTTATTAAAATTGCGGATAGAGGATATAGACGGGTCGCGGTTGATGATCAGGGTAAGGCAGGCCAAGGGGAGGAAGGACAGGTATGTAACCTTATCGGCCAGGTTGTTGGGGATGTTGCGGGAATACTGGAAGAGGTACCGGCCGGAGGGGTATTTATTTCCGGGTGATCGTTCGGGTACCTATTCAGAGACCAGTGTAAGGATGATTTTGCGGAAGGCATGTCGGGCTGCGGGGATCAGGAAGCGGGTAACGCCGCACA
>CALEYQ010000025.1 GCA_937924855.1 uncultured Bacteroidota bacterium | reverse complement strand
TTATAATACAAATTAAATTAATTAATTTAAATAGAACTATTTATTCAAAGAGAATTCACATTTTTTTTTTTTTTATAAAAAAAAAAAAAAAAAAAAAATAAGGCTCCGCCTAATAAAATCATTTGTTTCATACGGTGTTATTTATAAATGGTAATTTTTCCTGCATCAACCTTTTGCTTTTTCGAAGTCACCTTAAGGTCTTTGGAAATCGATATTTTATTGGGAACCGGCAGCGGCGCAACGCTGTCTTCGGAATACACATAAATCCGGTATTTTCCGGGTCGGAGGTATTTAAACTCAAATTCGCCCTGGTCGTTGGCTCTGATCCGGTCTGAGGGCCCGGTTTCATCACCATAAATAATATAAACCTCCTGATCAAAGCCGGGGTATTCATTAATCAGCTGCAAAGCCCCATTAAGATTTTTAACCCATATTTTCCCATAAATGGAAGAGTTCCCTCCTTCCCCCGGACCTTTGGAACAGGAGAGGAAAAAGATCAGGGAAAGAAAAACAAGAATTCTATTCACGTATTTCTAATTTGGTTTTCCGGAATAAATTATTTTCTGCGTTTTTATGCCTTCAGGGCCGATTGCCGAAACAAGATAAACCCCTGCCCTGAGAGCCATTGATTCCGCATCGAATTTAAGTAATATTTCACCGAACGGGCTCACTTTATCGTCGGAATGCAATACGGCAATTACCTTGCCAAGCAAATCGCTAACCTGCACTTTAACCTGCCCGTCTTCGGGCAATTTCACCAGAATATTGAAAATGCCATCAGAGGGATTAGGGTAAACGCTCAGGGAGTTATCAATTTCCCGGAAATAGGCGGTAAAAGGCTCGTTTTGATTTACATTGAGGGTAAGGGAGTTTTGCCTGTGGGGATTTTGAACCAGGTTGGGAGACGTCCATTCCTTAAATACATAACCGGGATTTGCCACAGCAGTCATGGTAACCGGAACCCCGTCGAAGTATACCCCTGTCCAGGGGAGGGAATCCGGGACGATGGTATTCATTTTAATGTATCCGGCACCGGGAGGAAATACATCCAGGGTAACATCTACCGTTCCATTAAGATTCCATTCCTGAATCACAAAATATCGAGCAAAAAGGGGTCTTACACTAATAAAGAACATTAAAGAATCGAATGCATTTTCCCACATAGGAACATTCAAACTGCTGCCCATACCAAATGGATTGGAGTTGGGAATACCCCACTTTCCAAAATGACGGGCCATTTCCGGCAACATTTCATCATGAATTGACAAAGCCAAACGACCCAGATTGTTGGGATGAAATGTGGTATTTATCATATCGGCATAGCGGTTAATAAAATAATGCCGGAATTCGATGTTTCGGAACAGAGACTGCATCATGAAAGAATGCGGGTTCCCATAATACATAGAAACTGTATCGGAATTTGTTATATAAGGAATCAGATTTGTAGAAGGAGTGCTGAAAAGTCCCAAACCGCCATCCAGATCCCACAAAATATACCTCCATTTCCCGGGGGGATTATTTACCCGCCAGAATTTAATGTTGTTCACCAGCCAGTCCGGATTTGAATAATAAATCTCTGTTCCAAAATAATCACATATATTACTTATATCCAGGAGATGATTTTTTACTGTGTCATACTTCGTTTGAACAGACATATCATTGGTGGCAATATATCTTACCATGCTTAAAAAATCTTTGTTTGAACCGGCCATCACATCGCCGAAAAATCTAAGCAGGTCAACCTTGTCTTTATCCACTTTGTGATTTTCGGCCAAATAATACTCATCCTGCCTTTCCCGCATTTCATAAACTCCAAAATACCGCCCATTTACAAAAACAACAACGGGATAGTGATCCATTATATCAGCATTGGTATTTCGAACCGCCCGGTGCATCAGCCCATCGCGCATGTGGGTGGTATTCCAGTCAATACCTGCATTTCTTAAATTAAAGGCTTTAAATGACTCAATATCTTTTTGCGGAAATATCTTATAATTAATCATGGATTGGCCATAATCATCGTTTGCCTGAACCCGGAAGCTTCGTTGAGGGAAGCCTTTAGACCAATTTCCATGAATTTTCAAAATGTTGTCCAGGTAAAATCCCCGCTTTCCTCCCTTTTCAAAAAATTCGGTATGACCGGGTTTTTCCCAACCCTGCCAGAAGTTGGCACCGTAGTAGGGAAAATTCGGCGAGGCATTTGGCCCCATTACATATATACCCGTATTCCAGTCGAAAAGGTTTTTTGGATCAGATGCCAGTGAAACAACCGGAAGGGTAATATTTTCATTAATAAAGTAAGTATTGGTGATGGTTTTTCCCGGCAAAATCTGTGGGTTGGTAGAAAACAGGCGGGCCCTGATTACCCGGCTTGAGTCGATAAAAACAGGACCTGTGTATAGAGGCGATGCGGTGGTAGGGATGCTTCCATCTATTGTAAACCTGATTACCGTCTGGGGCAAACCCGAAATCGAAATGCTTTGATTCCCCTGATAAAATCCGGCTGGTTTTTCAAAGGTGGGAACCCCGGCATAAGAGGTATACCAGGGAGCTGTCTGGTTGGGGTCATTGGGAGTAGGTGTTTCAAATATTACCCATTCGGGCGCTCCGTCAGATTTTCGGCCCCGACTATGATCGGTTTGAAGCGGATAGCCATAAACCAGATCACTTAGTCCACCCGATGGGTTATGAAGCGACAAGGTGAAACCATTGGAGGCAAGGGTGAAATTGGTGTGCAGGCTGAAATTGGCAGCCAGGGGAAAATAGTCAATGGTGGTATCCGTTTTTCCGGTAAGAAAATAAGGAATACAGGATAAATCATCGGATGTTGCTGAAACATTGTGGGTTTGTATTCCGAAGACATTTAAACCGGGAAGCAGGGCATTGGAGAGGGTTTGCTTGTCCACAAAAAACCCTGCGCTTAGATTTCCGTTCTGATACAACTGAGCCTCATGTTCATCATACGCCAGGTCGGTGTGCAGGGGAGGAACACCCTGGATGCCTACATTGTAACGCCCCAGTTCTTTTCCGTTAAGGTATACCACTACTCCATCATCAAAGTCGAGCAGACAAACAGCCAGGCCAATTTTTGAAGTGTCGGGAATCCAGAAAACTTTTCGCATATACAAGGAAGTAGTCGGAGAGATAATGGTGGAATCATCCCCATCGCCATACCCGATTCCACCGGGTCCGGTTTGCCAGGCCCCGTCGTTGAAAAAGGGATACCTCCAATTGGAGTCGGGCTCTGAGGTTCCCACAAAATAACGCCAGGTTATTTGAGGGTAAATGGGAACCTCCCAGTGGTGAATAACGGTTCGGCGATCTTTTCCGGAAGCAAAAACAACCAACCGGCCATTGGCAGGAATAATGATAGATGGAAATTTCCAGGTTCTGAATTTTCCATCGTTGTAATTGAAATAATAATCCTTCATGTCAATGGCTGAAGAGGTGGGATTATACAACTCGATCCAGTCTTCAAAATCGCCATCCTCATCGGCTATGTTGTTCACATTCGCCGACCCGATTTCGTTAATCAGAATTTGACCGACAAGTCCGAAGGGAAACAAAAAACAAAAAAGAAGGGCTTTTCTAATCAATGTGATAAATTACTTTTTGGGTCTTATTTCCGTTAAAAATTAAAAAATAAACTCCTGTTGATATCCCTTGAGGATTAATGTTGAATTGAGTAAGACCTCCCGGGTTCCAATCCATAATTATTTTACCTGCAATATCGGTCAATTCAATTTTGTACAAAGGTTTTGGGGAAAGCACAAAGAACTCGGATCCCGGGTTTGGGAATACCGTGATTTCTTCTTCGGAATCGTTTTCCCCAAGGCCAAGGATACAACCGTAAGAGGCAAGTTCATTAGCCAGAGCTGCTCTCCGAACCGAAATCAAGGATTTCAAACCCGGAAAATTCCCTCCCCCGGGTTGATTGGGCACAATTATGTCGTTGGTAAGATTGTCTTCAAAATGTTGATTTGAGAAAAACTTATTAGGGTCGGCATATACATAAGGTCTGATTCGGTTAGCCAGGGAATCTATTTTAGGATAAAGTGCCCAGGGACTGAAATTATAACCCAGTAAATCGCAAAGGGTATTGGCGTATTTCTGGCGGTAAAAACTGTTGGAAAGCATATTATTTATCAGGGGTCGGTTTGTGGGCGGATTTGAAACCCAGAAAGCACTAAGATTCTTCAATTGCGTGGGGGTCATGGTGTAATTGAAATTCCCGAAGGCTTCATTTACATCCCAGGTAATATACCTGAATTTTCCTGAAAGGCTATCATGATATATGTAATAATTATGACCGGTTCCCAGATAGGAATCCAGGTTGACAAACAAATTCGAAATGGCCCATTCGTAGATAAACTCATGGGTGTTTAAATAACTTTCCAGGCTGTCGTAAAAATTCTGGGCGGGAGTGTTATTTATTACATTAATAAACCTGACCAGATCAGACCAGTCGTTCAGGGTTTCATTGGTTTTCAATTCATATTTGGGATAATACAAAGCAGGATTAGTTCCCAACCACTTTAAATCTCCCGAGGGATCGCCTTTAAAAAGATTACCATTTTTAAAATTATACCAGCCTTTTAAAAAATCCTTATTTACCTCTTCCACCATAGTATATAGGCCCCAATACTGGTTGTTTAAATACACCCGTGCATAGGTACAACGCGGAGCGGGATATTGGTAAAGATTCAGAAAATCGAGCATCATCTTTTCCCGGAGAAAAGTTGGATCCTTAAAGCAATTGTTCAGGTTGAACTTATTGATATCGTCGATATCCTTTCCCGAAACAAACTCATTCAGGCCAACCTTCATGGATTTTTTAACAGAAGGGTAATTATAGGAAGAGTTGCCTTTTAGTTTAACGCCGATGGAATCCAAAAAGTAGCCGTCAAAAACAATTGAGGCCATCATATACCGGTCCTGCGTGTAATAGGCGGTCAGAGAATCCCAAAATGAGGGTTGGGAAAAATTCAACCGGATTTCATGGATGAATGATGAGGAAAAAAGGGTGTCACCGTCATTATTATGGGGTTGAGCTTTGCAAAAAGTCACCGAAAGCACGAAAGCGAGAAAAGAAATAAATTTCCGCATGAGATGATTCTTTCTCAAATTTACATAAAATCCATCTATAAAGCCCTAACTTTGGGTCACTTATAAGAGACTTTCAAAACCGAAAAAAGTTTAAATGCGCAGGGAAGAAAAAATAGTTTTTGAAGTATTTGACCAGGAGGAAAATATTCCGGGAAAATTAAAAGATCTTTTTAAAGAGGCTCTGAAGGCTGCAGAAACAGCCTATGCCCCATATTCCCAATTCAAAGTAGGCTGTTCTGTTTTACTGGAATCCGGAGAAATAATTTTAGGCAACAACCAGGAAAACGGAGCTTATCCCAGCGGATTGTGCGCTGAAAGAGTTGCCCTGTTTTCGGCCCTTTCCACTCATCCGGGAAAGAAAATAGCCGGGGTAGCTATTGCCTGCTTACCCGCAGAAGGTATTGAGGCCGATCCCTCTCCCTGTGGCTCCTGCAGGCAGGTAATGCTTGAGGCTGAACAGCGTAACGGAAGCCCGGTTCCCCTGGTGTTCGGAGGAAAAAAAGGGCCCTTTTTTCATTTTTCATCGATATCTGCCCTTCTTCCCCTACCCTTCAGGCTAAAAGCCTGATAATCCGCTTAAAAGAAATTTGCTATTTTTGTTTTTCAATAAAAAAACATGGGAAAAGCTGCCGTTAAAAAAGCCCCTGATTCAAAGTCTTCCTTTAGCAAGGAAACTTATTTGTGGTGGTATGAAAACATGCTTCTGATCCGCCGTTTCGAGGAGAAAGCAGGACAATTATATATCCAGCAGAAAATTCGCGGGTTTTGCCATTTATACATAGGACAGGAAGCCGTAGCTGCAGGAACAGAAACGGCCATAAAAAAAGACGATAAAATCATTACGGCTTACCGTGACCATGGTCACCCGCTTACCCGTGGCATGGAGCCTAAATATTTAATGGCTGAACTGTTTGGAAAGATTACAGGTTGCAGCAAAGGGAAAGGCGGATCGATGCACATCTTCGACAAGAAAAATCACTTTTACGGCGGACATGGCATCGTAGGCGGACAAATTCCACTGGGAGCAGGTTTGGCGCTTGCCGATCAATACCTGGGCAATAAAAATGTAACGATTTGCCTCATGGGCGACGGTGCTGTTCGTCAGGGTGCTTTGCATGAAGCTTTCAACATGGCCATGCTCTGGAAATTGCCCGTGATATTCATGATCGAGAATAATAATTATGCCATGGGTACCTCGGTGGAACGAACTTCCAATGTGCACGACCTTTACAAATTGGGCAGTGCTTACGAAATGCCCAGTTTTCAGGTTGATGGCATGCGCTGTGAAGCCGTGCATGAGGCGGTGGCCGAAGCGGCAGAACGAGCCAGAAAAGGGGATGGTCCAACATTGCTTGAAGTAAAAACTTATCGTTACCGCGGACATTCAATGTCTGACCCCGGAACCTACCGTAGTAAGGATGAAGTTGAAGACTACAAAAAACTCGACCCCATTGAACAGGTACTGGCTACCCTGAAAAAAAATAAATGGATTGATGAAAAAGGGGTTGAAGCCATGGAAGCCAAAATCAAAAAACTGGTTGAGGAGTCCATTAAGTTTGCAGAAGAGTCTCCTTTCCCCGACCCTTCCGAGCTTTACAAAGATGTTTATGCAGAACCCGATTATCCATACATTCTAGACTAATATTCCATGGCTGAAATTGTTCGAATGCCCAAATTAAGCGACACCATGACCGAAGGTGTTGTTTCTAAATGGTTAAAAAAGGTTGGCGATAAGGTAAAGTCAGGCGATATCCTGGCTGAAATCGACAGCGACAAAGCCACCATGGAATTTGAATCGTTTTATGATGGGGTACTTTTACATATAGGCGTTAAGGAAAAAGAAGGAGCTCCCGTAGATTCCATTTTGGCCATTATTGGCGAAAAGGGCGAAGATGTTTCCGCTATTCTTGAAAAAGAAAAATCCTCCAAAAAAGTAAGCCCGAAAGAAGAATCCAAAACCGAAGCCCCAAAAAAGGAAGAAACCCAAAAAGCACCTGAGAAAAAACCGGAACCGGTTGCGGTTCAAACCCCCGAAAAAAAATCAAGCCCTGCCGATTCCAATGGAAGGGTGAAGGCCAGCCCTCTTGCTAAAAAACTGGCCGAAGAAAAAGGCATCATAATTAACAAATTGCAGGGAACCGGAGATGGAGGCAGAATCGTAAAGCGCGACATTGAAATGTTCCGCCACAGCGGTGCCGCATCAACCGGACTTACCAATGAAAAATATTCCGAAGAGGCTGTAAGCCAGATGCGGAAAACCATTGCCCGCCGACTTGCAGAAAGCAAATTTTCCGCTCCTCATTTTTACCTTACCATGGAAATCGACATGGATGCAGTGGTTGATGCGCGCGGTCTTGTAAATGAAATTTCCCCTGTAAAAATTTCTTTTAATGATTTTGTCATTGCTGCGGCAGCCCATGCCCTAACCGACCACCCTGCGGTAAACTCGAGCTGGCTGGGCGACAAAATCAGGTATAATGAACATGTAAACATCGGCGTTGCCGTGGCGGTAGATGAAGGCCTTCTTGTGCCTGTGGTGCGTTACGCCAACACAAAAACCCTTTCTCAAATTGCAGGAGAAGTGAAGGAATTTGCCAAAAAAGCCAAGGAAAAAAAGCTTCAGCCTTCCGATTGGGAAGGAAATACTTTTACCATATCCAACCTGGGCATGTTTGGCATTGAAGAATTTACCGCAATCATTAATCCTCCCGACAGCTGTATCCTTGCTGTAGGTGGCATCAATCAGGTTCCCGTAGTTAAAAACGGACAAATTGTTCCGGGATATGTAATGAAAGTAACCCTGTCCTGCGATCATCGCTCGGTAGATGGAGCTAAGGGAGCTGCTTTCCTTCAAACCTTCAGAAGTTTACTGGAAAACCCTTTCCTATTACTCGGCAGGGATAAAATTTAATCCGAAGATTGGTTCCGAAGCCAGGAATTCAGAATCCGGCGAACATCGGAATTATCCGTATAGGCAAAAATTTTCTGCCGGGCTTCCGACAGGTTATCCGGAGTAAAATCGGAATCTACATACCCAAAACCCAGGTATTTTCCATTTTCAATAAGCACCATAGACTTTTCATCTTCCTTTCTTCCCTGGTCAAAAAGAATATGGTCGCCACCCATCGCGGAAAGGCTTTGAAGCGCTTTTGAAACCCGTTTGTTGTACTTTTTCGGAGTTTCCTCCCCGCAACAAACACCTTTACATTTTTTAATTTGAAAATGAAAACAGGGGCCGGCCATGAATTGCATACCACAACATTTCGGACAAAGCCCAAATTCGCCGATTAATTCATTTATAACCCTTCTACCCTCCTCCAGTGAATTAAAGGCAAGGTCGGGCTCCTTCCCATTGACATAACGACCCAGAGTCCATCGGATAATTCCTTTTTGATCCTCATAAATAAATAAGCCCGCAGGGGGCCTGCTTCTTTTTTGAGAGCGATTAAAAAGAGGCCAGTGTTTTTTTATTTCATCCGATTCCAGCAGCAATGCCACGAGTTCGCTTCCCGTTTCCACATAGGAAAGGTCGAAAACAGACTCTAGAAAACGCAGTCCCTTCGATGCACCGGTAAAGTGGGATTGGATTCGCTTTCGGATATTAATGGCTTTACCCACATAAATTATTTTTCCTTTTTGGTCGTGAAAATAATATACCCCGGTAGTTTCCGGAAGGGAATGAAATTTATCTGCGGGGAGATTTGGAGGGAGCAATCCTTCCCGGGCATTTTTTTTGAGTGCTTTTATAACCCAGCCTTCAATATCATTTCTGAGAATAGTCTCAAAAAGTTTCTGGGTTGCTTCCGCATCGCCCATAGCCCTGTGCCGGTCGCGGAGCGGAATTCCTAACTGGGCACAAATATTACCTAACGAATAAGAAGGATATCCGGGAAAAACTTTTCGGGCCATGCGCACCGTACAAAGTTTGGGTTTTTGAAAATCTGCACCCAGAGATTTGAACTCTTCCCTGATAAATCCATAATCGAAATTTACGTTATGGGCCACAAAAACCGAATCGCGGAGCAAAAGCATAATGTCTTTTGCCACCTCAAAAAATTTAGGTGCGTTTGCCACCATGGCATTGGATATTCCGGTTAGGGCAGTAATGGCGGTGGGGATACTCCGTTCCGGATTTATCAGGGTTTCAAAGCGCTCAATAATTTTTTCTCCATCGTAAATCAACACAGCAATCTCGGTGATTTTGTTGTTGGCAGCAAAACCGCCTGTGGTTTCAATATCTACAATGGCAAACCGGCGCATATAAAGGGCAATGTTCAAATTTACATGGGCATCAAAAAGAATGTATTTACAAACTGTGGAATTCTTTAAGAGCCGTGCATGGTTCCGTGGTAAAATCCCAACAATTTATTCCTGGAGCTTTTGTCCTACAAAAACAGAGGTCATGGTAATAGACCCGCCCACCGCTTTATCGTTAAAAAGAGAAACGGTTTCGTCTTTTCCTTTCAAAGCCAACACATAAAGCAGGGGAAGGAAATGCTCAGGGGTGGGAACCGAAAGATTGAATTCCTTTCCCTGTTTTTCGTAATTAATGAGGGCTTTATGGTTCCCATCAAGAATAAACTCCTTCATCTTCCGTGAAGCATCCAGGGCCCAGTCGTATCCATAGTTCTCAACCTGCAATTTTTCCCAGGCTACTTTTCCAAGGTTGTGAACCATATTTCCACTTCCTACAATCAGCACTCCTTCTTCTCTTAATTTCATTAACTGAGATGCCATTTCAAAATGTTCAGCAGGCTTCATGTTGACATTCAAACTCATTTGAATTACCGGCACGTCAGCCTCAGGAAACATGTGTTTTATTACCGACCAGGCTCCGTGATCGAGCCCCCACTGGTGATCCATTTCAACCGGAGGATTTGATATTAGCTCTCCTGTTCTTTTAGCAAGGGAAGGACTTCCCGGAGCGGGGTATTGCACTTTATACAATGCTTCCGGAAATCCGCCAAAATCGTGAATGGTTTTGGGCATATCCATGGCCGTAACCTTTGTGCCACGGGTTTCCCAATGGGCAGAAATACAAAGAATGGCTTTGGGTTTGGGAACCGCCCGGCCTGCCTTTCGAAATCCTTTTACAAAAGAATTTTCTTCGATGGCATTCATGGGACTTCCATGGCCCAGGAAAAGTACCGGCATTGGCCCTTTTACCTGTTCCGATGCATCAGACAAATCGGTTTTGTGCATACTCATTATCTTTCCCGCAAAAAGGGTTCCCAATAGGGTTAAAAAAAAATCTTTGCGGTTCAATCAAAGTTCAGATTCGTTACACAAAAAGCCAAATTATATTAATAATACAAAATTTAGGATCAAATCCAAAAGCCAATTGCAAAATGGTAATGGACAGGGTAATAAAAAATTGTTTCCTGTACTTAATAAAAAACGGTTACATGATTTTGTTTTGTTTAACAGCATTTTACTTTTCCTAATTCTGATAGGGAAATCTTCTTTTTCTCAAGGGGAGTTCCGCAAGCCTCCCGGGCGAGGCAATCGGTTTGAGTTGGAACAAGAACAAAACCATCGTCTTTTGGGGCAAGTCCGAAAACACCCACCGAATTTTCCTGATACTCTACCCTGATTTCGGGATTAAGTCCCTCCCACAAGGGGGAAGATTTTGAAATAATTTGGAGTAATTTTTCCGGACTCAGGCGATGTTCAATGTCATCGGCCACCCAAATCTGGAAGCTGACGTAAGCTTCGGAGCGTCTTGTTCCGCCGCAATCCAAAAAGTCTTTTCTCATCAATCCCGCTTCGGTAATATGGAAATGTTTGGGAACCGGTGCTCCCCCGGGCAAATAAAAACTCAGTTCATTCAACGAACCAAGCATTTCAGTGAATTTATGTATTTTCATAAAATCAATATTAGCAACAGGCAATGGATTTCTTTTTGAGCTTTTCGCTCACTCCGGAAAAATAATCTCTCAGCTTGTCCAGCGTATCAGGATTCAGGCAGTAACAAATGGAATTTCCCTCCACCGACCCAAGGATAAGTCCGGCTTCTTTCATTTCTCTGAGGTGTTGGGAGATGGTAGGTTGAGAAAGCGGAAGTTTATCAACAATATGGCCGCAAATGCAGGATTCTTCCTTGAGCAATAATTCAAGGATGGCGATTCGGGCCGGATGGGCTAGGGCTTTCAGCAAAACCGATGTCCCGTTTTGCCGGGCTGAAAAAAGTTCATTTTTAGTGGCTCCCATATTCTTTTATTGCAATATTACGATAAAGATGAATTGCCTGGTCAGATTTTAACATTTTTTATTAAAATAGGCTAAGATTGAAGTTTTAACCTTTCGCTTGTTGCTAAAAAGCTCCCATCACCTTTGTCCATTAACTACTCAGGTGGGTGCTTGCCTTTAAACTTGCATCTAGGCCAATTCGGTCCACCAGAAGGGAGAATTTCAAAATTGGCTGAAAAACTATCAGGTTTTTTCAGGGTTCTCCATGATGCTTGACACATTTTCGTAAATTTGAAGCCCTGTCCAAAAATGAAAATTTAACTACTATGGAAAATACATCAAACCCCGAGAGCAAATGTCCATTCACCGGAGCCGTCAAAAAAAGTGTTGGCGGAGGAGGAACCGGAAATAACCATTGGTGGCCCAACCAATTAAAACTTAATATACTCAGACAACATTCCGAGTTGTCGAACCCCCTGGGGAAAAAATTTAACTACGCCGAAGAATTCAAAAAGCTTGATTACAAGGGTTTGAAAAAGGACCTTGAAAAATTAATGACGGATTCTCAGGATTGGTGGCCGGCCGATTTCGGACATTACGGCCCGTTTTTTATCCGTATGGCCTGGCATGCTGCGGGTACCTACCGCACCGGAGATGGTCGCGGTGGAGCTACCACCGGACAACAAAGATTTGCACCCCTTAACAGTTGGCCCGACAATGCCAATCTGGATAAAGCGCGTCGCTTATTGTGGCCTATCAAAAAGAAATACGGGAAAAAAATTTCCTGGTCCGACCTAATGATTCTTGCCGGAAACGTGGCTCTGGAATCTATGGGCTTCAAAACTTTCGGCTTCGGCGGTGGTCGGGAAGACACCTGGGAACCCCTCCAAGACATGTACTGAGACTCGGAAAGCAAGTGGCGTGAAGACAAATGTGATTCCGACGACCGGGAACTAGAAAAACCTCTTTCCGCTGTTCAGATGGGATTGATTTACGTAAACCCTGAAGGTCCTAACGGAAATCCCGACCCCCTTGCTGCCGCCAGGGACATTCGTGAAACGTTTTCACGCATGGCCATGAATGATGAAGAAACCGTTGCCCTTATTGCAGGGGGACATTCTTTTGGAAAAGCCCACGGGGCGGCTCCAACCTCCCATGTAGGACCTGAGCCCGAGGCTGCTTCCATTGAAGAGCAGGGTTTTGGATGGAAAAACAAATTCGGCAGTGGAAAAGGTTCTGACACCATTACCGGTGGACCAGAAGTAACCTGGACTCAAACCCCTACCCAATGGAGTAACTTCTTTTTCAAAAATCTGTTTGAAAACGAATGGGAGTTGACTACCAGTCCTGCCGGTGCCAAACAATGGGTTGCCAAAAACGGAAAGAAAGATATACCCGATGCTTTCGACGCTGCAAAAAAGCATGCACCAACCATGCTTACCACGGATCTTTCCCTGCGCTTTGATCCTGTTTATGAAAAAATTTCCCGGAAATTTTACGAAAACCCGGATGCATTTGCCGATGCCTTTGCGCGTGCCTGGTTTAAATTAACCCATCGCGACATGGGTCCGCTCGTAAGATACCTTGGACCGGAAGTTCCCAAAGAAGATCTTATCTGGCAGGATCCGGTTCCGGCGGCAGATTATAAGCAGGTGGATGAAAAAGACATTGCGTCTCTAAAAGAAAAAATTCAGACCACGGGCTTGAGTGTTTCTGAATTGGTAAGTACCGCCTGGGCTTCAGCTTCTACGTTCCGCGGTTCCGACCGCCGCGGTGGTGCAAATGGTGCGCGTATTCGTCTTGCCCCCCAGAAATTTTGGGCGGTTAATAATCCAGCACAATTATCAAAAGTGATGGGAGTATATGAAACGCTGCTCGATGCCTTCAACAAATCTTTAAGTGGGGGGAAAAAAGTTTCCATGGCCGATCTGATTGTACTTGGAGGATGTGTGGGTGTTGAACAAGCCGCTAATAATGCGGGCCTGAAAATTTCCGTACCTTTTTCGCCCGGGCGCACTGATGCAAGCCAGGAGCAAACCGATGTTGATTCATTTTCCGTTTTGGAACCACTGGCCGATGGATTCAGAAATTATGCCAAGGGCAGGTTCTCGGTTAATGCTGAAGACCTTTTGATTGACAAGGCACAGCTTCTAACCCTTACAGCCCCGGAAATGACTGTACTGGTTGGAGGAATGCGGGCAATGGGTTGCAATTTTGATGGTTCAAAGACGGGAGTTTTTACCCAAAAGCCCGGAGCTTTGTCGAATGACTTTTTTGTAAACCTGCTCGACATGGGCACGGAATGGAAAACTGTTTCCGACCACAAAGACCAATTTGAGGGCAAGGACAGAAAAACCGGATCGGTGAAATGGACAGCAACGCGTGTGGACCTTATTTTCGGTTCCAACTCCGAGCTCAGAGCTCTTGCTGAAGTTTACGCCGAAGACGATGCCAAAGAAAAATTTGTTAATGACTTTGTGGCTGCCTGGGATAAGGTAATGAACCTCGACAGGTTTGATTTGCATCAGTAGAAAGACAAAGTAGTCTGATTATAAAAAGGAGGTATTTAATACCTCCTTTTTATTTGACGGAACAGGTTTAAGCATTAATAATCAGCAGGTTAATTCGCAAAAGATTCATTTGCTTAAAAATCTCAATACAAACCACAGGGTATTAAATTTTCATTCCGGACCTTGTTTTTTCAATATTAAAAAATTCCTTAAATTTACATATCCCCGCCGTGACAACGGCTTTAATATCCCCGGATATCCCCAGAATTTAAATTTATTACGATGAAACTCATCAGATCAATTCCTTTATGGACTGGGATTATTTTTATTTTTTTTCCGGGACGGGCCCAATTTCAAACAAACCAGTATGTGGTTTCGCAATCTTCTTCCGGGTTTGGAACTCTACGAATGATTGATTGGGAAAAAAACTATTCCGGGGAAAACCATTTCCTTTATTTTATTAATAACGGTCCTGAGCAGAAGTTTGTCATTCAAAAAACTGATCAACATTTACAAGAACGATGGAGAGTCGGAATCCAATACCAGCAAAATCCGGTTTCAGGAAATTCTTTTGATGGAAAGTATATTAACATTATGCCCAATTCAGATATTCTGGTAACAGGTTTTTATCGTGACGCCGAATCGGTTGGGATTGGATTTTTAAGGTATAGCCAGCAGGGGAATTTAGTATGGTCAAAGAAAATTTCAAATGATGATAATCCCACTATTTATTTTGTCAGCAACCCGAAATTTGACCAACAGGGAAACATTTATCTTGCAGTAAGATACGCAACTCCCACCAGGCATTATGATATCCTTGCCCTTAAATTAAATCCAAATGGAAATTTGGCATGGCAAAAACTATTCTATAGCGGGTATTACAAAAATTACCTCAATGACTTTAGCGTTTCCTCCCAAGGTGATTTTTATATTTGTTCGAAAGCAAATCTATCGACATGCCTTGTCAAACTTAACTCTCAGGGCATTCTTCAATGGGCAAAGTCAACACTACCTCCTTTGGGAGCTGAAGGAAAAAATTGTCAGATAATAAATGACTCAACCATAATTATAACCGGACTAGGAGGTTACAACAAGACCTTTTATACCTTTTGCTTAAAAATTGACCAAAATGGAAATTTATTGGATGCCTACAACTTCAAAACTACAGTTGAAAAATCATTTCCATATGGCATTTCGGCAGGACCAAATGGTCAGGTTGCTCTTACCCACAATTATATATATGAAAAAAGGAAAGCGGTGACCTTCCTTGATCAAAACGGCTATCTTGAAGGAGGACTCTCCATAAAAACAGGCTATTCGGATTTGAATTTTTTACTTGAAATAAAAAAGATAAAATTCGATTCAAATGGGAATCTATACCTGTTTAATGGAGCAATTAACCCTTCAGCCGGAACAAATCATACAATTTTGATGGAATTCAATGAAAGTGGGCAGGGTATTTGCGGAATTAGCGATTTATATCCCACCAAAAACCCGGAAAAGGTTGGATTTGGATGGGATTTTCTTCCCTACCAATTTGAATTTTCAATCCTGGAGTTTGGATCCTTTACCCCGGGCCTGGTTTCAACTTTTGAAAGATGGGATATAACACCTTATTGTAATCTGACCGGAGATTCTGAATTAGAATTTATCAATCAAGAAATAACTCCAAACCCTGCCACCAACGAAATCCATTTTAGCTATTCGAAAAAAAATTTATTTAAGAATGGAATCATCTATGATGCTTCAGGGAGAATTGTATTAACCTTCAATCCGTATCCTGAAAAAACCATACTGGATATTTCGACCCTTAACCCGGGCATATACTATGTTATCCTATATGGTGATAACAATAGTTATAAAAAGAAATTTATTAAAATTGAATGATCGTGCTTTTTAAGGAAGATGCAACCATGTAGCTGCAAAATTTGCTATCTGATTTTGTATTCAATATCCAGATAATTGCAAATTTTATTCAATCTCGACTCCGAACCAAAAATTGTCCGGATTACCAGAAGCCCTGCATCAGTACCTGAGTCGGGTCCGCGGGCTGAAAAATATTTGCCATTTTCTACTACCCTATATTTAGAGCTTACCTCGATTTTGGGAAAAGCACTTTTCAATTGGGCACTGTATGTGGCAGAAAAAATTGGCTTCCTGATTTCTTACTTCTTCTTTCTTATCTCCCCCAACTCAACCTTCAGACTTTTCAACATTTTCATAATGCTTTCGGTATTCAGTTCTTCGTCTTTGTATTCGGCAGTATTTATGGCACAGCTGAATTCCCATACTTCCAAAATATCTTCTGCCTTCACCTTATACGCTTCATACACCGGGTTATCGCTATGCAGTTCCAGGAATCGTTCTTTCTTAAGTTTGTTAACCACCCGTTTATACACCAAACCTTCGTTTCGGGTAAGCACAATATAAGTGCGTCCGTCGCGGATGTCGTCCCAGCGCTCTACAAATTTACCCACTACCCAGGAGCCGTCTTTCAGCGGAGGCATGGAATCGCCCTTGATGGGAAAAGCCCGATGCTTACCCACCGGAATAAACGGCAAATTCATTCGGGGCAGCTCACCCACAAACTCGGGATCGGAATATCCGTTCAGATAACCGGCACGGGCTTTAACAGGAACCACTTCAATCAAATCATTTCCCTCATGATCTACCGTTATCGGAAATACCAGACGGTTGTTATCGAGTCGAATCAATTTGGCCGATGGCACCCGGTCGAGATCGCACTTCAGAAAAGCATCAATCGCAACCTGAAAATATTTCGACAGGCGAATCAACATTCTGCTGTCGGGCTCCGTTCGCCCCGACTCATAAGAATGCAAACCTGAAGTAGATATGCCCAGCTCATCGGCCAATTGCTCCATGGTTTTGTTCTTTAACTCCCGTAACCTGCGGATGTTCCGCCCCAGACGGAAACGAATGATGTTTTTTTCACGATCTGCCATAATTTTACATTTTGTAAAAACAAATATATACATTTTGAAAATATCTTTGAAAAAAATTATGCAAGGGCCCCGAAGCCATGGTAAGTAAAAGGGCCCGAACATGACATGCCGGCTTACCGCGTGCCCCGTCCTGTTTCTTTGCTCGCAGGACCGGGCCGCTGTGCCGGTCAAATAAAACTTTATTGAATACTACTCGCCGGTTTGCTCATCCACGCGGCGGGCCATATTCCGACGGTGCTTCAGCATGTTGGAATAGCGCAAACCTTCCCGGAAGCCATATACAGAATATGAAGTCTCGGCCATTTTAATAGCCTCATCCAGGTTACCCATTACTTCATAGTAAACAGCCATATTATAATATGAGCGTTTACCCACCTTACGGCGCCCCGATTTGGTTCCCACCGCCCAACGATCAGCGGCCTCATCCCATTTGCCTAAATGAGCCAAACGGGCTCCCTGCTTGATACTGCTGCTGCCCGAAGTGAAAAATTGCCGGACCAGAGTTATAGGATGCGGGGTAATACGATCGCCATAAAACGAGCCGGCATCAAACAGCGCTACATTTACCCCTTCCTTAGCTTTGGGCAATTGCAGCAAAACGGTTTGATCCGGTATGCCCATGCGCTGAAAATCCATGGTATAACTGTGCTGATGCTGATCAATCAAACTGCCCCCTCCCACGGGATAAATTCTCCATCCCAGTTTGGTAACGTGCAAAATAGTATAGGTGGGACCCATAGGGGTGGCCGCAACAATGCCTACCACATTAAACGTAACCGGAGCTCCGTTCACCTTGGAAATCATATCCATGTCGAAGGTCTCCAGAGCAATCACAAAATCAGCCTCGTATTTATTTGCCAGGCTATCGATGAAATCGGGCTTAAGGTATTCCGGAAACATTACATTTCCGGTTCCCATAAAGATGGTATCCTTGAGTATCTGAACCTGATAATTCTTCATGGAATTAGTCAGCTCCGCGCCCAACCCCTCGAGTACCTTGAAAGTATTTCTGGGATTTCGCTTCGACCAGTCGCCCGAAAGCATTTTTTCTATCTTGTTGGTTTGCTTGTAATTCGGATCCTCACCGGTGCGGTTGATCAAAAGCACCTTCTTGAATTCTTTCGGAATGTTCACCGCGGCCGGCTGAACCGTATTGATGCGAACCGTGGCCGTACAGGCAGCCATAAGCAGCACCACGGAAACAAATATGATGGAAGCGTAAAAAAACCTGTTCATAGGTGCGTATTTTCCTGCAATTTAACAAAAAACATGCCCGAAAAGGGAGGTTCGCTTTTCCACACTTTGTGAACCCGACATCCTGTGTTTCAGTAATACCTTTACAGCATGCAGGATCGCACCATAGTTCATCTCGATCTCGACTCATTTTTTGTATCTGTGGAGCGTCTTATCAACCCCTCCCTGAAAGGCAAACCGGTAATCATTGGCGGTACCGGCGACCGGGGCGTGGTTTCATCGTGTTCGTATGAGGCCCGTGCCTTCGGCGTGCACTCCGCCATGCCCTCGCGACTTGCCAAACATCTTTGCCCGCACGCCATCTTTATCCGCGGCGACCTGGAACAATACGAGAGGTATTCGAAACAGGTAACCGAAGTTATTGCCGACCGCTCTCCCGTATTTGAAAAAGCTTCCATCGACGAGCACTACATAGACATCAGCGGCATGGATAAATTTTTTGGCTCGCTGAAATGGACTCAGGAACTGAGGCAACGCATCATACGCGAAACGGGGCTACCCATCTCGTTCGGACTGAGCGTAAACAAAACCGTTTCAAAAATTGCCACCGGAGAATCGAAACCCAACGGCGAGCTCGAGATTCCAAAACAAATGGTAATTCCCTTTCTCGATCCTTTGCCTGTAGATAAAATGCCCATGGTAGGAAGCAAGACCGGACATCTGCTACGCTCTATGGGCGTGAACACCCTGCGCACTTTGCGGCTTATGCCTCCCGAAATGCTCATGCGGGTTTTGGGAGAAAATGGAAAAAGCCTCTGGAACCGGGCCAACGGCATCGACAACAATCCGGTTGAGCCATATTCCGAAAGGAAGTCAATCAGTACCGAAACCACCTTTCAGGAAGACACCACCGATCCTGAAAAGTTAAACAATACCCTCGTTCGCATGGTGGAAGAGCTGGGGTTCAGCCTGCGCAAGCAAAACAAACTCACGGCCTGCATTACCGTAAAACTCAGATACTCTAATTTCGATACCCACACAAAGCAGGCGCATATTCCTTATACCGCCTCGGATCACATACTGCTGGAAACAGCACGCAATCTGTTTTCGAAACTCTATGAAAGGCGTATGCTGATAAGACTGGTAGGTGTAAGGCTAAGCCATTTGGTAAGCGGCCACCCCCAGATTAACCTTTTTGAGGATAGCACCGAAATGGTCAACCTTTATCAGGCCATCGACCGCATGAAAAAAAGATACGGGGAGTCAGCCGTAATTCGTGCCGTGGGCATAAAATAAAGGGCTGTCAAAAACGAATTCCGATCAGGGTAATATCATCGGTTTGTTCGTGGGAACCAATCCAGGAACTTATCGCGGAATCGAAAATTTGTTTTTGCTCCTGCATGGGCTTGTCCCAATTGCGCTGGATGAGTTCACGAAGCCGCCGGATCATAAATTTTTTATTTTCAGGTCCGCCAAACTGATCAGGTTCCCATAAAAAAGCAAACCCAGGAGCAGAAAAAAAACCGAATAACAGTAGGTAAACTCTATCCTTGCCGTCTCGAAAACATCTTCCGTTTTCCGAAGGTAGTCGCCGATAACCCAGTCTTTTAATGAGGCCATAGGAAAGGCTTAAATTAATAAATCTGCGTCAATTTGAAATGACTTTCTGTTATTCCACAGTTTGCGAAAGCACCCTCCCTCCGTACCGGCTTACTTTTGAGTCCATGCTTTCCGCTGGAACAAACAAATGTACCTCAACTGCCACTCCTATTACTCGCTGCGCTACGGCACCATTCCTCCGGAACAGCTTCCTGTACTTGCCCGTAATCACGGCATTGAAACCCTGGTTCTCACCGACATCAACTGCAGTACCGGCGTATTCGATTTCTACAGGGCCTGCCTCAACGCCGGAGTCAGACCCATTGCAGGAATAGAATTCCGGTCTGAACCCAATACACAACGCGGACATCTGCTTTATACCGCCATTGCCCTTAACAACCGTGGCTTTATGGAAATCAATGAATTTCTTACACACCATAACCTCAGTCGCACACCCCTTCCCCTGCAGGCTCCTCCCTTTAGTAATGCATTTGTGATTTACCCCCCGGAACGAAAAAAAGAAAGTGAATTGCGGGAAAATGAATTCACAGGCACTCGGCTTTCCGAGCTCAATCGCCTCCTGTTACGCCCGAAAGAAGAACTCAGGAAGCGGGTATTTTTTCATCCGGTAACCTTTTCGGGAGGCAAACAGTTCAAACTTCATCTGCAGCTTCGCGCCATTGCACATAATTGCCTGCTCAGTCACCTTCCTCCGGGCAGTACTGCACACAGCGATGAGCACTTTGCAGAACCCGAAATCCTGAGGGAAAAGTTAAGCCCCTTCCCTACCCTTGAGGCCAACACCAGACGTATTCTCGATCAGGCCGGTCTGCACTTCGACCTCAGCACCGTGAAAAACAAACAAACATTTACGGGAAACAAATACGATGACAAACTGCTGCTTGAAAAACTGGCTCTTGACGGACTTAAATACCGTTACGGAGAAAACAACCGCGAAGCAAGGCGAAGAGTGGAACACGAGCTCGAGATTATTGAGAACCTCGGTTTCTCTTCCTATTTCCTCATCACCTGGGACATTATACGCTACAGTATGAGCCGCGGGTTTTATCATGTAGGCAGGGGCAGCGGAGCCAACAGTGTGGTAGCGTATTGCCTGAAAATTACCGATGTATGTCCCATCGAACTCGACCTGTACTTCGAGCGCTTTCTGAATCCCAAACGAAAATCGCCTCCCGATTTCGACATTGATTATTCCTGGAAAGAACGCGATGAGGTGCTGGACTATATTTTCAAACGCTACGGACATAAGCACACAGCCCTGCTCGGAACGATATCAACATTCAAAGACCGCTCGGTTCCCAGAGAGCTGGGAAAAGTACATGGGTTGCCCAAGAGTGAAATCGACCATTTGGTGCACGACCCCGGCGATGCCCTTGCGCGCAACAACATAACCACACTCATAGAATCGTTTCGCGGCGATCTGGAAAGCTTCCCCAACCTGCGATCCATCCACGCCGGAGGAGTTCTCATTTCCGAAGAACCCATTACTGCTTATACCGCACTCGATCTTCCGCCGAAAAATTTTCCGACGGCCCAGTTCGACATGTATATCGCCGAAGATATCGGTTTTGAGAAACTCGATATCCTCAGCCAACGCGGCATAGGTCACATCAGGGAGTGTGCGGATATTGTTTACCGCAACCGGGGAACGCGCATCGATGTACACGATGTAACCCGCTTCAAAAACGACCCGAAGGTAAAAGCACAACTTAAATCAGGTGATACCATCGGCTGCTTTTATGTAGAGAGTCCTGCTATGCGCGGGCTTCTGAAAAAATTGCGGTGCGATAACTACCTGTCGCTCGTAGCCGCCAGTTCTATCATACGCCCGGGGGTAGCAAGAAGCGGTATGATGCGGGAGTATATTCAGCGCTTTCACAATCCGGATGGATTTCAATACCTGCACCCCGTAATGAAAGAACAACTTCAGGAAACCTATGGCGTAATGGTGTACCAGGAAGATGTGCTAAAGGTTTGCCATCACTTTGCAGGACTCGACCTCGCCGACGCCGACGTATTGAGACGAATGATGTCGGGGAAAGGAAAGAACAAGAAACAAATCGCAGAACTCACCCAAAAATTTTTCGACAATTGCCTGAGACGTGGCTACAGCGACAGTCTTACGAGAGAAGTCTGGAGGCAAATTGAATCTTTTGCCGGTTATTCCTTCTCCAAGGCACACTCGGCATCCTATGCCGTTGAAAGTTATCAGAGCCTGTTCTTAAAGGCTCATTATCCCCTTGAATTTATGGTGGCTGTGATAAATAATTTTGGAGGGTTTTACAGCACCTGGGTATATGTAAACGAAGCCCGCAAGGCCGGAGGAAAAATTCATCTTCCCTGCATAAATCACAGCCTCCACACCACCACCCTGTACGGAACCGATGTGTTTTTGGGTTTTATACACATTCAAAACCTGGAAGGTAAATATGCAGCGGGCATTCCCGAAGAGCGTCTCCGCAATGGCAGTTTCAGAGATATGGAAATGTTAATCCGGCGTACTGGAATTTCATTGGACCAACTGCGGATACTTATCCGTGCGGGGGCACTGCGCTTCACCGGAAAAACAAAAAAAGAATTGCTATGGGAAGCACATATGCTCGTCGGAACCGAAAAAAAGGAGCTACAAGCCATAGAGCTTTTCCGGGAAACCCCTAAAATCTATGAGCTGCCCGACCTTTCCGCCCATGAACTCGAGGATGCCTATGACGAAACAGAACTTCTGGGGTTTCCCGTGAGCATTAGCAGCTTTGAAATGCTCAAAACATCTTTCCGGGGCGAATGCCGGGCTTCGGAACTAAGCAACTACATTGGCAAAAAGGTACGGATGACAGGCAATTATGTAACCGCGAAATATGTGCGAACCGTACGGGGTGAAATTATGTACTTCGGAACCTTTCTCGATCCGGAAGGAAATTTCTTCGACACAACGCATTTTCCGCCCTCCGTAAAAAATTTTCCGCTTCAGGGAAGAGGTTTATACCTGATTCTTGGGAAGGTAGTGGCAGAATTCGGATTTCCCTCCATCGAAGTTGAAAAACTTGCCAAACTACCAATCAAACCCGATCCCAGATCCTGATTTTTAATTATATTGGTAAGAATGTGTTACCATTATTCACTGAATTCAGATCGGGGAAGCCTTGAAAAAAGGTACAAGGCGCTGCTGAAACAAAAACAGGAACAAGTCAAACTACCCCTATTCCACACCTCGGGGTTCAGCCATCCTGCATTGCCGGTAATTACATCCGAAAATCCAGGGGAAATATCATTCCTTCATTGGGGCTTGATTCCATTTTGGGTAAAAGACGAGGAGTTGGCTAAAAAACTGGCATCCCAAACCCTAAACGCAAAATCTGAAACCGTATTTGAAAAGCCCAGCTTCAGAGCTGCGGTAGTAAAACGCCGGTGTCTCGTACCGGCCACAGGCTTTTTTGAATGGATGCATTTCAAAGAAAAAAAATATCCTCATTTAATACGTCTAAAAAATACGGACATCTTTTCCTTCGGAGGAATTTGGGAGCGATGGACGAACAAGGAAACGGGTGAAATAAGGGAAACATTTTCCATAGTTACAACTCCGGCAAATCCCCTTATGGAAAAAATCCACAATTCAAAAAAACGCATGCCCCTGATTCTGGCTACAGAAGATGAAAAATTATGGCTCGACACTACAATCCCTCCCGCTCAAACGGCCAAAATAATGCAACCATTTCCTGAGGATGCCATGGAGGCTTATACCATTTCAAAGCGGATTACCTCACGGAGCGAAAACCCAAACACGGAAGAAACCCTAAAGAACTTCAGTTACCCGGAGTTAAACTAATTCAGGGCAATGCCCAGTCCCAGCAACATACAGCCGGCAGCGGTTCCGATAACGCAACCCGAAAGCCACTTTTGTCTCATTTCCTTTTTCTCGTGTTTCGTTTCTTTCCCTTTTTTATCTGAGGAAGTATAAAAATCAGATGTCCGGCCGGATTTGGAAACAGAATTCACCGATCCTCTACTTTCCGGTGAATACCCCAATCGCAAGAGTTCACGATTTGGATAAAACAATGCACCCTGAAAATTCAGATAGTGAACTTTATTCTCATGGTATTTTTTAGGATCCAACTTCCCTTTTCTTACAAATTGGTAGCTTCCGGAATTTCTGTCCAGATAAATCCCTAAAAGGGTATCGCAGAGGAATATTTTTGAACCATCCGCCTTAAAATAGGTTTCACGGTAAACTGCTATTACATCATAGGACCGAAAATAAAATGCACCCAGGCTGTCCCGCACCAGCATTCCATGCGAAAACTCCACACGACTTATGGCGTGAAGGGAAAAATCGTGAAGGCTTCCTCCTCTTTCATATTCAAGGGAAGAATTATTCAGGGTCCAGAAAACAATGTTCTTTTTAAGGGAACCATCCACAAGTAAAACCTGACAGGGAAGCCCCCGCAGGGTGTCAACTCCGGAATATAATCTGAGACCGGAAAAACAAACTATAAAAATCAGTATTTGAATTGGTTTCATCTTTTTAATGCGTTGGGACTGAAACAATTTTGGGTTTGTTTTTTGAGTCAAAAACCACCGCAAAACCTTTCATTTTTTCAATTTCAATCCGGTTAATGTTTTCAATCAGCATGTCATGAAGGCTTCCGTTTTTGATAAACACAAGGTGGAAGGGATAAATTTCATATAGTTTAACTGCCTTCCATACAGAACCATCGCGTTCTATCATGCGGCAGATTCCCAATTCGGCCAATGGAATAACTCTTCCATCCGATGCCATAACTATTTCTTTCAGGGGTTCAGCATCCTGGGCCATTCGTTTTCCAATAGGGTTGTGGGAGGGCCCAATTGCAATTATGAGCAATAGGCCAAAAACTGATAGTGACATGGAAAATAATTTTAGGGGGGCAGGAAATTCCTGCCCCCCGGGGTTATTACTGAACTTTCGGCTTTTTGGATATGTTGAACCCAACCGAGGTTCCCACAATCCACCCGTCCTTGCGTGGCGAGCAGTATGCGTTAACCGGAATATTCAGATAACCCGACTTAAAGGTTTTTCCCACTGCGATAACCAGACCGGTAGAAAGTTTTACGTCACCTCTGCTGTCCAGTCTGGACTCTATCTGATATGGGTTCATAACCATTATACCATTAGAATCCTTCACATTCCATTGGTTTTGCATATACCACTCACCTTTTCCGCCATCCATCATATTTTCAGTATCATAAAAACCATTTGCTTTTTGAATCAAACGAAAGGTAGGACCAAAGGCAAACTCAATTCCGGTGGCAGAATTTCTAAACCCATTCAAAAAAGAAAACGAGGGAATAAACTTTCCGTTCTCCAAACCACCTACCAGAAAAATACATTCAATCAAAGCCTGGAAATTTCCGGCACTCATATATTGAAACTCATGCTGCCAGCCAAACTGGGAAGTAACTGGAAACATATCAAATCCACCCTTGGACTTAGGAGCCATCAATCTGGCACCTGCATCCCCCAATGTAATTGAAGCACCCATCCGTGGGCCGTTCAGGTTTAAGGTGGTTGTAGGAGTAACGATGGGCCGGTCGTAGTTTACCAGCATGTTAAAGGCCGTTTCATCATATTTCAACCCCAACAATTTATGCACTGAAATCTCGATCATTTTTTGGATTTCAGGTTGCAGATTCTGATATTCGGTGGCATCACTCTTTTCCAGATTTCCGGAAGCAACATCAAAAAGGCGTAGACTCACAACAATCTTCTCCCCGAACCTTTCTACGGTTCCGGACATTACCTTTTCCACATTTAACAAACTGCCCGCATTGACCAGGCATGTTTTTGAGAAACAGGATTTGGGGTCAATCTGGTTCTTTTTAAGTCCATCCTCCATTTCATAACGATCGACCACATTATACTGCTTTGTCTTTTCCACTTCAAGCCGCAATAAATAGCCCATCGAAACGGCATCCTGAATAATTCCTTTGGCGTCAACGCTAAATATAGCCAGAGAGGGTTTTCCGGTCTGTTGGGCTTTTAAAGAGTTCGTCATTAAAGAGACAGGAATGACGAACAGAAATAATAGATTAAAAATTTGCTTTTTCATTTTTATAGATTTTGGTTCAACATTTTTTTGATGAACCAAAACTACTTGCGCCTTAAAACATTTATAAACGGATTTCTGCGAAGGAGTTTGTCACAAAATCGAAAAGCCATAAAAACGAAAATGTAAAGGAGTTACTTGGCTAATTCTGCAAAAAAACACATCCCTAAAACAGGCTTTGGCAGAAATCGCAAAAGATATTGCCCGGGCTAAGGGGGAATAATCAAATTTTCCCAAAAAAACTCCGGACAAAATGCAATATCCTAATTATCAGTTCTTTGTACACTGAACAGGCGGACAGGCCACGGAGCCATATGAGCAGAAAATGCAGCAATCCCCTTCTTTAGGGTGCATTTCATTTCCACAATTGGTGCAGGTATGGCTGATTTGGCATGAATCGGATGGCATTTCCAATTCGGATTGAAAACGACATTCCGGACAGGTTACCACCGAAAGATGAATCAACTTTTCCATAAGCCAATTTAAGAAAACTTTCCTTCAATTTCAAGCGCATTTAGCAACATTTGAGGAAAACTGTTAATGCAAATGGGAAAAAGCGCGATGGGATTAATCTATAGGAGGACTTAAGGAGTCCTTACTATTTGGAAAGCAAGGTTTTGAAAAGAAAGGCTGAAACAAATTCCCCGGTGCTGGCTTAAACATAAATGGCTTCAGGGGTAGTGTCTTTACCCGACTCGTATACCATGCTAACCTTAGGGCCATTTAAGAGGCTGGAAATTCACCCATCGCTTCGCTCTCGGGATGGGGGCATTGCAGCCACTTCTGGCCCCAAAGCCTTAAATATAAAATCCCTGATTCTACCCTTATTGAGATTTTTAAGTTTTCTCTCCAACAAAATAGCCTCACCACGTGATTCTTTTTCAATAATGCATTCAAGTAACCAGGGGATATAGGGCGCTGTCGATTTCACAAATCCATCATTATGCCTTTTGAGTCGGGACTCAACGTCGTCCGTTTGTCCCACATAAAATTTACCGAATGAGGGACTATAAAGTATATAGACGTAAAATCGACTCATCTCAATAAAAAAACCTGAAGGGGGTTCAACTGGGGATGGGTTCAACCGTTCGGCAAGCTCACCCTTTTCCACAGGCATCTCGCCCCAAAGCCTTAAATATAAAATCCCCGGCGAAAGCCGGGGATTTTTTGGTGATCCCGCCCTTGACGATCCAGACGCCGAAAGGCGTCGGGATGTCAGGGTCCTGACCTTCGCCTTGCGAAGCGTCAGGACTGGGGTTTGCTCCCACCATATTTCTTTATAAAATCCCTGATTCTACCCTTACTGAGATTTTTAAGTTTTCTCTCCAACAAAATAGCCTCACCACGTGATTCTTTTTCAATAATGCATTCAAGTAACCAGGGGATATAGGGCGCTGTCGATTTCACAAATCCATCATTATGCCTTTTGAGTCGGGACTCAACGTCGTCCGTTTGTCCCACATAAAATTTACCGAATGAGGGACTATAAAGTATATAGACGTAAAATCGACTCATCTCAATAAAAAAACCTGAAGGGGGTTCAACTGGGGATGGGTTCAACCGTTCGGTAAGCTCACCCCCTAACACAGGCTAATCCCCCCCACAGCCATAAAAATAAAATCCCCGGCGAAAGCCGGGGATTTTTTGGTGATCCCGCTGGGGCTCGAACCCAGGACCCTTACATTAAAAGTGTAATGCTCTACCAGCTGAGCTACGGAATCAACTTAAAAGAACCAAAAAGCCCAAAGGGGCTTTTTCGGGTTGCAAATATACAGTTAAATTTATTTTACGGATATTTTTTTAAAAAAAACTTGATAGGCATATGCGGACAATTAGCGTAAATTAGCCCATATGAGTTTGCCTGCGTTCATACCTGTAATTAAGCCCAAATTCGGCCTGAATGAACTGTCCTTTGGCTCCAGCATGGAGGAGTGTGAAAAACATTTGGGGAAACCTGAAGAATCAAGTCCTTTGGAAACGGAAACTAACGACCCAACCCTGGTTTGGCATTACTGGGAAAAAGGGCTTTCCTTGTTTTTCGACCATTCCCAGACTCCCTTTTTCAGTTGTGCCGAAATCGACAACCCGGAAACCCTGCTATGGAATGTAAAAGTATTTAACCTCAACGAGGAGGAAATAAAAGAATTGATGCGCTCTATGGCTTTTTTCAAAATCGACATTGAGGTGCACGAATGGGGCGAAAAAAGAATAAGTTTTGATGATGCCTTGATGGATTTTTACTTTGAGGAAGGAAAACTAAAGTGTATAAATTACAACGCCGAATTTGACACAAGCAATAATAATATTTTAATTCTGCCAAACTGATGCGAATTTACCTGGTTGGTTTTATGGGCTCAGGAAAATCAACCCTCGGACCCATTCTTGCTGAAAAACTCGGCTTAACTTTTATTGATCTCGACCAAAGAATTGAAAGCTCCGAGAGGAAAAGCATTCCTGAAATTTTTGCCGGCCAGGGAGAAAATCACTTTCGAAAGCTGGAACGGGCCACGCTAATTGCAGCTCTTAAGGAAGACAATTTTGTACTTGCCTGCGGGGGCGGCACACCCTGCTTCTCCGATAACATGGATTTGATGAAAAAAACAGGCCTTGTTTTATACCTGAAATTTAGCCCAAAAAAACTAAGTGAACGGCTTAAAAACTCAGGAGATGCCCGGCCTCTTTTATTACCCGGCCCGGGTGTTTCGCTTGAAAACCACATCAGTGAAATGCTGGAAAAAAGGGAGCCTTTTTACAAAATGGCAAACTACACTCTGAAAAACCCTGATGCTGAGGAGCTAAAGGATTTTATCCTCAAAACTTCAAATCAGTAAAGAAAAACTCCTTCCTCGCCCTTTTTGAAATTTACATCCACATGCTCGTGCATGGTGGTTGACAAAGACATCCCGATAAAATCGGCTTTTACGGGAAAACGATGGTAACTCCTGTTAATCAGAACAGCGGTATATATCTGTCGCAAATTGCTCTTGAGAAATGGAGAAAGACTGTAAAAAAGAGTCTGCCCGGAATTTAAAACATCATCCACAACCACGAGCACTTTGTTATCGAGTTTATTAACCGGAAAACTAACTTTGATGGTGCTTTTCAATGGTTGGGTTTTGTTTAACCTTATTTCACCAAGTTGTACCTTGCCACTTCGTATTTTTCCAAGAACTTTAATAAGTTTTTCGGCCAGCACAAACCCATTCTCCGAAATTCCGGCCACAAAAATTTCTTTTTCGCGAAAAGTATGCTCGTGAATTTCCCATGCCATCCGGGTAATTTTCCGGTTGATTCTGGAGCTGTCTAGGATTTTATTTTTGGGGCTTTTGGTCATTAAAGCAAAGCTAAAAAAAGCCCGTCAATGGAGCCCAAAAAAAGGAAACTTTAAAGCCAATTTAAGCTATATTTGTCTGACTTTTAATGGGAAAGGTACCAGCATACAAAATCATCCCGCCGGCCATCAGTTCTGCCGGTTTGTACTTTTTCACCACCGATTCGGGTATTAAATACGAAGTTCGTTTTGGCCGCAGAAAAGACAATATTTTGAAAGCCACTATCGTATTCGGGGTTATTAATGATGAATTTGACGGCGAAGAATATATTGTCACCAACAAAGGTGAATTGTACCGTGTAATGGAAACTATCTGTGAGGTAATTCGCATGTTTATGGCCGAGCACCCCAAGATGATTTCCTATGAGTTTACGGGTCTTGGCCGGGAAAGCGAAAGCGAAGACAAGGCCAATGCCAGAATTAACCTGTATCACCGGTATGCAAAGCGAATATTCGACAAAAACTGGAAAATGGAATTTCAAGGTACCAGTTCCATTCTTATATCCCGGATTCAATAAGAAGTTATGAAAAAAATTAAGAAAATATTAGTGGCAAACAGAGGCGAAATTGCCTTGAGGATTATGAGAACCTGCCGGGAAATGGGAATAGGAACCGTGGCTGTTTTTTCAGAAGCCGACCGACTCGCTCCTTTTGCAAAATTTGCCGATGAGGCTTATTTGCTAGGTCCTCCACCCTCCTCCCAATCCTATTTGCTCGGCGATAAAATTATTGAAATTGCCCTTCGCACCGGTGCCCAGGCCATACATCCGGGCTACGGATTTCTGTCGGAAAACTCCGAGTTTTCAAAAAAAGTAGAAGATAGCGGACTGATCTTTATTGGCCCCTCCGCAGAAAGCATGGATATAATGGGGGATAAATTATCCGCCAAAGCAGCCGTTAAAAAGTTTAAAATTCCCATGGTTCCCGGCTCAGATGGAGCCATCAGCTCAATTGAGGAAGGGAAGAAAATTGCGGTTGAAACAGGATTTCCATTATTGGTGAAGGCCAGTGCGGGAGGCGGAGGCAAAGGGATGAAAATTGTAAATTCCATAGAGGAATTCGAAGAACAAATGAAGCGGGCGGTAAGTGAAGCGGAATCCTCCTTCGGCGATGGGGCTGTATTTATTGAAAAATATGTTTCCGGACCCAGGCACGTGGAAATTCAGGTTTTGGGCGACAAGCACGGAAATGTGGTTCACCTTTTTGAAAGGGAATGTTCCGTTCAGCGTCGTCACCAAAAAGTAATTGAAGAAGCCCCATCCTCGGTTCTTACCCCCGAGCTAAGAGCAAAAATGGGAGCCAGCGCCGTACAGGTGGCCAAAGCATGTAATTACTACGGTGCGGGAACCGTTGAATTTCTGGTCGATGATCAGCTCAATTATTATTTCCTTGAGATGAACACCCGCCTCCAGGTTGAACATCCCGTAACGGAAATGATTACCGGAATTGACCTCGTGAGAGAAATGATTTATGTTGCCGAGGGTAAAAAACTACCCTTTACCCAGGACGACCTGAAAATAACCGGCCACGCCATTGAAGTCAGGGTTTACGCAGAAGATGCCACCCGCGATTTTATGCCCGATATAGGGAAATTACACGGCTATAAAACTCCTAAAGGTCCGGGGGTAAGACTCGATGATGGATTTGAGGAAGGTATGGAAATACCGATTTATTATGATCCTATGATCTCCAAGTTGATCACCTACGACAAAGACCGGGAGTCGGCCATTAAAAAGATGATCAGGGCTATTGATGAGTACAGGATTATCGGGGTTGAAACCACCCTGGGCTTTTGCCGGTTTGTTTTGAACCATGAAGCCTTTGTTTCCGGAAAGTTTGACACCCATTTTGTAAAAACCCATTTTAAACCCGAATACCTGAACAGAACAGATACCGAAACCGAACTGATTGCCGTTCTTGCAGGCCATAAAATGCTAAAAAACAAGACCTTAACCCTCCCAAAGTCAGGGAAAACCAATTGGAAAAAGGCCCGTATCCAGGATTAATAAGCTCATTTCCAATTATTTTCCCTTGCAAAAACCTGACAATGGGCCGGGTTTTTGTTAAATTTGTTACCGGAGTGCCTGATTTTCTTCGTAGCCTGTAACTTTTTCTGCTTCGCAGGCGTTCCAAGGGGAAATGAGAACAATGAAATTTATTTGGCTTTTTTGTATGGCAGTGGCCACGGGAGATCTTAATGCCCAAAATGTCAGCCCCAATAAGATTTTTGCACCCTATACCGTTGAAAACGGTGATACTATTACCTGCTTTACCCTTCCCCAGGTTGATATTATTGCAAAACTTGAGTTCAAAAACTCCCGCGAACAGCAACGCTACAATAAGTTAAAAAGGGATGTTAAAAAGGCTTACCCCTATGCCATCCTGGCCAGCGTTAAATTAAAAGAATATAACGCCAGTCTGACCAACATGCGGACAGAGTTTGAACGGGATCTGTATATGAAAAAGGCAGAAAAAGAACTTAAGGCCCAGTTCGCCGAGGATTTGAAAAAACTAACGATTTCACAAGGAAGGATTCTCATCAAACTAATCGACAGGGAAACCGGAGCCACCAGCTACGACCTGGTAAAAGAACTCAGAGGATCGTTTTCGGCTTTTATGTGGCAAACCGTGGCTGTTATGTTCAACTCAAGCCTTAAGAAAACCTACGATCTTTCCCGGGAAGACGACCGCCTGATTGAGCTGATTATTCATCAGATTGAAAACGGAGAAGTATAAAAAAAGAAAATCCCGCAATGCGGGATTTTCTTTTTAAGGGTAGCTTTAAATGGCTATTTCAATGAATCCACAACAGCTTTAAAAGCTTCTGGATGATTCATGCATAAGTCGGCCAGCACTTTCCGGTTGAGTTCAATTCCCTTTTCATGAACCTTTCCGATAAATTGGCTGTAGCTCATTCCATAGGGTCGAACAGCGGCATTGATACGCTGAATCCATAATCCACGGCTCAAACGCTTCTTGTCTTTGCGGTCGCGATAGGCGTAAGTCAAACCCTTTTCATACACATTCTTTGCGATGGTATGAACATTTTTACGCATGCCCCAATAGCCTTTGGTTTGCTTTAAAACCTTTTTACGGCGTGCCCTGGAGGCAACATTGTTTACTGATCTTGGCATCTTTTTTTAATTTTTGACCGGCGGCGTTTCCTGATTTCAGGAACTCTTTTGTGCACGGCGATCGGGTTAAACAATAACTCTTAGATTGCTAAGAGTCTTTTTATCCTTGGAAGATCGGATTTATGAACCAGTGTAGCCTTTGCAAGCATGCGCTTCCGCTTGGTTGCCTTTTTGGTAAGGATGTGGTTCTTAAATGCCTTCTTCCGCTTTACTTTTCCGGTACCGGTAAGCGACATCCGCTTCTTGGCACTGGAGTTTGTTTTCATTTTCGGCATTGCTTTCTGATTTTAATTTATCCTTTACTGTTTTATTTCTTTTTCGGTGCTAATACCATTATCATTTTCTTTCCTTCAAGCACAGGCAATTGTTCGGGCTTTCCATATTCTTCCAATTCGTTGGCAAACCGTAACAACAAAATTTCACCCTGCTGTTTAAAAACAATCGATCTGCCTCTGAAAAACACGTAAGCCTTCACCTTATTTCCTTCCTGCAAAAATTTGATCGCATGATTTTTCTTAAAGTTAAAATCGTGATCATCAGTTTGCGGTCCAAAGCGGATTTCCTTTACAACAACCTTCGCCTGTTTGGCTTTCAGTTCCTTCTGCTTTTTCTTTTGATCATACAGGAACTTTTTATAATCAATGATCTTACATACAGGCGGGTCGGCCGTGGGAGCAATCTCCACAAGATCCAGACCTCGTTCCGAAGCAAGATTTAAAGCTTCACTCAGGGAAAATACTCCCCCATCTACATTCTCACCAACCACCCTTACTTTGGGTGCCTTAATACGGTCGTTGATCCGGTGCAATTCTTCTTTTCGGGGCCCCCGAAATTGCCTGGGTCCGCCGGACGGTCCTGGCCTGTTAAATGTTGTAGTTATAGCTACCTCCGTTTTTTGTTATACATGAGGCTCGGTTCCCAATAATTGTTGAACCTCACCATTAAATTTCTTAATAAACTCCTCAATCGTCATGCTACCCAAGTCGCCCTGTCCATGCCGGCGAACGGAAACGGATCCTGCCTGCTCTTCTTTTTCTCCTACAATCAACATGAAAGGCACTTTCTTAACCTCCGTGTCGCGGATCTTCTTTCCAATTTTCTCCCCCCTCTCATCAATAAGGCCGCGAATATCGGAATTTCGGAGCATTTTGACAACTTTTTTGGCGTATTCATTAAACCTGTCCGATATAGGTAAAACATACACTTGTTCAGGTGCCAGCCATAAGGGAAAATTACCGGCAAAATGCTCTATAAGAAATCCGATGAACCGTTCGTGGGTGCCCAGGGGAGCCCGATGTATGCAAATGGGGGTTTCGGCCTGATTTTCCCGGTTTCGAAAAGTCAATCCAAAGCGCTGAGGCACAGCGAAATCCACCTGGTTGGTAGCAAGGGTAAACTCCCTTCCTATGGCACTCCAAACCTGAACATCTATTTTGGGCCCGTAAAACGCTGCTTCATCAGCAACTTCAACGTAGGGTATTTTTGAGTCGATCAGAACCTGACGGACCATGTTTTCGGTTTCAATCCAAAGAGGTGAATTATCCACGTATTTTTTACCCAGTTTTGAGGGGTCGTGGGTACTGAACCGCATTACATATTTATCAATTCCAAAAATCCGGAAGTATTTCAGGTACATTTCATTAACCCCCCGGAATTCATCAGCAAACTGCTCCTTTGTGCAATAAATATGAGCATCGTTCATTTGGAGTGAGCGAACCCGCATCAGGCCGAACAACTCACCACTCTGCTCAAACCGATAACAGGTTCCGTATTCCGCAAGCCGGATAGGAAGGTCACGATAACTTGCATTAAGGTTCGAGAAAATCTTGTGGTGATGCGGACAATTCATTGCCTTCAGATAGTACTTCTCCCCTTCCATTACCATGGGAGGGAACATACTGTCTTCGTAATAGGGCAAATGTCCACTGGTCAGATACATGCTTTCCTTGGCAATATGGGGTGTGCGAACCCTCTTATAGCCGGCCTCATCCTCTGTTCGTTTTGCCAGTTTTTCCAGCTATTCAATTATTACGGCCCCGTTTGGGAGTCAGAGCGGAAGACCCGGACCTACGTCATCATCGTAAGTATAAATGGCTGATTCTTTTCCCAGCTTCCGGTGGTCGCGCTTTTTAGCTTCTTCCATCATTTGCAGGTAGGCGTCCAACTCCTGCTTTTTAGGAAATGAAATCCCGTAAATCCGGGTAAGCTGCTTATTCTTATCATCTCCTTTCCAATAGGCACCGGCAATACTCAAAAGTTTTACTGCCTTAATATATCCGGTGTGGGGAATATGGGGACCACGACATAAATCTGTAAAATTTCCCTGGGTGTAGAATGTTATTTTGCCATCCTCCAGTCCTTGAAGCAGGTCCACTTTATAGGGATCATTTTTGTCGGTAAAATGCCTGAGGGCTTCATCTTTTGGAATTTCTTTCCGGATAAAAGGATTGGAAGCCTTGGCCAGCTCCATCATTTTGGCTTCAATTTTCTCCAGATCCTCCTGACTTATGACTTTTTCTCCTGGGTCAACATCGTAGTAAAATCCATTATCGACGGGCGGACCAACCCAAAATTTTATTCCGGGATAGAAACTCTCGAGGGCTTCTGCCATAAGGTGGGCCGAACTGTGCCAGAAGGTTGATTTTCCGCCTTCATCATCCCACTTCAACAATTTTAGTTTGCAGTCTTCATGGAGCGGGGTTCCCAAATCAACCACTTTTCCATCCACTTCGGCAGCGAGCACGTTCCGGGCCAGGCCTTCGGAAATACTCTTTGCAAAATCCATAGGGCTACTTCCCTTTTCAACCTCCCGGACTGATCCGTCGGGCAATGTAATTTTTATCATAGCAGCAAAATTATCAGTTTCCTTAAAATAAAAAGGCGCCCCGGTCAGGAGCGCCTTTCGTTTTTGGTTTTTATTTTATTTATATCCCAAAACAAAATATACGCATCCCTTAATCTTAAGGTTCAACGTATCCGCCGGAACATCGTAATTGATAAATATCTTACGGGTATGTTTCTTTGGATCAAAAATCAAAGTTGTATTAGTCTCCAGGCTATCTGCATTGGAGAAAAGCAAATCACGCTTTTTGGAATCTTTGTCTTTATTGTAGACATTAATTCCAATTTTTTTAGGCATTCCTTCTGTGTTGAAAACAAAACGGTAAGAACCGAAAAGAGAAAGCGGAACCTCAGTTTCCATTTTAATAGGCTTTTTCTGCCAGGTAATCCGTGACAGTTTTGCCGAATCGTAAGTAAAAGGATCCAGGGAAGGAGCACATTTTTTCTTTAGGTCAATTGGATTACAGATATCCTTTGCTTTCTGGATTACTTTAAAACCGGCAAAAACAAACCCGGCAGAAAGCACGACCAACAAAAACATATTTTTTATCATGGTGATTGTATGCTAAATTATTGGAGAATTAACCTTTTATTAAGCTGTTTCTGACTTCATCAAGCTTTTTTACCAAAGCATCAAGCTGGGAATCAGTGGCTTCAATTTTCACATCCGCCGGATTTTCGCTTTCCATCATTTCTTTAACACCGGGAATTCCCGCAATGATGTCACGAACCTCGGTGAGTTGACCTATTAAGCCTGCAATGCCGCTGTCTTTGGACTCATGATTCTTGAGCTCCTTTAACAGGTTTTCAAGAATACCCATCTGATCAGCCAGCTGTTGGGGAAGTTTGGAGGCTTTCCCCTTTCCACTAACCTTAGCTGCGATATACATGCTTTCAACCCAGGCTCCCGAAAATACTATGGCGGCAGTCATCTGACGGTTGTTATCAGCAAAAAACTCATCGCTGCGGCTTTGAAGTTCCGAAAGAATAAACATAATGGAGTCCTCATTACCCAGGTTTGCATCAAAACGCTTCAACAGGGATTCGGAATCAAATACGGCAGACATTCCTAATTTATCAGACAAGGATTTAACCGCATTCATAAAATTCCGGGCTTCGTTGTTTTGCTTGTTCAGCACACAATAGGCAAGGTCGGAACTGTAAATTCCCAAATTAAGAGATTGGGAAAAGGTAGTATTATAATTCCCCTCTTTCTTTGGATCGTGGGTTGTTCCTGAAACATATTTCAGACCCGATTTTTTGAAAATATAGGCAATCTGGAGAGGAGAAGGAAGCAAATAAGTTTGTTCCTGACCCTGACCGTCATCAACCACTTCTGTGGTGTCCTGGCCAAGGTCTGTGTTCTGGTCTGTTGAATCGCTTCCGCAGGAACCAAAAAATAAAACAAGACTTAACGCCAGAAGGGGGTAAGTAATCCTGATCATTTTTTTTATTTTAATTTTTAAGAACCCAAAAATAATGAAATAAATTGAAAACCAAGCAAAAAGAGGTCTAATTTAAATGGAATTTCTCCCCTTAAAGTACTCCCTTTCCAGCTCTCTGGACGTTTTTCTTGAGCCATCATGGCTCCAGCCGGGTGGTCCAAAAAGGTACCTAAGCTTCCATTTCCAGGGAATGGGTTTTCTGATATCATTTACGATTTCCTGCCATTCATGAAATACTATCCGGACAGGGTTGGGATTTTCAATGGGTTTGGTTAATCCATATCGTACAGGATCTTCGTCGGTTTCCTCACAAAAAGTTCCGAATAAACGATCCCATACAATAAACACCATGCCCAGGTTTTTATCCAGATACCTGGGGTTTGAAGCGTGATGAACCCTATGGTGGGAAGGGGTAGCCAAAAACCATTCAAGGGGCCCCAATTTTCCGATGTACTGCGTGTGAATCAATATTCCCCAAATCTGAGTTGCGGCATACATAAACAAAATATCCAGGGGATTAAACCCAAGAAGGGCAAGGGGTATAAAATAAAAAAAGCGATACAGGGGCTGGAAAACCGAAGAACGGAATCCAACCGTCAGATTAAATTCGTCGGAACTGTGGTGCGTTACATGAACGGCCCAAAAAAACCGGCAATAATGATCGACATAGTGTAGCAGGTAAAAGAGGAAATCTTCCAGAACCAATAACAGAAACCAATACAAAAATGGATTTGAGATTGAGGGCAATGAAAACCCTGCAAAAAACAAAAGAACAGCCAATGTTATTACCCGCATTAAAAAATCCAGGCCCATGTTTAGCAACATCAGGTATATGTTATAAATGGTGCCACGGGTTGAGTAGAATTTCTTCTCGTGAATAGCACTGAAAACAATCTCCGCCCCGATAACGAAAGCATACACCGGGGTGGAAAACAATATCAATAACTCTTCACGCAAAGAATCCATGCTGCAAAAATACGAAGCCGAAGGGTAATTCCGGTTAGTTTTTCGAAACAGGATAATATTTGTTTATTTGGGAAAAAATTGAAATGGAAAAACTGGCATTGATTAAAACGGGGTTTCCTGAAATGGTTCGAACCCTTAATCCAACACAAATGGGAAAATGGGGAAAGATGAATGCCATTCAGATGGTTGAACATATGAGCGAATCCATACGGGTTGCCAATGGAAAACTACCCCTCGAACTGCAACAATCGGCCGAACAAACTGCCAAAAACAGAAGTTTCATGCTGTCGGAAAAACCATTCCGGGAAAACACCCCTAACCCACTCCTGCCCAACCTGCCTCCAGATTCCAAACACAGGGATTTGGAATCTGCCCTTACTGAATATGTTTCAGAAGTAAATGCGTTTTTGAGCCATTTTTCGGACCGCCCGGAGTTAAAGGTTACCAACCCTTTTTTCGGAGATTTGAATTTTGATGAATGGGTTCATCTGCTGCATAAGCATGTCAGCCATCACCTTCGCCAATTCAATCTTATTCCATAAAAAAAGCCCCGGACATCGGGGCTTTCCTTATTTTTCAATTTCCTTACCTGATCACCGATACGTGACCAATGAAAGTATGTCGCTTATCAAATACGTCGGTAAGAATTACTTTCCAAACGTAAACATCTTCCTGAACCTTATCTCCGCTTCTTCCATTTAAAACTCTGGCATCCCAACCTTTATTTTTGTCTTCCGTCCACCAGATTAAATCTCCCCACCGGTCGAAAATCATCAGTTTATACTCCTTCCAACCTATGCCATAGGTAAAGAAGAAATCATTAATACCATCGCCATTGGGGGTTACGCAATTGGGGGCGAAGAAAGTAAACTCAGGATTGATCACAACTTGTAACTGATAGGTTGAAGAACAACCGTATTGGTTTGTGATGGTTAAGGTAACCGTATAGGTATGAACTCCGGTGTTATCGTTGGGGTAGGTATGGCTTGGGTGCTGAGTATTGTCGGTAGGACTGCCATCGCCAAAATCCCAGAGCCAGGTAACGGGATTTCCCAACGATAAATCAGTAAAATACACCGTGGTGTTAACTACAGAAGTTGGATTGGGACTTGCAGAGAACAAGGCGGTTGGGTTGGGATACACATCAATATAACTTGGAATTACCAGGGTATGAGTACATCCGGAATTTGTTGTTACGGTCAAAGAAACGGTATAGGAACCCGGATTGGTATAACAGTGATTGGGGTTTTGAGCGGTTGATGTTCCTCCGTCGCCAAAATCCCAGAACCATCCTGTTACACTGCCACTGGAAACAGTAGACAGATCAGAAAAATTCACGCAATGTGGCGCACAGCCATCCGTATCGTCGGCCGTGAATAAGGATTGCGGAAGGGGGTTAACCACCACCTGCTGGGAAATGGTATTTACACAACCTGCTGCCGAAGTAACAACCAGAGTTACATTATAATTACCCGGAGCGGTAAATGTATGTGTAGGATTCTGTTGTGTGCTGGTATTGGCAGGTCCTGAATTGGGGTCGCCAAAATTCCAGCCCCAGGAAGTAATGGTTCCGGGGTTGATGGTACTTTGATCGGTAAATGCAGTTGGCGCATTCAAACAAACTGAGGTATTTGTAAATAAGGGTGTAGGAAGTGGATTTACGGTCACACTCACAGTTGAGGTATGCGTACACCCATTATTTGATGTTACCGTTAAGGTAACTGTGTAATTACCCGGATTCTGATAGGTATGAGAGGGGTTTTGGGTTGTGTTTACCGGAGACCCATCACCGAAATTCCAGCTCCAGTTTGTAATGTTTCCGGTCGAAATGGAGGACTGGTCGGTAAACGAAGTTGGTTGTCCTACACAAACCGTAGTGGCAGAAAACAAACTGGTTGGCCCGGGGAAGACAGTCACCGTCATTGATGAAGTGGCTGTACAGTTTCCCTGCCCTGTTACGGTAAGAACCACGGTATAATTTCCGGGTTGCGCGTAGGTATGAGAAGGATTCTGAGAAGTATTAAGCGGAGAATTATCGCCAAAGTTCCAACTCCATGCATTGGCTCCAACACTTTGATCCGTAAATGCCATGGGGTTATTCTGGCAAACGTTAGTAGCATTAAATGCAGCTACTGGTAATGGGAACACAGTTACAGGAAGGTTTATCGTGTTCTGACAACCCTGATTGGATGTTACAGTCAAAATTACATTGTAATTTCCTGCAGCGGTAAATACATGCGTTGGGTTCTGAAGATTGGATAGGTTATTAGGACCGGAATTGGGATCACCGAAATTCCAGCTCCATGTGGTAATATTCCCTCCACTGATGGTTGATTGGTCGGTGAAAGTTGTAGTCTGCCCCACGCAAACTGAAGTAGCAATAAACGCAGGTGTTGGCAAAGGATGCACCACAACCTGCAGCTGAATGGTATCACCGCAGGCAGGGTTGGAACCCCAGGAAATCAGGGTAACGGTAAAGGTTCCGGCACTTGCGTAGGTATGGGTTGGATTCTGAAGGTTAGAAACGTTATTGGGCCCTGAACTTGGCTCTCCAAAGTTCCAGCTCCAGTTCATTGATCCTCCGGAGGTGATATTCGTCATGGAAGTAGTGTTAGTCGTACAGATCGAAGTAATGTAATATATCGTAGTAACGGCGCCGCCGGTAATATTTACAACCTGGGTTGTGGTTTGGGTACATTGCCCATTTGTAGCCGTTAGCGTAACGGTATAATTCCCTGGAATATAATTGTGGGTAGGGTTTTGCTGATTACTTAAAGGACTACCGTCGCCGAAGTTCCAGGTATATGATGTTGCGCCTGTTGTATTATTGGTAAAATTAACCGTTCCGCCTGAACAGCTTTGGTTCAGGTTAGGTGTGAATGCAGGAAAGGGCGAAGGGAAAACAAAAACAGTGTCAGTAATTACGGTAAGACAGTTCGGATTTGCAATAGAGGACATGGTAACCGTATATACTGTGGTCGTTGTTGGACTAACGGTAATATTTTGTGTGGTTGCACCGGTATTCCAGGAATATGAACCTGATCCGGGAGGCGCAGAAAGCGTGGTAGTCTGACCAACACAAATACTGTCGTTTCCGGAAACCTGCATGGGAACGCAGGAAGCATCAATGTAAGCATATCCATAGTGGCCGCCATAACAGCAATCACCGGAAGTAAATTTTATTCTTACGCAGGAACCGATATAAGCACTCAAATCAACATTCACGGTAGTCCATGGGCGATAGTAAACCAATGCTCCACATGGACCGTTATTGAAAAAATTGGGAATGTTCGGACCACCAACAACCAAGTAGTTACCGCAATTTATTACGTTGTTGTTACAATCCCACATCTCAACCTTGAAAAAGGGCTGCTCCCAATTTGCATGTCCGGCACCGGCATCCTGAACCACAACAGCATATTGATAAGTAAAGTTGGCGTTAGCTGCACTCACATTAAAGGTTTGCTCAATAGTTCCACCTCCATATCCGGTGGTCTGACCATCTCCGAGGCGCACGGAAAAATTTCCACCGGGAGCCACAAGAGGGAACCCTCCGCAGGGGTCGGTTCCGGCACCGGAAGTAATCATATGCTGGGGAGAAGGAAGGCCAATGGTTTGTTGATTGTAGTTGGGATAAGGAGCATTTACCGGTCCGCAGGAAATGGTTCCAGAGGTTCCATACCATCCGTTAAAGTTTCCAAGTTCAAAATCAATATTAGTACAGGAGGGTTGGATGGGAGGAGGCTGAACATAAGAAATGCTAATGTTATAGGTAAAGCAATTGGGCGTTGGCCAATTGTCGATCATGATAAAATAACACTGGTTGTTGGTAACATTAAAAGTCAATCCCTGACTTCCCGTAACTGACTGAGTTCCTCCGGCAATACAATTTGCAGCGGTTGGACAACCGGAATAAACGGAAATTGATGAATAAGGATAAGTGGGATTAAGGTTGGTCAGGTTTATCGTAACCTGTCCGGTTTGTGTGGCGCAAAAATAATAGAGCCAGTCGGGTCCACTGGTATAATAAGATGGAATACACGAAACGGCCAGATTATTAAAGTTATTTGTGGCATTACAGGTTGATCCGGTTCCGGTAAAAGGAAGGGTAATGGGATTTGCCATTGCAGCGGCACAATCATTGCCACCCTGGGCATTAAGGCGGGTGAATCCTGTTACCAGGAGGATCGCACAAAGGATGGGGAGAAACTTTTTCATGCGTAATTTTTTTAGGGTGGGGAGATTTAGTGGGTTTGGTTTTCCTGACGAATGATGAGGCCGTCTTCCCGAGCTTCAAAACCACTGGCCAGTATTACGGATTTAAGCATATTAAAATCAATGCCGTCTTCTACCGTAACGGTAATTTTACCGGTCTTTGGATCCGTTTTACTTTTCAGAATTCCATTTTTAGATAGCATGGCCTGATCTACTTTCTGGGCATCGGCCGGCGTTTTAATTCCTATTAAAGAAATCTCATACGTTTTCCGCGAGGAGGCTTCCTGGGAAAAAAGATTGCCTCCTGAAAAAATCAGAAGGAAAATCAGAATGCTTGAAAATGAAAGTACTTTTCTCATTGGTTAATTGGTTAGGCAGTTTTTGAAGGAACTAAAGTAATCATGGAAATCGGGAATGTCAATAGCAAAAAGAACAACTAACCCACAATTTCAAACGACAGACCGCTTAATTATTCAGACCAACATGGAAAATAAAGAGTTGCACGGGTTTTTGAAAAGCCCTGTATTTGACCTGATAAATGTACGGGTCTGAATCGGGGGTCTCGCAAATATTGAAATGAATTGAAGCCCAAAGGACTTGAAAAAGTAGACTAAAACACTGATTTAAAGGGCTTTCGACTTTCCAAATACACCGAAAGAACCCCAGGCAGCCAGGCGGAATAGATATCGGGGTTCTCTTGGAGAGAATCAGCCAACCACAGGGGGTCAACGAATTTTATTTCCTCTATCTCCAAAGGGTGTGGCATAGGCGCATCGTCGCCTGTGACCAGGAAAACATAATCCAACTCATTTTCAGTCATGCCTCCACCAAGATCAGCACAATAAATAAATTTCCCAATACACTCAGGCGTTACATCAAGGCCCAACTCCTCCCGGAATCTTCTTTTCGCAGCGGCTTCTGTTTTTTCACCGGGCCTCGGGTGTCCGCAGCAGGAATTTGCCCAGAGGCCACCGCTGTGGTATTTTCCGGAATGGCGCTTTTGCAAGAGCATTTTTCCGGCGGAATTAATATATACAATGGAAAAGGCACGATGAAGTAAACCCAGCTTATGCGCCTCTAGTTTTTCCCGGATTCCAATTTCACGATCCATGTCGTCCACAAGAACCACGAAATCTTCCTGTGTATTACCACTTTGCATTGGGGTACATCCTGGGAAGAATTTGCATTACCGATAAAATATATCCCAGGTGTTCTGTATGGGTTCCTTTTCTGGATCCGGTAATCATAACCGTTTCAGCAGGAACTTCAATGCCGCAATTTCCCAGGTGGGCCTGAACTTCCTGAGTCCAGGGTTTTTGCAAATCCCTTGGATTTGGACCTAATCCGGCTTTTGCCGCATATGCATCCAATTCATCTCCCTCGAAAAAGTCGCCGGTAAAATGCCATAAATTTTCCATTCCCTGTTTCAGTCGTTGCATACTTTCAGCGGTGCCATTACCAAAGCGCTCAATCCAAAGTGAAGAGTGCCGGAGATGATATTGGTTTTCTTTGGCGGCCTTTTTAGCTATTCCGGCAATGGTAGCATCGGAAGAGTTGGAAAGCTCCTTGTACAAATATTTGGCATAAACGTCCCAAAAATACTGACGAAGCATGGTTTGGGCATAATCGCCATTGGGCTGTTCAACCAGGAGCAGGTTTCTATACTCCCGCTCATTTCTTAAAAACGCCAAATCATCGGCGGTTCTACCGGAGTTCTCAACGCCGGCTGCATACTCATAAAACCCGTTTGCCTGACCCAGGATATCAAGAGAAATATTGGTGAGGGCAAGGTCTTCCTCCAAAAAAGGTCCGGCTCCACACCATTCAGACAAGCGGTGGGATAGAATAAGGTGTGAGTCAGCGAAACGAAGACAATACCTGAACAAAGATTCTTTGCTATCCATACAATTACATATGCTTTATTCCCTCAGGCACATCGTAGAAGGTGGGGTGACGGTAAATTTTATCATTACTGGGTTCGAAAAAAGGACCAATATCTTCCGGTGAGGAAGAAACAATTACTTCCGAAGGCACCACCCAGAGAGCGGTTCCCTCATTACGCCGGGTGTATAGATCCCTGGCATTCTGCAAAGCCATTTCCTTATCAAAGGCATGCAGGCTTCCGCAATGAACAAAGGGTTGACCGGTTTTTTTCTGAACAAAAACTTCCCACAAAGGGCCTTGATTATCTTTTTTTTCACCCATGAGAACCGAAATTAAGCTGCTTTTTTTGATTTTAATTTTTCAGAATAAGCCAGTGCGGCTTCCCTGACCCAGGCCCCGTTTTCGTGGGCGGCAACTCTGGACTTGAGCCTTTCTCTATTGCAGGGGCCATGGCCGTGAATTACTTTATAAAATTCATCCCAGTCGGGCTCTCCGAAATCGTATCCTTTTTTCTCTTCGTTCCATTTTAGTTTTGGATCAGGAATGGTGAGGTTAAGGTACTCAGCCTGAGGAACCGTTTGGTTTACGAACCGTTGCCTCAGCTGATCGTTGCTTTCCCGTTTGATTTTCCATTTAAGGGCATTGGCACTGTTGGGAGATTTATCATCGGGTGGGCCAAACATCATAAGCGTGGGCCACCACCAGCGATCGAGAGCATCCTGTGCCATGGCCTTTTGTTCGGGAGTTCCCTTTACCAGTTTGCACATAATTTCATAGCCCTGGCGCTGGTGAAAACTCTCTTCCTTACAAATCCTTACCATAGCCCGTGCATAAGGGCCATAGGAAGTTCGTTGCAACATAACCTGGTTCATAATGGCAGCTCCGTCTACCAGCCATCCAATAGCACCAATATCAGCCCAGGTAAGTGTGGGGTAATTAAAAATTGAGGAATATTTTGCTTTGCCCGTATGCAACTGATCCAACAGTTCATCGCGTGATATACCCATTGTTTCTGCGGCTGAATAAAGATAAAGTCCATGTCCGCCCTCATCCTGCACCTTGGCCAGAAGCACCATTTTTGCCCTGAGGCTTGGAGCACGGGTGATCCAGTTCCCTTCGGGAAGCATCCCTATAATTTCAGAATGCGCATGCTGGGAAATCTGCCGGATCAAATGCTTGCGGTAATTATCGGGCATCTGATCTTTAGGCTCAATAAATTCATTTTTTGACAGCTTCCCCTCAAAAATTTCAAAATCTTGTTTTACTTCCTGACTCATAGAGCTTTTGGGTGTTTATACAAATATACATATTGTTTGTTTTATTTTCGTTTTCCCAAAGCGAAATAAGCCCCGGTTGCAGGCTTTCACAATGATTTTTATCATACTTTTGTGGCCATCTGTATGACTACTTTTCATAAATTATCCATAAAGGAAGTAAAAAGAGAAACGGCAGATGCAGTTTCTGTTTCCTTTGAGGTTCCAACCCGGCTTAAAAAAGATTATGAATTTCTGCCCGGGCAATACCTTACCTTGAAACTACATGTGAACGGAGAGGGAAGCAGCCGTGCTTATTCGCTTTGCGATTCCCCTTACGATGGGTCAGTCCTGCGCGGAGCCGGAAGAAAAGTGACAGACGGTATGGGCT
>CALEYQ010000024.1 GCA_937924855.1 uncultured Bacteroidota bacterium | reverse complement strand
ATTAAACGTTTATAATCGATTATAAACGTTTAAAAACGACTATTCAGGGCATTTTAAAATTCCAATTTTTAGGGGTAAATTAGCTTGTGATTTATCTGGTTTGGGTTCCTAAAGCAATTTTGAACTCCCTTAAAATGTGTTATGGAAATTTCTGTTGTAGTTTGTTGCTATCCCGGGGAATGGGCATCAGAAAACTTGATAATTACAAATGAATAAAGAGAAACTTTTTCTTTTTTTTCTTCTGATATTAATTGGCAAAACCCAATATGGCCAGACCTATTACTTTAATAAAAATTACGAATATAATTCCCTTCCAAATTATTTAGGAAGTGTATTGGAAATTGACTCCAATTTTTACTCTATTGGAGTAACCATAAATTCTGGTTGGAGTGGGCCTCATTTTTTTAAGGTAAACAAATTCGGAGATACCGTATTTTCAAAATTGCACATTATTCCAAACTATTGGAATGGAACGGGAGGATCAGGTTCCTTACTGAAAACAGGGAATTTCATTTATTACTTAGGGGGAGAAGCACTTTCAGGAAACCTGGATCGTGTTATTTACAAATTTACATTGGCAGGAGACACTGTTTGGAAAAAAGCTTTTGGAGGCCCCGGAATGGACTCAGGAAACAGCCTTTCCTTATCAACAGACAATCACATATTGGCTACCGGATATACCAATTCATTTGGAAATGGCCTCTATGATATTTTCCTGCAAAAATTAGACACAAACGGAAACCTAATCTGGACCAAAACTTTTGGGACTGCAGGAGATGAAAACTCGCTTTCCTTAACAACTACTTTTGATAACGGAATTCTCCTCTCCGGACGCAACAACAGCAACCAGTTCTTTATTGTAAAAACCGATTCTGCCGGTAATCAGATTTGGACTAAGTCCTACACTAATACAAAAGGAGCCTGTTTTATTGTGCAATTACCGGATAGTGGCTTTATCTTAAGTGGTACTACCCAACCCTCAGGATTCGAAAAAGGTTGCCTGATTAAAACCGACAAAAACGGGAACTTAATTTGGCAAAAAAATTATGGTGGCATTTCAGGAAATAATCTTTTGTATGCAATCCCTATTCTTTTATGGGATGGTAGCATTGTTTGCTCAGGTGTAGAACAAACCGGGGGCGCTGTTTATGGCTGGTTGTTAAAAACCGATGCCCTCGGCAATCAAATGTGGAGTCGCACCTACTATAGAAATCAAAGTGGAAACAATGAAATATACGATGTCAAACACACTTCCGATAACGGATTTATTATGAGCGGTTATACCATGATGGGCTCTCAGGACCCCTGGCTGGTTAAGGTTGATTCAAACGGTTGCCTGGCACCCAATTGCAATGTGGGCATATTTGAGTTTGACCCCTCCCAACACTTTGCCGTTTACCCAAATCCTTGTAAAGATGAACTCAGCCTGCTCAATGTACCTCTGTTTAATGCCACCATTCAAATTTTTGACCTCAGAGGTGTTTTGGTACGGGAATTAACCACCGCTGAGATTTCTGCGGAAGGAAAAATAAATATTTCTTCCCTGCCCTCCGGCCTTTATTCAATCCGGATAATTTCAGCAAACCAATCCTGGTTTTCCAAAGTTTTGAAGATTGAATGATCCTCTTCCAGGATTTTAT
>CALEYQ010000023.1 GCA_937924855.1 uncultured Bacteroidota bacterium | reverse complement strand
TATAAATCTTACAGCCTGTTTATTTACAACTTTATAAAATACATCGAATGGCCCGACATCAACGACCCGTTTGTGATAGGAGTAGTTGGTGATAGCCCGATCATCAAAGAACTGGAGCAAATGGCTCAAAACAAAAAAGCCAAAGGAAAGCAAATCATCATTAAAAAATTAAATGCACCTGCCGAAGCTTCCGCCTGTCATTTGGTTTTTCTTCCCGGTTCTAAAAGCAGTCAGTTAAAAAGCCTAAATGAGGTAATCAAAGGAAAGGGAATTTTGCTGGTAGCCGAACGGGAGGGCCTGGCCAAAAAAGGAGCCGCCATTAGTTTTGCCACACTCGACGACGACACCTTAAAATTTGAATATAACCCGGGAGTAGTAGACCAGAATCGCCTGAAAATTCCGACCATACTGGCTAAACTTGGCTTTCAGATTTAAACGATATGATCCGTTGCGTTATCATTGACGACAGTAAAAAAGCCCGCGACCTTCTGCGCAGGGAGCTTGAACTTCTGGAAGATAAAATTGATCTCGTTGGAGAAGCAGCCAATGTGAAAGAAGGTATTGCTCTGGTAAACAGCGAAAAACCGGATTTGTTGTTTCTTGACATTCAAATGCCCGATGGCGACGGATTTGATTTACTTGAAAAAGTAAAGTCCCGGGATTTCGGTGTAATTTTCATAACGGCTTCTGATGAATATGCTGTCAAGGCTTTCCGGTTTTCCGCCCTTGACTACCTACTGAAACCCATCGACAGCGATGACCTGGAAAAGGCTCTGAAAAAATTCAAAAAAGAAAAGGGAAGCGACAACCCCCTGGGTCGGCTGGAGGATGCCCTGTTTAATTTTCGGAACAAACCGGGCCGAATTGCACTCCATACCACAGAAAAAATAATAATGGTTTCGCTGGAAGAAATCATTCGCTTTGAGGCCGACGGAAATTACACCCGTGTAATTCTGGCCGGCGGAAAAACCCATTTGCAGTCTAAAACCCTGAAAGAATTTGATGATCTGCTGTCGCAAAGTGGTTTTTTCAGAGTACATCAATCACACCTCGTGAACACCTTGCACATTCGGGAGTTTGTAAAAACCGACGGAGGATATTTACTTCTTTCAGATCAAAAAAGCGTGCCCGTCTCGGTAAGGAAACGGGCAGAGGTTGTTCAAATGCTGGAAAACCTGTAGCTACTTTTTCAAGTTGAATTTAATAGTGCCTGAGCCCTGCTCAGCAGAAAGTCGGATAAAATACAGTCCGGCATCCAAATCCATAACAGAAATATTCTCAGACTGTTGTCCGCTGCCGTATATGTCACGGTGCTGATAAACCATTTTTCCTTCAATAGAGAAAATTTCAAACAACAGATTTCCGGAATAATTCTGATTCCAAGTTAAGGTAAATTGTCCCATGTTGGGATTGGGAAACAAATTCATTCCCATCGCAAAAGCGCTTTCACTGATTCCCACATCCGTAATAATAATTACGGGAGATGAAGTAGAACATCCGAAATTGTCGATAATCGTGACAAAAAAAGTATCATTTACCGTTGGGATATAGGTTTGTGAGGTAGCTCCCGGAATGGGAGTTGCCGGAGCCATGGTATACCATTGATACGAATAACCGGCAAGAGAACAGGTCAGGGTTCCGTTAGCCCAGGATATTGAGGGAACAGGAGGGTTAGGCATAACCGTTATGGTAACAGAGGCGGTATTGGAACAGCCGTTAGCATCGGTTCCCACCACGGTATAAGTGGTTGTGGTAACCATTCCGGCCTGAGGATTGGCTATGAGAGAGTCGCTGAGCGTGCTGCCCGGAGTCCAGGCATAAGTTTGGGCTCCGCTGGCATTGAGCTGGGCGGTCTGACTTAAACAAACGGTGTCGTTCGCACCTGCACTTACGGTAGGCAGGGGATTAACTGTAACGGTAATGGTACTTTGAGCAGCGCAGGTATTGGAATCTGTAATGGTAAGGGAATACGTTCCGGAGGTATTTACCAAAATAGACTGGGTAGTGGCTCCGCCCGGGCTCCATAAATAATTGTAATTATTAGGGCCACTCAGTGTAACACTATCCCCTATACAAAAGGTAGTGGGTCCGCTGGCGTTAATGGAAGGACCCGGCAAAGGATTAACCGTAACGGTAACAGAATCAGAATCGGTACAACCGTTTGCGTTCGTTATGGTAACAATGTAGGTGGTAGTTGCCGTAGGAGTAGCAACAGGGTTGGCAATGGTAGTGCTGTTTAATCCGCTGGCAGGTGTCCATGACCAGGCAACAGCATTAGGAGCCGTGGCATTGAGTTGGGTTGATGCATTGAGGCAAATGGAAACATCAGGACCTGCATCTGCCAAAAGCTGGCAATATTTAATTACAATAATATCTGATCCTGAACCCGGATTGGTAACCTGTCCGCAAACAAATACATTTTCCTGGGCATCGATCTTTAAATCGAAATTTACATCACCTCCAATGCCGGGTCCGGTATACCTGATAGACCAAACCGAATTACCATTTGAGGTAAGCAGCTTCATGGTAATAAAATCGTTATTGGATGAAGGGTGATTGCTGGTTCCTGAAACATATAAATAAGTGCCGGTGGGATCCAGACGAAGTGCTTTCCCTTCATCAAAATTATTGGCGAAATTGTAAACATTAATCCAGCGCTGGGCACCCGAATTCGAATAGGAAATCGTGGTCATGTCTTCCAGCGTTCCGTTGTTTTTTACTTTTCCGGTAATGTAGCAATTCCCGGCAGCGTCAAGGGCAATAGAGGTAGGACGGTCAAGGTCGGCTGCAGTTCCGCCGTAGCGCATTACCCATTGCTGGGCTCCGGAAGAATTCAGCATAAGGGTGGCATAATCATAATCCACAATGGGAATATTCCGGGAATATCCTGTGATGTAAACATTACCAGTGGCATTATCAACCGCAATTGCCGTGGCCTGATCGTCGTTGTTTCCGGGGCCGTTATACCGGTGAGCAGAAGCCCACATCATAGTTCCGGCGGGATCATATTTTAAGGTGGCATAATCAAAGTTGGAACCTCCGGCTGAACTAAATCCCGTAACATAACAATTGCCGGAGGCATCAACTGCCAGAGCTTTTGCCTTATCTATATTGGCACCGGTAAAGGAATAGGTGCGAACCCATTGTTGGGTTCCTGCCGAGTCGTATTTCAGGGTGGCATAGTCCTCGCCTGTTCCACTTCCGACGCTTCCTCCGGTAACAAATATATTGGCGTTTCCATCCACTGCAATATCGTACGGATCGTCGGTGGAATTTCCGGTGCCGTTGAAAATCCTTGCCCAAATCTGAGTTCCGGTAACACCGTGGTATTTAAGAGTTACATAATTATAATTGTTTCCGGTTCCAGCTGTCCAGCCCAACACATAAACATGTCCTGCAGCGTCAAGGGCTATTCCCCTGCCCTCGTCGAGTCCGTTTCCTGCACCGTTATATGTCCTTTCCCAAAGCAGAGTTCCGGTCGGGCTGTATTTAATCGTGACAATATCAAAATTGGAGCCTCCCCATTTAATGCCTGTTACATAGGAGTTCCCGGCTGCATCCACCACCATTTCAATAGCCCGGTCGGTATTGTTGCCGGTGCTGGTGTTGGTTTGGAACCACTGAATGTTTACCTGGGAAGGGGAAAGGGTAAAAACAAGGAGAAAAAGAGCTGCAAGTATAGATTTGAGCATGGTTTTTGCTTTAAACTTTTCAAATATAGGCAAAATATGGTATTTTACTGGATAAGACGGGTTTAGGGCACTTTTAGTTGCCTTTATTCCGGCAGTTTTTAGCATATCCCTACCTTTGTAAAGATTGTATGAAAAAGAAAGCCACCTATTTTATTCTGGTTCCGGCACTTGCCTTTGGAATCCTTATTGCAGCCTTTGGACCTTTTAAGGGTTCGGTACGGGAAGAAGTTATGCTTCAGATGCTCACCGGAAGCCTCAGCCAGGCTCATTATAAACCCGTAGTCTACAACAATGATTTCTCGGAAAAGTTCCTTCAGCTTTACCTGGAAAGACTGGATGTAAATAAAAAATTTCTCCTTAAAGAAGATGTTGAAAAACTAAGAGCTTACAAGCACAAAATAGACGACGAAATATCACAGGGGGAGTTTTCCTTTTTTCATACCAGTTATGATTTAATCACCAAAAGAGTTAATGATGTTAATGGCTTTTTCAGGGAAATTCTGGACAAGCCCTTTGATTTTACCCTGGACGAAAACATTGAAACGGATTCCAAAAAACTCGAATACAGCAATACCCTTCCTGAGTTAAAAGAAGCCTGGAGGAAGGCCCTGAAATTCCAGGTTCTTAACCGTATCGTAAATACCATAGAAGAAAAAGACTCCCTGGGCACCACGGTTCCTACACCGGAAGAGTTCAGTGAAATGGAACGCAATGCCAGGGAAAAAGTTTTAAAAGCCAATGAAGACTACTTCCGCCGGCTTACCCGGCTGAATAAAAACGACCGGTTTAATCAGTACCTGAGCATCATTGCCAATTTACACGACCCGCACACCGAATTTTTCCCTCCGAAAGACAAAAAGAATTTCGACATTCAAATGAGCGGTCAGTTGGAGGGCATTGGAGCCCAGTTGGTGGAGCGTGACGGATTCATTCGGGTTTCAAGTATCGTTCCCGGATCGGCCTCCTATAAACAGGGGGAACTTAAAGCCGGCGATATCATTTTGAAAGTAGGCCAGGGAAACAAAGAACCCGTTGATATTACCGATATGCGACTCGATGATGCCATTGAGTTGATCAGAGGAAAAAAGGGCACAGAGGTAAGGTTAACGGTTAAAAAACCTTCCGGCGATATCAAAGTAATTCCCATAATCCGGGATGTGGTGATTCTGGAAGAAACCTATGCCCGTTCAGCCATTGTTACTCTGGGAAAAAAGAAAATCGGACTCATTCACCTTCCTTCTTTTTATGCGGATTTTGGAAAGTCGGGAGCCAGAAATTGTTCCCGTGATGTAAAAATTGAGCTTGAAAAATTAAAAAGTGAAAATGTAGATGGGGTGGTCATTGATCTTCGCAACAACGGAGGTGGCTCCCTGAATGATGTAATCCGCATGGCCGGATTGTTTTTCGGCAAGGGTCCCGTAGTACAGGTTATGCAGCGCGACCGGAGTACTCCTCTCGTTTATGCCGATGAAGATCCCTCCATAGTTTATGGAGGTCCTCTGGCTATTATGGTAAATGAAAACAGTGCCTCCGCATCGGAAATTCTGGCTGCTGCCATTCAGGATTACAAGCGGGGAATAATAATAGGCAGTAAAGCAACTTTTGGCAAAGGAACCGTACAGCAGTTCATGAACCTCGACGATTACCTTATGGCCGCCTTCGATTCCCTGAAACCATTAGGATCTGTAAAACTGACCATCCAGAAGTTTTATCGCATTAACGGAGGAAGCACGCAATTGAGGGGGGTTGAACCTGACATTATTCTTCCTGACGTTTTCAAATATGTGGAAGAAGGAGAAAAAGATTTAAACTATCCCCTGCCCTGGGATGAGATTTCAAAAGCTAATTATGCTCCGGTAAAAGGCGGGCCTGATATTCAAAAATTAAAAAAGCAAAGTCAGCAGCGGGTTAATAAGGAAGAACGATTCCGCCTTATTGAAGAATGGGCCCTTGAACTGAAAAAGGACAGAGATTTATCAAGCTATTCCCTGAATTTTTCCAAATTTCGCGAACAGGAAAAAGAAAGGAAAACAAAATATAAAAAGTACGATCCTGCTTTTGAAGAAATCTCAGGAATGGACATTATTACTCCGGGTGCTGATTTAAAAACCTGGGGTACTGATACCATCAAGATAAACAGAAACCGGGACTGGCACAAAAATCTGAAGAAGGACCCTTATTTGATGGAAACCATCAACATCATGGGTGATTATTAAAGAAATCAGCTCATTTCTCCGCGGATGCTTTCAGTAAGCATAGCACAGGTTTTTTTATAGCTGAGTTTCAATCCCAGGACTACCATCATTTTAGTTACGGCCGCTTCAAAAGTGAGGTCGGAACCGTTTAATACTCCTGCTTTTTTCAAGCCCTCCCCGGTTTCATATTTTCCCGGTTCAATTTTTCCTGCCGGGCATTGGGAAATATTCAGAATGGGAACCCCTCTTTTTACTGTTTGTTCCAGCATTTTCAAAAACCAGGAGGAACGGGTGGCATTACCTGCCCCAAAAGTCTCAAGAACAATTCCATTCAGGTTTTTATTTTCAAGAACAGAACCGGCAAAATCAGGACGCATGCCAGGAAATACTTTTAATACTCCGATGCGGTCATTTAATTCTGAAAACAACCCAGGTTTTCCTTTGCCGGGTTTAAGGAGGAGTTTTTCGTTAATTACAATTTCCACACCGGCGTTTCCAAGCTCCGGGAAATTAGGAGACTGAAAAGCATTGAACTGGTCGGCATTAAACTTAAAGCAACGATTGCCCCGAAAAAGTTTGTATTCAAAATAAATACATACCTCTTTCAGCAGAGATCCTTTTTTGTTTTTGAGGCAGGCCATTTCAATGGCGGTTATCAGATTCTCTTTACCATCGGTTCTAAGAATACCTATGGGAAGTTGGGAACCCGTCAATATAATGGGCTTGCTCAGGTTTGAAAACATAAAACTAAGTGCCGAGGCGGTGTAAGCCATGGTATCGGAACCGTGTAAAATCACAAACCCGTCGTATGTTTTATAGTTTCGAAAAACAATTTCCGCAATTTCAACCCATGTTTTGGGTTGCATATCTGATGAATCGATGGGATTTTTAAAGGAATGGGTAGAAATATTGGCCGGAATTTTTTTAATTTCAGGAATATGTCGGCTCATATTCTTAAAATCAAAAGGCCGAAGGGTTCCTGATGCCTCATCGCGCATCATGCCTATGGTACCACCGGTATAAATGAGTAAAATTTCAGATTTCTTCGCCATAGTTTGGGCACAAAGGAATACTAAACCCCGAAAACCTCCAAAGAATTTTGGTGGGTAACTGAAATAATTTCCTCCCTGGACAGAGATTTAACCTCGGACAGTTTCCCGATAATTTCGTCGAGAAAGGCAGGTTCGTTTCTTTTTCCCCGGTAGGGAACAGGAGCCAGGTATGGGGCATCCGTTTCCAATACCAGGTATTCAAGGGGTATTTGGGCTACCGTTTTATCCAGTCCCGAATTTTTAAAGGTAAGAACCCCTCCAATTCCCATTTTAAACCCTCCTAAATTCATGACGCGTTTTGCCTGGTCAGGGGATCCTGAAAAACAATGGAAAATTCCCTTCAGTTCGGGTGTTTTCATAGCTTCAACCAATTCGAGTGCATCGTCGAGTGAGTCACGGGTATGAATAATTATGGGAAGCTTTAGTTCAATGGCCCAGGAGATCTGGGTTCTGAACACCTCCTTTTGCGCATCGGTAAAGGTTTTATCCCAATAGTAATCAAGGCCAATTTCCCCTACTCCGTAATACCCTCCTGAAAAAAGTTCTTTTTTAATGGTTTCCAGCTCATTAGCGTAATTTTCCTTAACTGAACAGGGGTGTAATCCCATGAGCGGGAAAAACTCGCCGGGGTAAGCTGAACAAAGGTTTTTAAGGGTGGGAATTGAGCCTGAATCAATATTGGGCAAAAAAAACCGGGCAACCCCTTTTTTTCGGGCAAGAGCCACAACATCAGATATATCATCCTGAAATTCAGGTAGGTAAAGATGACAATGGGTGTCGGTAATCATCGCAAAACCAAAGGTAGCAAATGTAAATTGGGAAAAAGGGCATAAAAATTGATTTTCCCCTGCCCGGTATTCGGTTTCTTTTGGGTTAATAGGGTTGTTTTCCTACCTTTGCCTCCCGAAAAAAGCCATTTTTAAAATAAAACAAACAAAAACCAAACAAATGAAAAAACAATTCGCAATCACAACCTTAGTTCTTTTTTGCGCTGTTCTAGTACTTGATAGCTGTAAAAAAGGCGAAAATGATCCTTTTTTATCTCTTCGTTCAAGAAAAGGCAGAATGGCCGGAGAATGGAAAGGTTCTAAAGGAGATGGCAAGTATGTGGATGGGTCTAGTAACACAACCTACACCTACACATGGGATGGAACCACTATGAACACTACCATCACAATTGGCTCTTCAACTTTCACCTCAAGCAATGGCCACACGGTTTCTTTGAAAATTGAAAAAGACGGAACTTATGAAATAATTACCACTGAAACCTTCACCAACAACACTGTAGTTACCACTGACAAAGGAGTGTGGAATTTTACAGGAAAAGTGGGTGAATACAAAAACAAGGATCATGTAGTTTTCCGTACCCTCAGTTCTACTACTACCAACAGCAACCCTTCAAGCACCAGCACAACTACTTACACTGGTGATTCCGCTCCTTCTGAAATCTGGTATATTGATATGCTTAAGAATAAGGAAATGGTTGTAAAGTCAAAAGGAACTGAAGTAAATGCTTCCGGAACGGAATCTCTTGAAATGAACATGACCTTTGTTCAATAAGCAAATTATATAAAACAAAAACCAATAATGAAAAATTCAATTTTAGGCGTTTTCGCCATCGCAACTCTGGTACTGGCCCTTGCCTCTTGTAATAAATACGAAGAAGGTCCGGCTATGTCACTTCGTTCCAAAAAAGGCCGTTTGGCCGGTGACTGGAAACTAACCGAAGTAAAAGTAAATGGTGCCGTGCAAAATATCAGCGGAATGACCATTCAAATGAAAATTGAAAAAGACGGCAAATACACCTCCACTTATACCATGGGTTCTTTTTCCGGAACTGAAACCGGAAAATGGGAGTTTTATGACAAGAAAACAAAGCTCATTACAACGCCCGATGCCTCGCCTACCAGCAAGGACACCACCACCATTCTTATGCTAAAAAACAAAATGCTTAAGTTTAAGGATGTTGATGGTTCAAACACCACTGAATCCACCTACGAACAATAGGCTTTTATTCATCATAAAAAAACCCCGCAAATGCGGGGTTTTTTTATGTTTTTTCCTTTCGTACTTTTGAAGCATGAAAAAATCAATTTGCCTCACCCCCTTTTTTTTACTGTTTATTTTCTTTTTCGCCTTTTCGGGTTGTAAAAAGTACGAGGAAGGTCCGGCCTTTTCTCTTCGTTCAAAAAAGGCCAGGGTGGCTAACGATTGGAGGGTTGCCAAATACCTTGAAAACGGGGTTGATTTTACCAGCGATTTTAACTTCTATTATCAGGATGGGAAAATTACCCTTTCAAAATCCGGGGTATATTTATTTACCTACAAACTCAACGGAACCCTTGACCAGACCGAAAGCGGAACATGGAAGTTCAATTCCGACAAAACCGAACTAATAATTACGGAAACCAGTCCGGGAAGCAGTACATGGACCTGGAAAATTATTCGCTTAAAAGAAACCGAATTAAAAGTTTCGGAAACCACCCCCTCCGGGTTAGTTAAAGAGTTTACCCTTTTACCCTTTTAAATCCATTGGGAAAAAAATTCCTTATTATCCGCTTCAGCTCCATTGGTGACATAGTATTAACCACACCCTTGATCCGATGCCTGAAACTTCAATTGCCCGGTTCGCAAATACATTATCTTACCAAACCTGCCTATAAAGAAATTCTGGAGCCTAACCCTTATCTCGAAAAGGTTCATATCCTTACCAATCCTGAGGGAACTTCTCTTAAGAACCTAAAAAAAGAAAATTTCGATTTTGTAATCGACCTTCATCACAACCTGAGATCGTTAAGAACAAAATTTACCCTGGGCAAAAAATCATCCTCATTTCCCAAATTAAATTTTGAAAAGTGGCTCCTGGTAAATTTTAAAATCAACCGCCTGCCCGACATCCATATAGTAGACCGTTATTTCTCCACGCTGAAGTCATTTGGGATTTCCAACGACCAAAAGGGCCTCGATTTTTTTATTCCTGAATCTACAGCCATCCCGCAAAACATTTTGGATTCATTTGCTTCCGGCAAAAAATATTTCGCCTGGGCAATAGGAGGAAAATTTGCTACCAAACGATTCCCGTCCAAAAAAATAATTGAGGTAATTAATTCCGGTTCCAACAACTTTATTTTGCTGGGCGGGTCTGAAGATCAGAGAGAGGGAGAAAATATTGAGGCCGGCACCGGAGGCCGCTGCCTGAACCTGTGCGGAAAATTGAGCCTGCCCCAATCGGCTCTGTGCATTAAAAATGCAGATGCCTTGCTTACCAACGACACCGGCCTGATGCATATCGGAGCCGCATTGAAGAAAAAAATCATTTCCTTTTGGGGGAATACTATTCCTGAATTCGGAATGTACCCGTATGAAACCGGCTTCGGGGAAGAAAATGCCGGCATTCTGTTTGAAGAAAAAGACCTCTCATGCCGCCCCTGTTCCAAACTGGGATATGCTCAATGTCCGAAAAAGCACTTCAAATGCATGGAAAATATTTCCACGGAAGAAGTTGCCAAAACTTTGTCACTCCTTTAGAAAGAGCGCTTTTAGCTCGGTAGCATCATCGGGCTTCATTTTGCCCGCCAAAATTAAACTTAACTGACGGCGCCGAAGGGCCCCGTCGTACCTGGCTTTTTCTTCTTCCGACTCAGGAATTACTTTGGGAACCTGAAGAGCCGCCCCGTTTTGATCCACCGCAACGAATGTATAAATGGCTTCGTTGTGTTTTTTCATTTCGCCCGAAACGGCATCTTCCACAAATACATCAATAAAAACTTCCATGCTCGAATTAAAGGAGCGCGATACCTTGGCCTGCAGGGTTACAATACTTCCAAGCTTTATCGACTCTGAAAAGGTTACATTATTAACGGCCGCGGTTACCACAACCCGCTTACAAAGTCTATGGGCTGATATGGCAGAAACTATATCCATCCAATGCAGCAAACGGCCCCCGGCAAGATTTCCCAAAGCATTGGTGTCGTTGGGTAATACAATCTCAGTTGTCACCGCCAGGGTTTCAGCGGCTCTCTTGGTTTTTGTCATCGGGAAATTTTTGGGTAAAGTTATTAATTAACTTTGGGCTAAATCCTATTAAATGCAGGAACGCTACATTTTGGCTTTGCACCTGATCTTCATGGTAACATGGTTTGCAGGGCTTTTTTATTTTGTTAGGCTTCTGGTTTACCACGCAGAAGCCCAGGAAAAAAACGAACCTGAAAAAAGTATTTTAATCAACCAGTATAAACTCATGGAAAAACGGCTTTGGTATGGGATTACCTGGCCGGGAATGATCCTTACGCTTTCGTTTGGAATCTGGCTTGCAGTACTTCATCTCGACTTTTACCTGACCCAACCCTGGTTCCTTATAAAAATGTTTCTGGTCTTTCTTCTTGTCCTGTATCATTTACAATGTCACCGCCTGTTCAATAAATTCCAAAATAACAAACCTGCCTGGAATTCTTTAAAACTCAGAATTTTCAATGAAGGTGCCACCTTGCTGCTTTTTGGAATTATTTTGCTTGCGGTTCCCAAAGAAAACAACCGAATAATCTGGATTATTACAGGTTTGCTGGGTCTGGCTATTGCCTTATATGTAGCAGTGATAATTTACCGGAAAAAGCGGAATAAAAATTCCTAAAGAGAAAGGATCCAGATTTCCGGCTTTACAGACCGGGCATTGCCAAGCGCATTCAAAGCCGACTGTGAATCGTTATAGGTTCCTACCCTTACATATTTAAGAGGATTGCCGGGAAGCTCCATAATTTCGGCTTGTAATCCGAGCTCCCTCAGGGTGCTTACATAGTTATGGGCATTCTCAGGAACCATAAAAGCTCCTGCAATAAGATTATAGTTTCCGGGTTTCCCGGAGATTGAATTTTTCAGGTTATTGGTAACTCCGGTTTTATCTGCAGGAGCCAAAACAGGAGCCGACTCCTTAACCACAACCTCTTTCCCGTTTTCGTCAGGAACAAGAATTTTGCCACCTGCTTCGTTTCCGGCAGTATTGGTGAAGGGCTGAACCAAATCGCCAAGGGCTTTTACTTCACCCTCGGTTCGCACCGAAAAAACCGGGCTTTCTTTCAATGATTTAAAAGGATTGTAATCGGCCAGGCCGTTATTCTCCATGAAATTGGTTTGCCATGGAATCCAAATCAGTCCCGCCATAATGGGCAGCAACAGAGCCAGCGCTACCCAACGGGCTGTCTTACGGGTTTTCCTGATTTTAATTTTTTTCTCAACCGGGATCTGACGGTCTTTGAATTTCTTTTCTGCTTCCTTTTTCTTTCCTTCGGATTTAATGGGAGGAAAAGAAAAGCGGCTGAACCCAAAGGAATCCGGTTCTAAAATCAAAAAAGGATTGGGTTCAAAAACAATATTTCCATCGGTGTTTTTGGTGAATGACCCCAGGTTACCAAACTCCTTTTTTGTTCCCTCTTCCAGCATTTTTTCCAGGGAAGAAACAAACTGAAGGACCTCCTCACGGGCACCGGAAAAGGTAAGATTAAGCCGGCCGGCCAGGGAGTTTATGAGTAATCCGTCGTTGTTTTTCAGATTTCGGTTAAACGACAGTTTTCTGTTGGGCGGAAAAAAAGTATGCGTTTTGGGGTTCACCCAGGCTGGGGAAGGATTACATACGAAACCCCCGAATCCGGGAAGGATTACGCAATCGTGCTCAAACAATAATTCCTCAATAAGATGAGTCGTATTCACACCTCAAAAATACGGCTTATTCCGGGTCAATGGAAACGGATACCCTTATTTTTTTGCCATTTTCCTTGCCCGGGCCAGATCGGCAGGAAAGTCAACCGAAAAAGCCCTTTGCCGGGATATTCCTACCCGGATGGGAATCCCGTTTTCCAGCCAGCGTAATTGCTCCAGATTCTCCTGAATTTCAAGGGGACTGCGAGGCAGTCCTGAGACCTGTTTTAGAACTTCAGGGCGAAAGCCATACATTCCCAAATGCCTTAAAAACTTCCCCGGAAAAGCTTTGTTGGGCCCTGAGGGGCCCGGTGAGGGGATGGGACTCCGACTGAAATACAAGGCCTTCCCTTCTTTGTCAAGTACAATTTTAATGACACCCAGGTTCCGGTACTCCTCTTGACTTTTCTCCCAAACACCCAGGGTTCCGATCCGCGTTTTGGGTTCGCGGAACAATCCTGCCAGCAAATCTATTTGAGACGCACTTAAAAAGGGCTCATCGCCCTGAATATTTATAACAACATCGTATTTCTTCCGGATTTTTTGAAAATAAGCTTCCGCTATCCTATCGGTTCCGGTTTTATGCTTTTTGGAAGTCATCACTGCTTTTCCTCCAAATGAAACCACATGGTCAAAAATGCGGGCATCGTCGGTGGCAACGAATAAATCACTCAGCATTTTGGACCGGGATGCTCTTTCGTAAACCCTTTGTATCATGGTTTTCCCGGCAATCATAGCCAGTGGTTTTCCCGGAAGCCGGGAAGACGCATAGCGGGCAGGGATTATTCCTAGCACGCGCATTTACTTACTTTCTGTTTTGTCAAAATCAACTTCTTTCTGAACCTGACCATTCTCATGATAGAAAACCCAAACTCCGGAACGCTTTCCCTCTTTGTATTGGCCTTTATAACGAACCTGACCGTTTTCATACCAGGTCATTGTGGGACCATCCAAAACGCCCTTTTTATAAATGCACTGGCTCCAGTCTTTCCCATCCTCATACCAACTCATCCACTGCCCTTCCCTTTTTCCTCCGTACACCTCTCCCCTTATTTTCATTACCCCGTTGGAATGCATTTCCGTGTAAACCCCTTCCTTAACTCTGGGATCATCCGGGGCAACCTCCTTAACCTCTACCGGAAGACCGATAGAGCTTTCAGGAACATCGTTTTTATTTTGGGAACCGGAATCTGACTCGATTTGATTTCCGCATCCGGCAAAAAGCAGACAAAAACCTGCCATTAATAAACAAGACCTAATAAACATATAATTTCTCTTTATAAATTTTTCCATTTTTATACCATTCCACCTTCTTAACCTTGCCGAAACGATCGTAATAAATCCACTTCCCCTTTTTAAGGTCGCTTTTGTATTTTCCCGTAGAAAGAATTCTACCGTTCGATCCGTATTCAGTCCACCTTCCGTTCCATTTTCCATCCGAACCGAACCCGGCTTTCATAGACAGGCGACCTTCTGTATCGTAAAAATACCAAATTCCCCGTTTTACTCCCTGTTTGAAATTACCCTTTGTTTTAAATTTGCCATCTTCATAATACAGGAAATAAGGGCCCTGCAGTTTACCCGCTTTGTAATGGGATAATTCGGTACACACACTATCTCCCGCAAATTCACATTTCTTTCCCCACAATACTCCGTCCCGGTAGGATTCGGATTTTGTCTTCCTCCCCTTTTCATCAAAATAATGCCAGGTATCTGTTTCCTTTCCGTTTTTGTAAAACCCGTATTTGGAAACAATACCATTGGGATAAAAAAACCAGGATGGTCCATTCAATAATCCGTTTTCGTAATTCAGGCGTGAGGAAACCTTGCCATCACCGTAATAAAAAACCCAAACCCCGGTAATGATTCCTGATTTAAAAGAACCTGATTTCTGAAGGACTCCGGTTCGCAAATAATAATACCATACCCCTTCGGGCTGCCCTGATTGGTAAGAACCGAAACTTTGAAGGCATCCGTTATCGTAATAAAATTTCCACTGACCCGACCTTTGTCCAGCCAAGAGATTTCCTTCAGACTGAAGCGTGCTGTCGGGAAACCATGTTTTTACCGGTTGTGCGTAAAGGGTTGAAACCCAAAAAGCAGCAAAGAGAAAAAACATCTTTGCCATGAGTTATTTTTTTCGGGTGGTGGTATATTCTACCAGCAGTTGGAGGGATTTTTTTTCGGGTTTATCGGGAAAAGTATCGAGCACCGAAAGGGCTTCGTTTTTAAACGCCAACATTTTTTCTTCGGCATACTTTATGCCACCGGTTTCATTAACAAATGAAATTATTTTTTCCAGTTCGTCATGCTTTTCCCGGTAATTATGAATAATGTTCATTATTTCCCTGCTTTTTTTCCGGTCGGCATGAGCCAGGGCATAAATCAGAGGCAGGGTAAATTTTCTTTCTTTAATATCTGCACCGGTCGGTTTTCCGATTCCATCGGCCGATCCATAATCGAACAGGTCGTCTTTTATCTGGAAAGCCATTCCTGCCAGTTCTCCGAATTTATGCATCCGGCAAACCCTGTCTTCGTCGGCTCCTGCACTGGAAGCGCCCGTAGCACAACAGGCGGCGATAAGGGAAGCTGTTTTCTGACGGATCACATCGTAGTAAACCGACTCTTCGATATCGAGGCGGCGGGCCTTTTCAATTTGAAGGAGTTCGCCTTCGCTCATTTCCTTTACTGCTCTGGACACCAGTTCCAGCAATCGAAACTCTTTGTTTTCCACCGCAAGCAGAAGACCCCTGCTGAGCAGAAAATCACCCACCAAGACGGCAATTTTATTTCGCCACAAGGCATTCAGGGAAAAGAAGCCCCGGCGTTGCATGGAGTCGTCTACCACATCATCATGCACAAGAGTGGCGGTATGCAGGAGCTCAATTAATGCAGCAGCCCTGTGTGTGCTTTCGTTGATATTGCCGGCAACCCCGGCCGACAGGAACACAAACATGGGCCGCATCTGCTTGCCCTTCCGCCGCACAATATAACCTATGATTTTATCCAGGAGGGGCACCGTGCTTTTCATGGAACCTGAAAAGCGCTTTTCAAATTCCTGCAACTCCGTCGCAACCGGTGCTTTAATACTATTTACAACCCCTTCCATTTGCCCGTAAATTTAACTAATATTGGCATACGGGTTTATTCCTAACTTTGAGTGAACAATGAGAAAGATCCTCATTTTTTTATTCGTTTTTTTACTTTTAAAAGCAGTGGCCGGACAAATCAATCCTCAGGCCGACCTTTTACTTATTTCCGGCCGGACAAAGAACTCAAACAGCGGTTTCTCCAATTATTCCGGCGAAGGAAACTCGGCAAATGCCCTGGGCTTTAAAAGAAAATCGGTTTTTGCCCGATACAATCCCATTTCGCTTACTCTGACCGGAAGCATGTTGTTTTACCAGCATATAATTTCACCCCAGCTTTCTGCAGGCTGCATATATTCCATAACCTGTTCAAACTATGCCAAGCATTGCATTGAAAAAAAGGGAATAGTAAGAGGCGTGTTGCTGGGTAGCGACCGGTTGCTCCGTTGTAACGGAGCCGCCTTAAAAGAGACCCACGAGCTGTTTTATAATCAGGACGGGAAAATTCTGGATTTCCCTGAAAAGTACGGGAAGTAATGGCTCGTATCTGGTTTTCTTTTTTATTCCTTACACTTTTTCATCAGGCTTTTTCTCAGGATCCGGTCTTCATGGAGGAAGTGAATTTTGCCCGTTATCTTGAAGGCAAAAAAATTTATAAAGAAGCCATTTTGCAATACCGGCAATTGCTGTTGCTATATCCGGAATCAGGTTATGCCGACAGTTTTCATTTTAGTCTGGGAAAATTATATGAGGAGGACTTAGACGTTGAGAATTCCCTTTTTTATTATGGCCGGGTTTCAAAATCAGGTGGGTTGCTTTTTGATGAATCTGTTTTCCGGCGTCTTTCACTGTTGGCTTTGCAAAAGAAATTCAGCGAGGCCGAAACCTTATTAAGTTCGTACTTACCTCCTGAAAATTGTCTGAAAGCCGAGTATGATTTTTGGAAAAGCTCCTTAATGCTGGCGAGAAAAGATACGGGAGTTAAATTTCAAAACAGTTCCTGCAAGCAAAATAATTTTTACAAAAACTCCCTTGACAAACACGAAAAGATGGTCTTGTCGGGTTCGAAAAAATCACCCTTGCTGGCCGGAACCTTAAGTGCACTGTTACCGGGTGCAGGAAAAATATATGCCGGAAAACCAAGACAGGGAATTACCTCCTTTTTTCCCATTGCATTTCTGGGAGTTCAAACCTGGGAAGGTTACCGGCACAAAGGATTTGATAGTCCGCGATTCTGGGTATTCGGATCTCTGTTCTCGATATTTTACATCGGCAATATATACGGTAGTGCGGTAACGGTAAGAGCCATTAAAAAAGAAGAAAATGAAATTTTACAAACCAGCATTCAGCTTGATCTTCGGCTGTCTGTCCGTGATTTGTTCCGGGCAAAATAACATCTTTCTTCGGGCCGACAGTCTGACCGAAGTGGGTAATTTTGACCTCGCGAATCTGGAATATGAGCGCATTCGTTTTCAGTATCCTGAAAGTCCCGAGGCTTTTACGGCAGGAATAAAAAAAGGACTAAATCAAAAGGCCGCGGGAAAATATAAAGAGGCAACCCATACCTTTCAGTTGCTTTTTGTGGACACCCTTTCAGAGGTAAAAAAGTTTGAAGTCCTTTACCACAAGGCCGTTTGTTCCTACCTGGCCGGCAATTTACAGGAAACGCACAGATCCCTTGAGCATTTAAACTATTGGGTAAAGGACAGTCTGCTTTTAATACCTACCCTACCTTTGCAGGCGCTTTTGTATGCCCATTGTGAATACTACCCGGAGTCGGCCGAAAAATACGAGGCTGCCAAAAAGTACTTTTCCCGGGATGGGGGGGCCTTCAGGGTGGTTAGTTCAGAGCGGGATCTTGATCTGAAAAACCCTGAAAAGGCCAGGCGCTTATCCCTTATCTTTCCGGGGGCGGGGCAGGTATATGCGGGGTATTTCTGGAAAGGCCTTTCCTCCCTATTAATACAAACGGTTTGGGCCGGATATGCCGTTTTGAGCTATTCCCAGGGTCTGTATTTTACAGGCACCTTGTCGGGGGTTTCATTGTTTTTAAGGTTTTGGACCGGGGGTGCACGTCTGGCAGAAAAACTGGCGAACCAAAAAAATAATTCCAAAAAACAGAAATATTTGAATATTTTTGAAACGGAATTAATGTCCTTAAAAAAGTAAACAAATATATGCGCCTTCTATTAGCCCTTGTTCTTGTAACAAGTCAGATTATTGCCCAGGCCCCGCTGCGGGTGGAAATAACACCAAAATCTTCCTCGGACCAATATTATGTGGTTCCTATTGGCAAAGAGGGCTTAATCCTTTTTAATGAAACCGATGAAAAAGCACCCAAAGGGAAAAAACTGTTCAGTTTTACTAAATACGATACGGAATTTAAGGAAGTCTGGACTAAAACATTTCCGATAACCAGGGGCTTGAATTTCGAAAAATTTGATTTTGAGGGCAATAACCTTTATGTGCTTCTAAAAGAAAGGGGGAAAACTGCGGATTTTGAAATTGTCATGGTTGATGTTAAAGGGGGAGCTATTACTTCGGCCGGGGGAAAAATTCCCGGTAATGCAGCTATCAACGATTTTAAGGTAATTAATGGATATGCCTATTTGGGTGGAAGGACCATGCCTACAACCGGACAAATCCTGGGACGAACCTGTTTTATTTATGGGCTTTTTTGCATTCCTGTTTTTTTCGGTGCTGCTGAAATAAAATATCAACCCGTACTTGTGATGACCGATGTTAGCTCCCAGAAATCATTACCCATTGTTCTAAAATATAAAGGTAGTGCTGCGGTAATGGACTTGAGTAGTGATGAAAAAACAAGAAATGCCCAGGCCGTTATTTCATCTCGACCGGATAAAAAAACGACCCGAATGGAAATAAAAGAATTTGCTGGAAATGATATTTCAGGTAATTTGCCGGTGTATCCAAAAAACAAAAACGAGCTATTGACCGGCAGGTTCATGAACTTATCGGGAGCCAGCGACAAATTATTAATTGGCACCTATTCAGTTCCGGTGGAGAATAAATCATTCGGTGAAAAAGTCTCAAGGGCTCTTGGAAAAACCGCATATATCCCCAATGCCAATGGAATGTACATTGCCAAGTTTTCAGGCGACGAGCAGGAATACATTCAATACTATCCATTTTCAAAATTTGAATCCTTTTGGAAAAAAATTAAGTCAACACAAACTTCTGGCTCAAACAAAAACAACAAAAAAAAGAAAGATGTAAAAGAGTCCAAAGTTAACTATCAGCTTCTGGTTCATAACGTTATTGAAAAAAACAATGAGTATGTAATGGTAGCGGAGGCCTATTATCCGGAGTACCATACCGAATATTACACCACCACGGATGCCAACGGAAGAGTAGTCACACAAAGCAGGACGGTCTTTGATGGGTATCGCTATACGCATGCAATCGTTGCCGGATTTAACAAGGATGGGGAAAAAATTTGGGACAACTCTTTTGAAATTTGGGATATCCTAACCTATAATCTTAAAGAAAGGGTAAGAGTATTGTTTGAAGGAGATAATATCGTCTTGGCCTATAGTAATGGAGGGGCTATAATGTCAAAAGTAATTTCCGGAAATCAGATTGTCGACCGTAAACAAGTAACGAAAATTGAAACTGCCTATAGTGACGATAAAGTAAGGAGTAACTGGGGTAGCGACATGGAGTTTTGGTACGACAATTTTTTTCTGACCTGGGGGTACCAGCGAATAAAAAGCTCAGAAGCAAATAAAAAGAAGCGGAATGTTTTCTACTTTAACAAGATTGCATTTCAATAGTCTGGCTGCTTAATATTTCATGCAGAAACTGCTATTTCTACTTATCACTTTTCCGGTTATCGCTTTTACTCAAAAAGCCCAACAGGAATATGCGTTTCCTAATTCTGTTCCCGGGAAATACTTTATCGATCCTATAGCAGATTACCAACAAATCCGCCAAATTAAAGTTCCGGGTCATTCTCAGGGGCCCATTGACCGATTCGCCGAATCGGTGGCATTTACGAAAAGTGAACTTTTTTCTTTAGGAAATGTATACTTTGGGCTGGATGCTTTCGAAAATTACCTGAATCAAATTCTTCATAAAATTATACCGGATGATTTTCCAGGGAAAAATGAAGCCCGAGTGTATGTTGGCAGATCACCGGAGTTTAATGCCTTTGCCCTTTACGACGGAACTATTCTTGTAAATGTTGGATGTCTGGCCGAAATAACTTCCGAGGCCGCCCTTGCAGCCATCCTTGCCCACGAATTTGCCCACTTTTATTTCAAGGATCTGCTGAATGGTTATTTTAATAACTTAAGCTCTGCAGCTAAAAAGAACCGAACATCAAACATTTATCTTCATGTTAAAAAGGCCCACGAATCCAAGACTGCTGAAAAACGAGCCGACAGCCTCGCGTTTGAGCTCATGGTGAAAGCCGGATACTCCTTAAAAGGCATTGAATCCAGTTTTTTTTCAATGCTGAATTTTGAAAAAGAAGATGAAGAAATAAACAAAGCAACCAGCCCAAAAAAATTGGTCAATGTTGGCAAGGAAGAGGATAAAACTGAAAAAAATGAAGCGGAAGCGGCAAAAACCATGCTACTTTCAAGCCATCCTGAAACTGCAAACCGGCTTCATGAGCTAAATAAATTTATTGCTTCCAAAGAAAATTATTCCGGCAAGGAATACCTGGTTGACTCCCTACTACTGGCTGAACTAAAAGAGTTTTCGAGAAATGAATCTTTCCTGCTGCTTCTTGAAACCAACCAATTGTATAATTGCGCCAGGCTGTCATTTAAAAGCATCCTCCTTGGATCAAATCCAAATATTGCTTTTTACTATTTATGTGAAAGTCTTAGGAGGAAAATATACTTGGATCCTTCCGACCGAAAAAAACAATTTTTAAGCGATCCCTTTTCCTACGCTATTAAAAAGAAAAAAGAATACTTTAAGGAACTTTACTTTTTCTTTCCTGACTCCTTGCAAAGAAAAAAAGCCAAAGAATCTCCCTGGTACACCTTGTTCAAAGATTCTGTTGAAAATTATGACGATGCATTCCGGCATTTTTCTGAGCTAATTGATGAAAACGAAACTCCTGAAATCATGCTCGTTAAGGCTCTATTTGCTATTAAGAAAAAGGAAATTTCAACCAATCTCATAAAAAAGTATATCAATCACCCGGATGCTGCAAGAAAAGATTACGCCAATTGGATTCTATCGGACATGCAACCACTTGCCAATGGGAGTGAAAAAAAAGATATCCTGTTAAATGAATTTCTTTTGGTGGAGGACCATATTTATGGATATCACATTCAAAAAGTTAACGCCCTTGAACAAACACTCAATTATAAAAACGAACTGGAGACTTTCCTTAAAAAGAAAAAGAAAAATTATTCGACAAAGGTGTTAAAGCCGGTAACGAATGGAGGATCGTTCGCCACCCAACTAAAATACTATCGATTGAATATTTCCCTCCTTCACTTGCTTTCCAATTACAAAGAACACTATTTTGTACCCGAATTAACCCTGAATGATGATCTTGACACCTCCAGGTTAAACGGAAAAAATATTTTCCTGTTTGATCCGGAAGTTTGGAAATTATTTTCCGAAAATCCCACCCGTGAAATATCCTTTGTGAACTTTGTTTCCTTCACCGATGAAACCCGACACGGATTGTCAAAATATAAACACATTTTTCTTACCCGGATTACCCGACTTAACCATGCAGGTTACCTTGAATCATTTTACGGCAACGTAACCAATTACAAATTTTCAAAGTCCAATTTTTTGAATGAAGTCTGGTACGGATTAAACTGATGAATAAGGCCTTTGTTGGATTTTGGATATTACTACTCGCGTCTCGCTTTTGTGCCGCTCAAAACTTAGGCTATATCGGACAAAAAAATCAAATTAAACTTGATCTGGTGTCCACCATTTTTTCCAAACTATACGGAGTCACATATACCCGTTCCATCTTTGAAAATATAGGAATTTCAGGTTCATATTCCTATCACAAGGAAACATTCGGTTATCTGTCTTCTACACCCGATCCGGTGCAATATGTCCGGGGTGAGGCCGATGCAAACGGCTCCCGCTGGGGCCTGGCTATGATCTGGAGTTCACCAAAAAGGCCACACGCAATTCCCATGGGAAGCTACCGTGGCTTTGGCTTTGACCGGTACAGTGGAACCCTCATCGAGAGCAATTCATCTGGTGGCTATACCTACGCACACCGAAATGTGGTGTTAAAATTTTTGTATGGCAGGGGTATTCCCCTTGGAAATAAAATCTCAATTGACCTCCTCCTGGAAATAGGGGGAATTTTTGGAACCGTAAAACCCATGGACTCGCCCTCGGCCTTCCGGGAACCGGATTTATTACTACCCGTAGTTAATTTATTTAAAACAGATAATGCATTCTATTACTACTCGGCCGAATGGGGAGTTTCAGGATTAAATAACTTATCTACTGCGATAGTTAAATACAGACAGGCAAATTTGTTCGCTTTCCCGAAAATTAGTTTCGCCTGGTTATTTTAGAATTTATACCCCTTATAGCTTTTTGTAAACTCTTCGTCGCTGATCTTGGGATTTACTTCAAGGGAATGATATTCGTAAGATTCGAATAATCCTTTGTCGTCGTATATTTTGGTGTTGATGGGAAGAAAATATTCGCGGTCAATAAACATTAAGGTCTTTCTTGCATAAGCATTAGGAATTAAAATCGTCTGTCCTTCCTTCACATCATGATAATCTTTCAACTTCGGAGTATTTTGTTCCAGAATCATGTATTCGGCAATCCGGCGCGAGCGGGCAATGGTAATAAGATTTTCTCCTTTCTTTACTTTGTATTCAATGAACTTAAACTCGGGATACTCCACGGATATCAGATAACAATCGCGTTGATTCCATTTGGTCTCGCCCACCAGTTTAAAATTACGGCTGATTTCCTCCTCGCTAAGTTTTTGAAGGGCATATTTTAAAACATCACCGTAGTACTCAAAACCCATTTCATGAATGGTATGGTGCTGGTTCTCCCTGAGGATGGAGCCCATGGGGTCGAGGTTCAGATTTACATAGGGGAAGCCTCCGGGATTAACCAGAGCATTTCCTCCGTTCCAGCCCTCTTTCCAGAGCAGCTCGGGGCCCCGGAGATACAAATAAAGCTTGCGGGGTGAAATCTGAAGCTTGGCCTGCGATTCAGTGAAAAAAAACTTACCCTTTATCCGTTCGGAGTTCTTTAGATGAAATTTTAAAGTTTTCAGGTTGCCGATGGCGTTCAGCATTTTCTGAACCACCTCCTCTGCCCCGGGATTATCTTCGGGAACTTTTGCACCTGCCAACAGTCCGGCTATCAGAAAAGCCGTGCAAACAAATAACAGGCGTATGAGTTTTCCCATCTCTTGGTTTTGCTATGAAAAATTAAAGTTTCTGCTTTACTTCAATCATTTCATAACCTTCGATAATATCACCTACTTTAATATCATTGAAGTTTTCGATGTTCAGCCCGCACTCAAATCCTGCCTGTACTTCTTTTACATCATCCTTGAACCTCTTCAGTGAACCCAGCTCTCCGGAGTAAATAACGATTCCATCTCTGATAACCCTGACCTTGGTATTGCGGTTTACTTTTCCATCAAGCACCATACATCCGGCAACGGTTCCCACTTTGGTAATCTTAAACACATCTCTTACCTCGATATTACAAGTAATCTTTTCCTGATATTCCGGAGCCAACATGCCCTCCATAGCATCTTTAATCTCATTGATGGCATCGTAAATAATGGAATACAGGCGAATATCAATCTGTTCCGTCTCAGCAAGTTTTCTGGCGTTTAGCGTAGGCCGAACCTGGAATCCGATGATAATGGCATTGGAGGCCGAGGCCAGCATAACATCCGACTCGGAAATGGCACCCACGGACTTATGAATAACTTTAAGTTGAATTTTTTCCGTTGAAAGTTTAATCAATGAATCGGCAAGCGCTTCAATAGAGCCATCCACATCACCCTTAACGATGACATTAAGCTCTCTGAAATCACCGATGGCAATCCGGCGGCCGATTTCATCAAGTGTAATATGCTTAGTGGTACGGATAGTTTGTTCGCGCTGCAACTGGAGACGCTTGGATGCAATTTCCCTGGCTTCGCGCTCGTCGGCCATTACATTGAAACGATCTCCGGCCTGTGGCGCTCCGGTTAAACCAAGAACCTGAACAGGAATGGACGGACCGGCTTCTTCAACCGGCACACCTCTTTCGTTGGCCATGGCTTTAATTTTTCCACTGTAGCAACCGGCCAACATGGTATCGCCTACGCGAAGTGTTCCTGCTTTTACAAGAACGGTAGCCACATAGCCTCTTCCTTTATCCAGGGAAGATTCAATAATGGTTCCTACCGCCAGCTTATCAGGATTGGCTCTTAAGTCTTTCATTTCCGCTTCCAGCAGTACTTTGTCAAGAAGGCTTTCAATTCCCGAACCCTTTTTTGCAGATACTTCCTGGCATTGAAACTTACCTCCCCACTCTTCTACCAGAATATTCATTCCGGCAAGGGCTTCACGGATCTTATCCGGATTAGCTCCGGGTTTATCAACCTTATTTATGGCAAACACCATAGGAACCCCTGCTGCCTGAGCATGGTTTATGGCTTCCACGGTTTGAGGCATAACGCTGTCGTCGGCCGCAATTACAATAATAGCCACATCGGTTACCTGTGCACCACGGGCACGCATGGCAGTAAAGGCTTCGTGACCCGGAGTATCGAGGAAGGTTATGGTCTTCCCATTTTCAAGCTTTACATTATAAGCTCCAATATGCTGGGTTATTCCTCCCGCTTCACCGGCAATTACGTTTGACTTTCGAATATGGTCAAGCAAAGATGTTTTCCCGTGGTCAACGTGACCCATCACCGTAACAATGGGAGGACGGGGCTTTAAATCTCCTTCTTCATCTTTCTCCTCAAGATCAGTTCCCTGAACATCAACGCTCACAAATTCCACCTTAAATCCAAATTCCTCGGCTACAATAACAATGGTTTCGGCATCCAGACGCTGATTAATGGACACAAAAAGTCCGAGACTCATACAGGAAGATATAACCTGGGCCACGGAAACATTCATCATGGTAGCCAGTTCATTCGCTGTAACGAATTCTGTTACCTTTAAAATTTTGGATTCTTCGGCCTGAATTTCGGCCTGCTCCATAAGTCGTTTATTAATTTCTTCCCGCTTTTCCCGGCGATATTTGGAGGCTTTGGATTTACCACCCCCACTCAGACGGGCCAGGGTTTCCTTAATCTGGGCCTGAATTTCTTCTTCCGTAAGCTCGGTTTTTTCTTCGCGCTGTTTTGCAGGGAATTTCCCGCGTCCTCCGGCACCCCCCTGTTGCGTAGTTTCGGGACCACCTTCTTTCTTAATCCGCTTCCGCTTTTTCTTTTTGTCTTTGGAAAATCCTTCGGCAGAAGAGGCAACCGGTTTCTTTTTTTCCTCGACCGGAAGATCAATCTTTTTAAGAATCTTCGGTCCATCCAGCTTTTTGTACTCTGTCTTCAGGAAATTTTCATCATCGGCAGGCTTTGTTTCCTTTTTCTCCTCTACGGGAGGTTCTACGGCTTTCGGGCTTTCCTTTTCAGTTTCGGGCTTAGGCTCTTCTTTCTTTTTAGTTTTCTTAGTAGTTTTCTTTTTAGGTTTTTCTTTTTCTTCAGCCAGCTCAATTTTCCCTTTTACTTTCAGCTTAACGGCATCGGAATCAACTTTGGCTTTAATAACCTCTTCTTCACTTTCCTTTTTGGCTGCTTTCTTCTTTGGTTTCTTTACGGGTTCTTCAGCAGGAGCCGCATTGTCCTTAATCATCAACACTTCCTCATCCTCCTTTGTTTTCTTGGGAGGAACCACATTGATTTCATCCAGGTTCAGGTTGTCTTTCCGGTTTTTCACCTGAGAGGAAATGCTCATAGCCTCTTCCTTATCCTTCCTTTCGGCCTGAAATTCGTCCAAAAGAAGAGAATGCATCTTGGGGGTAATTTTAGTATTTGGGTTACTATCAATCTTATACCCTTTGGATGCAAGGAATTCAATAATGTGGGGCATTCCCACATTCAATTCCTTAAGAACTTTGCTCAACCTTATTGTTGCGGCTTCTGTCATTTTATACTATTAAGAATTTAATTTTCTCTATTCGTGTTATACTATTAATTCAATGTAATTATTCAAATTCAGCTTTCAAAATATTCCTCACTTCATTGATGGTCTCTTCTTCCAGGTCGGTACGCTTTACGAGATCTTCAACGCCCAGTTCCAGAACGCTTTTAGCCGTATCGCAACCGATGGCTTTAAGTTCATCAATGATCCATCCTTCAATTTCATCGGCAAATTCTTCCAGATCTACGTCCTCGTTATCTTCGTCGGTATCCCGGTAAACATCGATTTCGTATCCGGTAAGTTTACCGGCCAGCTTAATATTATGTCCGCCTTTCCCAATGGCCAAAGAAACCTGATCGGGTTTCAGATAAACCTCTGCCCGTCCGTTATCGTCGTCGAGCTTAATGTTGGTGATTTTGGCAGGACTAAGCGCACGCTGAATGAAAAGGGTAGGATTGGTTGTAAAATTAATCACATCAATGTTCTCATTCTTCAATTCTCTCACAATGCCGTGAATACGGGAACCTTTCATACCCACACAAGCTCCAACCGGGTCAATCCTGTCGTCGTAAGATTCCACCGCTACCTTGGCACGCTCGCCAGGCTCACGCACAATTTTCTTAATGGTGATGAGTCCGTCAAAAACTTCGGGTACTTCCTGTTCAAACAATCGCTCCAAAAACAAGGTTGAGGTACGGCTTAGGATAATTACGGGATTGTTGTTTTTCAATTCAACCCGTGCAACCACGGCACGTACATTATCGCCTTTTTTAAAGAAATCGGAAGGAATTTGTTCTGCTTTGGGCAGAATAAGTTCATTTCCTTCGTCGTCGAGAACCAGAATTTCGCGTTTCCAGATCTGGTAAACCTCGCCGTTTACAATTTCACCGATACGATCCTTGTATTTGTTGTAAATATTGTCCTTTTCTCTTTCCAGAATTTTGGAAACCAGATTTTGGCGAATGGCCAGCACGGCGCGACGACCAAAATCTTCCAGATAAATCTGGTCAGTAACTTCTTCTCCCAATTCAAAATCGGGTTCAATTTTCTGAGCTTCACTCAGAGAAATATGTTTGTTCTCATCATAATCGAAGCTGTCTTCGGCAAATTCATCATCCACGATTTCCCGGCGTCTCCAGATCTCCACATCACCCTTTTCAGGATTTACGATGATATCGAAGTTTTCATCGGAATTGAACTTTTTCCGAAGCATACTGCGAAAAACATCTTCGAGGATGCTCATCAGGGTTACGCGATCGATGTTTTTTACATCTTTAAAATCCGCAAAGGATTCGATCAGGTTTAGGTTGTCCATGATTTGTTATTTGAAGGTTATTTTCTTTTGTGTTTTAATTATGTTTTCAAAAGCTATTTTATGTTCTTTGGGCAATTCTTTCTTTTTCCGTGGGGGTTCCGAAATCAGAACGCCTTCATTGTCTGCCCCTATCAACACCCCTTCCAGTTTTCTGCCATCGGCGAGCACCACTTCAACCGCTTTGCCGATGTTTTTAAAGTATTGACGCTTAACTTTAAAAGGCTCATCCAGGCCCGGGGAAGACACTTCCAGTTCAAAGTCCTCGGCATCTCTGTTCAGGCCCGATTCAACGGCCCTTGAAATCTTTTTACACAGGTGCAAATCAACGCCCTTGTCGTGGTCGATCCGGATCAGGATTTTGTTTTTTCTCGATACACTCAGATCTACCAGAAAAGCTTCGGTTTCAGCCAGTGGGCCTTCCAGAAGGGTTAATATTTGCCCGGTTTCAATCATAATTTACCGGAAAAAAAAGAGGGGTTTCTACCCCTCTTTTTCGTTTCCATATTTTCAGGCCACAAAAATAGGCTAAATCCCCTAAAAAGCAAAAAAAAATACCACAAAAGCCTCAAATATTTACCTTTGTGGCCTTAATTAACGGAAAATGAAGGTCATCGATCATCTCAAAAAGGCCAAAAAGACCCTTTTCAGCATCGAAATACTCCCGCCCTTAAAGGGGAAGAGCATCACTTCCATTTTTGACGGAATTGATCCCCTGATGGAGTTCAAGCCCTCCTTCATCGACGTTACCTACCATCGCGAAGAATACATTTATAAAAAGCGGGAAGGAGGCTTTTTGGAAAAAGTATCCATCCGGAAGCGTCCCGGAACCGTTGGAATCTGTGCTGCCATTATTAACCGCTACCATGTAGATGCCATTCCACATATCATTTGCGGAGGCTTTTCCAAAGAGGAAACGGAAAGTGCACTGATTGACCTGCATTTTCTGGGCATTGATAATGTACTTGCCCTCAGAGGTGATCAGATAAAATCTGAGCCCTCATTTGTACCCGAACCTAACGGGCACCCGTATGCTGTAAATCTTGTTGAACAGATTGTTCAGATGAACAAGGGAAAATACCTTCATGAAGAAGTGGAAAATATGGCTCCCACCAATTTTTGCATTGGAGTGGCAGGCTACCCTGAAAAACATTTTGAAGCGCCGAACATGAAATCCGACCTGAAGTATCTTAAATCAAAGATTGATGCGGGGGGTGAGTATGTGGTTACGCAAATGTTTTTCGACAATAAAGTATATTTTTCTTTTGTGGAAAAATGTCGTGAGATGGGCATTCAGGTTCCCATACTGCCCGGCCTGAAAATTCTTACTTCCAAAAGTCAGGCTAAAATTCTTCCCAAAATTTTCAAAATCGACATTCCGGAAGAGCTCCTTGATGAAATTGAAAAGGCCAAAGACGATGCCCAGGCGCGTGAGGTTGGTATTGAATGGGCCATTGCCCAAAGCAAAGAGCTGGTAAAAAATAACGCTCCCTGCCTCCACTTTTATACTATGGGAACCTCTGAAGCAACCCGAAGAGTTGCATCTGAGATTTTCTAGTTTCCTTTGTTTTTTCGGGAAAATTCTTTTTCAAGGTACCGGGAAACATATTTCCCGATTACATCAAATTCCAGATTTACGGCATCACCCCGCTTCAGATCTTTGAAGGTAGTGTTTTCATAGGTAAAGGGAATTATAGCAACGGAAAAACCCAGGTCCGAAGAATCTACTACAGTTAAGGAAACCCCGTTTACCGTAATACTTCCTTTTTCAACGGTTACATACTTAGGGTCGGAATAGGAAAAATAAAACTGAAAGCTTCCTCCCAGATTTTCAATACGGTCAACATACCCGATACAATCTACATGGCCTTGTACCAAATGTCCGTCGAGGCGGCCATTGCCACTTACTCCCCGTTCCAGATTTACCTGTAACCCGGGTTCCCAACCTCCAATGGTTGTCCTTTTAATGGTTTCAGGAACAGCAACAACCGCATATTTATCTGATTCGATTTCAGTTACCGTAAGGCAAATACCATTGTGGGAAATACTCTGGTCAATTTTCAATTCATGGGTAAATGGGGCTCTTATCCAAAGGGTAAGATTGCTTTCATTTCTAAATGTTGAATCCACCGTTCCCGGAGTTTCAATAATGCCTGTAAACATAATTTCTAAAGATAATAAACGGGAATTTAATTTCCTCCCGGATTGCGAAGTAAATGGACAAATCCGGTAAGCGTTCTTTGCTGAATTCCCTTGAGTCGGATTTCATTTACTACGCAGGTATAAAAATAAACGCCGTCGGATAAAGGCTGTTTAGAGCGCTGGTGATCACCATTCCACATGATGGCAGGATCCGTTGTACTGAAAACAAGTTCGCCCCAACGGTTATAAACATTCAAATCAATATCCTTCACAAAGCGGTAAGGGAAGGGAATAAAGAAATCATTCAGGCCGTCGCCATTTGGGGTAAATACATTGGGCAATTCATAAATGGGACAATTATCCACGCAAATCATATTGCTCAAAGCACTTTGGTTATTGAATGAATCAACGGCAGTAACGGCATAGCATCCTGCAATACTCAAAAGGCTGTCATGGAGATAGGTGGTATTGGTGGCCGGCGAAAGTGTTATCAGCAACAGCATATCCTGCCCTTCAATGGGTGCGTAATAAATATTATAGGCCACTACATCATCAGCGCATGACAAATTAGGGTTCGTCCAACTGAGGGCATTGGAAGAAATTTCACAGTCGGAAACAAGAGATAAAACAGGTGGACAGGGAGGGGTAAGATCAACAGGCACTCCGCATTTGCGCTGACTGCGATTCAGCAAAGGTGCAGGAAGGGTTGGATCCGAATATTGGCCTTTGGTTTCTACATAATAACAATAGGTTGCACCATTCACAAGATTTCCGTCAACATACATGTTTGTTGTGGTGCTGTCGATTTTTACCCAGTTGTTGGAACTTGTAGGAATTTCTTTCCAAATATAGGTAAGGGTATTGTTCCAGGGAACATTGTAAGACCAGTTCAGGGTTAGGGTATTGTCGGAGGGAGTCAGCGTAAGAAAAACACTGGAGGCGCTTCGGGTTTGACAAACAAGTGTGTTTCCCGAATAAAAATCTATCCGGTAAACATAAGGGTTGCCGTCGGTATTTAGCGAATTGTCGGAATAGATGAGATTATTCAATCCTGAAAATGTGGGACTGGTGAAAGACGTTACCAGATTTGTTGCGCTGGTAAATCCTACGCCCCTGTACAAATCGTACTTATAAGGGCCTGGGAATTGAACTGTGTCAAGCCCGTTGGGACCGGCCGATGGTTTTACCCATCTTACATCCAAAGTTCCTGCCGTGGTTGAGGTGGTTGTGATATCCACATGTGTTAAAATAGGGACATCCTTTTTCAACTGAACACACACGGGGTCTGACGCATAAGAAAGAGCACCATCTGCAAATTCCGTTACCACACGGATAGAATAAACTATGCCGTGGGAGAGATTGGAAATAGTAAATGATGTATTGTTGATTCCATTCAGGGTTCCTACCTGGGAATAACCGGTATATCCCGGAACTCCTGTTTCGCAGGCTCCGGGCATCCAGGGGTTACAAAAATCATCTACATAAATCCGGTAGCCTTTGACATTATTATTCGCGGGATTACAAGAAGAAGGATTCCAGGTCAGATTAATGGAATTACACTGGGCGGTGCCCTGAAGATTGGTGGGACCTTCGGCAACAATTCGAATGAAAACACTTTCAAGATCAACCAAGGGAACCTGGGGATCGTTGTCGATGGCCTTAAACAAAACCTGGTAGGGTTGCTTACGCACAAAATTGCAGGTAGTCTGCCATGAAAAAGTCTGACTTACGGGCTGCATTCCGGTTATGGGCGGAAAGCTTGCCTGAGGATTAAGCAGAAAGGGAGCTCCGCTGGCAGACAAGGTAACGATATCGTTATCGGGATCGTTGGCGGTTACCACAAAAGTTAAAACATCACCGGCTTTTACACAGGTATCCTGAACATTTAAAATATCGGGTGGGTTATTGGAGCATTGTTTTACTTCCACCTGGAGATCCCGCTCAGTCCATCCCACAAGATTCCATTGGTTCCCGAATTTTCGCCATTCCTTAATGTAAATGGCAAAATTATACTCCTGGGGGAAACTGTTAAAGGGTGGGTTGGGAGCCGGTTGTGGAGTGCACCAAACAAGGTCGCCGGTTACAGGGTTAATGGTTACTCCCTGAGGAATGTAATATCCGGGTATAGGATTTCCTCCGTTCCAACCCAGACAAGGGCCCAATTCATAAGATAGGCTGTCTCCATCAGGATCGTAGGCCCCGGGGTTATGAATAAAACATTTATAAAGACAGGCATTGTCGATGGGTGGGTATGTCAAAACCGGACTATTATTTCCTCCTCCCAAAATGGGTGAAATAACCAGATAGGCCTGGATATAAAAAGGAATATTTACCGAGTTGGGAATATTTACAATATCAGCATTCCGGTTTGGGTCATACATATAAAGTTTGTATAGACCGGGCCCCGGATAAGCGTGGGGGGTTGTAGTTTTGTATTCGTTATATCGAATTGAGTTTGTGATATTCTGCCCGTCTTTCTCAGGTGGGCTGCAACTTTGAGAAACTCCGTTTATCCTTGGACAAACAGCACTGTCACCATCTCCGAAATAAATAGTGAGGTTACATCGGTCTGCAACAACAGAACCTCCATGTCGGGTATAAGTTTTAATAGTAACATGATAGGAAAAACCGGAAACCCATTGATAGGTAATCTCACCGGCACGGTTGTGTGTAGCTTTGGCCGGAAGCAAAAAAAGACAAAAAAGAATAAAAATGATTACCCGTAGCATTCCAATAATAAGAACTCCAATTTACGAATTTTATTCGACTTTGTATCCACAAAAATCGTTCCCCGGGCAGGCCCGAAGCCGGTTCAAATCCATGGGATTAGTACCTTTGAGGCATGAAAAAGCCCGATATAAGGAGTCTGAACCAGGCTGATTTGCAGGAAATTATAAAATCCTGGGGAGAGCCTGCCTTCCGGGCCCGTCAAATATTTGAGTGGCTTTGGAAAAAGGGGGTTGGAAATTTCGATGAGATGAAAAACATTTCCGGTCCGCTCCGGGAGCGACTGAAAAATGAATTTTCATTCGGGAAAGTAAGCATTGGAGAATCCCAGGTCAGCCGTGACAGGACTATAAAAAACTCGTTTCTTCTCCCCGATGGGAATCTGGTAGAGGGGGTTTTGATTCCCACCTCCAGCCGAATGACGGCCTGTTTAAGTACCCAGGTTGGTTGTTCCTTAACCTGTAAGTTTTGTGCAACGGGAAGGCTGGGAAGAAAGAGAAATCTTGAGGGCTATGAGATTTTTGATCAATTGTTTTTGATCCGGAATCAGGCCATGGAAAAATATGGCATCAATCTGAGCCATGTGGTGTATATGGGTATGGGCGAACCCCTTTTGAATTACAAAGAGGTTTTAAAAAGCATAGAACATATTTGTTCGCCGGAGGGCTTGGGGATGAGTCCGCAACGGATTACCGTGAGTACTGCCGGAATCGCTAAAATGATAAAAAAGCTGGGCGATGATGGAGTTAAATTTAATCTTGCATTATCCCTGCATGCTGCCGATGATATGAAGCGCAACGAGATAATGCCAATCAACGAGGAGAACTCTTTGGAATCCCTTGCTGAGGCCTTGCGCTATTTTTATGATAAAACGGGAACCCGTGTAACCTTCGAATACATTGTTTTCAGGGATTTTAATGATACTCCTGCGGATGCCCGTCAGTTGGTTTCATTTGCGAAAAAGGTTCCTTCTAAAGTGAATATTATTGAATACAATCCAATTGAGGGTGGTGAGTTTCAACAAACCAGTCCTGAGCGCCTGAAAGCCTTTATTGATGTTTTGGAGCGGAATAAAATAATTGTGAATGTACGACGAAGCCGCGGAAAAGACATTGATGCGGCATGCGGACAATTGGCCAATAAGCTTCAATAAAAAGCCCCCTTTTCAGGGGGCTCATTTTTTATCTCTAGATTGATATTAGGGTCGGTGGTGTTCTCCGCCGTCAATTTCTCCCGGTTCAAGAGGAACTGTCTGCATAACGAAATCTTTTTCTTTACCCGGCTTGCTGTAATCGTAAGGCCAACGGTGAACCTCAGGAAGGGCACCGTGCCAGTTTCCGTGGATATGCTCCACTCCATTGGTCCATTCAAGTGTGGTAGAGTTCCATGGGTTTTCCGTAGCGCGCTCGCCGCGGAAAATAGAGTAGAAAAAGTTAAACAGGAAGATACCCTGCGCAATGGCTCCAATGATAGCAAACACAGAAACCAATTCGTTAATGTCGACCAGATTGTCGAACATCGGAAATTCAGTATTGGTATAATACCTTCTGGGAACCCCTGCCAGACCGATAAAGTGCATGGGGAAGAATACGCCGTAGGCGGAAACAAAGGTTATCCAGAAATGAAGATATCCCAAAGGTTTGTTCATCATCCGGAGGAATAGTTTTGGGAACCAGTGGTAAACTCCGGCGAACATACCCAGGATAGCAGAAAGTCCCATTACAATGTGGAAGTGGGCCACAACGAAGTAGGTATCGTGAACAGGAATGTCGAGTGCCGAGTCGGCAAGGATGATTCCGGTTACCCCCCCGGTGATAAAGGTTGAAACAAGACCTATACAGAAAAGCATGGCTGGGGTAAACACGAGGTTTCCTTTCCAGAGGGTGGTAATATAGTTAAATGCTTTTACCGCCGAGGGAATGGCAATCAGAAGCGTGGTAAATACGAAAACCGATCCCAGGAATGGGTTCATACCGGTAAGGAACATGTGGTGACCCCAAACGATAAAGGAAAGGAATCCGATGGCCAGCATGGATCCTACCATGGCTTTATATCCAAAGATAGGTTTGCGGGAATTAACAGAAATAATTTCAGAGGCCATACCTAGAGCAGGCAACAGTACGATATACACCTCAGGGTGTCCGAGGAACCAGAAAAGGTGTTGGAAAAGAATGGGAGATCCACCCTGATAATCGAGAGCCTGCCCACCGATATAAATATCAGAGAGGTAAAAGCTTGTTCCAAAGCCCCGGTCGAAAATAAGCAGGAGACATCCACCGAGAAGTACAGGGAAAGAAAGGACGCCCAAGATGGCTGTAATTAGGAAAGCCCAAATGGTAAGTGGAAGTCGACTCATGGTCATTCCTTTAGTTCTCAGGTTCAGAACCGTGATAATATAGTTAAGACCGCCAAGCAGAGCGGAAACAATAAACAATGACATTGAAACCAACCAAAGGGTCATTCCCAGCCCCGATCCGGGGATAGCTTGTGGAAGGGCCGACAGCGGAGGGTAGATGGTCCAACCGGCTGAAGCAGGACCGGAGGCTACAAACAGGGAAACCAACATGATTACGCTGGAAATAAAGAAAAACCAGTAGGAAAGCATGTTGAGAAATCCAGAAGCCATATCACGAGCTCCCACCTGGTAAGGAATTAACAGGTTAGAAAAGGTACCCGACAAACCACCGGTGAGTACAAAGAACACCATAATGGTTCCGTGGATGGTAACCAGACCCAGATACATATCCGGCGACATAATGCCGTCTTTGCCCCAATGATCGCCCAGCATCCAGTTTACAAAAGCAAATTTTTCACCGGGCCAGCCCAGTTGCAAACGGAAAAGGGTTGACATAAGCATTCCCACAACGCCCATTATTACGGCGGTAATAAGGAACTGCCTGGAAATAACTTTATGGTCCATGCTGAACACATATTTTGTTACCCAGGTTTCTTCGTGGTGCCCGTGGTGATCGTGATCGTGTTGGTGGTCGTGGCTGTGATCTGACATATTTCCTTATTTAGAAAATTACAAATTTTTTAATTAGTCCTTTTTTGTAGTATCGGCAACAGGTTCCATTTTAGGAGTTTCCATTGCGGCAGGAGCATCCATTTTAAAAATGGTGTTCTTTTTCTTTTCATCGTACCATTTCGTGAACTCATCCATTTCCACAACTTTAACAACCATTTTCATGTTGAAGTGGGAAGCACCGCAAATTTTATTACAGAGCAGAATATACTCAAAATTCTCATTTTTCGTAATCATCCGCATAGAGTCGGTAGTAATGGTAGGCATAAAATGAAGCATGGTGTGTAATCCGGGCACACAATTCATTTGCATACGGAAGTGGGGAAAGTAAGCGGAGTGAATAATGTCCTTGGAGCGGAGTGAAAAATAAACTCTTTTGCCTTTAGGGATGTAAATCTCATTGGCCAGGGTAAAATCATCCCAGGAGTTGGCGTCGGTAGAGTCAACACCAAGATTATTAGCACCGGCAATAAGGCGGTAGTTGAAGTTTCCAAGCTCGTTATCGTCGCCGGCATATCGAGCCGACCAGCGGAATTGTTCGGCAACAAGTTCGATTTTAATATGCTCTTCGCCATTCTCAACGGGGTCGCGTTGAAGACTTGACCAGAGTTTCAGTCCAAGCACGATGATAATGGCCATTGCGATACCGGGAATAACCGTCCACAATATTTCCAGACGGTGGTTAACGGGATAATAAAGCGCCTTTCTATTGGAATCGAAGCGGTATTTAAAAGCGAAGTAGAAAAGAAGGAAGTTAACAATCACGAACACGATAAAAATGATGATGAAGTTAAAGTTCATCAGCCAGTCAATTTCCACGCCTTCTTCCGAAGCAGCCACAGGCAGCAGTCGGTCTTTGTAGGCAACCAGCTGCCAGGCAACAAAGAGGAAAAACCCAATCAGAAAGAGAAGGAAAAGGGTTCCCTGTGTTTTATTGTCTTTGTCGCGGATAACCCAGTTTTGCTGTTCTCCTTTCAACTCGGAGCTCAGTTCGAAAATCCTGACGATATACCCGAGAGTAATTACTCCGAGGGCGATAGCTAATAAGGTTAGAAAGCTCATATGCGGTCTGTGTTATACTAGTTCAGCAAAAATTAAACATGGTGATGAATACTCTCCTCGAGGTATGGGTGATTCTTTGGTAACAGGGGTGCTTCTGTGAGGAAAACCAGCAGCCGGTTCACCATAAAACCAAGGAATACCAGGAACATTCCGATTTCAATTCCTCCGATTCCCCAATGAGAGGCAACGGTGGAAGGCATAACGATGAGGAAAATATCCAACCAGTGGAAAACAAAAATTATAACAGAAACTCCTACCAGCAGACCCGAATTTCGTTTTGCATCACGCGACATCAGGAGTAACATGGGGAGAGCAAAGTTGGTAAAGAACACCATCCAGAACAGGCCCTTATAGCCGTTGGTTTCAAGCCGGTTCTGAAAGTAGGTAACTTCTTCAGGAATGTTGGCGTACCAGATCAGCATAAACTGACAGAAGAAGAGGTATGTCCAGAGGAAGCTGATGGCAAAAACCCATTTTCCGATATCGTGAATGTGGCTTTCGTTAACATATTCCAGGTATCCGTTTTTGCGCAGGTAAAGAACCAGCAAAAGAATGGTAATCATGGCACTGATCCAGATTCCGGAAAAGATATACCAACCGAACATGGTTGAGAACCAGTGAACATCAAGCGACATCATCCAATCCCAGGAAGCAACGGAAGAAGTAAATCCGAAGAAAACAAGGAAGAAAGCAGAAAGAGTCACATTTTTAAAGTGGGTTTGAGTTCCGCCAGATAAATCCTCATTCAGGGAATTCTTTACCAGTTTCCGCTGACAAAGAATCCACACACCGAAAAAGACAAAAAAGCGGGCCCAGAAAAAAGCCGGATTGAAATAAGCGTACTTTTCGGCAATCTTTACATCGTAATGAGGGGAGGTGGGATCGTAAACTGAGGAATCCATCCAATGGTATAAATGATGTAGGTGTAGTTGGCCGGCCAAAAGAACCACTAGCATAAACACAGCGCCATAGGGTAAAAATTTAGTAACGGCTTCCACTACCCTTTTAAACACGGTGGCGTAATGCGCCTCGGATCCGTATTTAAGAGCCATGTAAAAGGTGGCCCCCAAACCTATTCCCATAAAGAAAAAGCTGTTCACCAGCAGGTTTGCCCAAAGACGGGTTGACAATTCACCGGCATGCCCGTGTCCTTCAGCATGACCCTCAGAATGTCCGAGCATATTAAAAATAATCCCGATGGCAAAAATTACCAATCCGGCCGCCATGGTAACAACGGTTAACCTTTTGGTTTTGTCGGGCAGTGTATAGTTTAGCTTCAGATCCATAATGAAACTTTATTATCGTTTATTTTTTCTTTTCAGTTTTACCAGCCAAACCAGTCCGCGCATTGAAAACTGAATCGGCATTCATGGTTTGGAAATTAACACCCTGCAGGGTTTGAATGTAGCGGATAACCTTCCATCTTTCTTCAGCATTAAGCTGACCGGCGTGGGATCCCATCATTCCTTTTCCATACATAAGGGTATGCATCATTTTTCCTTCGGGCAGATTTTTCAATGCACCGGAATAGGAGGGCGGTGGCGCAGGATACTTTCCTGATTCTACCATTTTTCCGTCCCCTTGTCCGCCTGAACCGTGGCAGTGTACGCAGAATTTTCCGTACAGCTCTTTTCCTTTTTCAATCACCTCCGCAGTAGGGGCAATAGGATTTTTAAGATAATGTCCGGCATTTTCATACCCCAGGCTATCGTTGGCATAGGGATAAGGCATGTATCCCCGGGCAATAGTTCCGCTTGCAGGAAGGCGGTTAACCATGCTGTCGGCAAAAACATTGGTTTTTCCATTGGTCTCATAGGAGGTGGAGCGGTACATGTCGGGCATGAATTCCATTCCGGGGCTGTTTTTGTCTTTGGGGCCACAGGCAACCATGACTCCTGTAAGGACAAAAAACGAGGCGATGCGAATTATTTTTTTCATAATCGGTTTAAACAATTTTAGGATTGAACCTTTACCTCTTCCGCGCCTGACTCTTTCAGTTTGGCAATTACAGAGTCAACCTGAGCGGGTTCAGCTTCCACCTGCACACAAAATTTATCGTCGGTAGTTCTGGGATCCGGATTTTTGGGGGAAACACCGGGAAGAATCCAGCTACGGAGCAAAAAGGTAAGAGCCATTCCATGCGCTGCGCAGAAAACCGTACACTCAAAAGTGATGGGAATAAATGCAGGCATGTTATAGAAATATTTCCAGTTGGGTTTACCGCCTACGATGGTTGGCCAGTCGTTAATCATCATGTACCACATCATAAGGGTTCCCAGCAGGGTACCGGTAATTCCATACAGGAATGCACAGGTAGCCAGGCGGGTTTTCTTAACACCCAAAACGGCTTCAATACCGTGAATGGGGTATGGTGAAAAAATTTCGCGGATGGTGACTCCGGCAGAGCGCAGTTTTTTAGCTGCGTTCAAAACCACCTCGTCATCGCCGTAAATTGCATTTATTATATTCTTACTCATAAGAAAGAAGTTTCTGTGTTAGTGATGTCCTCCGGACGTGCTTTGTTTATGGGCCTGTTCGCTGGATGATTTCAATATTGTTTTCAATTCTGCCTGGGCAATAACCGGGAAGAAACGGGCAAACAATAAGAAGAAGGTAAAGAACATGCCTATGGTTCCAATGAAAATTCCCACATCCACAAAAGTTGGAGAATACATGTTCCAGGTAGAAGGAATAAAGGTTCGGCAGAGTGTAGGCACGATAATTACAAAGCGCTCGAACCACATTCCAATGTTTACTACGATGGACAGGATGAAAGTAAGGTGCAGGTTGGTTCTGATTTTTTTGAACCAGAATAGCTGTGGAGAAATCACATTACAGGTCATCATGGCGTAGTACGCAATCATGTACGGACCTGTAGCCCTGTTAAGGAAGGCGTAGGCCTCGTATTCAACGCCGGAGTACCAGGAAATAAAGAGCTCTGATAAATAAGCAACCCCTACCATAGAACCTGTAACAATAATTACAATGTTCATGTATTCGATATGCTTAATGGTAATGTAATGTTCGAGGCGGAAAACTTTTCTCATGATCAACAGCAGGGTTTGCACCATGGCGAATCCTGAGAAGATGGCACCGGCAACGAAGTAAGGAGGGAAAATGGTGGTATGCCAACCCGGAAGGATTGAGGTGGCAAAGTCCATGGATACAATAGAGTGAACCGAAAATACCAGAGGGGTGGAAAGACCCGCAAGAACCAGTGATACTTCCTCAAAACGGTTCCAGTCTTTAACCCGTCCGCTCCATCCGAAGCTGAGGATCTTATAGAATTTCTTCATGCCGGGCTTAACCATTCTGTCGCGGATCATGGCGAAATCAGGAATGAGTCCGATATACCAGAACACCAGAGATACGGTGAAGTAAGTTGAAACCGCGAACACATCCCACAACAGGGGTGAGTTAAAGTTTGGCCAGAGCGATCCGAAGGCATTGGGAAGTGGGAAGAGCCAGTAGTCGAGCCATGGACGTCCGGTATGTAATACCACAAATATGGCAGCACACATTACAGCGAAAATGGTCATGGCTTCGGCGGAACGGTTGATAGCCATACGCCATTTTTGACGGAAAAGAAGAAGTACGGCGGAGATAAGCGTTCCGGCGTGACCAATCCCGATCCACCAAACGAAGTTGGTGATGTCCCAGGCCCAGTCAACTCCGTTATTAGATCCCCAGGTTCCGATACCCACACCAACGGTATAGGCAAGGCATCCGATTCCCCAGAGGAACATTACGGCTGCAATGCTAAATGCAATATACCAGGAGCGGGGTGCTTTTCCTTCGATGGGTTTGATAATGTCATCACTGATTTTCTTACAGGTAACATTATCCCCGAGGATTAGCGGTTGTCTGATGGCGGCTTCTTTCTGCATATATTTCTAGAAAAAAATTAAAATCAAATTTTTACTTCTCCTTCGTCGTTCCTCACCTTGGTCAGGTAAAACACCGTAGGCTGGATTCCGATATCGTCAAGCACTTTATACATTCTTTCGTCTTTATACAATTTGGCAACGGCACTGTTTTCGTCGTGCAGATCGCCAAAAGTAATGGCATCGGTGGGGCAGGACTGGGCGCAGGCGGTTTGAATTTTACCGTCTTCCACTTTGGTTCCTGCTTTTTTAGCTTCCAGTTTACCTTCCTGAATACGCTGAATACACATAGAGCACTTTTCCATAACGCCACGGGTTCTCACCACCACATCAGGATTCAGCACCATGCGTTCAAGTTCATTGGATTCATGCGTAGGATTGAGGTCGGCGAATTTTTCTTTTCCGGTATAATTAAACCAGTTGAAGCGACGTACCTTGAAGGGACAGTTGTTGGCGCAGTAGCGGGTTCCGATGCAACGGTTATAGGTCATTACATTCAACCCTTCCATACTGTGGTTGGTAGCCAGTACCGGACAAACGGTTTCGCAGGGAGCGTTATCGCAATGCTGACACATCATAGGCTGGAACACCACCTTCGGATTATCGGTAGCAGGGAATTCCATTTCCAGATAGGTCTGAACCTTCCCCAGTCCTTCCGCTTTTCCTTTTTCTTTATTCATGGGAGAGCTGAAGTAGCGGTCGATACGCAACCAGTGCATGTCGCGTGTCTTGGCCACCTGGTCTTTTCCAACTACGGGAACATTATTTTCCGCATGGCAGGAAATAACGCAGGATCCGCAACCGGTGCATGAGTTCAGGTCGATGGCCATTGACCAGAAATGTCCGGGCTTTGGATGTTCATCCCACAAGGTTACCTCATCGGGTGATTTTGGGGCGTGTGATCCATCCTTAGTAATGGTAGGAACAAGTGTAGGGATGTTCCAGCCGGTTTTGGTGGTAGGATCGTAAGGAGCTTTTTCCTTATAGGTTTGAAGATCGGTTTCATTAACAATTTTCCGACCCATCATGGTATGTTGTTGCTGGGTGCAGGCAAATTCAAATTCGCCTGTTTCACCGGCAACGCTGGCTCCTGCCGCATAATATTGAGCCATTCCGTTAACCCATTGAACAATGGGGAAAGCATTTACTCCGTCAGCATGGGTAGCGGCTTTACTTCCTTTCAGTCCGTAACCAAGAGCAAGGCCAATGGTTCCTCTAGCCTGTCCGGGAAGTGGGAACACAGGGATGTCGTTTTCGAAGGTGTAGCTGCCGAGGGTAAGCTTGGTTTTGCTTCCGATTCTTTCCTGGCGCTCCAGAAGTCCGAATCCTTTTGCCCGCATATCTTCCGGGTTCATGGTAATATAATTGGCCCAGGAAACTTTGGAGATAGGATCGGGAAATTCAAGAAGCCAGGGATTATGTCCTGTAGAGGACCCATCACCTACTGCGGCTTTTTCATAAAGCACAATTTCAAATTCTCCGCCTTTCACAGAAGTAAGAGCAGATGCTACCGAAGAAAGATCGGCAGATCCTGACTCCGGTGCGGGAGCATCTTTTGCTTTTGGGGCAGGTGCCTTTTCTACGGCAGGCACGGTGCCACTGGAAATTTCAGCTACTCCGTCATGCAATGATTTGTTCCAGAAGGTCAGTGCATCGGCATAGGCAGACTGGCGCGGGAAAAATTCGGTAGCCCAAACATTTTTAAGGAAGCTTTGGTAGTCGGAGTTGGAACCTGACCAGCGAAGCAGGGAGTCCTGGGCAGCGCGTGTTTTGAACAAGGGAGCAATAGCAGGTTGTGAAAGGCTCAGGTGACCGGCTTTGGGCATAGCGTCGTTCCATGATTCCAGATAGTGGTGGTCAGGCGCAACGAAATCACATTGGGAAGCCGTTTCATTCAAGGTACCGGAAAAAGAAACCTTAAGTCCTACTTTCCCCATGGCGGCTACGAAGCCAAGCATTGATGAAGTGTTGTAGGCAGGATTACAATTATAAGTGATCAGGGCTCCCACCTTTCCTTCTTTCATTTCATTCACCAGGGCCTCAAGGGCCATATCATTACCCTGACGGGTCATAAGAGGGGTGTCCAGATTAATGGTAGATCCGTAGCTGTTGAGATGTTTATTAATCTCATTTACTATCATTTGGGCATTCACATCGTTCAGGCCACAAACAACCAGGGCATTCCCTTTGTTGGCATTAAGCCAGTCGGCAGTTTTTTTGATGCCTTCCTCGTGTACTTTATTGCCGGAAGGGAGGGAGCCTCCGGTAAGGGCGTTATATAATTGAACCAGGGCGGATCCCATCAGAGATGGCTGAACGGGAAAACGGTAATCGGCATTGGCGCCGGTAACAGAAAGCAGAGACTCGAAATGCACATGTTTCGACATTTCGGGCTTTTCCTTACTAACCTTTCTGGTTTGTGAGTATTGCTTTGAAAATTCAACAGGAGAAAGCCAGTTAACCAGAAAATCGGCTCCAAAACTTACAATCACTTTGGCTTTAGAGAAATCGTAGGACGGGGTAACTTTCTTTCCAAACGATTTAAGATTTGCCTCCGGGATGGCAGCCTGAGAAACAGCGTCGTAAGAAACGTGTTTTGTGGTGGGGTATTTGGCTGCAAAAGAGGCAATAACCTTATGCGTGCTTGGGCTAAGAATAGTTGAGGAGAGAATTGCGATGGTTTTTCCTTCAGCAGCAGCTTTTTCAAGACCTGCAACTACGCTTTTATCAAGATCCTCCCAGGAAACAGCAGAACTATCTTTTCCGTTTACAGCTCCGCGAAGCCGGTTAGAATCATAGAGCGATAGCACACTTCCCTGAACACGGGCGTTAACGCCACCCTGAGTAATTTTGCTCAGCGGATTTCCTTCAATTTTAATGGGGCGACCTTCCCGGGTTTTTACCAATACAGAGCAATAATCGTAACCATCAGAAAAAGTAGATGCGTACCAATTGGCCACGCCCGGGGTAATTTCTTCGGGCTTAACCAGGTAGGGGATGGTTTTATTAACGGGAGCTTCGCAGGAAGCCAGGGCAGCAGCCCCGATTCCGAAACCCAGAAACTTCAGAAAGTCGCGCCGGTTAGTTCCGGAATTTTCATTGGATTCAATTCCGAATACTTCGGAGGGCAGGGGTTCAGGAAATTCGTTAGCCTTGTTGGCAAGAAACTCAGGAGTTTCGTTCAGTTCGTCAAGGCTTTTCCAGTACTTGGTATTGTTACCCATAAAAGTTAATATGTAGGTTTCTTTATATTATTAATAGTGGCATTTTCCGCACTCGATTCCGCCCATTTTGTCAACCGTAATGGCTTGTCCTTTATACATTTCGGCTAATTTTTTGTGCAGTTCTTCGTAGTAGGGGTTTTCGCCCATTCCGGGGACGGCGGTTTTCCGGTGGCAATCGATACACCATCCCATGGTTAGAATATTTTCCTGGTGGGCAACCCCTTTTTTCTCCATGTCGCCGTGGCAGTTTTTACAGTCCTGTTTTCCAACCACAACGTGTTGCTGGTGACTGAAGAAAACGAAGTCAGGCAATGTGTGAACCCGAACCCATTCGATGGGTTTTGAGGGTTGATCGTACTGCTGGGTTTTGGGATTATAACCAACGGCGGCATAAATTTTTGCAATTTCCTTTTCACCGGTCATGGTACCTGAGGAAACCGCCTTGTGGCAATTCATACACACATTGGCGGAGGGAACACCGGCAACCTTACTTTTTGAAGCACCGGAGTGGCAATATTCGCAATTGATGCCCATATCCCCGGCGTGAACTTTGTGAGAGAACTCAATGGGTTGAGAGGGTTGATAATCTTTATAAACTCCAATGGCCATCAAAGAATCCCAGCCCCATTTAGAACCGGCAAAAAATAAAACAATGCAAATGAGGGCAACCGTTCTTTTGTTGTGTTGCATCCATTCTTTAATTGTGTATTCGGGAAGTGGGGCCAGTCCTTTTTTCCGATGAACGGCATTCTGAAGGTTGCGTTTTGTGGATCGAAGAGAAAATACCAGAACCGCGAGCACAAAAATGGTAAACCAGAGGTAGTATTTTGACGCGGAAGATTTTGGCGCTTCACCTCCCTCGTCACCGGCACTTACCGTTTCAGTCTTTTTTGAAGGGTCGGGCGGAGGATTTTTGATGTAGGCAATTACCGCATCAATTTCTTCCTCAGAAAGAACTCCATCAAACACGGTCATGGCCGATTTGTTGAACTGGTTAAAAACCTTTACAGCGTAAGGATCGCCGGCTTTAACCATTGCCGAAGAATTCTTTATCCAATCCTTCATCCACTGATCCGAAGGAACCCTGTCGGTTACGCCCGCCAGACCAGGTCCTGTGAGGGTTTGGTCGGTGAGGGTGTGACAGGTTTTACAGTTTTGGTCAAAAACTTTTTTTCCGTCAGCGGCAATCGCGGCTGAAGAGAGGAAAAAAACAAAAATTGAGGGGAGGATTTTTTTGAGGAGAATGCGGTGCAGGGAATGCGTGGATATCATACGCTTGATTTATTTAAATCAGATTGGGTTCAAATGCGAGGCAAATTTATAAGAAACCTAAATCGGTGAATGTGTTTTGAAAAAAAATTGTCACGAAAGTGTCAATTTAGAATTGTTCTAAATAAGCGCTCTAACTCTTTGTTTTTCAAAATAAACGAAACCCCCGATTTTTGTCGTTTTCGATCTTGGCTTGGTCGCTCAAAACAACACATCCATGCTTTTTGATTTTCAGACAAATGTGAAAAAAAGATGATTTTAGTCAGGTTTCAGGACCCTGTTTATGGCATGAAAAGTGTTACTTTTGGGGAGTGAAGGCTCTGATTCCCCTTATAACTTTCCTTTTTCTTTCCCAGGGTATTTTTTCCCAGGCAAAGGGGGGTATTTTGCATAAAGATTCCCGTATTGATGAGATGGACCGGTTGCTGACGGAGTCATCTTCAGGAAAAATGGCGGGTTACCGGGTGCAGCTTCATTTTGGAGCCGAGAAGAGTAAGGCTCTTTCGGTAAAATCAAAGTTCCTTACCCAATATCCCGATATCAAGGCATACGATCAGTTTGAGGCTCCCTATTTCAGGGTCAGGGTTGGAAATTTCAGGACAAAAATGGAAGCCTATTGCTTTTGGAAAAGCGTTGCCGATCAATTTCCCGGCTCTTTTATTGTAAATGAGGAGATAGAGCTTCCGGAGTAAAAACCCACTTTCCCCTGTTAATAACATTTCATTTTCCGTAGTCCGGGCATTCGTTTCGGATTCTAATTTTGTTGCGTGAAAAAGTCCACAACAAAAGATGTTCAGAGTACTACACACCAGGTATTCAGCATTTTTGACATTCGGGAAAAAGAGTTTCGGGGAAAACCCCTGACTCAGGAAGAGCGTAGAGCGCTCACAAATTTCGACAAGTACCGTATCAGGGAACTTAATTCCATCAGGGACGAAAAAACCTATCATATCCGTTATCGTGAGCTGCAGGTAATGGCCAATCTGGGTGATTACAGAGAGTTTCTCGACCAGAAATACGAGTTGGAATAATCCCTTCTTATTTTTTCCTGTAGAATTTTATCCAGCCGTTGGAAAGAACGGCCAGAAAAATTACGCCGGCTCCCAGATAAAATGAGAGCGACATAGATTCGGTATCCGTAAAAATAAAGTAGGCAAGTATGATAGCATAAACCGATTCCAGGTTAACCGTGAGGTTGATAGTATAGGGGTTTATTTCTTTCATGATTTCCACCGAAGCGATGAATGTAAAAGCAGTGCATACCAGACTGAGAATCAACAGCCAGCCCAGATCTTCCGGGTTCATTACGAAGGTATCGCCGCTTACATCTCCGGAAAAAATTCCATAGATCAGCAATCCCACTCCCCCACCGGCCATTTCGTAAAAAGAAATTACACTGGGCTTTAGGCCCTTTTTAACGAGCATACCATTAAAAACTGAAAAAAAAGCGGATCCCACCGCTGCCAGCACGCCGAGAATAACTCCATGAACATACCCGAATTCAACCCGGGTAATTAATATTATGGCTCCAATAATAAGCGCTCCGAATAAAATTTCGATCCGGTCTATTTTTCGCTTGTAGAACAAGGGCTCAACAAAAGCCGTAATCAAGGCTCCGCAGGAAAAGGCGGCCATGGTAATGGAAACGTTAGAGACCTTGATGGCTCCGTAAAAAAAAATCCAGTGGAGGCCAACAATCAAACCCACACCCAGCACCTTAAGCAAATCACGCAGGGGGAGCCTTAATGAGGAGTTTTTCCAGAGGGCAAAAGCAAAAATGGCAGGTGCGGTAAGGAAAATACGCCAGAGAACCAATTTAAATTCACCAAAAGAAATAGCCTTCCCGAGAATGGGAGTAAAGCCCCAAAGCAGAACAATAAAATGCAACAGGAGGTAATAGCGCATATCAAAAAACGGCCAAAGGTGAAAAATAAAACCCGCAAAAAGAAGCCAACATTTTGGATTCCTAAGGTTCCGTGTAATTTTCTTTTCCGACCTTTGGGGGCATAGATAATATGGAAAAGCCCAGTTTTGACGACATATATATGGATCTGGCTATCAATCTGGCCAGGCGTTCGCATTGCGTTCGGGCACAGGTGGGAGCGGTTCTCACCAAAGAAACCCGAATTGTTTCACTGGGTTATAATGGTCCGCCCGCAGGAACACACAATTGCGATCTGGAGTGGCCCGGGGAAGGATGTCCGAAAGACAGCAAGGGCAGTTGCTCTCTGGCTTTGCATGCAGAGCAAAACGCCATATTATACGCTGCCAAAAACAACGTAAGCATTGAGGGTGCCACTTTATATGTAACCTTATCACCCTGCATTGCCTGTGCCCGGGTAATTTTCACCATTGGAATAAAAAAAGTATTTTACCTGAATTCGTATGCCGATTTTAAGGGTTTGGAAAAAGATGAAGGGGTAGAATTTCTCAAAAAATTTGGGGTTGAGGTGGTCCGGTTCCAACCCAAAGAAGTGATGGCCCGGGAATAATAAGCTATGAAAAAAGACAAGCTCAGGATTTTTTTACTGTTACTTCCGCTTGCATTTGCAGTAGTGGTAACCATTGGCATATTTATCGGAATGACCATTTCCAGTGGCTCTCTGGGGGATATTTCCTTTTTTGACCACCGGGTAAATCCGGCCGATAAAATGAACCAGGTATTACGGTACATTGAAAATGAATACGTAGACACGGTAAACAAAGAAGAGTTGGTGGAACTGGCCATCAGTGAGATGCTCCATCAGCTCGACCCTCACAGCAATTACATTCCTGCGGTTGAATTTGAGGAAGTTGCCCAAAGCATGGAGGGGAATTTTGAAGGCATTGGCATTGAATTCAATATCATCCGGGATACCATTCGTGTGGTTGCCGTGATTCCGGGTGGTCCTAGTCATGCCGTTGGTTTACTTCCCGGAGATCAGATCATAAAAATCGGGGATGAAAATGTTGCCGGAATAAAAATAAAGAACAAGGATGTGGTTTCGCGCCTGAGAGGGAAAAAAGGCACTACTGTGGATGTTTCCGTTAAACGAAGGGGGGCGAAAAAATTACTTTCATTCACCATTCAAAGGGGAAAAATTCCATTGTACAGTGTCGACGTTTCCTATATGGTGGATAAAGAAACCGGGTATGTAAAGCTGAACCGGTTTTCACAGACTTCCTATGATGAATTCATGACGGCGGTAAACAAACTGAAGGAAAAGGGTATGAAAAAGCTGATTTTCGACCTGAGAGACAATGGCGGTGGATTTTTGGAAATTGCCGTAATGATTTGCAATGAGTTCCTGGAGGAAGGTAAAATGATTGTGTATACCGAGGGGCGGAAATACAAGCGTGAAGAAAAATATGCAAAAAAGGGGGGCACTTTAAAAGACATCGGCCTGGTAATTCTACAGGATGAAAATTCTGCTTCGGCCAGTGAAATTGTGGCAGGGGCCATTCAGGATAATGACCGTGGTACTATTGTGGGACGGCGTTCGTTCGGAAAAGGCTTGGTGCAGCGTCAGAGTCAGCTTTCCGACGGATCGGCCATTAGATTAACCACCGCCCGATATTACACCCCTACGGGTCGTTGCATTCAGAAGCCTTATAACCAGGGTTACGCCAACTATCTGAATGAGGAATACGACCGCTTTGAAAAAGGGGAGTTGTTACATGCCGACAGCATTAAATTTCCAGATAGTTTAAAATTTAAAACCCCGGGTGGTAAAATAGTTTACGGAGGCGGTGGAATTATGCCTGACATATTCGTTCCTTTGGACACCTCCAGCAGAACGCCCTACCTGAATCAACTCATTTACAGGGGTATTTTTAATCAGTTCTGCTTTGAGTATGCCGACAACAACCGTAAGGTGTTGGAAAAAGAAGGCATTGAATCCTTCAAACAGAAGTTTGTTGTAACCGACGAAATTGTCCGAGATCTGGTAAGATCCGGAGAGCGAACCGGACTTCCCCGCAACGAAAAAGAAATTAGCAAGTCTCTGCCCTTAATCAAAATTTACCTAAAGGCGGGAATTGCGAGAAATATGTGGGGTGGCGACGGGTATTATCCCATTTTCAACCATCAGGATCCGGCTTTTCAAAAAGGCATGGAGGTGTTCAAAAAATAACCCCCCGAAAAAAATCCGGAGGGTTAGTACCAGAACCTAAAGACAGGATTACTTTGCAGTATCGCTGGCAGTAGTGTCAGTAGTGTTTTGCTCAGCTTGTTTAAAAAGCGAATCAAGAAGTTGAACGGCTTTCAAGCTGTCTTCCTGCATTTTTTTCTTTTCTTCTTCAGAAGGGCCGCCACAGGATGTCAGGAACAACAAACCCGATACAGCCAGGAGGGAGAATAATTTTTTCATTTTGTTTTTCGGTTTAAGGGGCAAAGGTAGGAATTTTTTTAAAACCCGGACAAATAAGGAAATTCACTCCAAATTTTTTATCTTTGAGAAAACACGTTAATCTTTTAAAACTTTTCAATTATGGCCTTTGAACTTCCCAAGCTTCCTTACGAAACCAATGCCCTTGAACCCCATATTGATGCCAAAACCATGGAAATTCACCATGGCAAGCATCACCAGGCTTATGTAACCAATCTGAATAATGCCCTGGAAGGATCCGGAGCAGAAAAGCTGAGTCTGGAGGAAATCTGTAAAAACATTTCTAAATTTTCTCCTGCCATCCGGAATAACGGAGGAGGACATTACAACCATTCTCTGTTCTGGAATATTATGGGGCCTGGGGGCAAAAGCAAACCCTCTGATGCCCTGGCTGCAGCTATTAATGCGGCATTTGGATCCATGGATGAATTTAAATCCAAGTTTGCAGCCGCTGCTGCCACCCGTTTTGGTTCGGGCTGGGCCTGGCTTTGTGTTGGAACCGATAAAAAACTGAGCGTTGGATCTACCCCTAATCAGGATAATCCTTTAATGGATGTTTCCGATTACAAGGGCCAACCCATATTAGGCCTTGATGTGTGGGAACACGCCTACTACCTGAATTATCAGAATCGTCGACCCGATTATATTTCAGCCTTCTGGAATGTTGTGAATTGGGACGAGGTTTCGCGTCGCTTTGCTGATGCTTCGAAATAATTAACATATAAATCCAACCTTAAAAACATCCCATGAAAAAACCACTACTCGTTCTGCTGGGGAGCGCATTGTTATTGGCTTCCCCTACCCGTGTTTATGCCCAGAAAGAGGCTAATGAACATGTATTTACAGCAGGAGCCGCCTATTCGCTGGCCGGCCTTTTTGCCAACCTGTTTAAAGATGCCGTGAATACCGCCACCGACGTAAAAGTTAGCGTTATTCCTGCTTTGATTGCAAATTATGATTATGGTATTGCTTCGAAATTCAGTCTTGGCGCGGCTTTTTCTTATCAGCAAATGACTTTGGAATACAAAGACACCGATACCTCCAACAACCAAACCTTCAACTATAAAGACAAATTATCAAGGACAAATGTTGGGCTTAGGCCTTTGTTTCATTTTGGTGAAAATGAAAACCTTGATACCTATTTCGGTTTTAGGTTAAGCATGACTTTCTGGGATCACTCCTCCAACAACCCACGAGTTACAGGATCTTCTACCGACATTTGGAATTCGGGCAAACTCAGATTTCAGGCACTTTTCGGAGCCCGGTATTTTTTCAACGACTTCCTGGGATTTAATGGGGAAGTTGCCATTGGTCCACCCTATTATGCCGCCATGGGTCTGAATCTTCGGATAAAATAACGCTATTCATCCAGCCCCCTATCGGGGGCTTTTTTTATGACCTTTCGGTTCCTGTTATTAACAATTGTCCTTTTTAGTTTCCTCAGGTCAAATGCGGAAACTGAGGGTCTTTTGCCTACGAAAAACTACATGGTTGAAGTTTGTCATTCGGTGGAAGAAGTCCTTGATTTTTCCGGTTCCGACACAACCGAACTTCCCAAAATCAAAAAATGGCTGGCCTGTGTTTTGTCTTTCCCGGTGGTTGGAGTTACAGGGGCGCACAGCGTTTACCTTGGGTGTGATCCTTATGTGCCGGTGGTTTATCTGGCCACTGTGGGTGTATTTGGCATTCTGCCGGCCATAGATTTTTTTGTGATCCTTTTTTCGGGAAAAGAAAAATTAGAGGCCCTGCGACAAAAAAAAGGAGTATTCCTCTGGGTGGATTAAAGCCACTGTGTTTCCGAATACAACCTGCGAATAATTTTTTCATCCCTGCCATAGATGTCGGGATAAATAACCAGCCTGTTTCCGTTTAAGACTTCCGCCGTAAAATACTTTATGTAAAGGGGAACCTGCTTTTTGAGTCGTACGATTCTCTGTTCATTCTTTTTGAACCAGGCGGCCAGGGTATCCCTCGGAATTTTAACACTATCATCGCGAACCAGGAATTTTGCAAATTCCCAGTACTCTTCCAGTCGCACACATCCATGGCTCAGGGCTCTTACCTCTTTCTTAAAAAGCCGTTTTGAATTCGTATCGTGTAAATAAACCCCTTCCTTATTGTTAAAGAAAAACTTTACGATACCCAGAGAATTTTCAGATCCTTCCAACTGGCGAAACCTATATGGAAGATTTTTTTCGTTGTATTTTTTCCAGTTAATGGTTGTGGGGTCCACCAGTTGGTTGTTCCAGTCGAGCACCTGAAACCGGTTTTTCCGAAGGTAACTGGTATCCCATTTTATCCGGGGAAGAATTTCCTTGGAGGCAATGCTATAGGGTACATTCCAATAGGGATAAATGGTAAAATAAGTGATTTTGCTGGTCAGAGGAGTTGGGGTAGGATGTTTGGGGTCGCCGCAAATGATACGGGACTCCATTACTACTGTATCCGCCTCTGCCAAAGTAAACTTAAATCCGGGAAGGTTAATCCACACATAAGCTTTATCCGATTTGGCCGATTCCCAACGCCAGCGGTCGAGATTAATGGCCACCTGTCGTATCCGGAATTCAGGCGAATAAGAAAGAGCTTTAATCATTTCCTTTCCAATCTTTCCATCTTCGGTGAGGAAGTAGCTTTTTTGGAATTTTTTCAATGCTTTGGAAAGTAATACCGAGTCGTTTCCCTTTTGGGTAGTATCCAGATATCCCATTATCACCATTCGGTTTCTTACCTCTCTGAGAAAATTAGCCGAATCGGAGGGTTCTGGAATTTTATTCCAGTTTTTATTGCTGTATTCCCGGTAAAACTTCCGGTATTCCGTTTTAAGGTCGATATATTGGGGAAAGTCCGGCTCAACCGATGCCAGCAGGGGTGCAATTCGCTTTTGTACAACAGCCGATTCAAGCAGATTAAGCGGGGAATGTTTTAGGTTTTGGGGTTCCCATTTTGGTTTCAAACTATCTTCAGAAAGCCTGCCTGCCTGAAGGTCGTGCGCCATTTTGAAAAATGCATCCGTCAGGAGCAATTCAATATTATACAAACGACTGGCATTGTATTTTCCGGTTTCGGGAACAAAAACTGAATCGCTGTGGTTTGAAACGGAAGTGTAGTAATAATGCTCGGGGTTAAGTCCAAAAAGTTCCGCATCGCGAATTACCCGAAACATCATGTAATAAAATCCGGTAAACCGGCATGTATCGGAATAGAGGGGTTTAAAATTCCGCTTTTTATAAAACTCCTTTACCAAAAAGGAGGCTTTTAAGGAGTCTTTTCCTGCCACGAGAACTTCCAGGGAATCATTATCATTCAGTTGTTCACGGAGAATGGCAGTCAGTTTTTCAGCGGTTTCCTGCGGAGTAGCAACGAGCACCTCTTCAGGCACAGAGGGTTTACCGCAAGAAAATATCAGCGTTGAGGTAAGAATAAGAACCGAAATATATCTGAACATTATTTCAAAATTACAAATTGACATTAAGGAAAGGGTGTAAAAGTTTTAAACTTATTTAGGGCTCCTATTATTAATTTAACATATTTGCAGTGATAGTCAAATGAAAAAGAACTGGGATATAAAAACACCGGACCAGGACCGGATCAAAAACCTTGCTAAAGAAGGAGTGTTTAGCGATCTGGTTGCCCGTTTATTGGTGCTGAGGGGAATAGATACCGTTGAAGCGGCCAGAGCATTCTTCAATCCAAGCCTTGACCTGCTTCACGATCCCTTTGCAATGGCCGGAATGGGAGAGGCGGTAAACCGAATAATGGAGGCTAGAAAAAGCGGTGAGGAAATTTTGGTTTTTGGTGATTATGATGTAGATGGAACCACGGCGGTATCTTTGGTTTACTCCTTCCTGAAAAAACAGGGAGTCCGGGTAAAATTTTACATACCCGACCGATACACAGAGGGTTATGGAATCAGCAAAAAGGGCATTGACTATGCCAGAGAAAATAACATAAAGCTGATCATTGCACTTGACTGCGGTATTAAGTCTGTTGACCTGGTTTCTTATGCAAAAGACCTCGGCATTGATTTTATCATTTGCGATCATCACTTGCCCGGAGAAAAACTCCCCGAGGCGCTTGCCATTTTGGATCCCAAACAAAGTCATTGCCAATACCCATACAAAGAATTATCAGGATGCGGCATTGGCTATAAGCTGATACAGGCTCTGACGGAAAAAATGGAATTACCGAAAGAGAATCTGATGGCTTACCTTGACCTTGTAGTAATCAGCATTGCCGCCGATATTGTTCCCATAACCGGTGAGAACCGCATACTTGCGCATTACGGGTTGCGGCAACTCAACTCTTCCCCACGACCGGGCATTGAAGCATTGATGAAGGTCAAAAGCGATCAAAAACCGCTGAGTATTTCCGATCTGGTTTTTGTAATTGGCCCCCGAATAAATGCGGCAGGAAGGATGAAAAGCGGAAAGCTTGCTGTGGAACTGCTGATTGAGGAAAATCCTGAAGCTGCCATTAATTTTTCAGCCCAGATAAATCAAAACAATAACGACCGGAGGGAACAAGACCAAAGGATTACGGAAGAGGCCCTGAATATGATTCGTGGGAACCCGGATCTCCAAAACAGAAAATCAACTGTTGTCTGGAGTGAAACCTGGCATAAGGGTGTTGTTGGCATCGTAGCCAGCCGGCTTATCGAAAAGTATTTCAAACCCACCATTGTTTTAACCGTTTCCAATGGCATGGCAACAGGGTCGGCCAGATCGGTTCCCGGTTATGATGTTTATGAAGCCATTGAAAAATGCTCCGATTTGCTTGAGCAATTTGGTGGCCACAAGTATGCCGCCGGGCTTACCCTAAAAACAGAAAACCTGGAATCTTTCCGAAAGAAATTTGAATCGGTGGTTTCTGAGAACATAACGCCTGAAAATTTAACCCCCTGTATACATATCGATGCCGAGATAAGTACCGCGGAAGCCACCCTGGGTTTGATAGAGGAGTTACGAAAATTTGAACCTCACGGACCGGCAAATCATAGTCCTGTTTTTGCCTTTATGAATGCCCGGGAAAAGGGGTATGGAAGAAGGGTAGGCAACAACCATTTAAAGATTGATATTTCCAATGACGGCAGTAATTTTGTGGCTTGTATTGGATTTGGGATGGACACTTTTCTTCCCCTGGTTTCAGGCGGGAGAACCTTCGATCTGGCGGGTTCACTTGAGGAAAATGTTTATAACGGTCGTTCCAGTCCGCAAGTGAAAATTAAAGACATCAGAGCTTCCGCTTAAGGCTTTTTCGGGTTTTTAATTCCGGTCGCTTTATTTTTCAGTCTTTTTCTTGTTGCGAGCCATTTGTCTTCCATTTCTTTCATTTCCCTTTTTTGCCTGGGTGATTTGTCTCTATACCCCAGCAAATGCAGTATACCGTGAGCCATTACTCTTCCGGCTTCTTCCTCGACCGGAACATTATATGTTTTGGCATTTTCCTTTACCCGGTCAACACTGATGTAAACATCACCAATGATGGATCCTCCGAAACTGTATTCAAAGGTGATGATATCGGTATAATAGTCGTGATCGAGGTGTTTCTTATTGACTCCGAGCAAAAAGCTATCGGAACAAAAGACAAAGTTAATTTCGGCCGACTTAACCCCGGCCTTTTTCAGGGAAAACAGAAGCCAGTCCTTTTCAAACTTCTTTTTTTTCAGGATGGACTTTACCCGTTTTTCAAAAAAATGAATGGAAATCACCCTGCAAAGGTAGAAATTCAATGCAGGGAAGAAAGATTAATTAATTAGGATTGACCAGGTTAAATTCAAGAATCACCTTACTCCCCTGTTCTTCGAAAGTTACCCTTTCGGCCAGGCTTTTCATAAGGAATACGCCCCGTCCGTGAGGCTTTTCAATGTTTAAGGGATCGGTAGGATCGGGAATATTGGAAAAATCAAATCCATCTCCCTGATCTTTTATAGTAAAAGAAACCTGTTTATCCCTAACCTCAAAAGAGATGTCTATGGATTTGTCCGGGTTGGCTTTGTTTCCATGATAGAGGGCGTTGTTAACGGCCTCGGTTACGGCTACCAGGATATTTCCGTAATTGTCTTCGGGAACCTGATGGGTAGCACAAATTTGCTCAACCAGCTTTTCAACCTGGGTGAGATTTTCGGATTTTGAAGATATTGTCAATTTTGCGGGGGTAGAAAGTACCATTAGTAAATAATAGGCTTATTCAAATTTATTAAAATACTCGGTCACCTTATTCTTATAAAAAGGTTTTAATCCAATGGGAACCGTTTTAAGCAATTCGGCTTCCCTTTGCTTAATCCTATTATACTCTAAAAATTCCTTTTGGTTACGGAATTCTTCCTTTTTGGGTTGTTCAGCCAGCCTTCTTTCCTCCATATCCTTCTGTTTTTCAGCCTTTTCGTAGTCCAGGAGTTTCTCCAAAATCTGCTGTTGCCGCTTCATGGTTTCCAGATTTACCATCTTGTTAACCAGGTCGGTTTCAGTTTCTTCCATCTTTTTGAGGGTGTTTTTCATATCCCCGGGAACATTTCCACCTTGCTCATTCATAAGCTGTTGCATCATTTTCCGTAGGGCCTCCTGCTGTGCTGCCAGTTTAACCAGGGCTTCATTCATGCCCCCTACTCCACCTTGTCCGGTTTTTCCCGTATTACCGGGTTTTTGTCCGTTTTCAAGGGCTTTTTTCAGCTCCTCAATTTGTTGGTTCAGTTGCTGTTGCATTTTGCGGATAGTAGAATAAGAGGGTTTTTGTCCCTTTCCGCCGGGTTTGGTACAGCTTCCTGCGCTTCCCGATTTGCTCTGCATTTGCTGCTGCATTTGATTCAGGGCTTCCGAAAGCAAAAGTGCAAGGTTATTCAATGAGGTCATGACATATTGTTGGCGTGTCATGCCCGAGGAAGTCATCCGTTCTCCGAAATCGGCTATTGCCTTTTCCATATTCATATTAATGGCACTGATCTCCTTGTTTACGGTAGTTTGCAGCTGAAATACCCGTTTGCTAAGTGCAAGCAGGGAGTCTTCGATTATTTTGGCATCATCCTTCAGCTTTTTCTGTTCCTGTACATTCTTTACATAGGCAGGATCGGAAGACTTCACCTTTGCGAATTTTTTCATGAGTGCTTCCTGGTCGAAGGAAAGCTGAATCAAATTGGTAAGAATCTGACGGAGGTTGTTCATGTCCTCTTCCTGCTGTTCCATTTCGATACCGGATTGCATACCTGCCAACTGGCTGGCCAGTTGTTTCATTTGTTGCCCGGCTTTCTTTTGTGACTTTGATGCTCCTTTTGAATTCCCCTGGTTCAATTGATTGCTGGAGTTCTTCTGGTCTTGCTGAATTTCTTCTTCCTGCTTATCGGTATCCTCAAGGTTTTTGGGGCGTTCCAATTCCTGATTCATTTTGTGGAGTTCGTCCATGTCTTTCCGGAACTCTTGAAATTCTTTATTCAACTCCTCCTGCTTCTTTTCGAGTTCCTCTTTATTGGCGTTTTTATTTTCAGATTCCTTTGACAGATCTTCTTGTTTTTTAGAAAGCTCTTCCAGCTTTTTTATGTTGTTTTCCAGTTTTTGGTCAACCTGAAGTTGTTTGAACATTTCCAGAGCCCTGTCCATCTCTTTTTCCAGATCCTTATTGTCAAGCTTCATCTGATCGAGTTGCTTTTGAAGTTCGTTTTTGTCGAGTTTATCCAGCAGTTTTTGAAGTTCCTCGAATTTTTTCTTCAACTCCTCATTCATCATGCTTTGGAACAGCTTTTCAAGCTCCTTTTGTTTTTCAAGAATACTTTCGTTTGGCTGTTGGAATTCGGATTGTTGTTTGTTATGCAGTTCATTTTCCTTTTTAATTTCTTCCACCTTTTTCTGCAATTCTTTTTGCTTTTCAATGAGATCCTGCATTTTCTTTTTCTCGTCCCATGAAATCTCCTTCTTATCCATGAGTCGTTTGTTGAGCGCGTCGAGTTCTTTTTGAATCTCTTTGGATTTCTTCAATGATTCTTCCAAATCCTTTTTGGTTTCTTCAGCATTCTTCTGGTTCAGTTTTGCAAGGTCATCGAGTCCGGGAATTTTCAAAAACTGTTTTTGCGACCGGGTGGCTTTGGGACCGGCAACGCCATCATTATCGAACACTTCAAAATAGTATTCTATCTGATCTCCGGGTTTCAGATTTTGACTTTCGAGATCCCAGTAAAGGAAAAAGGGTTCCTGGTTTAAGTTTTTGGATATTTGAATGGGAAGGATCTTTCCGGGTTCCGACATATCCGGTTTCCCATCAGCATCAAGTTTCCGGAAAAAGAAATTCAGTTTGGAAAAGCCGTAGTCGTCTTTTACAAGACCCGAAAAATAGGTTTTCTTTAAAGAGATGGAGTCGCGTTTTTCAGAAACTTCAATGAACGGATATTGGTCGGGAATAACATTCACCAGACAAACCATGGAATCTTTATTGACTACCTTTTCGTTGCGTGTTTTAAAGGTGAGTTTCTGATCGCTTAAAAACCGTTTTGAAAAGGCAATGGCTTCGGAGCCCTTCGGCATGAATTCAGTGATTGAGTCCTGAAACACTACGGAAAGGTGGCTGGTATTTTTAGTTTTCAGGTTCCATTCCAGGCGGGTACCTGCAGGTACGAGAAGGTCGGTCGTGTTTTTAATTACTTCGTCCTTTTTGCCAAGATATTTGGGGTAAAAGGCTTTTACCTCAAAATCCAGCAGAATGGGTTTGGGATAAACCTCCAATTCGTATTCCCTGCTTTGAAAACCTCCTCCTGAAAACCGGAAGCGGGTGGTTTTCTGAATGTTTTTCAGGGTAAACCGGAACCGGATCAGATTTTCTTTTTCCATCCGGAAGGATTTCCCCTCCCATTCCAGAAAAACCTGATCGGGGATTTCATTTCCTTCAAGTTTAAGATCAAGGTTAAAATCCTCCAGTTGAATAGCGGATAAAGGCTCTCCCGAGTTAAGAACAAATGAGAAAGGGGCAGGTTTTTCAAAATAATTACCAAAGGCAACAATTCTTTTTGCCGGACCGGTGATTACCTGTGGGGAAAATAGGAGTAGCGCAATAAATACCAAAACGGGAGGTAGTGCATATTTCAGGTAACGGGTATTCCGCTTAAGGTCAATGGCATTTGAAAAGGGAATGGGTTTAAGGGCCATGGTTTTTTGACGAATGGCTCCCAGAACCAAATCTGCGCTATAGTCTGATTGGTGGTCAAGGTTTTTTTCCAATTGAAGCACATTTAGCAGTTTGTCGCTTACTTCCGGAAAGTGTTTGCCAATAATCCGGGAGGCCTCTTCATAGGAAATGATATTACCAATCCGGTTTAATTTTAATAGCGGAGAAATAAGATACACTATTGAAACACCAAGAATGGAACCGGCAAGTGAGAAAAAGAAAAAGGTTCGGACTCCGGTTCCGAAATTTCCGAAAAATTCAAGTACAAAGGCGAAAAGAACCGCGGCGGCAATAATGCCGGCACTCAGGAGTAAGCCTTTTATCAAAAGGTTTTTATAAAACTTTCTGATAAAAAGATCCAGTTTAATTCGAATTTCCGAAATTCCTGATTTATCCATCTGCTACTAAAGATTCAAAATGTTGCTTTTTCCACAAGGTATTCTAACAAATTTACCACAAAATCCGGGCCTTAACAAGAAATTTAAATAATTGAATCTAACCGGTTTACAAAGACCAGCCCCGTTTAATAACCCCCAATCGGAAAAAAAAGCCTTTTGGTAAAAGTTTGGCAAAGAATTTGCAAGAGTTAGTGTAATTAACTTTCGGGTGGCGAGGCCCGAAAGAAAAAAAATCCGCTAATTGGCGGATCCATTGAAAGGGTGTCTTATGGGGAGACGCCCTTTCCTTTTTCAGGCAAGTTTATCGGTAAGGAGCTTTATTTCAATGGCCGGGGCTATTTTCTCATAAATAATCCGGTAAACGGCATCCGCTATGGGCATGTCTACTTTGAACTTTTTATTTATTTCATAAATACAACGGGAGGCGTAATATCCTTCAGCTATCATATCCATTTCCAGTTGGGCCATTTTTACCGAATAACCTTTTCCAATCATATTACCGAACATTCTGTTCCGGCTGAATTGGGAGTAAGCCGTTACAAGTAAATCGCCCAAATAGGCCGAGTCGTTGATATCGCGGTTTATTGGGTGAACCGCGTCCACAAATCTCTTTATTTCGCGCAGGGCACTGGAAATTAAAACGGCCTGAAAATTATCTCCGTATCCCAGGCCATGGCAAATTCCACTGGCAATAGCCACAATATTCTTCAAAACCGCGCTGTATTCAGTCCCGTAAATATCATCGCTGAGAACCGTTTTAATAAAGCGACAAGAAAGGGCTTTTGAAAAAGCGATGTTGCTTGCTTCGTTTTCAGAGGCAATGGTAAGATAGGATAGTTTTTCCATGGCCACTTCCTCGGCATGACAAGGGCCTGTAATCACACCAAAATTTCCCGGCGATACGCCAAAATTGTCTTTAAGATAGTCGGCCACTATTTTATTGTGGTTGGGGACTATTCCTTTAATGGCCGAATAAACTTTTTTTCCTTCGAAGGCATTATCCGGCAGTGTTGATAAAGATTCTTCCAGGAAAGCAGAGGGGACGGCCAGAATGATGTATTCAGAGGAAGAAATCACTTCCGGGGTTTCCGGATGGGCCTCAAAGGTGCCCGGTGAAAAAGAAACGGAGGATAAATATTTCGGGTTGTGATAATATTCGTTCAGGTGAGCTAAGGATTTGGGGTCGCGAATCCACCATTTGATAGTATGACCGTTTGAGGTAATGATTTTAGCCAGGGCGGTTCCCCAACTCCCGGATCCCAAAATCCCGATATTTAATTTATTCTCCAACGGGTACATTTTCCGGACGCAACTGAGGGAAAAACAATACGTCCTGTATAGAAGGCTGATTGGTCATGATCATAGTAAGCCGGTCTATTCCAATACCCATACCTGAGGTTGGGGGCATGCCATATTCCAGGGCACGCAGGAAATCGAAATCAATGAACATGGCTTCGTTGTCGCCTCTTTCCATCAGTGCCATTTGCTCTTCAAATCTTTTCTTTTGATCGATGGGATCATTTAATTCTGAGTACGCATTACAAAGCTCCTTCCCATTAACCATAAGCTCAAAGCGTTCCACAAGTCCGGGTTTTGAACGATGTTTTTTGCAAAGCGGAGACATTTCCTCGGGGTAGTCTATAATAAAAGTGGGTTGCACGAAGTTGTGCTCGCATTTCTCGCCAAAAATTTCATCAATAAGTTTTCCTTTGCCCAACTTGGGATCCACTTCGATGCCCAGGTCTTTGCAAACTTTTCTAAGATCACTCTCATCCATTCCGGTAATATCGACGCCGGCGTATTTCTTTATGGCATCGGTCATGGTAATTCGCTGAAAAGGCCGCTGAAAGTCGATGGTATTGTCCGCCACTTGAACTTTAGTAGTTCCATGGAGGTCGAGGGCCACTTTTTCAATCATGGCTTCCGTAAAATCCATCATCCAGAAATAGTCTTTGTAAGCCACATAAATTTCGAGCACGGTAAATTCAGGGTTATGGGTGCGATCCATGCCTTCATTCCTGAAATCCCGGGCAAACTCATAAACGCCTTCGAACCCTCCCACGATAAGCCTTTTGAGGTAAAGTTCATTGGCAATGCGCAGGTAAAGGGGCATGTCGAGGGCGTTGTGATGCGTAATGAAGGGCCGGGCAGCTGCACCACCCGGTATAGGTTGCAGAATGGGGGTTTCTACTTCCAGGTATCCCTGATTATTAAATGTATTCCGTAGCGAGTTGATAAGACGGGTTCGCTGAACAAAAACGTCTCTCACCTGAGGGTTAATAATCAGGTCCGCATAACGTTGCCGGTACCGGAACTCGGGGTCGGAAACTGCATCGAAGGTTTTTCCTTCGGCATCAGTTTTTACAATTGGAAGGGGCTTAAGGGATTTTGCCAGTAGTTTAAATCCGGCAACATGAATTGATATTTCCCCCACTTTGGTTGTAAACACATGACCCCAGACCCCAATAATATCACCAATATCCAGTCCCTTTTTATAGAGTTTATCGTAAAGTGTTTTGTCGTCGCCGGGACAAATTTCATCGCGTTTAACGTAAATCTGAATTCGTCCGGTGCTGTCCTGGATTTCGGCAAAGGAAGCTTTTCCCATATCGCGGAAGCTCATGATTCGTCCGGCAAGGGATACGGTTTTATAATTCAGTTTATCGCGCTCGTAGTTTTGTTTGATGTCGGCAGCGTTGGTATTTACCTCAAATAATTCTGCGGGATAGGGATTAATACCCCATCTGATAATCTCATTGAGTTTTTCCCTGCGTACAATTTCCTGCTCTGATAGTTGTTCCATGAAAATAAAAATAAGGGTTACAAAGATAAGAGAAGGAAAAAACCACAGGAAATTATCGTGTGGAGGCCCTAACCACCATTTCCGTAGGGAGGATATCTGTGGGAAGGGTTTTTCTAAGGGGGTTTGCGATCAATTCCATCAGCCGCTCCACGGAAAGTTCGCCAATTTTCTCCATAGGCTGGGAGACCGAGGTAATGGGGGGGTCGGATATTTTGAAGGCTTCGATATCATCGAAGGAAACCATGGCAATATCATTGGGGATTTTCAGGTTTTCCTGTTTTGCCGCTTCCAGAAAAGCAAGAGCCAGGTTGTTGTTGAGCAGAAAAACGGCATCGGCTTTAACTTTTTCAGAAACCAGGTGTTTCAATTCCTTGCGAACACCGTCAAAAATATTATTGAAGGGAATCTCGCGCATCAATTGCGGATCGGGATTGATACCATGGGCAAGCAGGGCATTTTTATAGCCCTTTATCCTGTCGCGAATAGAAGAAAGGTGGGTAGGAGAAATGGAAAGCAGGCCTATTTTCCGGTATCCTTTCTCCAGCAAAAAGGAAACCATATGGGAAGAGCCTTCCATATTATTCACAAGCACCTGGGCGGGTTGGAATTTTTGAATATACCGGTCGATAAGGACAAAGGGGAAACCCTCCTTTTTCAATTGATTAAAAAAGTTAAAATCATCTTGTGTGGTGGAAACGATAATACCATTCACCTGTTGCTCGTCTTTTAAAACCCGGAATAATTCCCGCTCACGTTCGGCATCTTCATCCGAACTGCAAACCATAAGGTGAAAACCATGCTGTCTTACTTTGTCTTCTATGCTCCGGGCAATCCGGGAGTAAAATGAATTGGAAATATCGGCTACAATAAGTCCAATAATGTTTGATTTTCCGGTCCTAAGTCCCCGTGCCAGAAGATTGGGCTTGTAATTTAATTTCCGGGCCAGTTCAAAAACCCGTTTTTGGGTTTCTGGAGAAATTCCATGGGTATCGCCCTTGTTATTCAGGACAAGTGAAATCAGGGTTTTTGAAACACCTAAAATCTCGGCTAAATCTTTTAGAGATACCTTTTTCAAGGAATTATGTTTCTACGAATGTATGAATTTTTAAAGATTTCAAAATTATTCCGAAAATCCATTCCCGGGTCATTTTGTGCTCAAAAACAGGGCTAAAGAGTAGACAAATAAGGCAAAAAGGCCTACTTTTGAAAAACCATTTTAGCTATATCAGTTCATTAAGGGAATGGAAAAGAAGGAAAGTCGCACGGAAATCAGGTATCGATCGATGTACATGGGTGTTTTTTGGACCACCATTGGGTTCTGGACCCTTGTTATTTTAGTCTATTTCCTGGGGTAAAATCCCTATTAAATTGTATTTTTGCCTCCCTTGAAAATGGAGGAACTCGTTTCAAAATTTCCTGAACAATTACGGGTCGGACTGGAGATTCAAAAGTCTTTTAGTCTGCCTTATGATTTTGCGCCTAAAGGGGTGTTAATCTGCGGCTTAGGTGGAAGTGGTATCGGTGGAACCCTGGTTTCGCTTGTAAATCAGTTTTCAGGGACCTGTCCGGTAGAAGTTTGCAAAGGATATTTTATCCCTCCCTATGTTTCCCCGGATTTTCTTGTAATTGTTTCCAGCTATTCAGGAAACACGGAAGAAACCCTTTCCTGTTTGGATCAGGCCCTGGAAAAAGGTGCAAGGGTTGTTTGTATTACTTCCGGGGGTAAAATGGCCCAAAAGGCCGAAAAGGCAAAGTTGCCGGTTGCGCTGGTGCCGGGCGGCATGCCCCCCAGAGCCTGCCTGGGATATTCACTTGTTCAGTTGACCGGAATTCTTGTAAAGGCTGGAGTCTTGCCAAATTCGGTTTTGGAAGATGTTTTATCTGCTGCAATATTATTGGAAAAAGAAGAAATCAAAATAAAAGCCGAGGCCAAAAAACTGGCGGAGGGAATTAATGGGTTTTTGCCGGTTATCTATTCCAGCACACTGTTTGAGGGAGTTTCTATCCGCTTCCGTCAGCAATTGAACGAAAATGCAAAAATTCTTTGCTGGCATCATGTAGTGCCTGAAATGAATCATAATGAGTTGGTGGGATGGAAAGACCAACATCCGGAAATTGCGATCGTATGGCTTCGAGACACGGAAGAATATTCCCGCAATGAAGCCCGCATTGCTATTAACCTTGAAATTTTACAATCAAGGACCCCCAATGTTTTTCACGTTTTTTCCCAGGGAAAATCCCTGCTGGAAAAAATGATTTATTTAATCTATATGGGCGACTGGGCTTCTGTTTATCTGGCCAGGGCCAGGAATGTGGATCCGATGGAAGTTAATGTTATTGATTTCCTTAAGTCAGAGCTGGAAAAAAAACCGTAAATTTTCATCATGTCCCTACCCCTGGTCCGATATATTGATGCCGGAAAAATTTCCTATACAGATGCCTGGAATCTTCAGGATCAGTTATTCAATGAAGTTACTACCTTAAAACTTGCTCAAAGAAAAGGGGAAACAGGCGGTGCAGAAAAGCCATCCAGCTACCTGATTACCTGTGAGCATCCTCATGTAATAACCTTGGGAAAATCAGGCAATGAGTCGCATTTGTTGTTGAATGAAAATGAGCTTTCCGAACAAAAAACGGAATTTGTAAAAACCAATCGGGGCGGCGACATTACTTATCACGGGCCGGGTCAGCTGGTTGGATATCCTATTCTGGATCTCGATCAATTCTTTACCGACATCCACAAATACTTGAGGTTTCTTGAGGAAGTAATCATCAGAACCATACAGACCTTTGGCATTGATTCGGGAAGGATTCAGGGCTTAACCGGCGTTTGGGTCGATTATAAAAATCCGGAAAAGGCCAGAAAAATTTGTGCCTTTGGGGTACGAACCAGCCGTTGGGTAACCATGCATGGCTGGGCGCTGAACATTTCGCCCGACCTAAACCGCTTCAACTATATAATTCCTTGTGGCATTAAGGAAAAGGAAGTAACTTCCATGGAAAAAGAGCTGGGCAAAGCTCCCGATTTTTCAAAAGTAACGCAGGAAGCTTTAATACATTTCGCTGAAGTTTTTGAGTGCCGGATAATCAAGACCCAATTGCATGAAAAAAAGGAGTAAAAAAATCCTCATTTGGTTTGGAGGAATAGTCCTTGTTTTGAATGTAGGTGTTATTCTTTCGGGAAACACGCATTTATATAAAGCGGTTTGGAACACCTATTTTAAGGGTCGGTCCGGGCCCTCCATTGATGAATATAAAATTTTCGCTGGTCGTGAAGTGGTTCCGGGAACCCCTCAGCCCTGGGTCTTGGGCAGCAATTACAATCAAAACGACCTTCCTGATTCCTCCCAAAATTACCACCGTGAATTAGAAACCGTTGCTTTTCTTGTGATTCAAAACGACAGCCTCAGGTATGAAAAATACTTCGATGGCTTTTCAGAAAATTCTCTTTCCAACTCGTTTAGTGTTGCCAAAACCTTTGTTTCGGTTGCCCTGGGTTGTGCATTAAAATCCGGAAAAATAAAATCTTTGAATCAGGCCATTGAAGAATTTTTGCCCGAATACAAGGGAACAGGAATAACCATCCGCCATTTGGTCAGTATGAGTTCCGGAATTGGTTTCGACGAAGATTATAAGAGTCCATTCGCCTACCCAGCCAGGGCTTATTACGGCAATGATTTAAAAACGCTTACCCTTAGCTACAAGCCTGAAGAATTACCCGGGAAGACCTTCCGGTATTTAAGCGGGAACACAACGCTGCTGTCCATGGTTATACAAAAAGCAACCGGAGAAAACCTGAGTGCATTTTTCTCGGAAAATATCTGGAAAAAAACCGGGGCATCCCAAAAGGCCATCTGGAGTCTCGACCATGAAAACGGAATGGAAAAGGCCTATTGCTGCTTTAATTCCAACGCCCGTGATTTTGCGCGGATTGGAAAATTATATCTCGATTCAGGTGTTTGGAAGGGCGACACCTTAATTCCTTTAGACTATTTTCTTGAATCTGTTAAGCCGGCTCCCCTGATGGAACCCGATGGAGGTAAAAATAACCGCTATGGTCTGAGTTGGTGGATTATTCCGGATTACAAAGGCTTGTATGTGTATTATGCACGGGGCATTCTGGGACAATACATTTTTGTAATTCCCCAAAAAGACATGGTAATCGTGCGACTTGGCAAAAAACGCGAGAAGGAAAGCATACATGGACACCCGAAAGATGTCTACCTGTTTCTTCAGGACGGACTGAGGTTCGCACCGGAAAATCAGCCATAAATTAATTTGTAACTTCGAACCACTAAAAACCGCTATGCATTACGATCCCATAAAAAGGTCATTAGGAAATGTTTTCAATAAGAGTCCATGGTTGCGGAAATTATTTTACCGCTTACTCGATCTTTTGCTGTTGAGAACCTGGCATGTGCATGCGGAACTGAAAAGGTGGGCCCGGGAGAACCGGCAAAACCCGGCTCCGGAGATATTGGATGCAGGATCTGGGTTTGGACAATATTCTTATTATCTGGGAAAAATGAATTCCCGCTTCCGAATAAAGGCGGTGGATGTAAAGGAGGAGCAAATCGCCGATTGCAGTAATTTTTTTTCAAGGGTAGGTCTCAAAAACGTGCGTTTCGAAACGGGCGACCTTACCCGGCTCAACGAACCTGATACCTATGATTTGATATTGTCAGTAGATGTAATGGAGCATATTCTGGAGGATGAACTGGTGTTCCGGAATTTTCACAAAGCCCTAAAACCCGGAGGGACCCTTATTATTTCCACACCCAGCGATCAGGGAGGTTCAGATGTAGGCCATGATGAGGAAAGTAGTTTTATCGAGGAACATGTGAGGGATGGATATAATATTAACGACATACAGGACAAGTTGAAAAGGGCAGGCTTTTCAGAAACCCGGGGAAAATATGCATATGGCACACCCGGCAAAATTGCCTGGAAAATATCTATGAAATGGCCCATAGTTATGTTGGGTGTTTCCAAATTGTTTTTCATTATCCTTCCCTTTTATTATCTGATTTTTTACCCCCCTGCCTTTTTGCTGAACCTTGCAGATGTAAAAGGAAATCACCCGACCGGCACCGGGTTGGTAATAATTGCCCGAAAATAAAGCTCTTGTTAAAAAACGGAATGAACTTCCCCTTTTATATTGCCCGGAGGTACCTTGTCTCAAAAAAATCAACCCAGGCTATAAACATCATTGCCCTGATTTCGGTAACCGGAATCTCCATTTGTACTGCCGCTCTGATTATTGTTTTAAGCGCCATGAATGGGATGACCGATCTGGTGCTGAGCCTTTACAATTCTTTTGATCCCGATTTGAAAATAACCCCGGAAAGAGGAAAGACTTTCGAGGTTACGGATCCCTTCAAAGCCATACAGAAAATTCCGGGGGTGTTATATTACTCGGAGGTATTGCAGGAGAATGCACTTTTTAAGCATGGTGAAAAACAACACATAGGCACCATCAAAGGAGTAGATGGGAATTTCGGGAAGATGAGCGGACTTGATTCTTTCATAGTTTCAGGAAATTTTGATCTTGGCTCCGACACTATGCCCATGGCATTGGCGGGCGGAGGCATTGCCGCAAAACTGGATTTGGTAGTTAATCAGTTTCATGCCGGTTCCCTCATTCAGATTTTCATTCCCCGAAAAGAGGCCCGTGCAGCCACCACCCAGGAAGATGTATTTCATATCGGATATTTATTTCCATCCGCAATTTTTTCATTAAACGACGATTTCGACTTCAGGTATCTGATCACTTCCCTGGATTACCTTCGAAACATTACCGATGCTAAAAACAAGGCAACATCCATTGAATTAAAACTTGAAAAAAATGTCAATGAATCGGAAATCCGAAAAAAAATCCAGACGCTTACAGGGCCGGGCTTTCAGATAAAAAACCGGTTCGAACAAAACGAAGTATTATTTAAAACCCTGAAAAGCGAAAAGTGGTGGACCCTTGTTATTTTGGCTTTCATCATGATCATTGGCACCTTCAATGTAATTGGCTGCGTAACCATGCTTATTTTGGAAAAGCAAAAAGATATGTTTGTGCTTGCCTCATTGGGTGCCGGCATAAAAACCCTGCGAAAGATTTTTATGGTTGAGGGGTTAATGATAGTTTTTCTGGGGTCTCTGATTGGAATTTTTACCGGTCTGCTGCTTTGTTATTTACAAATCCAATACAAACTGGTTCCGTTTTCAGAAGGATTTATCATTGATCACTACCCTATCCGTGTAATGGGAACTGATGTAATGATAACGCTCGGGCTGGTTTTGATTACAGGATATTTTGCGGGCTGGTATCCCATAAGGAAACTGACCCGAATTCAAAGAACCGTGGAAGTTTAGGTTTATTTTTCGGTTTTGAATCCAACAATCACCGCAACACAACCATTGGGTACGATGTTGTTATCACCGGAATATGCCGGAACCAAAACTTCAACTTTAAGTTGCTGGGAATTGGCTACCCGGAAATCGAAAAAATCAACATCATCGGATTCGGAATTATTGAAAAGTACATTCCCCTGCATATCCTTTACCTTAAACCTGACGTTTCCAAGAATGGGTTGACCCGTTACCACAATACGGTAATCCTGACCCGAAAAAAAACTCAAAACGATTTCGGCATTATCGCCGGGTCGCATTTGGGAGCTTTGAACCTGTCCATTACTTATAAAGGGTGTAAGTTTTGGCAATCCTGATTTTTTAACAAATCCTTTACACTGGGCATGCATCATGCCGGGAAGAAAGGACAGCAGGATTAACAAGAAGCTACATTGTAATGAGCGTTTCATTTTTTTCTGTTTTAAAGCGTTACAATCCATTTTCTGACTTTTTCAGCTCTGAGCGAAACTTCCTCGAATTGCTTCTGGGTCATGGATACGGTAGAACCGCCTCCTATGGTAGTAACATTAGTTTTTTCATCTGTTTGAACCGAAGTTTTATCTCCTGCATTTACCTGCACATCTTTATAAACTTCCATCAGGCCTTTTAAATGTCCCAACAACTCATTTACCCCTTCCTGATTTTTATACAGTTCCAAAAGTGATACCAAATTTTCAAGAGAGCCCTTTAAATCGGCAATTCTTTGGATAATTCCGGCATTATTTTTACTGGACTTGGCCAGTTGGGTTCCTACATAAAGTGCTTCTATCCAGCCACCTGCGAGCACAAGGGCGGAAATTCCGGGTCTTTGATTTTCTTTCAGATATTCATCGGTAGAAAAATAAGAATCGGAAATTATATTCAACAGGGAATCGCGGTTTCCCTTATTGTTGTCCATGCGCTGAACAGTATTATCCGAAAAGGCGCCGGTTATTCCCAACTCATCTGCCAAACGGCGGGAGCATTTAAGATATATCACGCTTTCCTGGGTTTGGTCGAAAATGGTGGTTACGCTCAGATCGGCCCCATACACTCCAAGATTCAGGGCCTGGGCCAGAGAAGTGGAATATTTGGAGACATTCATGGGGTCGTTCAAAACCTTGGTATCATAGGTGGCTCCGGCTTTTTGAACAAGGGTAGCCAACTCGATTGGACTGGGAATGGAATAAAAAACATTCTGGGCAGTTTTTCCACCGTCGGTAGTAATGGAGTTGCCCCCGGAGTCGTTGTCATCGCCCACATCTTCGGATGATCCACAGGCAGCAAAGAAAAAAATTGCAGAAAGGGAAAAATAAGCGACGGGAAGCAGGGACCGAAAATTTTTCATTTCAAGGATAGGATTTTAGTTATACTGAATCGGATTAGAAATGGTTTCAAATTTAAGGCATTTTTTTCGGCAAATGCATAAAAATCAGGCAAATGTGCATAACTGGAAAATGTTAAACCGTGATGGTTAATAAATTATTCTTGGTTTTTTTGAGATCCTGTTGTTATCTTAGTGACAGTAAAATCCGAGACCATGACAATGCTGGAGATGAGCAAAACGATTTTGCAAAGGGTGAGTTTTGATCCCAACCTCTTTCAGAAAGAACTTACCAAGGCCCTAAAATGGCTCAGGTATGATGAGAAACTATTGCTTAAGGTATGGTGCCTTTCTACTTTCGGGCACGTATATAAGGAGTTAATATTGGATGCTTTCCGGACATTAACTAAGACCTAAGAAAAGCAGCATTTCTTTTCATTCCTTTGAGTCCGGATCGCTTCAAAGCTGTTTTGCCGAATTTTTTCCCGAAAAGTTCATCCGAAATTTCAAGCCAGTAGGTTTCCCTGCCATTGAGTATGTCGGATAAGGGATTAAACTGCGGCTCAGTATGCGTTTTTGAAAAGCGGTTCCAGGGACAAACATCCTGGCAGATATCGCAACCGAAAACCCAGTCTTCCATTTTTCCTTTGAACCTGTTATCTATCTCACCTTTGAGTTCTATGGTCAGATATGAAATACATTTACGGGCGTCTATTTTATAGGGTTCAGTAAGCGCATCCGTTGGGCAGGCATCAATACAGCGGGTACAGGTACCACAATAATCCTTTATGGGTCCATCATAAACAAGAGGAATATCGAGTACCAGTTCTGCCAGAAAAAAGAATGATCCTGCGCGTGGATTTATAAGGTTGGTGTTTTTCCCAACCCAGCCCAGTCCTGAGTTTTTGGCCCATACTTTATCCATGACAGGAGCAGAATCCACAAAGCCTCTGCCTTGAATCTCTCCAATTTCTTCTTTTAAGAACCGAAGCAGTTTTTTTATTTTTTTCCGGATAACACGATGATAGTCTTCCCCCCAGGCATATTTGGAAACTTTGGCCTTTCCCGGCATTTTGTTTTCCGCGGATGGAAAGTAATTTAACGCCAGCGAAACCACCGATTTTGCCCCGGGGAACAGGCGTTCGGGATTTACCCTAAGGTCGAAATGATTTTCCATGTAGGTCATTTCTCCATGGTATCCTTTCCTGAGCCATTGCTCTAAATCCCGTGCTTCCTGCTCCAAAAAACGGGCTTTGCTGATTCCACAGAAAAAGAAGCCCAGGTTTTTGCTTTCTTCCTTAATAATTTTTGTTGCCCGGGTGGGATCCATCAGGTATCCTGTCCAAATAAATTTCCGGGTGATGAAAAGGGGTTTTTCCCAAGGTGGCGCCAGGATTTTTCGGTTACCTCCCTTCCTCTCGGGGTTCTTACAAGATACCCTTCCTGAATCAGGAATGGCTCATATACTTCTTCGATGGTTCCGGCCTCTTCTCCTACGGCCGTAGCAATAGTGGTTATGCCTACTGGGCCTCCCTTGAATTTTTCGACCAGGGTGCGGATGATTTTATTATCCATTTCATCCAGTCCGTTGATATCCACATTAAGAGCCTGAAGAGCATATTGGGTAATTTCAAGGTCAACGGAGCCATTTCCCTTTATTTGGGCGAAATCGCGTACCCTGCGAAGCAGTGCATTGGCAATGCGGGGGGTTCCGCGGCTGCGTCGGGCAATTTCGGAAGCTGCTTCAGGAAGAATTTCAATATTTAATATTCCGGCAGCACGGGTAACGATTTTTTCGAGCAGTGCAGCATCGTAATAGTTAAGTCTTGAATTTATTCCAAAGCGAGCCCGAAGCGGGGCCGTAAGCAGACCGGACCGGGTGGTTGCACCTACCAGGGTAAAGGGATTTAATTTTATTTGTACCGATCGGGCTGAGGGGCCGGAATCAATCATAATATCAATCCGGAAATCCTCCATAGCCGAATACAAATATTCCTCCACAACGGGACTAAGTCTGTGGATCTCATCAATGAAAAGAACATCCCGGTTTTCAAGGTTTGTGAGGAGGCCGGCCAAATCACCCGGCTTATCGAGAACTGGGCCTGAGGTAACTTTTATTCCCACCCCAAGTTCAGAGGCAATAATGTTGGCAAGGGTGGTTTTTCCAAGACCGGGAGGGCCATGAAGTAAAATATGATCAAGGGCTTCGTTTCGTTGAAGCGCAGCCTGCACAAAAACCAGCAGATTGTCAACTACGCCCGATTGTCCGGTAAAATCTGAAAACTCCCTCGGTCTTAAAACTTTTTCAAGTTCCTTTTCAGTAGGACTCAGGTTTTCACCGGTTGGGTCGATCAGTGGGTTCATTCAATCCTTGAAAACTTACCGGTTCCGGTAAATCCGGTTGCCTGGGATTTAATTAGCAGAGTGTAAGAACCGGGGGCCAGATTTTCAACACTAATCCGTGCCTGCGTTCCTGAAAAATTTCCCTGTAAAACCTGCTTCCCAGAAATGTCCATTACGGTAAATACATATTTATCGCCGGGATTAAATCCGGGGGTCGAAAGGATTGAAACCTGAAGTAAATCATTTGCAGGATTAGGGAAAAGATTCAAACCAATCTGGTTTTCCATTTCAAGAATACCAAGAGGGTTTTGAATTTTTGCAACATAAATTTCATTGAAAAAATTCGCGGTAAGCGAATTCAAGGACGCAAAATCGCATGAAACCCTATAATATCCGGTTATGTAGGCATCGAAACTTTGATCCACACCAATTCCCCAGCAAAAATCTTCATCTTCTGCTCCGGCCTTTGCAGCCCAGATAACCGAGCCATTGTTGGGATTACATTTTAAAACAAAGAAATCTGAAATCCCGGCAACCTGAAGGGTATTGTTGGGACCAAAATTTGCAGTTCCTTCAAAGTTTCCGGCAATAAGGAGATCCCCTATTCCATCGCGGACGATACCATACCCTCCGTCATTTCCCCATCCACCGTAAGTAACGGCATAAACCTGATTTCCGGAAGCGTCGTATTTAACAAGGAACATATCCTGAACACCAGCTCCCGTAAGATTTGCCGAACCAAATGTTGCGTTGCCGTCATAAAAGCCGGTAGCATAACAAGCGCCAGCTCCGTCGGCAACAACGGCCAGTCCATTGTCTTTTTGCGTGCCGCCTCCTTTTCTAACCCAGGACCAGTTTCCATTTCCATCCAGTTTAGCCACAAAAACATCTTCATTTCCACTGCTGGAAACGGTAGGAAGTGTACCAAAGGTTGCGGTATTCCGGAAAAAGCCGGTAATATAGATATCTGAGCCTCCCAGGGTAATTGCCTTTCCGTTATCATCGCCATTGCCACCCCCTTTCACGGCCCAGGTGCAGGTTCCATTGGATCCGTTATACTTTGCTACAAAAATATCTCCCCATCCGGAACTGGATACTACATTCGAACCGAAAGAAGCGGTGGTTTGAAAACTGCCGGTCATAAAAACATTTCCTGCTCCATCAGCCACCAATCCGTAGGCATAATCGTTTTGGCTGCCACCGGCTTTAACCGCCCACAGCACATTTCCGCTATTGTCGTATTTAACAAGGAAAATATCATCCCAGGTTGCTGCGGGAAGGGTAATGCTACCAAAAGTTATGGCGGCGGCGTTATAGAATCCCGCTATATAAATGTTTCCGTTATTATCGAGACAAATGGCTTTTGAACCATCAGAAAACTGGCCTCCTCCTTTCTTAGCCCAAAGGAAGTTACCGCTTGGGTCGAGCTTTGCCACATATACATCATTGTCGCCGGAACTAACCAGCATGGTAGCACCAAAATAGGCGGTATCCTGAAAGGTTCCTGTGATATAAGAATTTCCGTTTTGGTCAACCGCAATGGCGTTACCTTCATCGTAGGAATTTCCGCCGGCCTTTTTTGCCCATACCCAATTTTGAGAAATTCCAAGCACGGGTATTAAAAGAACTGTTAAAAGTGTAATTTTCGATTTCTTGTTAATTTGTTTTACTCGGTTAAAGATATAGAATTGTGGTTAAATTCAATGGGCTTTTTTTTTGATGATTGATCTGTTAATTTATGCCTAGAAAATCAGGGTTTTGAGGTTGTAAATGGGAGAGTTAAAGTTATTACCTATGAACTTATTATCCACTATTATGAAACGATATCCAATATCCACTCCAACCCCAAACCAGGGAATAATCCGGTACTGTACCGAGGTTGCCGGTTCATAAACAAATACCATCGACTCCCGCTCCCTGACTTTTTTGGAACCTTCTGAATACTCGTAAAAGGATTTTCCCAGCCCCAAATGAATGGGAATGCTGAACTCCCACTTGTCTTTATTGTAATAGGTATAATCACCATAATAGGCCATATAACGCAAGCGAAGGAAAGCAGGAACCGTATCAACTCCATTCACCCCCGATACTTGTTTTAGATAAACAAAAGGAAATTTGTCCTTATAGCTTTTAAATTCGGGTTGTTTTAAATAGTTGTATGAGATTCCCATTCTTAGCTTTCCTTTCATTTCAGCTCCCAGTTTAAAGGAAAATACGGGGGCATTAAAGCCATATATAAAAGTATTCCTGCTTGAAAATCCCGCTGTGGGAAGAACCTCCGCAGATTCAAGCCCTGATAAAAACCCTTCGGATCCTTTCAATGGAAAAAAAGCAAAGTGAAAAATCAACAATAGCAAGGGAAAGGCTCGATCCATCCCTGCAAAAATAGACAATCGCCTAAATCAATAGATTACAATAACCGGAACTGATGGAGGAATAGGATCTCCCTCCACTCCAAATCCCGAAACAAAGTAGGTATAAGTATTATTGATGTAGACCGCCCGATCTACAAAACTTGTTGTTCCGGCCGGAATTGTTTTTATCAACTGGAAGGGTTCATCTGCCTTTTTCCTGAATACCTGCCATTGAACATGTGGCGAAAACTTATCCAATGAAATGGTTATGAAGCCGGGGTCGTGTTGAATCCGGTGACTGATTACAAATCCCGGTTGAATTACAGCATCAGGTTTCTTAAACCTGAAAGGATGCGAGTTTGAAATATTTCCTGAAGGGTCCGTGACACGAATCACAAAATTAAATTCCGTTTGGGGTAGTCCCTCCGGGCACAGAAAACAACCAGAGTCTCTACGGGTAAAAAGTCTGCAATCCAGAGCTACGTTTTTATCCCACAATCCGATTTTCAGATTCTCCTCCGGAAAAAACCAAAAGCATATCTTGATTTCTCCATTTTCATTCCCGGCATGGTACACTACCGGCCTTATAGGAGGAATTGTATCCTCAAGAAAAAACACCGCAGAATCGGAAAAAGAAGAATGGTTAAAGGCTGCATCAAAAAGCTGGTACTTATACCACACAACATTTTCGAGGGTGTTCATGGGTAATGTGTCCACATAAAAACCCTTCGTTAAGGGACCGGAATATAAATCCCGGTAAAGCCCTTTTAATCCCATCCTCCGGAATATCCTGATTCCTGAAATCTGGTCGGTATTATCAAAATCAGGACTGATTTGAACAAGCCCTTTTCCCGGGGAACTTAGTATGGGAGGCCGGGGACGGGCGGGTGGAAAAATATCGGGAACTTCATAAACCCTTTCCTCAGACGGGGTTGAAATTCCGGAGCCGAAATGCAGGACTTGCGAAATAAAAACCAATCCTTCTCTATCAGGTTTCCAGGCTACGACCTCCTGAAAACAGGATTTCTTATGTGAAAACAGCACTTTCCCTTCTTTGTTTCGTATTGAAATTTCAGAGGCTTTCAGATTTTCGTGGTTTCCTTTTTTTTTATATCTGAAAACCAGGGAGTCGGATTTCCAGGAAACTGAATCGAGAATTACCTGAAAGGCCCCCGGTGGAAAAAAATCAATCCGCCTCTCAAGACCTGAAGAATCTTTAATATTAAAATAATCCATTGGAATAATCTTGTAGAAGTACGTTTTCCCGGCTTCTGCCGTGGTATCCAGATAATGAATAAGCGAATCGGAATAGGTGTTTACAAGATAAACCAAAGGGGATTTATTCAGTTGTTTGGTGGTTTCACCATCCCTCCTTAAAATAAAATATCCATGATAGGTTCTTGTATATTGGCGGGCCGGCCAGCTAATTGCAATGGCGTTTCCATTCGCCTTTAATTCCGGCGAAATCAATGCAGGAGTTGCTCGTTCCGGAATTATTTTTATCGCACCCTTTTCCCCGGAAAAATTCCAGCATAATTCAAGAGTAATTTCAACCTCGTTCAGGGGCGGTGATAGGCTGAATGAATAGAAGCAACCCACCATAGCAGCAAGAGCGGTATCTGCATCGAGGGCTGCGAGGGAAAGAAAAAAAATATTGTGTGCGTTTTCCTTTCCTGAAGTTATTTTTTCCCCTTTACGGATTTGTTTCATGGAATTAAACAACATGAGTGCGGAGGGATTTTTCCGGGAAAGGGAGTCCCAGGCTTCATTGGGAAATTCGAGGGCAGGTATTATGGGAAAATCCCTTACAACTTTATTTTCCGCATCGACAACCTTTAAGGTAAAACCATATTTACAACTTTTCTCCCAGGCTTCCGGGGAATGTGGAATCCATCTTACCAGAACCCGGTCATTGAAAAAACAGGCTTTGCCGGAAAATTTGGTTTCCGATTGCGAGAGCAATCCATTATAAAGAATCAAAAATATTATCAGAACCTGGTTTTTCATCCCTGCACAGTACAATTTTGTCCAACCTTAAACTCGAAATTAAAATTACCATTCACCAGGCCCAGTATGGAATAGGTACAGGCTACATTTCCGGAAAAGTATGAGGGTCTGGGCACTTTACCGTAAACAATAGCCGCAATACTTCCGCTCAAAACCGTAATATCAAATGACTGTCGGCACCAATCAGCGTTGCAGATGGAACTGCCCAATGTACCTTTTACACCTATGCTTCCCTGCAGCAGGAGGTAAAGTTGTCCGCTCGCCTGCCAGCCGTTTAATCCTGCAGCCTGATTGTTTTCGGCACAGCGGGCTCCCGGTCCGTAATTGGCAAGCATCAGATCGAATCCGGCCAGAAAGTTAAACCCTCCGTAAATGGTGAAAAAATCCCAGCCTAATTCTTTATAGAAGGAGGAGCTGATTCGTGCGCCGGCGCAAAATCCCGATCCCGATGTCAATGAATTTGTATTTCTCAGGTGAGCCAATCCCGATTGGGCTACCAGGTTTGAAAGTGCGGGAGGCGGGGGTGGCATGGGTTCAAGCTGATTGCCCGTCATAAAATAAGCGCTTGCATTCCCCAGCCCTAAGATGGAAACCGTAAGCGGCTGGGTTGGTTTTCCGGCGCATACATACCAGGTACCCGGAGCAATGTAAATACGGGCGGTACCACTTCCTGTAATGCCGGGGGCAGATTCAAGAAGGGCGGTGAATGAGGCATCGAAAATTTTCTCCTGAGGGAAAAAAGAAATAGAGCCAAAACCTCTTACCGGAGCCGGGCGACTGGCTCTTTCATTTACGGTAGCCATGGCGTAAATATTTCCCTGAAGCAACACCGAATTAAGCGAGCCACCGGAACTGAATGAAGCCTCAAGCATGACTTCCCCGTTCATGGCTTTTTCGGAAGGAATGTACCTGAATGCAGCTCCTATTTTAAATCCCAGGGCGGAGTTCTGATCGGGAATATACGTTTGGGTTGGCTGACCGGGCGAATAATTCCCGTTAAGGCCGGCAATATAATCTCCGGCATGGATTCGTTGAGGTTTCATCCGGTAATACAAGCCACCGTTAATGCGACTAAGCATTACAGATGCCGGCGCGGGTCCCAGTGGAATATTAACCGGAATAAACACATCGGCGTACCAATACCTGAATGTGGTGGAGCCAAAACAGACGGTAGCCATCGCAGTATCCCTAATTACATTTTTGAGCAAAAATTTTGCATTCCCAAAAAATCCCTTTCCATAAACGGGATCATTATTCCTGTGGGAAACTATGGTCTTAAGGTAAAAAGGAGCCGTGTTAACTTCAATCAGGATATTACCTACAGCAACCCGGTCGAGCTTCCAACGGATTTTTTCATAGCTAACCGGATAATCTCCACCCCCCTGATAAAGTGTTTTTTGAATTTGAGTTTTTACAACAACCCGGGTACTTCCTCCAATAAAATTGTCGCCGGGGTTTGAAAAGTTTAACTGAACATCGAAAAAGATTTCGGGGTTCCCATTGGAAACTCCGATTCCAATTTGCGAAATGCTGACCGGAAAACCCACAACCCCGGAGGGATTTCCGGATCCGGAAAGAGCAAAAATTCCTCCTGCAATATAAGGGGGCGTGGAAAGCAAAATCAGGTTTGTGAAGTTAAGACCCTGAGTACTTATTTCTTCCCTGTCGAATCGAATGTTTCCATTCAATACGGCTTTAGGCATAAAGGTGTTTCCGTTCTTTCTGACCTCGAGGTAAGAAGTCTGGTATAATTGGATTTTTGCACCTAAACATTGGGCCTGAAGCACGCCGGGTGCCGACACCAGGATTCCGTAATCCAGATCTTTGGAATCATCGTTATAGGTTATAGTGCCTGCAAAATTTACGGCACGGGTGCTGTCGAAAGCAGGTAATAAGATTTTTCCGGCTATTCCGCCTCCTGAAACCCGGTTCTGATTGAAGGAAAGGGAAACCTGATCCAATGAGAAAGCCCATCCGCTCATGCTACCATCCCCGAGCTGGAAAACAGGTCCTGCAGCAAGGGTGCCCGTAACTCCGGCATTATCAAGAATGAGACCTGCCACTGAGATTTCCGTTTGTCGCCCATTCCTGGAAAGCTCCGGAGGTAAAATCACCTTCAGACTCTTTAAATAAAAACCCCTCCATAAATTGCCGGAAGCTGCATACCCCTGAGGAAAAACAATTCCCTGGGGATTTCTGAAATCGCTTAAATCTGCTACTACTTCACTAACATGAAAACGCCAGTTTGGTAAACCCTTTACATAAAAGGGCGTCATGGATGCCGTTACCATAATGTCGGACACATTGGAACCGGAAACCTGGAATGAGATTTTTACATTTTTATCGAAGGTGGCGGTACTATCGGGGAGCAGTCGGTTCCTACCAATTTCAAAAAAACCTTTCAGGCTGAAGGATTGAAAACCCGCGCAGTTCCAGTCAATATAGGAAGATCCGTCAGCAGGAATAATCAGGTTAAAGCCGGGGCCAAAGGGAATGGAATGCCGGCTCACCAGTTTCAGCCTTGCCTGCGGGCCTCCGATAACTCCCGAAGGGTTAAACCTGAGATTTTTGCCGGCAAAGGCAATTTTTCTGCTGCTTCCCGGAATTTCAAGAGCCATATAGGCATTGAAATATGCCCCATCGGGGAAAAAGGTGGCGCTGTCGATGGCAACGATATAACGGATTGAGCCTATTTCCTTTATTATTCCTACGGGAAGGCTTGACAAGCTTTCGGGATCGAGATTGGCAGTATATCGGGTTTGGTTTTCAATTTTTTCCAGTAGCGCAAAAACCATGCCCTGGGCCGGGTCAGGAATAGAATCCTGGCTTTTCAGAAACAGGCAGGACGAAAGCGAAAGAATGAGTAATAATTTTTTCACGGGCCAAAAGTATTGGCCGGTTATTTGATGAAAAAATTTTGGGGGCTCTAAATTAAACCCGGGTTTGTTTTAAATCAGAATCGCCAGGCTTATATTTATAAAATTTCAGGAATGAAAAGCGGGCAAATTGATGTACCTTAGCAATCCTTATGATAACCCGTGAAACCATAGCAAAAATTCATGAAGCCGCCAGAATTGAGGAGGTTGTTTCGGATTTTGTTTCATTGAAAAAAAGGGGTGCGAACCTGATTGGGCTATGTCCTTTTCACAACGAAAAAACACCCTCTTTCCATGTTTCCGTTTCACGGGGAATATACAAGTGTTTCGGATGCGGGAAGGCCGGCAACCCGGTCAATTTCATTATGGAGCACGAGCATCTCAGCTTTCCGGAAGCCCTGAGGTACCTGGCCGGCAAGTATGGCATTGAGGTTGAAGAAGACCGTCCGGAAACACCCGAAGAACAGATAATCAGGGAAACCGAGGAAAAAGAAAGAGAAAGTCTGATGGTGGCCTGTTCATTTGCCCAGAAATTCTTTACCCATTCTTTGCATGAAACAGATGAAGGCAAATCGGTGGGACGTGGATATTTTGAGTCGAGGGGTTTTACGCCTGAAATAATTCAAAAATTTCAATTGGGCTATTCACCGGAACAACGGGATGCGTTTTCGCAAAACGCTTTGGCCTCGGGATTTAATCCCAAAGTTTTGGAAAAGGCGGGGCTTATAATAGTTCCCGGGGATCAAAACCAGGAAAGTCCTGAAGGGCAGGAAGGGGATAACGGTGGGAACCAGAGGAAAACTTTTTTTGACCGATACTCGGGAAGGGTAATTTTTCCCATTCATAATTTAACGGGCCGGGTAATTGCCTTTGCCGGAAGAACACTGCGTTCCGACAAAAAAACAGCCAAGTACATTAATAGTCCGGAAACTCCTGTTTATTACAAAAGCAAGGTTTTATACGGGATGAATTTTGCAAAATCATCCATAGCCCGGGAAGATGAATGTTTTTTGGTGGAGGGCTATACCGATGTAATGTCCATGCATCAGGCAGGCATTGAAAATGTGGTGGCCTCTTCAGGAACTTCACTAACCCAGGATCAGGTGCGATTGATCAGGAGGTATTCAAAAAACATTACCATTCTGTACGATGGGGATGCTGCGGGAATAAAAGCCAGTTTCAGGGGAATAAACCTCATTTTGGAGGAGGGGATGAATGTGAGGGTTTTACTGTTTCCTGAGGGAGATGATCCGGATTCCTTTTCGAAAAAAAATTCGCCGGAAGCCGTTCGTGAGTTTATTGAAGGGAACAAAAAGGATTTTATCACTTTTAAAACGGGAATATTATCCGGAGAGGCAGGAAAGGATCCCATTAAAAAGGCAGAGCTGATTAAAGATATTGTAGAGAGTATAGCACTGATCCCGGACCTTATTACCCGAACTGTTTACGTAAAAGAGTGCAGTCGCCTGTTGGATGTGGGAGAACAAACCCTCCTTACGGAGCTAAATAAAATCCGTAAAAAGTCCTACGATGACAAAATAAACCGTCAGGAAAAATCCGATTTCCCTAATATTCCTGTGAAGCCCTCCCAGGATGATATCATTCCCCTTACCACGAGCCAGGAAAATCAGGAAAAGGAATTGCTGCGGATGTTATTAAGCTACAGTGCAAAGTCCATTGTTTTTGAGATAACTGATCCGGAGGGAAATCCGGCCTCAGGGGAAATTGGAGTTCCCGAATACATTTACCATGAAATTTCACAGGATGAAATTGAGTTTGAAGTACCGGTTCACAAAAAAATATTCTCTGAAATTGAAAAAATGCTCCAGGAGGGAGTGGTCCCCGACGCCAATTATTTTACCCGACATCCTGACCCTGAGATTTCCGGCCTGACCATAAATCTGCTTTCCAGTCCTTATGAGTTATCGGAATGGGAAAGACATGGCATTCTTGTAAAAACCGAAGAGCTTGAGCTGAAAAAAAACCTGGAGTATGTTATTTTAACCCTGCGTTTAAAAAAGCTTGAAAAGATGAAAGGGGATTTGGAAGCACGCTTAAAAGAAATACCCCCGGACACTGAAACAGACGACTTGCTGGTTCAGTTGAAAAACATTGAAAGTGCAAAAACATACATTGCCCAGGTATTGGGCCGTGTTGTGTTAAAATAAAAAGCCCCGGATAACCGGGGCTTTTAAATTAGAGGGCGGATATTATCGGGTTACGGTGAATTTACCTTCGTGGAGGCGGATTCCCTGAATTCCAATCAGTGAATACGTATAATTTCCGGGAGCGAATTCAGAAACATTCACGGAAACATTCATTGCGTTCCGCATGGAGGTGCTGAACACTTTTTTTCCTGACATGTCGAAAATTTCAAGACCGCCAAGCTCAGCCGTGAGGCCTGTGGCATCAATGGTAATGGTTTCGGTGGCAGGATTTGGGAAGGTTTTCACAACCACATCGTTTGCGTACTCTTCCTGTCCAACCCAACCCGAAAAACTAACGTTGTCGATCCACAGCTGAGATCCCACCCTGGGAGTGTTATAGCTGGTGCAGGAAATTCCAATGCTCAGACTATCGGGCTGATCGGGCATCAAATACCCGGTTGAAAGAGGGATTGAAAAGTTCTGATAGTTTGCACTGGCTGAAACTTCGAGGCCTCCCTGAAAGATAATATCCCGTTGTCCTGTTGATGTATTCCACTTTGAAAGCTCCATGTAAATAAAAGCAGTGTCAACCCCCATCGGCGTGTACTTTGCGCCAAAATTCATGGTGGCAGGCCTTGCGGTAAATGGAATCCTGTCACGCAATGTCATTTGCGGGAAAAAAGTAACTGTTCCGGTAACAGCAACCCCCAGGGTATCCGGAATGTTTTGTGGATCGGGATTTGAAACCAACTTAACCGAAACAAGTCGAAGTGAGTAGGTTCCCATATAGTTGTTGGGGGTACCCGCCTGAAACGCCGAGGTTGGGTTGGAAGAACTTACCAGGGGGGAGGCAAAAACATTTGCCGTAACCCAACCGGTAGGTTGAGTGGGTTCTCCGGCCTGAGATCCCCAGGTTTCGAAGCCGCCGTTTAATGCCTGGGAAAACATAGTTCCTGCGGCAAAAACAACAGCGGAAATAATAAGTAATGATTTTTTCATGAAGATTGGTTTTGGTTTTTTGTGATTGGTTTAAAATATCACTTTGAGAAACAGAGATGGGTTATTCCGAAACAGCCCGCCGTGAAACCCGGCGGGCTGAAGGAGAATTTATCTGGTGATCAAAATTTTTCCGGCTTTTCTGACAGAGCCTTCTCTATCAGAGGCGTAATAAAAATAGGTTCCGGCATCGAGGTGGGCAACATCTACCTTTACCACTTTATTCCCTGCAGGTACGGCAAGAACTTCTTTTCCTGTGGCATCCACAAGGGTAATTCTGGCAAAGTTACCTTTAGAGCAATCGAAGAAAATTTCATTAACCCCCGGGTTAGGATAGGTAGAAATAGAACTTAGCTCATTTTCTTCAATTCCTGTTTGTGCGGGGGCTGCCTGAAGCCAGTTTGCACTCGTAACCTGGCCCTGTGCGTCAGTCGATATATTTACAAGAGGAAATCCATAGTTGTTTCCTGTGTTTTTTGCCCAATATGAATATTCAATGGTTGTATCACGTGATTCCTGCATAAACTGCCATGAAGGTGCAGGGAAAGTGATATGGGCAAAGACGCTGTCGATGGAAATTCTTTGCTCACGAATCCTCAAAACCTGAACATTGGATGCGAGCGGAGTTGTTACGGTTCCCCAGGCATCAGCATTTCCACTTTTAATGGTGGTATTTTTCACCCGGAGGGAATCCATGGGCGGCTGCGGGAAGGGAAATTGAACTGAATATTTGGAGGTGTTGTTATACGTGCCATTATAAGTAAAAGGATAAGGCAAAATCAGCTCATCAGGATTAAGGTCAATCACCATTGGGCCGAATCCGAAGTCGCCGGCCTGGCCTAATATTTCAAGGCTGTTTGAGTTATTCCTCAGATAAGCATAAAAGCCTGAGGTTCCAAACATAAGACAAAGGTTAGACCCCGGAAAGCTGCCTCCATATGGAGTCCAATTGGGGTTTGTGAATAACAGAGTGTCCATGTAATGGTTATTCAAATTGGTAAAGTTCCAGGTTTGACTGGCTCCGGAAGGACCGGGAGTCACCGTGGGTAAAGTATCATTCGCCTGGCGGATAGAAAAGCCGATATTGGCAATATCACCCATATTAAGAGTAATTTGGGAAAAGGCCAGTGATGATAGTGAAACGGCAAAAAGTAGTAATGATTTTTTCATGGTTTGAATTTTTGGTTAGCAAATTTAATAAAAGCAGTTGAAATTCCCTTGTTTTAGGATGAGCGGTTATCAGGTAAAGGCCTGCATGTCGTATAAACGGCGGTATATCCCCTGTTTTTCAAGAAGTTCCGTGTGGGAACCCCGTTCTTTTATCTCCCCCTTTTCGAGGACAATAATTTCATCGGCATGTTGTATGGTGCTCAGCCGGTGGGCAATAATGAGAACGGTACGGTTCTTCATCAACTTAACAAGGGCATCCTGAACCAGGCGTTCGGATTCGGTATCAAGGGCCGAGGTTGCTTCATCCAGAATCAGGATGGGTGGGTTTTTAAGCACAGCCCGGGCAATGCTGAGCCTTTGCTTTTGGCCTCCTGAGAGTTTTCCGCCGCGGTCCCCAATATTTGAGTGATACCCTTCCTCCATGTCAACAATAAACTCGTGGGCATTGGCAATTTTGGCGGCCTCCTCCACTTCCTTTTCGGAAACATTTCCAAGGCCAAAACATATATTATTATAAACGCTGTCGTTGAATAAAATGCTTTCCTGAGTAACAATACCGAGCAGGTTTCTTACATCTGTCAAGCGACAATCTTTAAGGTTCTTACCGTCGATAAAAACGCCCCCCTGGTCGGGGTCGTAAAACCGGGGTAACATATCGGCCATGGTGCTCTTTCCGGAACCGGACTGGCCCACCAGGGCAATGGTTTTTCCTTTGGGTATGGTTAATTCAATATTTTTAAGAACATACCCCTGGTCACCTCTTGTGTAGGCAAAAGAAACATTCCGGAATTCAATGCTGTGATCAAAATGGGTTAAAGGAATAGGATTTGAGGGTTCGTGGATTTCTTCAATAGCCTCTGTAATTTTTTTAATTCTTTCCAGCGAGGCTATGCCCTTCTGGACATTAAAATAGGCTGTAGTGAGTGACTTGGCAGGCCCAATTAACTGGGAAAATACGGCGATGTAAGTAATAAAAGAAGAGGCTGAAAGGGCGGTCTGTTCGTCAAGCACCAGGGCCCCTCCAAAATACATGATAATAACAAGAACCAAGACCCCAAGGAATTCACTCATGGGGCTGGAAAGATCAACCCGGCGATAAATGCTGATCATATATCCGGTATACGTACTATTAAGGTCGCGAAATCTATTTTCGGCTCTTTTTTCATTATTAAAAGCCTTAATAATTCTTAATCCGCCAAGAGTTTCTTCGATAACAGAGAGAAGGGTTCCGGCTAATTCCTTTTCCTTTTGGGTAGTACGACGCAATGTCTTAGATACCCGTCCGATCAGAAATCCCATTACGGGAAGTAACAGAAATGCCAGGAGGGTCATTTGGGGTGAAATCCAGATCAACCAGGAAAGAAAAAAAAGGATGTTTACCGGTTCCCGGAAAAGCATTTCCAGTGAATTCATAACGCTCCATTCCACTTCCTTTACATCGTTGTTCATGCGCGACATCAGATCCCCTTTTCTTTCGTTGGAGAAAAAAGATAAAGGGAGTACCAGAATTTTTCCGTAAATCTTATTCCTCAGATCACGTACCACCCCGTTTCGAATAGGTGCGAGGAAAAACATGGCCAGATATTTGGATAGATTTTTAAAAAAAATCATAACCACCACCAAAACACAAATAAAAAAGAGGGCCTGCAATTTCCCTTCTTCAACGATCAGGCGGGTAAGAAACCAGTTAAAAGAATCAATTACTCCGGTTGCGGATACCGAAAAATCAGGCTTTCCCCGAGACAGAATCTCCTGGTAGCCCACTTCGGTGGTATTAAAAAGAAGATCGAGGAAAGGCTTTAAAAGCGCCAGGGAAAAAAGGGAAAACACGGCAAACAAAACATTGAAAAAAATGTTAAGCAGCGCATGTTTTCGATAAAACCTGACCAGCGAAAGAATTTTGAAAACATCTTTCATGGGGCAAATATAGGGTTAAATTAACGGGGCAGAAGGTTTCATATTTTGATAACTTTGAGAATAATTTTATATTGAGATAATGACCACAACCCGCCAGTCAAAAGTAAACCGCCTTCTTCAAAAAGAGTTGGGCGATATTTTTCAAAAGGGGGGCAGTTCCCTTGTTCCCGGATCACTTATATCCGTTACCGAAGTAAGGGTAAGTCCCGACCTTAGCGTTGCCCGGGTTTTCCTGAGTATTTACCCCGTAAAGGACAAGGCGGGAGCCATGGAAAAAATAAACGACCGGAAAAGCGAAATCAGAAAAGCCCTTGGAGTTAGAATAAAAACCCAGTTGCGGATTGTCCCTGAATTGATTCTGGTGCTTGACGACACATTCGACCAGGCCGCAAAAATTGAAGCCCTTCTGGGAAAGCAGAAGAAAAAAGAAGAATGAAAAAAGACATACATCCACCCAAAGTTGAAAACGTTGCCGTGGCCATCGTAAAGGAACGCAACGAGATTAATGTTGAGGTTTGGAATGTGTACCTCTTAAACCTCGGACAGGAATTGATTGAAGGGGTGCTGGTAACCTCAAAGGGCTACGGTGAAGTGCGGGGAGAAAGTGTTAAAACCTCGGTGCTTCGGCACTTTCTTGACACGATAGAGCCCGGCGATTTTGCAAAAATAGAACCCATTATGGAAAACCTCTTTGGCATTTCCAACGAGTACTGGGTTTCGTTTTATAAGCACCGTGTGATGTACGACAAAAAATATGTGTTTGTTGCTGAAAGCATTTCGGAAAACCACCTTACCAATATTCCCATCATCAACAAACCCGGAGTAATGATTCTCTGAGGTTTTAAAGAAATCAGGGGAAAATCGCTCCCTCTGATTACCTTTGGGTATGCTGCATGAAATAAACGAGGAAAAAATTCTGTTTCTCGACATTGAAACGGTTCCCACCTATGAGCTCTTTGAGCTGGCCCCGGATAACATCCAAAAACTATGGTCGGAAAAGGTAAAAAATCAGGTTACGGCAGAAGTTACCCCGGCATCCCTTTACCGGAGGGCAGGTATTTTTGCCGAGTTTGGGAAAATAATCTGTATTTCGGTGGGATTTATTTCCGGCAGTTCATTCCGCGTAAAATCTTTTGCCGGTCACGACGAATTTACCCTGCTCAACGAATTTGGGAACCTGCTTTCCCGGAATTATTCCTCAGCAGACGCCCAGCTTTGCGCCCATAACGGGAAGGAATTTGACTTTCCTTTCATGGCCCGGCGGATGCTGATCCATGGCATATCCCTTCCTCCCATTCTTAACCTGGCCGGGAAAAAACCCTGGGAAGTCAAACTTCTCGACACCATGGAATTATGGAAATTCGGAGATTTTAAAAACTTTACCTCCCTGAATCTGCTGGCTACTGTCTTCGGTATTCCCACCCCCAAAGACGACATCGACGGAAGCATGGTTTATGATGTGTACTATAAGGAAAAAGACCTGGACAGGATTGTGGTATACTGCCAGAAAGATGTGTTTACGGTAGCTCAGATTTTCAGGAAACTCAAAGGGGGAAAACTCCTTGATCCGGATCAAATGGTAATTACATAAACCCTACCTTTGGGGCATGAAGCCCATTGTCTTTTTTGCCCTTTCGCTTTTCGCAGGATTTATTTCCGGATGCGGTGAAAAGAAAAAATTTTCCGAGTATTCAGAAGGCTTCCGGAAACTTGCCAGGGCTGATGAAGGGATTTTCCGGGGGTATGAACCGGGCATGAGTTTTCAGGCCGTAAAAAATGCCGAACCCGGGAGGCCCGTGCAGGAGGAAAAAGATTACCTTTTTTATGAATACCGTGAGAAAAACGGGGAAATGTTCACCCTGGAATTTGTTTTCGACCAGGGAATACTACAGGAATTCAGGCTCGATGGGTACTATATTGCCAAAGGCGATGCCCGGACCTTATTTCTGGAAATCAAAGAATTTTTCGAATCCAGGTATGGTGAGGGTGAGGATTATTTTGGGTTTTCCGGGTGGGTTTTAAAGAAAAACGACCGGTTAATTTATTGTGAGCTCAAGGACGAAAGCAGCGAATACCGCCAGGGAAAATTGTCGCTTTTTGTATACAAACACGAAGAACCAACAGCACCCAAACCCAATGCCGTCCTTCCTGATCCTGAAAATCCTTAATTAGTCAAAAATGAGGTATTTAAGCCCCCCAATTTTTTGGTCGGTTTGGCTGAAAAATGTACTTTAGCCGTCCCTGAATATGGAAAAAGAAAAGCTATTAGAGGTTCGGAATCTGATTACTGAATTCCGTACGGAAGAGGAAATCGTAAAAGCCGTAAACGACATCAGTTTTACCCTTAACAGGGGCGAAACCATTGGTATTGTAGGAGAGTCCGGTTCCGGAAAATCCGTTACCGCCCTTTCTGCCATGCGGCTTATTCCCAATCCTCCCGGAAGAATTGCAGGGGGTGAAATTATTTTTCACAGCCGTACCCGGGGTGAAGTTGATCTGGTAAAACTTTCGGACCGTGAAATGCGCTCCTTCCGTGGCAACGAAATTGCCATGATCTTTCAAGAGCCAATGACCTCGCTGAATCCGGTTTATACCTGTGGCGACCAGGTTATGGAAGCCATTATGCTGCATCAGAAAAAAACCAAACGGGAAGCCAAAGAACTTACCATTGATTTGTTTAAAAAGGTGCAGCTTCCCAGACCTGAAAATATTTTTGAAACCTATCCTCACCAGATTTCCGGTGGACAAAAGCAAAGGGTGATGATTGCGATGGCCATGAGCTGCAATCCTTCCATCCTTATCGCCGACGAACCCACCACCGCCCTTGATGTAACGGTTCAGCACACCATTCTGGAGTTGATGCAACAACTTCAGGAAGATTACGATATGGGCATTATGTTCATCACCCACGACCTTGGCGTAATTGCCGAACTGGCCGATAAGGTGGTGGTAATGTATAAGGGAAAAATTGTTGAACAGGGCAGCGTTTGGGATATTTTTTCCAATCCACAGCATCCCTATACCAAGGGTCTTCTCGCCTGTCGACCTCCCCTTAACAAAAGACTTCACTGGCTGCCCACCGTGGCCGATTTCATGAATACCGATGGCGAAGGAGTAATGACCGAAAGTCATGTTTCAGTTGAGGAAGCTACCAACAAGTTTATTTACACCAAAGAAGAACGGGAAAAGGTTCACAAAGAGCTTTACACAAAGCCCCCCATTCTTGAGTTAAAAAATATCAAAACCTATTTCCCCATCAAAAAAGGACTTTTCGGCCGCCAGAAGGACTTTGTGAAAGCTGTTGATGATGTTACGATTGATGTTTATCCCGGCGAGACGCTTGGACTGGTTGGAGAATCGGGTTGCGGAAAAACTACTTTGGGAAGAACTATTCTGCGTTTGATTGAGCCTACCGAAGGCCAAATTATTTTCAATGGAAAAAACATTACCGATATCCCACTCACCCAGATGCGTGAGATGCGGAAAAACCTCCAGATCATTTTTCAGGATCCCTATTCCAGTTTAAATCCAAGAATTACCATTGGAGAGGCCCTTATGGAACCCATGCGGGTTCACAATATTTTCAGCACTGACAAACAACGTAAGGAAAGGGTAATGGAACTGCTGAACCGCGTAAATATGAATGAAAGTCATTTTTACCGCTATCCACACGAATTCAGCGGTGGCCAGCGCCAGCGAATTTGTATTGCCCGTGCCTTAACTCTTGACCCGCAGTTTATCATTTGCGACGAATCTGTTTCCGCCCTCGACGTTTCTATTCAGGCTCAGGTATTGAACCTCCTCAATGAATTGAAAAAAGAGTTTCAGTTTACATATATTTTCATCAGCCATGACCTTTCCGTTGTAAAATTCATGAGCGACAGGATGGTGGTAATGAACAAAGGAAAAATTGAGGAGATGGGTGATGCCGATTCTATTTACAACAACCCCCAGACCGAATACACCCAGAAATTAATTGGTGCAATTCCCAAAGGAGAACTGGAAGATATAAAAGCATCCATGGCCCGGAAATCGGCCCGGATGAAAAAATCGGTTCCTACCGGTTAATCTTAAATCATGAAAAGACCCGGATTTTGGGTTCCTGTTCTGTTTGTTGGCCTCCTTGTTATTTTATTTTACCTGAATTCAGACGGCCTATTCGATAGTTCTGATGGTATTCGCCATTTCGAAATCTCACGCTTCAGCTGGAACCACCCTGAACTTTTTTTACACCATTGGGGAAAACCATTTTTTACCCTTATTTCCAGTCCGTTTTCGCAAGCCGGAATAAATGGGATTCTCTTATTTAATTTTATTTGTGGTATGGGTTCAGGAATAATTATTCAGAATTTCCTGCGCCGTTCGGCCATGACTCCGCCCTGGCTGGGACTGATGCTTTTGTTTGGAGCCCCTGTGTTTTTCGGAACTCTGTTCAGTGGATTAACAGAACCCTTTTTTGCATTCGTGTTATCGCTTGGAATTTATCTTTTGTATTACCAAAAATTCGTACCTGCCCTGCTCCTCCTTGGCGCATTGCCCTTCATCCGTACCGAGGGGTTTTTGCTTTTGCCGGTATGGATTTTTTACTGTTTGACAAAAAACAAAACAAAATATGTCTGGCTTCCTTTGGTGGGAACCGTGGTTTACACAATATCAGGGGGATTGGTTTATGGTGATTTTCTTTGGATCATACATCAAAATCCCTATACCGGAAACAACCCCTATTACGGAGCAGGATCTTTGTTTTATTTTATTGGGAAAAATGAATTCATTTGGGGTATTCCCGGTTTTGTATTGCTGATTACTGGGCTTGTCAGCCCGATTATTGGAATTTGGAAAAAAAACCGGATAAATTCCGATTTGCTTTTTCTGATATATGTTCCGTTTCTGATTTTCTTTCTGGCTCACTCCCTGCTCTGGTTTTTGGGAAATGGTGGTTCTATAGGTTTGATCCGTGTTTTTGCAGGTGTTGCTCCTTTAACGGCTCTGATCGGAGTTTTCGGTTTTCAAACATTTGCCAATCTGTTTCGGCTTTCCGGAAAATCCTGGATGATTGCCGCCGGAATAATCTCTCTTGGGGCCCTTTTTTACCCGGTCAAACAATTCTGGCCCGGGTTCCAAAAAGATCATGAAACAGAAGTGATTGAAGCCGCGGTTGAAACTACCCGTGCCGGCATTGGAGAGGAAACCATTATATATTATCAGCATCCCGGAATTACTTACGCACTGAATCGCGATCCCTTTAATGAAAATCTATGCCGGGAATTGTGGTTTTTACCAAAGGATAACCCCGGTTCACACCTAAAACCCGGTACACTAATTTTCTGGGATAGTCATTACGGAAAATACGAAGCCGGAATTGATGCAGATGCCCTGGAGGCCGATAGCCTGCTTAGCCGTATTGCCCGGTTCAAATCAAAAAGCTCAGAGCATGATCTGGGCCTGGGAACCGCCTTTTACGAGGTGAGAGTTTACAAACGGGTGGCTCAATAATCAATGGCTATCCTGAAATCATCAATGTAAACAGGTCCTGATTTTTCAGCAAGCAGATAAACTGTTAATATATCATCACGCTGAAAATCCCCGGGGAACTTTTCTTTACCTGAAATTTCCAACCACTTTCCGGTTTCGTTAATCATTGTAATCAATCTCCGGGTTTTCCAGGAATAACTTTTCCCTTCCCGTTCAAAACTGATTACCAAAACGGCATCGGTATTTATATCCTCGGAATAAACCTTCATCGAAGCAAATACGCTTGCCGAAGAAACTGAGTCGGGAATCAAATGCCGGATGGATTTTCCAAAGGAAACACTTTTTTTGTTTCCGTTACCGATTACAGAACTGTGCTTTCCGGAAAATGCCCTTTTATCGGTTATGGAATTCATATCCCACCAGGTGTAACCCGGATCAAAGTCATTAAAGAAAACCACTTTCCCTTCCCGGCTTCCGTTTTCGGGGATAAATGCATTGTCAGTAAAAATTCCAATGAATCTGTCGTCGGTTTTTAAAAAAATACGCTGGTATTTCTGGAAGGTCATTCCATCCCAGGGAATTATAAGTTTATGTGCCTGCCAGGTTTGAACCGTAGAAACAAATACCAGGAATCCCAGGGGAATTAAGGAAAAATAAATCAGCCGGGGTTTAATTTTTACAAGTGAAAAGCCCAGCAATAAACCAAAAAAGGGAAAATAATCGATCAGGGCACGCATGCCGTAACTGCCTCCATACCACCAGCACCACCAGGACGAAACCACATAGGCCACGAGGAGCAAAAAAGCAAGAAAAAGTAAAGCTTTTCGCATTTGACCCTTACCAAAAAAATATAATCCGGGAAGGGACAAAAGCAAAACCGGACAATAAACAAAAAGGCCTTTTCTCCATCCGAACAAAATTTCCCACACATGAGGATCTGAAAAATTAAATCCCTCTTCACCGTACGACCAAACCCAGAATTTTCCGGTTTGGAGAAAATAAAGTGCCGTTTGAAGAAAAGGAATGGCAATTCCCAGCAGCATTCCGGACACAAACGAGACTCTCATACGGGGAGAAAAAACATTTCTCAGAAATGCCCCGGGTTGTTCCGACAAAAAGAAAACCGAGAGCGCTACCAATCCGTTCACAGGTCGGATAAAAACAATGAGTCCATAAACGAGTAATAACAAAAACAAGATTTTTCCTTCTGCCTTACGGTCGAAGGTTCTCACAAGGAAAATAAAACAGGAAATGGCGGCAAAGGAATACACATGCGACATAGATGGCTCTATGGCTACATAATACAACAGGTTTGTTCCCAGGGGAAGGAGCAGCAGCGTTAAGCCCGTGGCCCATGGGGAAAGCCCATAACCAAGCAGCGTTTTTCGCAAAAAATAAAGTCCCCAGAAAAGATAAAACAGAGCGGCAACTCCCACGCCTATCTGAAAGGGAAGAGAAAACCCATCAACAGGGAATCCCGCCAAAAATGCTACAAAAGTGGCAAGAAGAAAAAATGGCAGTAGCAACAAGCTTTCACCGCCAAAATACTTGTTAACCCGCTTTCCCTCGTGTTCGATGGTGTAAAATGCGCCCAGCTCATGGTTGCCATAATATCGCTTCTCAATATCTTCGGCGAAACTGTATTGGAAATCATTGTAAATAAAGAGTGCGGGTAAATAAGCATAATAGCCTTTGCCGTCGGAGGTAATGCTCCAGTTCCAGCTATTTCCTTCCCAGCGGGTATTAAAATTGAAGATCAGGCAAAAAACCATTACGCCTGCCAGGGAAAGCACTGAAAAGTCAGAAAAGATTTTCTTCATGGCATCCGCTTAAGCAACACAGCATTTTGGTGTCTGGAAAGGTAGACCGGCTTGAAATTTTTTAGAATTTTTCTTACGGTTTCTTTCCGGCAGGAATCAGTTTCGTCGGACTTGTATTTCCAGAACACCACAAAATCAATAGTTCTGTTTTCGGTTTCAAAGGTTGAAAGATCTCCGCAATTCTTTGTTCCCGGAGGGTATCCAAGCCATTCTGCAGGATTTCCGGTTTTCCATTTAAGGGGAAAATAATTATTGCCCGGCTCGTAGTTATTCAGGAGGATGGATTTGTTACCGGCGCCTACGTAATCGGTAAAATGCGATTCAAACCAATTATGGGAAAAATTAAGTGGCAGCACCAGGGAATTTTCGGGTATACGCTTTCCGGTTTCCAGCAATTCTCCGGCCTCTCGTGAATGGATCAGGGTAACCTGCTTAAAGTAAAAACCCCGTCCGGCCAGGGAGATCCCGGAAACAAGAATCAGGCAACAACCAAACCAAAACGGCATTCGCAGGGAAGAAAGACAAATAATACTCAGGATAAAAAACAGCAGCAAAAGCCTGTCGGTGAGGTAACCACCCCCTGCCATTCCATCGGGTAAGGCAAAGTAGAGGCATAAAGCAAGTAGAGCACCTGCCAGCAAGGCTTTAAAGCCAATACTCATTCCCTTTAGCATTCCGGAGAAGAAATTCCACACAAAAAACACGGTAAGAAACATCAGGCCTGCCATGATAAGGTCAGCAAAAACCTGCTCCCTTTCAAAGTTCAGAGCCACCATGGGGCGTCCTCTCACCAGGTTGGTAAACCGCAAAAAAGTGTCGGGGCCGGCTTCGTTTTCAGCATTTGGAGAAAACCACAAAAACAATACGGACAATACAACCCACGGAGCTGTTACCAGAGCCAGCGCTGAAATATGACGACCCTTAAATTCCCGATTTCCGAGAAAAGAAAACAGTTCGGCCAGAAAAATAACCAACAGGGTAAATCCCAGAATTACCAGATGAGAAAAGTAAAGGCCCGCCAGAAAAAGAAAAAGAATTATATAAAACTTTCCCCCACCCTGTTCTCTTCGGGAAAAATAAAATCCCAAAGCCACCAACATGATTCCCAGTCCGAGGGAAAAATTATAAAATCCCAGGAAAAAAATATAGCTGAAGACAAAAGGGAAAATCAGGAAGGCGCCGAAAAACAAACCCTGAAATGCGCTTTGCAATAAAAACCGGGATCCATAGGTTAACAGACAAACAATCAGGGTAAGTAATAATTTTTCTGACACTTCCGGCGAAAAAAGGGATTGGAACACCATGAGTAAAATATGTCCGGAAGCATTGGGTACAGGAAATGGATTTGAAACAAAAAAAGAATGTAAAACAGATTCGCCGCCAAAAATAAGCTGCCCCAGAAGGTGGGCATTATACACATGAGCCGGTCCGTCGAGAGTGACAAATACGTTTCGGCTCCAAATCAGCCCCACAAGAAAAGCGGTAAACAAAAAAAACAGGATTCTCAGAAAATTCGCTTCTGACTTAGAATGCTGTGCGGTGGGGGATTGTTGCGTCAAACCCAAATCTATTTGTAAAAGTTCCCGGGAAAAAGATTGTACTTTAAAATACAATAGATGGCCCTGAAACCGTCTTTCCAACCAATCTTTTTTCCTTCTTCGTAAGTCCGCCCGTAGTAACTGATGCCCACTTCATAGATTCTGATTCCTTTTACTCTGGCAATTTTTGCGGTTACTTCGGGTTCAAAACCAAAACGTTTTTCTTTCAGTTTTATTTTCTGAATAATATCGGTTCTGAAAACCTTATAACAGGTTTCCATATCGGTAAGGTTGAGGTTTGAGAACATGTTGGAAAGGAAAGTCAGGAATTGATTTCCTATAGTATGCCAAAAGAAGAGGATTCGGTGCGGTCGTCCGCCGGCGAAGCGGGATCCATAAACCACATCGGCAAAGCCTTCCATAATGGGCCGAAGGAGAATATTGTATTCGGCGGGGTCGTATTCAAGATCTGCATCCTGAATGATTAGAACATCACCTGTGGCCAGCTCAATTCCCTTGTGCAGGGCGGCACCTTTGCCCTGGTTGAAGGGCTGGTTAAAAAGTCGTATGTCGGTTCCGGGGTGTTCGGAAATATATCGCTCAATAGCTCCGCGGGTATCGTCTTTGGAGCAGTCATTAACCAGAATAATTTCCTTATTGATTCCGTCGGGCAGGTTGACGGCAAGAATTTTATTGAGGATAAGATGAATGGTTCTTTCCTCATTATAGGCCGGAATTACAACAGAAAGTTTAGATATTTTCATCGGGGGTTCAGAGCTTCATTTCAGGAATTTCCCCTTTAATCACCAATCTGCCAGCCACGGCGTTTTTAATCTGATCTACCGAAACACCGGGGGCTCTTTCCAGGAGTTGAAATCCTTTCGGAGTAATATCATAAACGCCCATTTCGGTAACAATTTTCTTTACGCATTTCCGTCCGGTTATGGGAAGAGTGCATTGGGATAGCAATTTCGACTCGCCGGCTTTATTAACCTGTTGCATGGCCACAATAATATTCTTTGCCGAAGCTACCAGATCCATGGCACCGCCCATTCCTTTAACCATTTTTCCGGGAATTTTCCAATTGGCAATATCACCGTTGTCGGCCACTTCCATGGCACCTAACACGGTAAGATCTACCTTTCCGGCCCGTATCATTCCAAAGCTCATGGCGGAATCAAAAAAGGAAGATCCTTTAACCGTGGTAATGGTTTGTTTTCCTGCATTAATCAGATCGGGATCTTCTTCTCCTTCAAACGGGAAGGGACCTATCCCCAGCAATCCGTTTTCGGATTGAAGGATGACATCCATATTATCGGGAATATAATTGGCCACCAGAGTGGGAATACCAATTCCCAGGTTCACATAATACCCGTCTTGGAGTTCCTGTGCAATTCGTTTGGCAATGCCGTTCTTGTCGAGCATGGTTGCGGGATTACTTTTTTCTTACGGTACGTTGTTCAATGCGTTTTTCATAGTTAACTCCCTGGAAAATCCGGTGGACAAAAATGCCGGGGGTATGAATTCCATCGGGATCAAGTTCTCCTTCGGGAACTAAATGCTCTACCTCGGCAATGGTAATTTTTCCGGCCATAGCCATAAGGGGATTAAAATTACGGGCGGTGGCACGGTAAATAAGATTTCCGGCGGTATCGCCTTTCCAGGCTTTAACAATGGCAAAATCCACTTCAAAAGCATGTTCCAGCAAATATTCCTTTCCCTTGAAGATTCGGGTTTCTTTTCCTTCGGCAACTTCGGTTCCCACCCCGGCCGGCGTAAAAATGGCGGGCATTCCGTATCCGGTAGCAAGGCATCGGGTAGCCAGCGTTCCTTGGGGAATCAGTTCTACTTCCAGTTCTCCGCTGAGCAATTGTCTTTCAAACTCGGCATTTTCACCCACATAGGAAGAAATCATTTTTTTCACCTGTCTTCCCTTCAGCATAAGGCCGATACCAAAATCATCCACCCCGGCATTGTTGGAAATGCAGGTTAGCCCTTTGACCCCGCTTTTTACCAGGGAGGAAATGCAGTTTTCGGGAATTCCGCAAAGGCCGAACCCACCCAACATCAGGGTCATGTTATCTTTTATTCCGCGAATGGCTTCGTCGGCATTTTTCACCACTTTGTTCATGGAAAAAAGTTTATGCGAAGATAAAAAAGTAAATGGAAATCAGGGGCTTGAGTGTAGCCTTAAAACTCAAAGCGGTTTTTGTCGAAATCGCCCGATTTTTCGAAGTCGGGTATGTTTTCTACTTCTTTATCGTATTTGGAACAATCGAGTTCTACGGAAATAGGTTTGGCGGGTTTTTCAAAATCGCCCTGGGAAATGCTTAGTTTCTTATCATTCCATACCTGTTTCATGAATTGGCCCCAGATGGGAAGTGCCAATCGCGAACCCTGCCCTTCTTCCATACTTGAGAAATGCACACTCCTGTCTTCTGCTCCCACCCAGGCTCCGGCCACCAGATCGGGAGTTATTCCCATAAACCAACCGTCGGCGTTGTGCTGGGTGGTACCTGTTTTTCCTGCTATGGGAGCCGTAAACCGATAGTCGCCTCCTCTGAGGCTGGCCCCTGTACCATAAAGTGTTGCTCCTTTCATGAGTTCAAGCATGATATATGCTTTCTCCTCGCTCATCACTTCCGTTCTTCGGGGAACATACTCGTAAAGCAGCTTTCCATTCTTATCCTCAATACGGGTAATGAAGGTAGGTTCAATCCAGGTTCCTTTATTGGCAAATGTGCTGTAGGCTCCCACCATTTCATAAACGGAAATGTCGGGGGTTCCAAGACAAATAGAGGGGTAAGGATCCATGGGCGCGGTAATACCCATCCTTCGTGCCAGGGTAATTACAGCCTCGGGATTATATTGCTTCATTATATGGGCAGTAATGAAATTAATGGATTGGGCCAGTGCATACTTCAGGGTTAGTACTTTTCCATCGAGAGATTTATGCGAAGAGTTCCGGGGAGTCCAGTCCTTATTATCGTAAAAAATAGTAACGGGTTGGTTGGGAACCCGCTCACAGGGTGAAACCCCGTTCATTATGGCAAGCAGATAAACAAATGGCTTGAAAGTAGAACCTACCTGACGGGCAGCTACCTTAACATGATCGTACTTAAAGTGCTTGTGGTTTATCCCTCCCACCCAGGCTTTAACAAATCCGGTATGCGGATCCATAGCCATAAATCCCGATTGTAAAAAGGATTTATAATACCGGATGGAATCCATCGGCGTCATGATCGTGTCTTTCTCGCCCTGCCAGGTGAAGACCGTCATGGTATCGGGCGTATTGAATTCCCTTTCAATTTCCACATCTGACTTCCCTTCGCCTTTTAGTTTTTTATACCTGTAAGAATCTTTTTTTGCGCGGGTTAGAATCTTTTCAATTTCTGTTTTTTGGACGTAGTAGGCAAAAGGAGCATTTTTCTTCCGCTGCACATCCTTGAAAAACTTTTCCTGGGTTTTTGCCATGTGATTTTTTACCGCATTCTCTGCATATTGCTGCATCCGGGAATCGAGCGTGGTATAAATCTTCAGGCCATCGCGATACACATCATAGGGTTTTCCGGTTTCAGGATTGACCGTGGTTTTAAGCCATTCGGAGAGGAAATGTGTGCGCAGGTATTCTCTGAAATAAGGAGCAAGTCCTTCGTTATGGTCTTCGGGTTTAAAGTTCAGCCCCAGTGGCAATACTTTGAGTGAATCGTACTTCTCCCTCGTCAGAAATCCATATTTCACCATTTGCATCATTACCACATTTCTTCGGTGCAGGGTGGTATCAGGTTTCCTGATGGGATTAAAAAGGGAAGGGTTTTTCGCCATGCCCACCAACATGGCGGCCTGCTCAATACGGAGCGAATCCGGAGTGGTATTGAAATATATTTTTGCGGCCGACCGGATACCTACGGCGAGATTTAAAAAATCGAATTTGTTGAGATACATCGCCAGGATTTCGTCCTTGGTGTACTTCTTCTCAAGGCGGGTGGCAATTACCCATTCTTTTATTTTCCGAACCGAGAGACTTAACTTACTCGAAATTTTTTCCCGGGGAAATAGCATTTTCGCCAATTGCTGACTGATGGTACTTCCTCCTCCCCCGCTTTGATCGCCACCAATGATGGTGCGCCCAAACACACGAACCAGGCCCCGGAAGTCGATGCCGCTGTGTTCCCTGAATCGTGCATCCTCTGTTGCAATCAGGGCATTGATAAGATTGGAATCGAGATCCTGATAGGTTGCAGGACTCCGGTTCTCAGCATAAAATTTACCCAGCACCTGTCCATCGGTGGCATAAATTTCAGTAGCGAGAAAATATTTTGGATTTTCCAGTTCCGCCGTGTCGGGAAGTTCTCCCAGCCATCCGAAAGAAACCGAAATAATGAGCAAAAAAAGAATAATGAAGGGGCTCAGAACCAATCCCCAAAACCAGCGCAGGTATTTTTTTGTTTTGTCGCTCAATCCCTGCAAAGGTAACACAGGTTTTCCATTTTTTCGAATAATTACGCAAGGGATCAATCCTTAAAAAGTCCTAAAAAGCAGCCCCTTGCCGAAATATTCAGGGCTTTCCGTCGTTACGCCCCAAGCCTATAATATCCTTATCTTTGTACCATGGAATTTCCTGCGGGTCCCTACCTCAGCAAGATTGATTCACCGGCCGACCTGAAACAGTTCTCCGAAGACGACCTCCCCGCCATCTGCGCCGATGTCAGGCAGTTCATTATTGATGTAGTTTCAAAAAAAGGAGGGCATTTCGGTGCCAGCCTGGGCGTGGTAGAACTTACCGTGGCCCTGCATTATGTTTTTAATTCACCATACGATAAAATTATCTGGGATGTTGGTCATCAGGCCTATGGCCATAAAATTTTAACCGGCCGGAAAAATGTATTTCATACCAACCGCATTTACGGGGGCATTTCCGGGTTCCCAAAAATAAAAGAAAACGAACACGATGCCTTTGGGGTAGGCCATTCCTCAACCTCCATTTCGGCTGCCCTGGGAATGGCCGTAGCAGGCAAACTTCAGAAAGAAAAAGACCGCAAGGTGGTGGCGGTAATCGGCGACGGAGCCATGACAGCAGGACTCGCCTTTGAAGGACTCAACAACGCCGGAACCTCCAATGCCGATTTGCTGGTAATACTGAACGATAATTGCATGAGCATTGACCCCAATGTAGGAGCCTTAAAAGATTATTTAACCGACATTACCACTTCGCATACCTATAACAGATTTAAGGATGAAGTTTGGAACCTCCTGGGGAAAATCAGCAAGTTCGGGCCCAATGCCCAGGAAATTGCTTCCAAAATTGAAAACGCCGTAAAAACCTCCCTGCTAAAACAAAGTAATTTATTCGAGTCGCTCAAATTCCGGTATTTCGGTCCGGTCGACGGACATGATTCCATCCGCTTAAATAAGGTACTTCGCGACTTAAAAGATATTCCCGGTCCCAAAATTCTGCATTGCCTAACCCAAAAAGGCAAAGGCTATAAATTTTCAGAAGAAGGAAACCAAACCGTATGGCATTCTCCCGGCTTGTTCAATAAGGATACCGGAGAAATCATCAAGTCGGTTTCTTCCAAACCCCTTCCTCCCAAATACCAGGATGTATTCGGAAAAACCCTGGTAAAGCTGGCTGAAATATATGAAAAGGCTGCAGGGATAACACATGCAATGACAAC